>CAYZXS010000020.1:0-17727 GCA_964482495.1 uncultured Planctomycetales bacterium
GCGCACCACCCCTCCTCAGGAGATAGGGGCCTCCTTGGACAGTGACCTGTGTCCTTTCGATCGAACCGATTCGGTCTGAAGCTGTCGCGGGGGCGGCTAGGAGGAGTGAGCGAAAGGGGCAGGGGATCCTGAGAAGCCAATCGATCTAGTCGAGCTGAAGGCTGAAGTCTGCCATTCCACGCTGCATCCATTCGTCCTGCTCCTCGAGGGTGCGGAACCTCGGGATCCCGCGCCTCTGTTTCAGCATGGCTTCCGTGTCAGCCGTGACTTCCTCGAAGAGCTCCGCCGGGAGCGGTACCCACCAGGTCCCTTCCACCGTCCAACCGTCTTCGGGCCAGCGGAGGAGGTGAGCCGTCGGCTGGAGCGGCATTCCCCACCAGAATCGGTACTCCCCTGGGCCCAAGAAGATGCTCCTAGCACCGGTGCCGGGCCAGGCCATTCTTGTCCTTCGCGGATCTGGCGGCTCGGCGGCGGCCCTGAGATCACCATCGAAGAGCACGGGGAAGCCACCAGGGTCCAGGAAGGAGAGCTTCATGGAGCGAGTGTCTTTTCGAATGGTGGCAACGGTTGATGCGTCTGTCGGGACCACAAGTCGGAACTCCTCAAGGAGTGCCCTTCCGTCCAATGCACTCCTGGTACTGCCGACTCGGTACTCCCCGGGTTCCAAGAAGAACTGATACTCCTGCGGGCCGACTCGACGTCCAACTCTTCCCGTGTGTTTCGACTTCAGCATCGATCGAATGCGTTCTCTCCTAGCCTGCCGGTCGAGAGGATCGCTCTCGTCTTGGGGTGCTGTGTCCCCTTCGAGTCTCTGGAACGACATGACGAAGGTCTCAGGGAACCCAAGCGGAAATGCCTCACGAGGTTCGAGGCGGATGCGGACCGAGCTCCGCCCCTCGTCGCTGCCGGAATCCGCGATGCGGAGGAGTTCCGGTGTTCCGTCGATCAATGGCAGCAACGGCACCCTCTGCTCCTCTTCTCCCTCCAAGCTGAGGGTGGTCCAAGCGTCTTCGAGCCGTTCGAACAGCTCGGATCCCAGCACCCATCGAAGCTGTTCTCCTGGCCGAAGTTCGAGTCCAGGCTCGTGCTCTTCGAGGAATTCGCTCTGCATCGGGCTGAGACGGCTGATATGGCCCGCCCGCCGATCCCGCCAGCCGACCGTGTAGGGAGAGAGGGGACCGGAGGTAGGGTCGAATACCAAGCCGAAGGCGAGGATGCGCCCTAGTTCGAAGTGGAGCTCTCCGCCTCGATCCTCAGCGGCCAGGGAATCTTGCTTCGCGAGGTATCCAGGGGCTTCAGCCTCGACCACGAGGGAGCCGGTGCGTCCAAAGACTCGGATCTCCGCGACTCCGTCTTGCCCAGTTCTCGCCCCAAGCACGTCTTGTGGATCCAAGAAAGGGAGTCCAAAGCGGATGTTGGTGGCCGGGATGGGGTCACCGAGCAAGTCAGTCACGAGGACGCGTACCACTTCCTCAGAGCCAAGCTCGAAGACCAGGACTTGAGTCCCGTCGTCCTCCTGCCAGTGGAGGGAGTGGACCTGGCTACAAGGAGAACCCGGGAGGAGCAAACGGAAGCGGCCGGGAGAGGGGAGCGGCTTAGACGGAGAAAGACCCCAATCGGCCGGGAGGGGGATGTCCCCGTTCGCGACCGGAACCTCCACCCGAATGCCTGGGTCTGGCCACGCAGCCAGGAGGACGCCGTACTCCTGCAAAGGCTCGCCTGCCGAACGGAGCTCGCCCCGCGTTCGGTGAGCGGTACCGCCGAGGAGGAGCCGGGTGGACTTCACCAACTCCCCAGAAACCGGGGCGGGGGTCAGGTCCGGCAATTCGGCGTTCCCTGTCGCCTCCACACCGAAACCCTGGACCGGGCTACTGTCGTTCGGCGTAAAGACGATGGCAGCGACGACGAGCAGCAGAACGCCGCACAGGACCGTGACAGGTTTAGCCAACAGCCAGTGCCGGAGTGCCGCTTCCGACCGTGGGAAGCCTGAAGGAGGATCTTGCATGCCCGGAAGGAGAGCGAGGAAGGCACGCTGCCAATCCGGTCCATCCTCTACTTCCAGTCTCCTTCGCAGCGCCGCGAGGCTCCGCTGCAGCCGCTTGCGAACAGTCTCGACCGGGAGGTCCAAGGCCGCGGCGATTTTCCGTGGCGGCAGGTCTTCGAAGTAGCGTAGGAGGAGGACGCTTCGTTGGCCATCCGGCAGGGTGAGGACCGATTGAGCCAAGCGTGTCTGGAGTTCCGCCCTCGCCAGGACCTGCTCGGGCGGCAGTGCTTCCTTGTGGAGGTCGAGGGCCGCTGCCTCGCGGCGCTGGCGCCGGTGGTCCTCCCGCGCCCGGTCCCGAGCGTGGTTCCGGAGCACACTCGCCAACCAAGCTCGCTCCCTCCCGTGGCCGTGCGGTGGCCTTCGCAGAGCGCTGAGCCAGGTTTGCTGAGTAAGGTCTTCGGCGGCTTCTGGGCCTACTAGGCTCCGTGCGAGCCGCTGCACCCACGAGGAGTGTCGAAGGAGTTCGTCGATCGCGATCTCGGGGGGGTGGTCGGTCATCCTGGAACCAAAACGTCACGAGGTCAGGAATGGGGACATGTCTTTCTCTTGGTTCACGGACCAGGAGAGGCACATCCAGATCGTCCCAGCCCTCGTTTCCGCATTGGAGGCGTTCCTCTCCCAGCCTAGGCCAGATTCGTGGTGGTGGGGCTCCCTTGTGCTTCATTGCCCTTTGCCGGAGTTTTGCCGGAGTTCGGCGATACCATTGGCGGCGGTGGTCACCAGAGGTCCAGCACCGCCACCCTAACCTCCGGCAAACTCAGGTCATGCGGCTGTAAGGCCTTGGTCTCAAATGGCTTGGGGAGCGGCGTTTCTGCTTCCTAAACCGAGGGTCGGGTGTTCGAATCGCCCCGGGGACGCCACCTCTCCATGCAACGCCGAACCGAGCACTTCATCACCTGCCCGCCGGGGCTGGAGCCGGTCCTCCACCGCGAGGCCAAGGCGCTGCGGCTGCCGAAGCTGGAGCGGCAGGTCGGCGGGGTGCGCTTCACCGGCTCCATGGCGGACGCCTGGAGCGCCAACCTCGAGCTGCGCACCGCGGTCCGGGTGCTGCGGCGGCTCGAGCGCTTCGCCTGCCCGGACGAACAAACCCTCTACCGCACCGCCAAGGCGGTCGACTGGTCGGAGTACCTGCAGCCCGACGGCGGCTTCTTCGTCGACGCCCAGTGCCGCGAGTCGGCGCTGGACCACTCGCAGTTCGTGGCTCAGCGGGTCAAGGACGCGGTCGTGGATGCGCTGCGCGGCTCCGGCGGCGAGCGGCCCTCGGTCGCCAAGGAGGACGCCGACCTGCGGATCCACGTCCACCTGTGGCGCGACCGCTGCACGCTCTCGGTCGACACCTCGGGCGACTCGCTGCACAAGCGCGGTTGGCGCCGCTACCAGGGCTACGCGCCGCTGGCCGAGACCCTGGCGGCGGCGGTGGTGCTGCAGTCGGGCTGGGACCGCCGCGCGCCGCTGGTCGACCCCTTCTGCGGCTCGGGCACGATCCTGGCGGAGGCGGCGCTGCTCGCCTCGGACACCGCTCCCGGCAGCTTCCGCCGCTTCGGCTTCGAGCGCTGGCCCGGCCACGATGCCCGCGGCTGGCAGCGCCTGCGCGACGCCGCCCGCGCCCGGGTCAAGATGCCACCCAAGCTGCAGCTGATCGGCCGCGAACTCGACCCCGACCACCTGGCCGGCGCGGGCGACAACGCCGCCGCGACGGGCTTCGGCGAGCACTTCCGCTTCGAGGCCGGCGACGCCCGCGACTTCCCGTGGAAGGCGGGCTGGGGCGCGACGATCGCCTCCAACCTGCCCTACGGCAGGCGGGTGGGGGAGCCGGAAGAGCTCGACCGCCTGCATCACGAATTCGGCGCCTCGCTGCGCCAGCGCTGCGCCGGCTACGGCTTCGCGCTGCTGGTCGGCAGCCGCCAGTTCGCCCACCTGCTCGCTCTGGGCAAGTGGGACAGCCTGCCGATCCAGAACGGTTCGCTGGCCTGCCGGCTGCTGCTGGGGCGGTTTTGAGCCCTGCGGTGCATCCCGCCGCTCTCTGGCGCCGGAGAGGGTGAGCCCGATGAAGAGGGAGGGTGGCGGGCGATGGCCCGCCACCCCAACCCGCTTCGACGCGTTCAAGGCACGATCGTGACCTGGCGGGCGATCGAGCTGGTCCCGCCGCCGTTGCGCTTCCGTTCGAAGCTGACCGCTGCGAGGTAGATGGTCTTGCCGACGTGGAGGGCCAGGCGCGGGTCGTTCGCGAGAAGCGCGTCCTGGGCGTCGCCGTTGGCGTCGAGGAAGCCCACGCCGTACTGGAACAACCTGGTCTCGCTCCCGGAGCGCAGTCGCGAGTAGAGCTTGTCGGCGGTGAGCGGGACGGACAAGGTGCCCTCTACGGTCGGCCCGGTCCCGGCCATGGAGGCCAGGATCATGTAGCCCAGCTCGGCGTCGTCCAGGGGGAAGTCGAGGTCCAGGTCGACCGGCGCCGCGGTGGAGATCGACAGCTCCCTGGAGGCGGGATGGAGCATCGGATCGAGGCCGTAGAGGAAGGCGGAGCCGGCGTCCGTGAGGCCGTTCGGGTCCGCCCAGCGGGCGGCCACCAAGGCGGTCTCGAGGCCGTCCCCGTCCTGATCCCCGATCCCGGCGACGCAGGCCCCGAGCCGGTCGCCCTTGTAGCGGCCCTCGAAGCGGACCATCTGCTCGCCCGTGGCGCCGTTGTAGATATAGGCCGCCCCCGCGCCGTCCCGGCCGCCGGGGGAGGCGTGGTTGGTGCCGACCAGGATGTCGTCGATCCCGTCGCCGTCGATGTCGGCGCCGGAGACGGAGTAGCCCAGCTGGTCCATGATGTTCTCGCCGTCGAAGCGCCAGATCACCGCCCCCGTGGCCCCGGAGAGCACCAGAGCCGCTCCGGCCTGGAAGAGGCCGTTCGGGTTGGCGCCGAAGGCGCCGACGACCATGTCCGGGCTGCCATCACCGTCGATGTCCTCCAGACGGGCGAGCGACTTGCCGAACTGGTAGCCGGAGCCGGCGCCGTCGACGCGCCACAGCAGCTGGCCGGTGGCGCCGGAGTAGACGTAGACGGAGCCGGCGTCGGTGAGCCCGCCGGGGTCGGTGAAGCGGGCGTTCGCAGCCAGGTCGGGCACGCCGTCGCCGTCGACGTCGCCCATGCCGGCGACGCAGCGGCCCATCCAGTCGCCAGGCTCGTCGCCGTCGAAGCGCCAGATCACGTCCCCGGTAGCGCCGGAGTAGACGTAGACCGAGCCGGCGCTGATCCGCCCGCCTGGGTTGGCGTCCTTGGCGCCGACGATTAGGTCGCCGAAGCCGTCGCCGTCGACGTCGCCGGCGCCGTCGACGAATTCTCCGAGGTGGTCGCCGGCCTCCTCGCCGTCGAACTGGTGCAGCAGGGCGCCCGTGGCGCCGGAGAAGACGTAGGCGCTGCCGGCCTCCGGGTTGCCGCCGGGGTCGGCTCCGGTGGCGCCGACGATGAGGTCCCCGGCGCCGTCGCCGTCGACGTCACCAGCGCCGAAGACGCAGCGCCCGAGGGCGTCCCAGGGGGTGAGGCCATCGAACTGGCGCAGCACCTGGTGGGTGGCGCCGGAGTAGACGTAGACCGTGCCGGCGCAGGTCCGGCCGCCGGGGTCGGCTCGCGGCGCGCCGATGATCATGTCCTCGATGCCGTCGGCGTTCATGTCGCCGGCCGCAGCGAGGTGCAGACCGAAGCGGTCGCCGGCGTTGGCGCCGTTGAAGCGGTTGACGGTGTCCCAGCGGCCGCCGACGACCTGGGCTGCGGCGTCGGCGCAGAGGAGAGCGGAGACCGAGGTCAGGAGCAGGAAACGGAGAGGAGCGGGTGAAAGAAGATCCATCGTATCGGTGGAATGAGATTCCCCGAGCAGGGAAGAGAACGGGAGGAGAGCGGGATGGAGGTTCGACGCCGAGGCGGCGTCAGACCCGAATTCGGCGCGTCACCTCGAGGGCAGCGCCTGCGTGGCGATTTCCTTCGCATCCGATCCCACCCCGGGCGGTCAGCGGCCAGCGGCCAGCGGCCAGCGGCGGCTGCGCGAGGAGGAGCGGAGGGGAGGGGAGGGGAGAGCACGCGGAGATCGATTGCAGAGAGGAGGACTGAAACGCCCTCCAGGACAGAATCCCATTCTAGGCCAGGCCTCGGGAGGGAGGAGGGAATTCTCGCAGCGGGCCCTCGGCGGTCTTCCCAGCTCCTCAGGGGCCCCGAGAGGGCTCCAGGCCGGCGCCTCAAGGCACGACGCTCAGCGCCCGCGCCATCGAGCTGAGGCGCCCGGTCATCGTGCGGGGGTCGTAGGTGATGGCGGCCAAATGCAGCGTGGCGCCGATCGCCGGGGCGAGCGACGGGCTGCTGTCCAGGAGAGCGGAGGCCCGGCCTTGGAGGTCGAGGTAGCCCTGGCCGCGGTGGAGCAGCGGAGGACTCCAGCCGGAGAGGAGCTGCTGGAACAAGGAGTCGGAAGTGAGCGGCACGTCGAGGCTGCCGAGGGTAGTCGGACCGGTGCCGCTCGTGGAAGCGAGCAACAAGTAGAAGAAGCCCGCCTCGGTCTCAGGGAAGTCGAGGTCGAATTGCACCGGCACCCCGCTCGAGGCGGAGATCTCGTCGGAGTTGGATTGGAGGTAGGGGGAGAAGCTGAGGCGGTAGACCGAGCCCATGCCAGGCCAATACCCCATGACCATGGACTTCACCAGCAGGTCGTCGCGGCCGCCGCCGTCGGTGTCGCCGGCGTTGGCCACTTGCATGCCGAAGTAGTCCCCCGCGGTGGCTCCGAACCACTCATCAAGCAATGCTCCCGATGCTCCGGAGAAGAGCGCGGCGCGTCCAGCCGAAGACCAGGTGGCGGTGTCGGCCGTGGGGCTGCCGATCAAGAGGTCGGGGGTGCCGTCGCCGTCGACGTCTCCGGGGTCGACGAGGCTCTGGCCGAAGAATTGATCAGAGCCATCGATCCTTCGAAGCAAGCTTCCGTCGAGGCCGGAATAGAGGAAGGCGGCGCCGAGGTCGCGGGCATCCTGGGCCGGTCCACCCACGAGGAGGTCAGCGACTCCGTCCCCGTTCACGTCCTCGGAGCCGGCGACGGCCACGCCAAACCCCAGGGATCCGCCGGGAAAGGGGAGCTGGTGGAGGACTCTGCCGGTCTTGCCTGAATAGACCACGACCTTCTCCGTCGAGAGCGAGGCGCCGGAGTCACCGATGATGTAGTCGTCCGTTCCGTCCCCGTCCAGGTCGCCCACGATCGCGAGTGAATCGATGCGATGGGAGACCGGGTGGGAGCGAAGGATCGCTCCGGTGGTGCCTGAGCGCAGCTCCACTGGGAAGCCCAGGCCTCCGGATCCCACTAGAAAATCGGGCGATCCATCTCCGTCGAAGTCGCTTCCGGCGGCGAGCGGGGAACCGAAGAACGCCCCCCCCTGGGTGCCATCGAAGCGGTTGAGCTGGGCTCCGGTCGCGCCGGAGTAGAGGAACACCGACCCTGCGTCGGTGAGACCTGTGGGGTCAGCGCCGATCGCGCCGACGAGGAAGTCGTCGACCCCGTCTCCATCCAGGTCGCCAGCGGCGGCGACCGCGGAACCGAAGAGGTCGTTGCGTGCTGCGCCTTGCTCCATCCAGAGCAGGGCTCCGGTCCACCCGGAATAGGCTCGGGCGCCGCCAGAGGAGTCTCCCACGGGACCATCCTCATCATCCGAACCGACGAGGATGTCTTGGAATCCATCTCCGTCGAGATCGCCGGCTCGGGCGATCACGCTTCCCGCCAATCCGGGGTGGGCGTAGGCGTCGACGATCGTGGTGGTCTCCCACCCTCCGCCGACCTGCGCCGGCGCCGGAGAGGACAACAGTGACGATGCGGGGAGCAGGCCGAGGAAGAAAACCGGGGTCATGATCTGCGAGAAAGTGAGGCGGCGGCGGATCACGGGACGATCTCCAGGCTCTGGTGGGTGGAGCTGAGCCTGCCGATCCCGAAGCGAGGGTCGTAGCTCAGGGCGGCGATGCTCAGGTGTCTGCCGATCAAAGGGGTCAGAGCGGCGTCGCCGTGCAGGACGGCGCTGGCATCGCCCTCCAGGTCCAGGGCGCCAGCGCCGCCGATCAGGATCGGCGGTGTCCAGCCAGCCATCATCTGGAGCAGCAAGGAGTCCATCGCCAGCGGAACCTCCAGGCCGCCGATCGTGCTCGGTCCTGGGCCGGACATGGAGGCGAGCACGGCGTAGGGGAACCACCCTTCGGAGGCCGGGAAGTCCAACTCCAGCAGGACCTGGTCGCCGGAGGCAGCTCGAAGGTGGTCCTGGTCGAGGCGGAGCAAGGGCTGGAGGGTGTGGAGCCGAATCTCCGTGGAGGAGATGCCGCCGTAGGACACCGATCCGACCACGAGGCTGGTCAGCCCATTCCCTCTGAGGTCTGCTGAGGCCAGCGCGCTGCCGTAGCCGCCCTTGATCAGCGGCCCGGTCAGAGTCTTGAGGGTGGTGAAGTCGAGGCCGGAGTAGATCAGGACCTCGCCGGAAGCACCATGGACCCACGTGTCCTTAGGGGCTCCGACGGCGAAGTCGTCGTGCCCGTCCCGATCGAGGTTTCCGACTCCGGCGAGGGCTGCCCCGAGAAGATCGTCGGCGTCGGCGAACCGGCTCCATAGCAGTTGTCCGGTGGCGCCGGAGTGCAGATGGACCGAACTCTGGAGGGTGTGCCAATTAAGAACTGTCGGGGCTCCGATGAGGAGGTCCGGTACGCCGTCGCCGTCGGCGTCCCCAGCGCAGGCCAGGGCTCGACCGTAGCCGGTGTTTATGTGGTAGCCATCGAAGCGCCAGATCGGGGCGCCATCGGCGCCGGAGTGGACGAAGACCGCGCCCATCCTCTTCCCGGAGCCGAGGACCCGAGCCTCTGGAGCGCCGATCATGATGTCGCGCGTGCCATCCTGGTCGATATCCTCCACCACCTCGAGGGCCCAGCCGAACTCCTCCTGTCCGTTCTTGCCGTCGAGCTGGCCGAGGAGCTGGCGGGTCGCGCCAGAGTAGATCATGACGCTCCCGGCGTGGTGCATGCCGCTCGGTGAGGCCCAAGGCGCGCCGATGAGCAGGTCGTCGACCCCGTCCCGGTCGAAGTCGATCTCGCCGCCGAGGGAGTGGCCGAAGTATGCGTCGGCGAAGGGCGAGTTGATCTTGAACAGCAGGTGGCCGTCGTCGCCTGAGTAGGCCTCGACGTATCCACTACTTGAGTTCCAAGGATTAAAGTACGGGGCGCCGACCAGGAAGTCAGATTCGCCGTCCCCGTCGAGGTCGCCGGCGCGGGCCAAGGCGTGGCCGAAGTTCTGGTTTGGACCCACACCGTTCATTTTCCAGAGGATGCTGCCCGTGGCGCCGGAGAAGATGAAGGCGGTCCCTTGGGCGGCGACGAAGGGGGCGTTCCTGGGCGCGCCTACCAGGAGGTCGAGGACCCCGTCGCCGTCGTAGTCCGGAATCGGGCACAGCGCTTGGCCCTGCTGGGTAGCCATCTCCCCAGGGAACACCTGCTCCTCCCAGAAGCCGCCGACGATCTGGGCTTGGGCTGATGGGAGCAGGAGGATGCAAGGGAGGGGGAGGAGGCGAAGGATAGACATGATGGAGAAGGGCGCGGGCGACGCAGGCCTCTGCGCGGCACCGAGGCCGCACCATCCGATCCTAACATCGAGGTATCGCCGCGATGGGGGAGTTCGCGCGGGGGCGGGGCGCCTCCGCGGTATCAGGGCGCGATGAGCAGGGAGCGTGCAACGGAACTTCGTCGCCCAGTGGAGCTGAGGGCGTCGTAGCTGACCACGGCAAGGTGAAGCTCCCTGCCTGCATAGGGCGCTAATCCCGGCGCGCTGAGAAGCGTGGCGACGGCGTCACCGTCCGAGTCCAGCGTGCCGCGGCCGTTCAGCAGGACGGGAGGATCCCAGCCGGAGAGCATGCGCTGCGGGAGCGGGCTCCAGAGGGAGAGCGGCACCTGGATGCCGCCGAGAGTCGCCGGCCCGCGCCCCGTGGTCGAGGCGAGGACCAGGTAGGAAGCTCCGGCCTCTCTCGCCGGGAAGTCGATGTCGAGGTAGACCGGTAGCCCGCTCGAGGCCGAGAGCTTGCTGGCGGAGGGATGGAGGAAGGGATCGAGGCCGAAGGCGAAGACGGCGCCGCTTCGCCAGCTGCGCATCGGCCCGCTGGCGACGATGTCATCGAGGCCGTCCTGGTTCAGGTCTCCCATGCCGCTGACCGAGAAGCCGAGGTACTTCTTGTCATGGGCAATCGCCTTCTCGATCTGGGCCCCCGTCGCGCCGGAGTACAGATAAACCGCGCCGCATAGCCCTCTCCCTCCCCAGGCCTGGCGGGGGGCGCCGATCACGAAGTCGGGCACGCCGTCGCCGTCGACGTCGCCGGCGCCGTCGACCGAGTACCCGAACTCGGACCCTCGCCCGTCACCGTGGAAGACCCGGATTCTGCTCCCGGTGGCTCCTGAGTAGACCCTTGCCTCCCCGGGAGAGCTACCCCAGCTCTCGAAAGGAGAGCCGATGATGACGTCGGCGCATTGATCACCGTCGACGTCGCCGACACCGGCCAGGTCTTGACCGAAGAGCCCTCCCGGCTTTCCACCATCGATGTTCCAGAGCAGGCCGCCGTCGGCGCCGGAATAGGCCTGCACGGAACCGGAGGCGTAGACCCCGTTGGGTTCATGTCCCGCTCTTCCGACCAGGACGTCATTCACGCCGTCGCCGTTCAGGTCGCCGGGGCCAGCCACGGCGTTGTACCAGTGCGGAACCGGGACGGTCCAGATCGCCGTCGCCGTGGCCCCGGACCACACTTGAGCGATCAGGTTGGTGCTGCTGGAGGTGACCAGGTCCGGGACGCCGTCGCCGTCGAGATCACCGAGAGAGGCGACCGCCAGGCCCCCGGACAGCGTGATCAGTAACGACCCGTCCGCACCCGAGAAGACCAGGGTTCGGTCGGGGAACCAGGTGCCGACCATGACGTCGTCGTAGCCGTCTCCGTTGATGTCTCCTGCGGTTGCGGCGGCCCAAGGGACATTGGGAGTGCTGTGGGAGCGGATCATGGAACCGTCGATTCCGGAGTACAGGTAGGTCCGGTCCTCGATTCGGCTAGTCGCGACCACGTCCGCCACGCCGTCGCCGTTCACGTCACCGGCGTACGCGGCGGGGGAGCCGAGCTGGGAGCCGCTGGTCCCTCTCTGTTCGAAGAGCAGCCGGAGCTTGCCGCCTGAGGATTGACCCGCGACTGGGGCGAGGAGGCAGAGGAGGCAGGCAAGTGGGAGAAGGCGCTTGAGTCGAAGGGACATAAGAAATCAGATGCGGCGGGTGGGATCCCTGATTGGGGGGTGGGATCCAACCTAGTTGGGGAATCCCAGATTGTCGAGGATCCCAGCTGCGCTCCCAGGCCGCCCAGCGCCTCGCCGAGCCGGGCGGCGAACTCGGAGAGCCCCGAGCTAGGGGAGGATCTCCAAGGCTCTCGCGACCGAACTGATCCTGCCCATCTCGCTCCGGGGGTCGAAGCTGACCGCCGCGAGGGAGAGGGTCTGGCCGACCAAGGCGGCCAGGGCGGGATCTCCGGTGAGGGTGGCGGTGGCGTCTCCAGCCGGGTCGAGCGCGCCGAGACCGCCGCGCAGGTTCGGCGGCTGCCAGCCAGCCAGCATCTGCGACAGCAGCGGATCGATCGTGAGCGGGACCTCCAGGCCGGCGATCCAGCTCGGGCCCGTCCCGGCGCCAGAGATCAGGACGGCGTAGCCGAAGTTGGCCTCGCTGACCGGGAAGTCCAGGGCGAGTAGGACTTGGTCGCTGGCATTGGCTTGGAGCTCGGATGCGCTCGGAGTGAGGCAAGGCAGGCGGGAGAGCAGGAGGACCTCCCAGGGGCCTCCGCCTCCGGACCCGATCGCCAGGTCGAGCGATCCATCCCCGTCCAGGTCGGTGCCGGCGAGGGCGCTGCCGAAGTAGCGATGGTGAGAAACAGGATCGGGGAAGACACCGAGCAGGACACCGGTCGCACCGGAGTAGAGCTCGATCGAGGCTGCGTGCTGACTGTCCCCGGAAACCGTTACGGCGAGGTCCGTGGCGCCATCCTCGTCCAAGTCGCCGATTCCTGCCAGAGCATGGCCGATGTGCTCACCCGGCAGCCGGGATTGGGTCCAGATCACTTGGAGGTCCGCTCCGGAGATCACTTGGAAGTAGCTCTCGCTCGCGCCGTGGCCCCGTTCAGCTGGTGCGCCGACTGCGAAGTCAGGGATGCCGTCCGCATTGACGTCGCCGAGGGCGGCCGTGGCGTAGCCAAAGAAGGCACCCGGGCTCCGGCCGTTCACGCGCCCGAGGAGATGTCCCGTGGCACCAGAGTGGAGGAAGACCGCGCCAGGGCTGCCGCGTCGGGAATGACCTCCGACGAGGAAGTCTCGGACTCCGTCCTGGTCCAGGTCCGGGAGAATGGTCAGCGAGGCTCCAAAAAAGAGCTGATTCTCTGTTCCATAAAGGACACCTAATGGGCCCTCGCCGATCACTCCGCTGTAGATGAACACAGCTCCTGCATAGTATCCCGCGCCGGGACCGAAGAAGCGCGGAGCGCCGACGAGGAAGTCCTCGATTCCGTCTTGGTTGTGATCGATTCCACCAGCGACCGCAGCGCCGAATCTCTTGTCCCAATATTGGACGTGAGGCTGGTCGACCACGGTGATCTGAGCACCTGTCGCCCCGGAATAGAGGTACACCTTCCCGATGTCGGAGCTGAAGCTATGGTGGGGGGCGCCCACGAGGAAGTCAGGAACGGCATCCCCATCCATGTCACCGACGAGGGCGACCGACTCCCCGAATCGTTCTCCGGCCCTGCCGCTGCGGCCTCCCCAGAGACCGTCACCTGTCAGGCCTGAGATGATGGACGCCCGCCCGGGAGTGTTCCCACCCCAGCCCCGCGGCGCACCGACCAGGAGGTCCAGAACGCCATCGCCATCGAAGTCCCCGACCGGGCAGAGGGCGTGGCCTTGCGTGGTGTGCATCAAGCCGGGTAGCTCCGTGAACTCCCAGCTGCCGCCGACGAGCTGGGCGGAGGCGGTCGGGAGGAGGAGGAGCCAAGCGGCGGTAATCAGGCGGAGGGTCGGCATGCGGTGGAGAGGAGCGAGGTGGAGAAGATGGGGACCGAAGGGAATGGCCTCCATCGATGGTACCAGAGGAGAATGCCGCTGAGGGTGCTCGCCCACCTCCCAGTCGAAGCATGATCATCAGCGCCCGCACCACCGCGTCACTCCGGCCGCAATGGCCATTGGTATTGCCGAGGCCAGAGCGATCGCCCCGCTGCTCGCGGTTCAGAGCACCGTCACCGCCACCGCGTCCGAGATCGATTTAATCACCGGCCCTGGCAACGAGAAGGACACCGCCACCGCGTAGAGCACCGTGCCGACCGGGAGGGTCGGCGGGATGACGACGTTGGCGGTGCTGCCGGCGCCGCCGCTCTGAACGCCGGTCAGCGGACCGGGGATCATGCCAAGGGTAGCTTGCAGGAAGGAGTCGTTCGCCAGGCCGATGTCGTAAGCGCCCGGGAAGGGCAGCAGGTAATGCCCCGTGCCGCCGGCCACCGGCACGGCGAAGGCGAAGCCCTCCTCGTCGATGGCGAAGTGCTCGACCGCGAAGGAGACCGTCCCGCCCGGCGTGAAGTTACCCTGCGGCACGACCGCGTGGGTGCGCAGGCCGCCGGCGTAGAGGTGGTTGACGCCGCTGTCATCCGACAGCCAGGCGGCGACGAAGTTCTTGTACTTCTCATTGAAGGCCAGCTCGACGAAGTCGGCGTCGCCGCTCATCGCGCCGCCCGCCAGGTCGAAGGCGGGCAGCCAGCTCTGGCCCTCGTCGCGGGTGACCGCCATGGTCGCGGCGTCGGGGAAGGCGCCGCTGCTCCAGGCCACGCCCTGGAAATCGGCCCGGCCGCGGATACGCGGGTAGGCGCCGCCGCCGCTCGAGAGCCGGTTCTCGCTCCAGTTCGCTCCTTGGTCGACCGACACCGCGGCGTAGATCTCGTCGGCGCCGCTGCGGTCGTCCTCCCAGGCGATCGAGACGTTGCAGCCGCAGAAGCTCATGCTCGGGTTGTCGGCGTCGCCGCCGGTCATCAGCACCGTGTCCGGGCCCCAGGTGGCGCCGCGGTCGGGGCTGAAGCGGAAGTGCAGCTCGGCCTGCAGCGGTGAGCTCGGCAGCTCGTCCTCCATCCACACCAGGCAGGTCTGGTTGCCGTTCAGGAGCAGCAAGATCTCGGCGCCCTCGACGTCGCCGACGCCAGCGCCGGAGCCGTCCATCTGCTGCTCGGGCCCCGACCAGCTCAGGCCGCCGTCGAGGCTGGCGCGGAACCACAGCTCGTCCAGGCCCGCGGCGGTGCGGTCGTCGCACCAGGCGACGAAGACGCCGCCGCCGGAGGCGTCCAGGTTGAAGAAGTCGAGGTCGGCGGAACTCGAGGAGGCGTTGAGCGCCGGCGTCCAGGTCGCGCCGCTGTCGGCAGAGGAAACCACCCAGACCTCCTCACCACCGTTGTCGACCAGCTGGCCGACGTGGACCCGACCGCCGTCCACCGCCACGCGCGCCTGGTAGACGGTGTTGGCCGGCCCGTGGGGGTGGCCCTTGTCGAGCACCTGATCCGCCGACCAAGTCGCGCCGCGGTCGTGCGAAGCCGCGAACCAGGTGTCGTACTGCGGCGTCGCGCCGGTGCTGAGCCGGGCGTCGCGCCAGCTGCAGTAGATCGAGTCGCCCTCGACCGCCATCGAGGAGGAATGGACGAACTTGTTGGCGCCGCTACCGTCGCTGTCGATCCGAACCGCTGGGGACCAGGCCAGGCCGTGGCCGTCCGACACGCGGACGTAGACGCCGCCGTCGGCGCCGTCCTTGTACATCACCGCGCTCAGGTCCATGTCGGAGGCCACCGCCGGTCCGTAGACCGCGGTCAAGGCACCCGGGCTGAGGTCCTGCACCGGCCGGGCTTGCTGGGCGGGGAGGGTGGCGGCCGCGCACAGGGCGGCCAGGCAGATCGGGGAGCTGCGGCGCATCAGACTGAGGAGAGGAAGGGCCAGAGAGGGGGGTGGGGGAGCGGGCGGCGGCGAACCCATCCCGCGAGCACCCACCAGGCTACCGGGAAAAGCCTACCCCGCAATTCCCACTGCCACCGGCAGCACCTGGCTCCGCCGAGCCCTTTCTCGGGGCGAATCCTCCCACCTCTGACGCTACCCTTGCCCACCATGCCCAGCCCTTGGCGCATCGCTGGCGAGCTCGCCGCCCAGACCCCGCCGACCCGCAACCGCGCCGCCGACTTCCTGCGCGCGGCGTCGATCCTGGTCGTGGTCTTCGGCCACTGGCTGATGGCAGCGCCCTTCATGCGCGAGGACGGCAGCCACATCGACCACATGCTGGCGGTATCACCGTGGACCCAGTGGCTGACCTGGGGCCTGCAGGTGATGCCGGTGTTCTTCTTCGTCGGCGGCTTCTCCAACGGCGTCACCTGGGAGGCCGCGCGCCGCGACGGCCTGCCCTACGCCGCCTGGCTCGACGGCCGCCTGCGCCGCCTGCTCGGGCCGGTGATGCCGCTCTTGGCCTTCTGGGCCGTCGGCGCGGCGATCGGCGCCGCCGCCGGCGTGCCCGCGGACATGATCCGGATCGGTTCGCAGGTGGCGCTGGTTCCGACCTGGTTCCTCGCCGTCTACCTGGTGGTGATGTTCTTCGTGCCGCTGACCCGCGCCGCCTGGCGCCGCTTCGGCATGCTCAGCTTCTGGGCCCCGGCGCTGGCCGCCGCGGCCTTCGACTACGGCTACTTCGCGCTCGAGCTTCGCGCGCCCGGCTGGACCAACTACCTGCTGGTCTGGATCGCCGTGCACCAGCTCGGCTACGCCTGGCACGCCGGCCACTTCGCCAAGCCCGGCCGCGCGGCGCTGTGGGCGGCCGCCGGCTTCGTGGCGCTGCTCGGCCTGACGGAGTTCGGCCCCTACCCGCGCAGCATGGTCGGCGTGCCGCACGAGGAGGTCAGCAACACCACGCCGCCGCACCTGCCGCTGCTGGCCCTGGCGGCCTTGCAGTTCGGCCTGGCCATGCTGGGGGAGAAGCCGCTGCGCCGCTGGCTGGAGCGGCGCGGGCCGTGGACCGCCACGGTGCTGGTCAACGGCATGATCATGACCGTCTTTCTCTGGCACAGCACCATGATGATGCTGGTCTTCGGCCTCGCGATCCTGCTGGGCGGCGTC
Source organism: uncultured Planctomycetales bacterium (assembly GCA_964482495.1). GTDB lineage: Bacteria > Planctomycetota > UBA1135 > UBA1135 > UBA1135 > J029. The sequence continues at coordinate 16,218 of CAYZXS010000020.1, forward strand.
GGCCTGTGGCTGGAGCCCGGCACCGGCGCCTGGTGGCTCGGTCGCATCCCGTGGGTCGCCTGCTTCCTGATCTGCCTGCTGCCCTTCCTCGCCCTGTTCGGTCGCTTCGAGCGCCCGAAGGGCGGCGGCCCGGCCACCGCGGCCAGGCGCCAGATCCTCGGCGGCTGCGGCCTGTGCGCCGGCCTGGCGCTGCTCGCCTACGGCGGCGCAGGGGCCGATAACGCCGTCGGCTTCGCCTGGATGCCCTTCGCCCTATGCTTCGCCGGGGCGGGGCTAGCTGGCGTCCTGCGCTGGCCGGCTCGCGTGATTCCGGAGGCTTGACTAGCTTGGATTCATGCCCCCCCGTCCCCCCTGGACCGTCGTGGCCGCCTTGCTCGCCGCCGCCCTCGCCACCCCGAGCCTCTTGTGGTTCGCCGTCTTCGCTTCCGCCGTCCTGACCGGCTGGTGGTGGATCGAATTCCGCCAGGCGAACAGCTACCAGCTCCCCTAGGCCGGCGCCGCCGCGGCGTTAGAGTCCCGGCCATGGACATGGTCGCGGAGATCAGACGCGCCGCGGAGAGGATCGCCCCCCTCGTCCGCCGCACCCCGGTCGAAGCCAGCGCCTGGCTCTCGGCCGAGACCGGCGCCGCCGTCCACCTCAAGCTCGAGTGCTGGCAGCGCACCGGCTCCTTCAAGCTCCGCGGCGCCGCCAACTTCCTGCTGACCCTGCCCGCCGACCGCCGCGCCCGCGGCGCCGTCGGCGCCTCCACCGGCAACCACGGCGCGGCGCTGGCCCACGCCGGCGCCGCCCTCGGCTGCCCGATCACCGTCTACGCCCCGGCCACCGCCGACCCCGCCAAGCTCGAGGCCATGCGCCGGCGCGGCGCCGCCGTCGAGCTCGCTGGCGCCGACTGCGTCGAGGCAGAGGCCGCCGCCCGCGCCCACGCCGCCGCCCGCGACCTGCCCTACGTCTCGCCCTACAACGACCCGGCCGTGGTCGCTGGCCAGGGCACGGTCGGCCTCGAGCTCGCCGAACAGCTCCCCGGACTCGACGCCGTCCTGGTCGCCGTCGGCGGCGGCGGCCTCATCGCCGGCGCAGCCGCCGCCCTCAAGGCCGCCCGACCGGAGATCCGCGTCATCGGTTGCTCACCCGCCAACTCCGCCGTCATGCACGCCTCGGTCCAGGCCGGCCGCATCCTCGACCTGCCCTCCGCGCCGACCCTCTCCGACGGTACCGCCGGCGGCCTCGAGCCCGGCGCCATCACCTTCCCCCTCTGCCAGACCCTGGTCGACGACTGGATCGAGGTCCCCGAAGCCGCCATCGCCGCCGCCCTCCGCGACACCCTGGCCCACGACCACCTCCTCCTCGAAGGCGCCGCCGCCGTCCCCCTCGCCGCCCTCCGCCAGAACCGCTCCACCTTCCGCGACCAAACCAACGCCGCCATCCTCTGCGGCGCCAACATCTCCCCCCAAACCCTCAAGTCCCTCCTCTAACCCCAGCCCCCTTCGCACATCCGGTCCGGTCGTCGGG
>CAYZXS010000020.1:17827-66502 GCA_964482495.1 uncultured Planctomycetales bacterium
CCCGACGGGCAGGCGGGGGAATGCAAGGACCCTGGCGCCCGAGGGGGGACGCCAGGGTCGTGGTGGGGCTCGCGGGGCTCTGGGGGGTCAGCGGTTGCTGACCGGCACGTAGTCGCGCACGGTGGCGCCGGTGTAGACCTGCCGCGGGCGGCCGATGCGGAAGCTCGGGTCACGCCGCATCTCGAGCCACTGGGAGATCCAGCCGGACATCCGGCCCATGGCGAACATGACGGTGAACATGTTGACCGGGATGCCGAGCGCCTTGTAGATCACGCCGCTGTAGAAGTCGACGTTCGGGAACAGCTTGCGCTCGATGAAGAACTCGTCGTTGAGCGCGATCTCCTCCAGCTTCATGGCGATCTCGAGCTGGTTGCTGGAGATGCCGAGGATCTCGATCACCTCGTTGCAGGCCGACTTGAGCACCGCGGCGCGCGGGTCGTAGTTCTTGTAGACCCGGTGGCCGAAGCCCATCAGGCGGGCCGGGTTGTCCCGGTCCTTGGCGCGCTCGACGAACTGCTCGGCGGTCTCGCCGCGCTCGGTGATGGCGTCGAGCATCTCGATCACCTTCTGGTTGGCGCCGCCGTGCAGGCGGCCCCACAGGGCGCTGATGCCGGCCGAGATGCTGGCGTAGAGGTTCGCCTGCGACGAGCCGACCATGCGCACGGTGCTGGTGGAGCAGTTCTGCTCGTGGTCGGCGTGCAGGATCAGCAGCACGTCCAGCGCCTTGGCGATCGCCGGGTTGACCTCGTAGTCCTCGCACGGGGTCGAGAACATCATGTTGAGGAAGTTGGTCGAGTAGTCCAGCTCGTTGAGCGGGTAGACCGTCGGCTGGCCGATCGAGTGCTTGTAGGCGGCGGCGGCGATGGTCGGGAACTTCGCCATCAGCCGGATGATGGTCTGCTGGATGCTCTCCTCGGTCTCGGCCTCTTGGTAGAAGGTCGAGAGCGCGCCGACGGTCGCGGCCGTCACCGGCATCGGGTGGGCGTCCTTCGGCAGGGCGTTGAAGAAGCCCTGGAAGTTCTCGTGCAGCATGGTGTGACGGGTCACCGTCTCGGTGAATTCCGCCAGCTCCTGCGCCGAGGGCAGCTCGCCGTGGATCAGCAACCAGGAGACTTCCAGGAAGTTGCTTTTCTCGGCCAGCTGCTCGATCGGGTAGCCCCGATAGCGCAGGATCCCCTTCTCGCCGTCGATGAAGGTGATCGAGCTCTGGCAGCTGCCGGTATTGGCGTAGCCCGGATCGTAGGTGATCAGGCCGGACTGGCCGCGCAGCTTGCTGATGTCGATGGCAGTTTCCTGCTCACTTCCCCGCACAACGGGGAGTTCCAGGTCCTTGCCCTCGTGGGTGATCTTCGTCGTCTCTTCGGTCATGATGTCGAACGTCATTGCCCCTAGGCCGATGGGCCCCTCATTCTAGGCGTTCCGGAAGGCGGGCGGCGGCTGATCCGGCAGGTCTCCCGGCCGGCTTGCGGCGGATAGAGAGAACCCCATCCCCGCGGTGGCGGAGATGGGGTTCCTTAAACCCCCTCAGAGGGAAGGGGGACGGCTTCTTCAGCGGAATTAGGGCAGGATGGTGATCGGGAAGGCCTCGGAGACCGTGGTGATCACGCTGGTGCCGCTGCTGGCCTTGACGTACATCGCCAAGTAGTAGGTCTGGCCCACCATCGAGGCGTTGTTGGGGATCGAGACCGCCGCCGAGGCTTGGCCGGAGGCGTTCAGGTTGCCCGAGAAGCCCGGCTGGGAGGCCGACCAGGCGTAGACGCTGTCCTGGGCCACCGGCAGGATCCAGCCGCCGCCCAGGGTGGTGAAGTTCGGGATCGTGCCCTTGGACAGCCGCGCCTGGTACCAAGCGGAGGGCTGGTAGCGGGCCTCGAAGTCCAGGCTGACGTTGGCGCCGACGTTGGGGCTGCCGGTGATGCCGCAGACCGCCTCGGCGCTGTCGTACTTGGCCGACCAGGTGACGCAGAAGGGCTCCGAGCTGCCGTTGAAGCGCTGCTTGACCAGGCGGGCGGTGAAGCGGCCGCTGACGTTGGGCGTGAACTTCAGGATCTCGAAGCCGTTCTTGGTGTTGGCCGAGCTGGCGACGCTGTTGCCGTTCGGGTCCAGGATCACCAGGTCGACGTCCATGTCGAGCACGTCGGTCGAGTAGGAGCTGTTGGCGTTCGAGAACCACAGCGCGCAGACCCGGGTCTCCGAGCCCTTGCCGGCCAGGAAGGTGACGTCGTAGGCGTTGTTCGGGTTGTTGAAGTCGGCGGCGGTCAGGGTGCCGTTGACGAAGTTGCCGCGCTTGACCACGTTGTCGGCCGCCAGCGCGTGCACGCCGCCGGCGCCGTCCTTCTCGGACAGCACGTCGTCGCCCTCGATGTTGTGCCAGGCCGAGGCCATCAGCACCGCCTTCACCGTCTCCGGCTGGGTCATCAGGCTGTTGTCGCGGGTGGCCATCAGGGTGGCGACGCCGCAGGTCAGCGGGCTGGCGGAGCTGGTGCCGCCGAAGCCGTAGTAGATGCCCGAGGTGCCGGCGGTGTCGACGTCGTCGCCGGCGTTGGCCAGCTCGGGCTTCTCGTGGCCCTCGACCGGGTCCCAGTAGGAGCTGTAGTACGCCATCGCGTCACCGCTCCAGTTGCTGTTGTTGCCGTCGTTGTAGGAGCCGGAGTTGGTCGAGTTGTAGCCGTTGCCGGGGGTCGTGGTGTACGGGGTGGAGCTCGAGCCCTGGTTGCCGGTCGACTTGAACATCATCATCGCGTAGTTGCGAAGGGTGTAGTCGAAGAAGCGGTCCAGGTAGATGATCGCGCCCTTGCTGCCGTTCCACCACGAGCAGTTGCCGAAGCTGACGCCGTGGGAGATGGCGGCGTTCCAAGAGGCCGGCGCCTGGCTGTCGCCGGTGCCGTCGGCGCTGTAGATCTGCGGCAGGCCGTGGGCGGCGCCCTTGTAGGTCGGGTGGTTGAAGGCGATGTTGCCGGCGCAGGCCGAGGCGTGGCTGGCGGAGCCGCCGCCGCCGTAGATGCGGATCACCGGCGGCAGGTTGGGGTTGCTCTGGGTGACGTGTCCCGGGTCGTTGACCATGGTCTTGACCGGGCTGCCGGCGGCGGTCAGGCCGCTGTCCCAGACGATCGGGGTGCGCATCGTGCCCTGGGCGTTGTCCAGCTCCGGCATCCAGGTCGGGAAGCTGAAGTAGGCCTCGTCGACGCGCTCGTCGGCGGCCAGGTCACGGATCTGCTCCACCGGCACCTGGGCGTAGACCACCGGCCACGGGCCGCAGACCTGGGTGACCTCGTGGCCCTGGGCCTCGACCCAGTCGGCGAAGGCCTGGTTGCGCGGGCGGTGGTAGTCCTCGGCGACGTCGCGGGCGGCGCGGCGAGCGTCCTCGCCGATCATGCCGGCGGCCTCGGCGTCCATCAGGATGGAGCGGGTGTCGGGGGCGTCGGGGCGCTCGAGCCAGAAGACCACGTGCAGGAGGCTGCCGGGCGCGGCGTCGGCCATCTTCTCGGCCAGCTCGTGCGAGATCTTGCCGCGGGCCTGCTCGTCGAGTTCGAACTCCTGGCGGCGCAGGGCGTCGAGGTCGACGGGCGTGCCGTCGGGCAGCAGGGCGCTGCGCCGGATGGTGCCGCTGGCCGGGTCGAGCCAGCGCATCTCATGGACGCTGAGGCCGAGGCGGGGGAAATTCCAGGTCTCGTCGGCGAGCAGCTGGGCGGGGTCCTGGGCCGGCAGGGCGGCGAGGAGGAAGGAGAGCAGCATGGGCGTGGGCTGGGATGATGGAGAAGGGGGGCTTTCCCAGGATAGAGCAAAGCCGCCCGCGTGGGCGGGCGGCTCTGTGGAGATCCGGTCGATCCTGGGGCGAGGGCCCCTGCGCTAGGGCAGGATCCGGCTCAGCACCGGGTTCGACTTCACCAGCACCAGCGCGCCGTTCACGACCTCGTAGTAGGCGGCCTGGAAGCCGTAGACGCGGCCGATCAGGGCGCTCGCGGGGACACCAGGAAGCTGACCTGGGCGTCGCCGTTGGCGTTGGCCATGGTGGTGCGCTTGCTGAAGATCGGCCCCACCAGGTCGATGCGGTCGTTCGGGTTGCCGGCGCACCAGGCGCCGTTGCCGCAAGAGACGGTGCCACAGTTGGCGAAGAACTTCACCGTCGCGCCGGCGGCGGCGCCGGAGGCGGTCAGGGTCGAGCTCTGGCCGACGTGGAGCGGGTCCACCTGCAGGTCCAGCGCTCCGCTCATGTCGCAGCCGGTGCAGCAGATGTCGAAGTCGATCGACCAGCCCCACTGGTTGCCGGTGAAGGGGTTGCCGTAACCCCAGGCGGTCTCGGAGCGGATGACGTTGCCGGCGGCGTCCAGCTTGACGACGGCGCAGTGGACGGCGATCAGGGAGGTGTCGCCGCACTGCTGTCCGATCACCGAAAGGTCGATCACCTCGTCGTGCACCCGGACGCCCGGGTTGTAGCTGGTCTTGAAGGGGAACTGGCCGGGGGCCACGTTGCCGCCGCCGTTGGTCGGCAGGGGGCCGGGGCCGGCGTAGATGTGGACCTCCTCGATGCGCCAGTTCTGCCAGGCTTTGACCCGGATGTGGAGCTCGGTCGGTGTGTTCGAGACCTTGACCACGCCCATCGTGGTGTGCTGGCCGGCGATGAGGTCGGTCTCGAGGGCGTCGCAGCCCTGGGCGCTGGCGGGAGCGGCGAAGGGGAGCAGGAGGAGCAGGGATACAGCGAGGCGGAGCATGGCTTGGCTGAGGGGCGAAGGAGACGCGTGGCCTATTTGGGTAATCCTAACATGCGTTGCTGCGCGCGGCGCTGAGACTTGGTTCGGGCGGCCGGGCGGCCGGGCGGCCGGGCGGCGGTTAGGGGCCGGCGCCGCCTCCCAGACCAGCCGGGGCGGCTTCCCGGAACGCCGAGCGCCCAGCCGGGGGGCTGGGCGCGGAGGGGCGGGCGGCCTGGGGCGGCGGCCGGCCTACATGTAGGGGTTGGCCCCGGCGGCGTGGTCGGTGGCGTCGTAGATGTTCTCGACCTCCGGGACCGCGTCCCGGATCGCCACCTCGACCCCCTGCTTCATGGTCGCCGCGGCCGAGCTGCAGCCCTGGCAACCGCCGCCCATGTTCAGGTACAGATCCATGCCGACCGAGTCGACGACCTCGACGAAGCCGCCGTGGGCGGCCAGGCCCGGGTTGAGGCGGGTGTCGATGATGTTCTGGACCTTGGCCCGGAAGGCGTCGTGGCCCTCGAGCTGTTCGAGGGCGCCGTCGGGCACGATCACGGCGTCTCCGCCGAGCTGGGCCCGGGCGGCGGCGCCGATGGCGCGGGCGGGCTCCCGCCAGTCCTCCGGCTTCTCCGCCAGGGTGACCAGCAGCTCGGACTGCCGCAGCTGCAGGCCGCGGATCCCGCCGGTGGCGAAGATCGCGTCCATGAAGGGCGAGTGGGCGGCGGCGAAGGCGGGGTCGGAGACGTAGAGGGTGCCGGGGAACAGGATCCGGTCGAAGCGGAACAGGCACTGTTCCGGTCGGGCCTGGGGTTCGGCGGTGATGCGGACTTCCGGGGCTTCGTTCATGGCGTCGGGGTGTCTAGGGCCGGTCGGGGGCATTTTCCAGGCCGCGGCCGCCGCTGGCAAAGGGAAGGGCGGTCCGGTTCAGAGGAAGCGGATCAGGCGCTGGCTCCACAGCCGCTCCAGCGCCGCGAGGCAGTCGCTCGGGGCGAGCTCCCACTCCTGCTCGAAGGCGGCCAGGAGCTCCTCGAGGGCGGCCTCGCCGTCGCAATTCTCCCACAGACCGTGCTCCAGCGGGCTGAGCTCGACGGTGCGGCCGCCGGAGAGGACCTGCTGCGAAAGCGGCTCGCCGTCGGGGTCGCTGACCAGCTCGGCGGTGCCGGCCTCGTGCACGGGACGGACCTGCTCCCAGCCGGCGGTCGCGGGGGCGGGGAAGGCGGCCTTCCGCACCAGGCGGTCCTCCAGCACCAGCAGGTCCAGGTCGGACTCGAGGAAGCTGCGGATGGCGTCCTCGGCGCTCTCGACCAGCGGCTCGCCGCGGATGTTGAAGGAGGTGTTGAGCACCATCGGCAGGCCGGTGCGGGCTTCGAAGGCCTCGATCAGGCGCCGGTAGCCCGGGTTGTCGGCGGCGCCGAGGGTCTGGATTCGGGCGCTGCCGTCGACGTGCACCACCGCCGGGATCTGCTCGGCGCGACCGGCGCGGGCGGAGACGGTCAGGGACATGTAGGGGGTGGGGGTGACGCCCTCGAACCATTGCTCCGCCTTCTCTGCGAGCACCGTCGGCGCGAAGGGGCGGAAGGCCTCCCGCTTCTTGATCGCGGCGTTGATGCGCGCCACCATGCCGCCGTCGCGCGGGTCGGCCAGGATGCTGCGGTTGCCCAGCGCCCGGGGGCCGAACTCGGCCCGGCCCTGGAACCAGCCCAAGACCTGGCCGTCGGCGACGGCCTCCGCGGCGGCCTCGGCGGGATCGGGGCAGGGCTCGACCTCGATCCAGGGAGCGTAGGCCGCCAGGGCCTCCTCGCGTTCCTCGGCGCCAGGCTGGGCGCCGAGCAGCGGGGACCACGGCCGCCGGGCTGCCGGCGCCGCCGGCCGCAGCTGGTGGTGGCCGTAGAGGGCGCAGCCGACCGCGACCCCGTCATCGCCGGGCCACGGCGGGATGTAGACCTGCTCGAAGCCGGTCTCGCGGCAGATCCTGCCGTTGAGGGTCGAATTCAGGGCGACGCCGCCGGCCAGGCACAGGTTGCGGGCGCCGGTGCGCTCGCGCAGGCCGGCGAGGAAGGGCAGTACCACCTGCTCCAGGTCGCGCTGGAGGTCGTGGCTGAGCTGGGCGTAGCCGGGGCGGTGGGCTTCATCTTCCCAGCCGTTCGGGTGCGGAGCAGAGCGCAGCCGCGGCCAGTTCACCTGGAGCTGCTCGAGCGGGCCGCGCAGGATCCAGGCATCGTCAGCGTCCCCGGCCGGCGCCGCGCCGCCGGGGTTCCAGACCGGCGCCCAGGGCGCCATGCCCATGACCTTGCCGCAGGCGTTCCAGTCGCCGAAGACGTGGCTCGAGACCCGGGAGTAGACCGCGCCCAGGGACTCCATGTTCTCGAAGCCATAGTTGTAGAGCAGGGTGGGGGTGTGCTCGCGGATCCAGCGCTTGAAGAGCAGCTCGAGCTCCAGCCCGCGGAAGGAGAAGACCGACTCGCCCTCGCGCCAGCCCTCGCTGGCCTCGGGGGTCTCCGGGACTTGCTGGAAGCCGCCCGCCCGCGGCAGGTCGGCGCAGGAGGCATAGCCGTCCCCGGGCCGGTTCCGCTCGCGCCAGGTCGAGCCGATGCCGTCCATGACCACGATCAGCCCCTCCTCGAAGGGCGCCAGCGGCATCACCGACCAGGCGTGGGCCAGGTGGTGGGAGAGCTCGCGCTTGGCCACGCCGGGCAGCAGGTTCGTCGGCCGCAGGTAGGAGGGCCGGTACTGATCGAGGGCCTGCGCCCACTCCAGGGTCGACTCGAAGGCGTCGATCCGGAACAGGTGGTTGTTGGCGACCGCCAGCTCCAGGTCGCCGAGCGCCAGGCCGCAGCTCGCCAGGGCGTGCTCGACCAGCTCCGCGACGTCCCCGCCGTCGTGCTTCTTGCGCGTCAGCCGCTCCTTGGCGCCGGCGAACAGCGGCTCCCCGTCCGGGCCGACCAGGCAGGCGGCGGCGGAGTGGGTGTACTGGTTGAGACCGAGGACGACGCCGGCGGGCATCCGGGCATTATCCGGTTGCCGCGATCGGTGTCAGGCTCCTTCGAGCAGTTTCTGGAGGCCGCCGCGCGGTCCCCAGAAACTGCTCGAAGGAGCCAAACACCCCCGACGGAGGTCAGGGCGCCATCGTCACGAGGACGCCGTTGGTGACGAAGACCTCGGGGTGGCTGATGACGGCGCAGAAGCGGAAGGAGCGGCCGATCATGCCGGGGCTGGAGATCGTGCCGGGGGCCAGGGTCCACTCCGGGTCGCCCATGCCGCTGCCGTTCAGGTAGCCGTTGAACTCCTCGAGGCCGTTCTGGTTGGCGCCGAGGATCGACTCCAGGGTGATGTCGTCGAAGACCAGCGGCACGATGGTCTCGCGCCACTCGAAGCCGGGGGTGAAGCCGCTCAGGCTCGCCATCAGGTGGTAATGGGCCTGCGCGTATTCGTGGCCGAGGTCGATCAGGAACTCGGCGGTGCCGCCGGCGCTGACCGAGAGCTGGTCGGGGCTGACCGACAGGGTGCCGTAGGCCGGCTCCACGGTCTCGATCCAGACCGAAGCCGGGTCGTCGCCGGCCGTCAGCAGCATCTGGTCCGACACCCGGTCGTAGGAGTTGGCGATCAGGGTGTTGTGGTGGGGGTGGATCGGCCCCGGGAGCTCGCCGAGGAACAGCCAGCTGCCGTCCGGCTGCCGGTCGGCGTAGTTCAGCGACGGGTAGCAGATGCCGTGCAGGGTCCAGATCAGGCGGGTGCCGTCCTCGATCAGCAGCGGGAACTGCTCCTCGCCGGAGTGGTCCAGCTCGGCCAGGCGCTCGGGCGCCTGCCAGGGGCCGGTCGCGCTGAGGCGCACCGACCGCCACAGGTCGTAGGTGCCGTCGCGCAGCGAGTGGAAGATGATCTCCAGGCCGTCGTCGGAGAGCACCGGGCCGCCGTCGCCCATGCCGGAGTCGAGCTCCGGCACCCGGGTCAGGTGGGGCCAGCCGGCGGAGGTGCTGGCGCGCTCGGAGACGTAGATGTGCTCGATCGGGCTGCCGCGCTCCGATCCGGAGGCGTAGACCGTGAGCTCGTCCGGCGAGACCCAGAGGTCCGCCAGGGACAGGTTCGAGACCGCCGGGTCGCCCACCACCGTCGGCGGGCCGAAGGGGTCGGCGACGTCCGCGCGCTCGGCCCGTAAGACCACGGTCTGGTTGTTGTCGTTGCCGATCCAGTAGACCACCAGCCCGTCCGGCTGGATCCAGGCGGCGCGGTCGACGCCGCCGGTGTCGAGCTCGGCGACGGGGGTGCGGCGGTTGAACGGCGGCTGTTCCCCCGAGGAGTGCAGCAGACGCTGCTCGGGAACCAGGCTCACCGCCTGGACGCCGTCGTCGACCCGGAAGTGGAAGGCGTCGAGGCCGGCCTGGGAGCCGCTCAGCACCTCGGCGGTGTAGCTGCCGTCGCCGTGGTCGGTGAAGCCCTGGAGCGAGGCCAGGCCCGCCGAGGCGGGAGTGTGGACCAGCGACACCGTCGCGCCGCCCTGCGTCAGCGGGGCGCCGTTCAGGTCGCGCAGGTCGAGCACGTAGCTCAGGACCTCGGGGGCGGCGGCGTCGACCGTGTGGGCCGGCGCGTAGACGATCGACCGGTAGGCGTCGGGCCGGCCGACCAGGCTGAGCCGCCAGGCGTCGAAGTCGGCGCGCAGCAGGTCGACCGCGTTCGGGTCGCTGGCGCTGCGCTCCTTGGTGTTGACGATCATGTAGAAGTCGCCGCGGGCGCAGGAATTGAAGTTGCAGTACTCGATCGGGTCGCCGGGGCGCGCGATCAGCATGGTGCCGCAGTGGGCGCTCTTGCCGAAGCTCGGCGGCGGGGTCCCGCAGCCCGGCGGGTCGAAGGGGTCGCAGGAGCAGCGGCCGTCGCCGCCCATGGCGTCCGCGGCCTCCATGGAGGCCATCAGCTTGGTGGCGAGGTCGCCGGGGGTGCTGACCAAGGCCTGCTCGGCGGCGAGCACGACGGCGGCGCCGGTGAGCACGTTGCCCTGGATCGAGTAGACCAGGTCGCCGCTCTGGCCGATCAACTCGCCCTTCCAGTCACCGCAGCTGCTGCCGGTCCAGGCGGTGGCGCGGCCCTGCAGGTCGATGATGGCGATCTGGCGGGTGTCGAAGCTCGGGTCGCTCTGCTCGATCATCGACAAGATCTCGTCGACCGGGGTGCCGCGCTGCAGCTCCTCCCAGATGATCGGGCGGAGGGTGCCGTTCGAGTCGCCCATGCACTGCACCGCCGCCGCGCCGTAGCCGGGGACGATGACGGGGACGACCCGCCGCAGGTTGGTGCTGGTGAGGCACGTGGCGACCCCGACGGAGACTTCTCCGGTGCGGGTATTGACGACGACGATCGACCACGTCGCCCGCGCGGGAACGGCGAGCAGCACGGTGGCCAGGAGGAGGGGGATGAAGCGCCAGGGGGACATTGGCTTTGGCTGGGGGAAGGGGATCCAGTTCCAGCATCGAAGCAAATCCAGGATTTTTCATCTGGTTCTTGGTGGAACGATGGTTTTCTGGTCTCAGAACCCTCCCTCGCCGCTCCCTCCGCGAATCCTGCTTGCCCTCGCGGAGGCTGGCGCGCGTAATGGGCGCCATGATCGACGTCGCGGTGGCGGGGGCGAGCGGCTTGGTAGGTCGCAAGATGTTGAGACTGCTCCAGCGGCACCCTCACTTCCGCGTGGTGGCCGAGCTCGGTCCGCCGGCGCGCGGCCTGACGCCGCTCGACGGCGCCGGGGACGCCGCCGCCGTCTTCTCCGCCCTGCCCGCGGCGGTGGCGCGCGAGTGGGAGCCGCGCTGGGTCAGCGAGGGACGCTGGGTGTTCTCCAACTCGGGCGCCTACGAGGTCGGCGAAGGCGTGCCGGTGATCCCGGAGGTCAACGCCGACCGGCTGCCGCCGCGCGGGCAGCCGGCGGTGGTGCTGTCGCCCAATTGCACCGCCCACGGGCTGGCCCTGAGCCTGGCGCCGCTGCGTCCGCTGGGCCTCGACCGGGCGGTGGTGACGACCATGCAAGCGGTCTCGGGCGCGGGCAAGCGGGGGGTGCCCGAGCTCGCCGGCGGCGACAACCTGCTGCCGCGCATCCCCGGCGAGGAGCGGCGGCTGGCGCGCGAGACCGTCGCCATGCTGGGCGGCGAGCTGCGCCTGTCGGTGCAGTGCAACCGGGTCGCCGTCCAGCATGGTCACACCCTGAGCGTCTCGGTGGGCTTCCGCGAACCGGTCGAGGCCGGCGACCTGCGCGATGCCTGGCGGCGCTTCCCGGCCCGGCCGCTGCCGAGCGCGCCGAATCCGCCGCTGGCCTACCTCGAGGACCCTGACCGGCCCCAGCCGGCGCTCGACCGGGACGCCGATCGCGGCATGCGGGTGAGCCTGGGGCGTCTCCAGCCTTGTCCGGTTCTCGGGTGGCGCTACTTGGCCCTGATCCATAATTTAGTGCGCGGGGCGGCCGGCGCCGCTCTCCTCAACGCCGAGGAGGTTTTGCTCGGCGTTCCGGGTCCGGCTTCGGACCCTCGCGCCGGCTGAGTCCCCTCCCGCCCACCCTTTCCTCTTGCCCACCACCCGCTCCCGGCCGTGGCCTCGTCGCTCCTGATCGCCGTCCACCACGGCGGTGAACGCCGCCTGCTGCGCTTCGCGGAGCTGCCAGTCACCTTCGGCCGCGGCCGGGACTGCGAGGTCTGCCTCGACGACCCGGCGGTCTCGCGCCACCACTGCCGGCTGCTGCTCGCCGGCGCCGAAGTCGAGCTGGTCGACCTGGCTTCCGCCAACGGCACCCAGCTCGACGGCGCCGAGATCGAGCGCCAAGTGGTCCGCATCGGCCAGCGCTTCCTGCTCGGGAACACCGAGGTGGAGCTGGTCGCGCTTCCCAAGGCCGCGCCGCCCTCGCCGGCCCCCGAACCCGAGCCCACCGTCGAGCCCGAGCCGCCCGCGCCCGCGCCCGCGCCCGCAGCGCCCGCGGCTCCTGCAGTGGAGCCCGCGCCGGCGCCCACCGCGCCCGCCGGGCCGTCCTCCTCCTGGAGCGGCGAGGAGCTCCGCGGCTGCCAGATCTTCGAGCCGGTGGGCAAGGGCGGCTTCGCCACGGTCTACCGGGCTCGGCAGGTCAGCCTCGACCGCGACGTCGCGATCAAGATCCTGGACCCCAAGATCGCCGAGCGGCCGCGGGCGGTGGCGGCCTTCCTCCAGGAGGCCCGCGCCGCCGCCGCCCTGTCGCACCCGAACCTGGTCCAGGTCTTCGACCTCGGCGAGGAGGGCGGGAACTACTTCTCGATCATGGAGTTCCTGCCCGGCGGCAACCTGGAGCAGGACCTGCGCGACCACGGCCCGCTGCCGTGGCGCGACGCCGCCCGCGCCGCCTGCCAGTGCGCGATGGCGCTGGAGCACGCCCGCAGCAAGGGCTTGCTGCACCACGACGTCAAGCCCGGCAACCTGCTGCTGGCCGCCGACGGGTCGGTGAAGCTGGCCGACCTGGGGCTGGCCGGCGCCCTGGCGGAGGGCGGCAAGACCCTGTCGGCGGGGTCGCCGCACTACATGGCTCCGGAGCGGATCCGTAAGCGGCCGCTCGACGCCCGCTCCGACCTCTACTCGCTGGGCTGCACCCTCTACCGGCTGCTGACCGGCCGCCACGTCTTCGAGATCAAGGGGGTCAAGGAGATCCTGCGCGCCCAGTGCTCGGAGGAGCCTCCGCCGCTCGCCGGAGGCCCCGGGCTGCCCGACGTCCTCGCCAGCCTGGTGGCGCGGCTGCTGCGCAAGGACCCCGAGGAGCGCCCCTCGCACCCGGGCGCCGTCGCCCAGGAATTGGAGCGCTTGCTGCACTCCACGGGCGGGGGGGAGAAGGCCGCCGTGGCCGGCGCGCCGCCCGCGGCCGGGGCCCCGCGCCCGGCCGTCGGGGTCAGCCTGCCGAAGGCCACCGCCGCGACCGCCCGCGAGCGCGCCCGCGAGCGCAACAAGTGGAAGCTGATCGTCGGCATCCCGAGCACCCTGCTGCTGGCCTTCTTCGCCTTCAAGGGCCACGTCATCCTGCTCGACTGGGGCGAGAGCCTGCGGGACGGGATCGGCGGAGAGCAGCCCGCGGAGACGACCGAACCCGACAGCCCGCCGCGTCCGCCGCCGCCAGTGGTCGAGCCGGTGCTCGAAGGCGGCGCCTTGGCGCCGGACCCGGGCGAGGGCGGCGGGACCGCCGTTCCTGCCGCCGCCGGGGATGGCGGCGATCCGGCCCCGTCCCCTGAGGAGGCCGCAGCCGCGCTGGACGACGCTGGGGGCTCCGCGGCCGCGCCGCAGCCTCCCGACCCCACCGCAGGGGAGGGCGATGGCGCCGGCGGGGCCCTGATCCAGCTGCCGCTCCCAACCGCCGCCCAGAAGGCCGAGATCGAGCAGGCACTGGCGGATTTTCGCGACCCGGTCGCCGCCGGCCTGGACGAGCTCGAGGCCGAGCGCGGCCTGCTCGCCCACGGCTTGCCAGCGGCGCGCAGCATCCTCGACGAGCTGGCCGTGACCAATTGGACCCAGCCGCGCAGCGTCGAGCTGGCCGCGCGCTACCACCGCATGCTGACCCTGCTGCTGCCCGACGAGGCCGCGGGGGTGATGCACCTCGCCGGGGTATGGAAGCCGACCAGCGCCAGCCGGCGCGACGCCTTCGCCCGCAGCGCCCTGCACAACCGCGGCGTGGCCGCCGCCTGGCACCGGATCACCCTGGGTGAGGTGCCGCTGGCGCTGCGCTGACCGGCGCTACTTCTTCGGCAGCCCGGTGTCGAGCCAGTGCTGGAAGGCGGCGTGGAGAGCCTCCGGGTCCTCCTCGGTCCGCTTCTCGAGGAAGCTGAGCATCAACCGGGCCCGGGTCGCCGGATCGGCCATGCGGTAGTTCTGGTGGCGGAGCACGCCGAAGACCTCGACCAGCCAGGCGCGACGATTGGGCTCGACCTTGGGGCCGGGTTTCCACCTGCGGTCGGCGGCGGCCTCGACGGCGGCGGCGCCGACCGGGTAGCGCTCCTCGAGCAGGAACTCGACCACGGCCCAGGCGTAGGCGTAGTCGGACCGGGCGAAGCTCTCCTTGGGGCGCAGCAGCAGGGCGTCGATGCGCTCCTCGGGATCGATCGCCTCCTTCTTGCGCCAGGCCTTGGCGGCGGTGCGCAGGCTGGCGGGCCAGTTGCCCGGGTGGTTCGAGGAGTCGTTCATCGCCGCGCCGATGCCGGCGAAGACGCCGTAGCCGTGGATCTTCTCCTTGAGCGCCGCGCCGGCGTGGGAGACCAGCGCCGCGGGCTTGGGCACCGCGCGGCGGACCAGCGCCCCGGCGAAGCCCTCGATCAGGAATTCCGGCACGCCGTAGCCCTGCTCGCTGGCGGCCAGGCCGATCCGCAGCCCGCCGAGGTCGTGGACCGCCCGCGTGACCACCAATTGCTTGGACTGCGAGGAGCTGCGCACCAGGACCAGCGGCGGGTAGGCCCACTTGCCCGCCCCGAGCCGCCCGGCGTCGGCGAAGAAGGAGGCCGGGGGAGCCGAGATGCCGGCGCGGCGGCACTCGGCCTCGAACAGCGGTTGGTAGGCCTCGAGGCCTTCGGCCTCGGCCATGACCACGACCCGGTAGGGCAGGTCGTCGGACGGCGCCGGCTCGGGCAGGGTGGCGACGGCGCTCTCCCAGGCGGCCAGCAGCGGCTTCTTCAGCGCCGAGAGCACCGCCTTGTCCTGGCACCAGACCTGGAGGCCGGGGGCCTCGAGCAGCTGGACCTTCTTGACCCCCAGGGCCTCGGCGAAGTCCTCGGCGTCGACCGGGTGGGTGGAGGGCGACATGGGCGCCTGGTCTTGCCCGGGGAGCGGGGCGACCCACAGGGCCACCGATGCGAACAGCGCCAGCGCCGGGATCGGGCGGCGCGGACCGGAGATCAGGGAGAGGAAATCGGACATGAGCAGCACGTTGGAACTGGGGGCCGGCCTCGTGGCCGTCAAGCGTGGAGAGAAGGTGCGGGGTGACGTCTGGGTGCCCTTCGAGCCCACCTCGGCCGGCGGCTCGCCGGTGGACCTAAGGAGCGAACTCGACTCCTTGTATGGAGACGCCACCCGGGCGTTGCTTCTTTCTCTGCTGGAACGAGCGGGGGTGAGCTACCGCCGGCTCTCGGTCGAGGACCGATGCGCCTACCCCCTGCCTGATCCGGGCCCGGATGGAGGCCTCGCTGCGCCGGGTCACCGGCGCCCCGCTCTGGCGCTCGCTCCGGCGGCACCATCCTGGCCGTGCCGAGCGTGCGCCACCGCATCCCGGTGATCGTCGACCGCGTCACCACCCTGGTCGGCCTCGGCGAACGGATCGACGTCATCGCCACCGAGCGCGGCTCGTGCATCCACCCCCGCCGCGCCGACCTGCTCGAGGCCGCGACCGGCGGGAGGGCTTCCGTGGCCGGATCCGGGGATCCGCGCAAGGCCGGCCCTCGGATTCCCAACAAGGGGCGTCATGCGCCGCTTCCTCGCTCGCCCGGTCCGTCGCCTCCGCAGCTTCCCGTGGCACCGCCTGCTGGCCCTGCCGGTCTTCGCCGGCGGGGTCTTCGCCCAATTGGGCTTCGCCGCCAGCTTCGAGCTCGACCCGAGCCCGGCCGCCTCGGCCTGGAAGTTCGGCTACGGCCTGGCCGCCGCCTGCTGCTTCTACGGCGCCGGCAAGCTGGCCGCCCGGCAGCGAATGAAGCTGACCGTGGGTTGATCAGGCGGTAGCCGCCCGGCGCCGGCCCGTCGGTCGGAGGCAGCCGGTTCCTGGGGAGAACGGGGAGGACGGGGAGGCGGTCCTCCCCGCCGCAATTCCCCCCTCCCGTCAATCCCCGCCCGGCTCGCCTCGCTGCTCCGGCTCGCTGTCGAGCTCGTCCAGCAGGCGCCGGAACAGGCCGTCCTCGGGTTGGCGCGACAAGCCCTCGAGCACTTGCAGCCGCGCCTGCTCCGGCTGGCCGAGGTCGCGCAGGGCGATGGCCAGGATGTAGCGGTAGCGGCCGAGGGTCGGGGCCAGCTCCACCGCCCGCCGCAGGGAGCCCAGGGCCTCGTCCTTGCGGCCCTGGCGGACCAGCAGCAGACCGAGGGAGTGGTGGAGCGCGGCCGCGTCCGGGACCCGCTCGAGAACCCGGCGCAGCAGCCGCTCCCCCTCGACGTCGCGGGCCGATTCGCGCAGCAGGTCGGCCAGGTTGACCGCGGTCTGGACGTGGATCGGGTCGAGGCGCAGGCCGGTCCGGTACTCGCGCTCGGCCAGGTCGGGGCGGCGCTGCCGCAGGTGCAGCATGGCCCGGTTGAGGTGGGCGCCGGCGCGGTCGTCGTCGACCGCCAGGGAATCCTCCAGCTCCGCCTGGGCCTGGTCCCAGACCGCCTTCCAGTACTCCGGCAGCTGGGCCGCGGGCAGGGCGGCGGTCAGCCGCGCCGCCTCGATCCGCACCGCGCGGACCGGGTCCTCGAGCAGCGGGAAGGCCAGGCTGGCGACCAGCTGCAGCTCGGCGTCGGCGAGCGCGACCAGGGCAGCCAGCCGGACCAGCGGCTCCGGGTCCTGGAGCAGGGCCTGGAGCAGGCTGGCCTGCTCGTTCCCGGGGTACTCGCGCAGCATCCCGGTCGCGGTGGCGCGGGCGATCGCCGGCTGCTCGGGGTCGATGGCGACGTTGGCGAGCGGCAACAGGGCGTCGGCCTCGCCGCGGCGGCCGGCGTGCAGGGCTTCGGCGTAGTGGGGCCGGCGCCAGTCCGTGCCGTACCACTCGTCCATCTTGGCCGCTGACCAGGCCGCGCCCTCCTCCGGGTGGCAGCCAGTGCAGGCGTCGGGCGAGCCCGTGCTCAGGTTGAGGTCCGGCCGCGGCACCCGGATCGAATGGTCGCGCCGGGGGTCGACCACCATGTAGGTGGTCTCGGGCATGTGGCACTCGACGCAGCTCGCGCCCTCCTTCGCCGGGTCGTGGAAGTGGTGCTCGCGGGCCTGGTAGTGGCCGGGCGAGTGGCAGCTGTTGCAGACGCCGTCGCCGCTGGAGTGGAGCTTCAGCGAGTGGGCGTCGTGGCAGTCCGAGCAGCTGACGCCGGCGGCGTACATCTTGCTCTGGACGAAGCTGCCCCAGACGTAGACCTCGTCCAGGATCTGGCCGTCGGCGTGGTAGAGGCCGGCGTCGAGCAGCGCCGGCCGGTGGGTGTCGAGGAAGGGCTGCCCGTCCTGGTAGTCGGCGATCTGGCTGCGCCGGGCGTGGCAACGGGCGCACATCTCGAGCTCCGGCCGCGCCTTCCGCGGCGGCCGCCGGTCGGCGGTGGTGGCGCCCTCCTCGTAGCCCCAGTAGCCGGCGTCGTGGTCGCCCAAGGGCGTCACCAGGCGCGGGTCCTCGCCGGGCTGCAGCGGCCCCTCGCCGCGGGCCTCAGCCCAGGCGGCGTGGACGCTGCCGGGGCCGTGGCAGGCCTCGCAGGAGACGTCGATCTCCTCCCAGGTGGTGTCGAAGCGGTTCCCGGCCAGGTCGAAGCCCTTCTGCAGGTCGGTGGAGTGGCACTCGGCGCAGACGTGGTTCCAGTTCTGGTTCGGTCCGGTCCAGTGCAGGATGTCGCCCGCGGGCACGGCCTCGTTCGGGTAGAGGTGGAACCAGCGCTGGCCGCCTTGGTCCTCGGGGCGGCTGTCCCAGCACAGCGGAAGGACCTGGTAGCGCCCGTCCGGGAAGGCCACCAGGTACTGCTGCAGCGGCGTGACGCCGAAGGTGTAGGCGACCTCGAAGTCCTGCAGCGCGCCGTCCGCGCCGTCGGTGGTGACCAGGAAGCGGTCGCCGTCGCGGCGGAAGCGGGAGACGACCCCGTCGTGCTCGAACTGGGCGTCGTCGAAGTCGCCGAGCACGGTCTCCGGAGTGGCCGGCTGCATCGCCAGGTCGTGGTGGGATCCGCGCCAGTCGGCGGCGGCCTCGGCGTGGCACTCGGCGCAGGCCGCGCCGCCGGTGTAGACCGCGTCGGTCAGCGGCGGCAGCTCGGGGCCGCAGGCGCCGAGTAAGGCGGCGGCCGGCAGCAGCCGCAGCGGTTCCAAGCGGGCGAGCATGGGCCGGATTCTAGGCCGCTCGGCCTAGAATGCCGCCGATGACGATGGAGCTGATCCCCGAGGAGCACGCGGCCTGGCTGCGGCCGCTGCTACCGGCCCAGCGCGACGCCCCGGCGGCTCCGGAGCAGCTGATGGACCTGGCCCTGGCCATCGCCGAGGCCAACCCTGCGCGCGGCGGCGGTCCCTTCGGCGCCGTGGTCGCGGACGCCGGCGGCCGGCTGGTGGCGCTGGGGTGGAACGACGTCCTCCCCGAGACCGACTCGACCGCCCACGCCGAGATCACCGCCATCCGCCGCGCCCAGCGGACCCTCGGCAGCCATGACCTCGCCCGCGCCGGCGAGCTGCTGCTCTACGCCAGCTGCGAGCCCTGCATCCAGTGCTTCGGCGCCATCTGGTGGTCGGGCCTGCGCGAGGTCCGGGCCGCCGCCTCGAGCCGTGACGCCGAGGCCCTCGGCTTCTGCGAAGGGCCGGCGCGTGACGCCCTCTGGGCCGAGGCGGCGCGGGTCAAGGGGCTGCGCTGGCGGCCCGGCTTCGGCGACGTCGAGCGGGCCGTGGCGGCGCTGCGGGCCTACGCGGGCGCTGGCGAGCGCTACTGAGCCCTCAGAAGCGGTAGCCGAAGACCAGCGAAAGGCTCCAGGAGTGGCTGCGGCGGTCCTCCCCGGCGATATCGGCGTCGGCGGCGCCGATCCAGGTCAGGTCCAGGCCGATGTGCTCGTGCGGCTGGAAGTCGATCCAGAAGCCGGCGCGGGCGTAGGCCCCGAGGCTCCCGTCCTGGTCCTGGAGCAGCTGGCCCTTGCGACGGAAGTCGCTGTCCATCCACAGCAGCACCGCTCCGGCGCCGGCGTAGGGCTGGAAGCCGCGGGCGAAGCTCGGCAGCAGCAGCAGCGGCCCGACGCTCAGGTCGACCAGGTGGGTCTCCAGGGTCTCGGCGCTGCCGGCCACCGAGCGCTTGGACTGGTCGGCCGCGTAGCGCAGGTTGAAGTCCCAGCGCCAGGGCGAGGCCGGCGCGCCGCGCAGGTACTGGAGCCCGCCCTGGCCGAGGTCGTCGTTGGGGGCCCAGTCGGAGCCCTGCTCCATGCGCCGCATCCCGACCAGGGCCTGGAAGACCTGGCCGCTCTCGGCGCCGGAGACCGCTTGGGCCGGGGCGCCGGCCGCGCCGCCGACTGGCGGGCTGGCGCAGGCGGAGAGCCCGGCCGCCGCCGCGAGCAGGGCCGCCGCGGCCGCCCGGCGCGGCGCGTCGGCGAGGTAGTGGGCCATCGACGGTCAGCCTAGCAGGCGGGGCAGGAGCTGCTGGCGGGCGAAGGTCTCGGCGAAGACGGCGGCCGCCTCCGGCCCGAGGTGCATCGGATCGAGGAAGACCGCCGGAGGGTCGCCGCCCGGCCGCAGCTTCGGCGCGGACCCGGGGGCGGCGGGCGCGATCCAGTCCACGCCCTCCTCCTCGCAGCGGCGGCGGATCCAGTCCCGGAAGGCCGCCTGCTGCTCGGCGTCGAGGGCGGCCTCGAGGTCCGGCCGCAAGGGCAGGTCCACCAGCAGCAGGTCGACCCCGCGGGCCCGGCAGGCGGCGGCGACCTCGGCGAGGGTGTCGCTCCATAAGCCGGCGTAGCGCAGCGGCCGGAAGCCGCGCAGGGTCTGGTCGAAGGGCACCGGCCGCGGCCTGGGAAGGCGCTTCGGCCAGGTGCCCTGCTCCAGCGCCCGGTAGACCCGCGGGCTGTAGACGCCCCCGTGGGACTCGCGCAGGTCGGAGAGGTGGAGCCAGTTCTCGCCGACGAAGCGGAACTGGGGCCAGCGCCAGAGGGCCTCGGCGCCCCAGACCTGACCGCGGACCGCGGCGGCGGCGTGCTCGGCGCGGACCCGGCCCGCGCCTCGGGCCAGGTCGGCGGGGCCGGCGAACCAGCGCCAGTACATCTCGGCGCCGCCGCCCGGGCGGGCCTCGTTCCAGAAGAAGGAGCTGGCCTCGAGGACCAGCAGCCGGGGCGCCGGGCGCTGCGCCAGGACCTCCTCGAGCAGGGGCGCGGCGATCGGCGCCGAGGCGCCGGGCAGGCCGAGGTTCCACGCCGCGCCGTCGACGCCCCCCTCGGCCAGGGTCCGCTCCAGGACCTGGCTGGGGAAGGCATGGCGGCTCATCGAGCTGCCGAAGAAGACCACCTCCGGCGGGTCCTCGCTGGTGAGGAAGTGGTGCAGGATCTGCAAGTGCCGGTGCGAGCCGGCGGCGGTCCAGCGCAGCCCGAGCGCGCCGGCGACCAGGTTGGCCAGCATCAGCGCCGCCACGAAGCCGAGGGCGGCGCGCAGCAGGAAGCGGGTGGGGGCGGACATCAGAATTGGAAGTAGACGAAGGGCCGGGCCTCGTTCATGAGCAGGCTGAGCAGGCCCAGCAGCAGCAGCAGGGCGGCGCCCTGCAGCTCCGGGGCCATGCGCACGAAGGCGCGGGTGAGGCGCGGCTTCCAGCGCTCGCTGCCGAGGTGGAGGGCGATGGTCAGGGCGAAGGCGCCGTAGGCCAGCATCGAGGACGGTCGGGCGCCGCCGGGGCGGGCGAGGGCCTGGAAGACCTCGAGGGCGTCGCCGAGCTCGGCGGCGCGGAAGAAGACCAGGGACAGGGCCCAGACGTGGAAGACCACCAGCCGGTCGCGCATCCGCGGCAGGAACCCGGGCCGCTGGCGGCCGCCCTCGGCCCGGCGGCCGCGGCGGGCGTGCGAGACCACCAGGGCGACCCCGTGGATGGCGCCCCAGATCAGGAAATTCCAGCCGGCGCCGTGCCAGAGGCCGCCGAGCACCATCGTGATCAGGAGGTTGCGCCGGGTCCGCGACAGGCCGCCGCGGCTACCGCCGAGCGGCAGGTAGAGGTAGTCCCGCAGCCAAGTGGAGAGCGAGATGTGCCAGCGGCGCCAGAAGTCGCTCATGGTCCGCGCCAGGTAGGGGGCTCGGAAGTTGACCGGCAGGCGGAAGCCCAGCATGCGCGCCAGGCCGATCGCGATCTGGCTGTAACCGGCGAAGTCGCCGTAGAGCTGGAAGGCGTAGCCGTAGATCCCGAGCAGCGCCCCGACGACGCCGAAGCGGCCGGGGTCAGCGTGCAGCGGGTCGACCATGCCGGCGCCGATCAGGTCGGCGATCACGACCTTCTTGAACAGGCCAGAGCAGACGTCGTAGAGGCCGAGCGAGATCCCGGCGCGGGTCGGCCGAGCGTTTTCGGCCAGCTGCGGCAGGAACTCGCGGGCGCGCACGATCGGCCCCGCGACCAGCTGCGGGAAGAAGGCCACGAACAGCGCGAAGTCGAGCGGGCTGCGGCAGGGCGGCAGGCGGCGCGCGGCGACGTCCAGCGTGTAGCTGAGGGTCTGGAAGGTGTAGAAGGAGATGCCGACCGGCAGCACCAGGTGGAGCAGCGGCGGCGAGGCCTCGACGCCCAGGCCGGCGAGCAGGGCGGCGGCGCTGCCGACGAAGAAGTCGAAGTACTTGAACAGGCCCAGCAGGCCGAGGTTCAGGCCCAGGCTGAGACCCACCAGGCGGCGCCGGCGGCGGGCGTCGTCGCAGCCGCCGAGCTGGCCGCCGACCCAGTAGTCGACCGTGGTGCTGAGCAGGATCAGGCCCAGGAAGCGCCAGTCCCAGGCGGCGTAGAAGCCGTACGAGGCCGCCAGCAGCAGCAGCTTCCGCGCCGGCGCCCGCCGCCGCAGCGGCAGCTCCAGCAGCAGCACACCGCTGAAGAACAGGAAAAAGGCGACGCTGGGGAAGAGCATGGGCGGGCAGGCGCGGGGGAGATCCCCTACGCCAGTTTCCGGTGCTCCTCAAGCAGGGCGGCGATCAGCGGCTCGCGGCGATCGAAGAGCCGGTAACCCTCCGCCGGCCGCAGGTAGCCGCGGGCCTCGGGGTGGCGCTCGAACAGGGCCGGCTCGCCCCGCTCTTCGGCAAGCGCCGCGAAGCGCGCCCGCTTGTCGAGCAGCGCTTTCGCCAGGAAGGGCATGACCACCGAGTAGTCGCACTGGAAGCTCTCGGTGGTGGAGCGGTAGTGATCCTTGTCGACCTTGCCCCAGGTGACCGCCTCGGCCGGCGGGCAGCTCGAGAGCGAGCCGTCGGTGACCGGCGCGGTGGTGATCTGGATGTCGTAGAGGTAGCCGCTGATCTCGGGGAAGCCGAGCACCTGGCCCAGCGCCGGCTCCGGCTGCAGGTTGAAGTTCTTGGGCACGCCGCCGCCGAGGATCAGGGTGCCCAGCGCCTTGGTCTCGGATTCGCGCAGGCCCCACCAGTGGTAGGCGCAGGACTCGAAGACCTCCTCGTGCAGGTCCAGCTCGAAGGCGTGGTCGGCGCCGCCGGCGCGCTGGTCGGCCCACAAGGCGACCGAGTTCAGGAACACCGAGCCGTCAGCGGGGGCGCCGACGAAGACCGGCATCGCCTTGCGGTGGCACAGGGCCAGCAGGCCCTCGCGGGCCCCGGTGGCCTGCTCGGCCTGCTGGAAGGCCTGGCCCAGGAGGTCGCGGAAGACCGGCCCGCTCATGCGCCGCTGGAAGGCCGGCTGGCGCAGCAGCTGGCGCAGGAAGGCGTCGGTGTCGAGCAGCACCTCCTCCGGGAAGCCGATGTCGGTGATGCGGATCACCGCGTCGTCGCGCAGCTGGGCGTCGTCGCCGAAGATCGGCACCTCGCGGAAGTCGGCCTCGCGCACGCTCTCGAGCGCCCGGTGCAGGTCGTGGTAGCAGATGGCGTCGGTGACCGAGAGCCAGGCGAACCAGCCGGTGTCGAGCAGCGGGTTGAGCCAGGCGTAGTGCTGGCCGGAGGCGGTGACCGGGCCGGCGACGGACAAGGTCATGGGCACGCCGCGGCCGATGGCCTCGTCGAGCAGCTGCCAGATCCGGCGCAGGTAGCCGCCGCCGAAGGAGGGCAGGCTGCCCTCGAGCACGGCGTCCATGGACTCCGCCTGGTCCACGGGCCGGTGCACCAAGGCGCGGCCGCCGGCGGGGGAGGGGGCAGCGTTCTGGTCCTGGCGAGTGGGGGGCATGCTCGGATTCTAGTCCGGTGGTCCCCTGCCTTCGTCGGCCGCCGTCGCCCGTGACGAAAAAGGAGGGAGGGCCCGGCCGGGCCCTCCCTCCGACCGCCCGGGGCGGCCTAGTAGACCTCGCGCAGCTGCTCGATCCGGACCTCGTCCGAGCCGTTGACGGTCTGGATCCCAGGCGGCGGGTTCAGGCCGACCTGGTTGTGGTAGATGATGTTGCTGGTCGAGAAGTGCTCCATCTCGTTGACCACGAACAGCTGGCCGTGGACCAGCAGGCCGCTCAGGTACTCCATGCTGTGCAGGAAGCTGAAGCCGTGGATCTGGCTGCCGCCCTTCTTGCCGTTGATGCAGCAGTGCTGCTGGCCGCACTCGTGGTTGGTGAAGCAGACGTGGCTGCCCTCGCCGGACTCCGCCGCGAGGCCGAGCTCGACCGCCGGGCCGATGAAGCCGACGTGCGGCGCGGAGCCGGTGCCGATGGTGCAGTCGCGGATCCAGACCTGGTTCCGCGCCGGCCCGCGCAGGTCGTGGCTGCGCTCGCAGTAGACGACGATGCCGCCGAGGAAGCGGCACTTGCGCAGGGTCAGCGACTCTCCCGGTGCCAGGTGGAAGACCACCTGGTCCTGGTAGGTGACGTTCTCGTAGAGGCCGCCGGTGTTCAGGACCACCCGGCCCGGCTCGCTGCCCAGGTACTCGTTCAGGTCCCAGGCCGGCATGTAGACCTTAGAGCTGATCTTCTGCTCCTGGCTGCCGCTGCCGACGTAGACCGTGTCGGTGTACTTGAACAGGGTGTCGTTCATGTTCATCCAGCTGAGCGTGAAGGGCTCGATGCTCGCCGGCCCGCCCGGCACCCAGGTGCCGCCCTCGCCGCTGTGCTGGTAGTCCATGACCACGCCGAGCTTGTCAGCGAGGATGAAGTCGCCGTTGATGTGGACGTTCTCGAGCGACAGCTCCTTGCCCAGGAAGACCAGCGCCTTGTCGGCGGTGGAGTTGCCCCCGTCCACCTGCAGCGTGGCCTCCACCCGCGCCTCGCCGGCGCCCGAGCCGCTGACGCCGTCGACCGACAGCAGGTGCTGCTCGCCGCTGCGCGAGGCGCTGACGGCGAAGCTGCCGCCCCCGGGCAGGGTCACCGGGGTGGCCCCGGTCCCGGCCCAGTCGGGGTCCAGCAGCAGCTGGCGCTGGGCGAATTCCAAGCCCGACTGGACCGCGAAGTCGGCGTGGACCTCGTTCTTGACGTCCCCGGCTGCGCCGAGCTGCGAGCGGGCCGAGCTGCCGAAGCTGGAAGCCAGCATGGCGAGCAGGCCGGTCAGGAGCATGGTGAGGAGCAGGACCGAGCCGCGGTCCCTGCGGTGATTTGCGGAATTTCTCATTGGTACACCTCTCGGATCCCCGAGATGGACACGCTGCCGCCCGTGTTCGGGTAGTTGATGCCTGGCGGCGGGTCGTTGACGACGTTGACGTCGAAGTAGACGTGGTCGTTCTCGAGGTAGAACGTGTCGACCACGATCAGCTGTCCGGTCATCTGGTTGTTCTCCAGTTCCTTGTAGCTGCGCACGAAGCCCAGCCCGGAGACATGGCAGTTCTCGAGCTCGATCTCGGCTGCTGGGCCGAGCACGCCGACGTGGGGGACGCCGCCGTCCCCGATGTGGCAATTCTCGATCTTGACCCGGTTGCGGGTGGAGTCGCGCAGATCCCAGGTGTTCTCGCACCAGATGACCACGCCGCCGTCGATGTGGCTGTTCTCGATGTGGATCTCCGCGCCAGGGTCGCTGACCACCACCACCGTGTCCGGAGTGTGGAGGTGGGCGATGTGGTTCTGGTGGGTGAAGATCATCTTGCCGGAGCCGGGCACGGCCCACTGGGACAGGTCCCAGGCCGGCATCTGCACCCGCTCGGTGGTCCTCACCTGCTCGCCCCGCTTCAGTCGGTAGTCGGCCTCGGCGTAGTGGTAGAGCGAGCCGTCCCAGATGTGGAAGTGCTTCATGTCGATGCCGCCGAGCGAGGCCGGGCCGCCGGGCTGCCAGGCGCCGCCGCCGCTGGGGAAGTTCACCCAGTCGTCGATCACCCCGAGCTGATCGGCCATCAACATGCCGCCGTCATGGAGGTGGATGTGGGCGGCGTCGAAGACGCGGCCCAGGAACACCACCGCTTGATCGCCGAGGCCGTTGCCGCCGTCGCGGTCGAGGCTGGCCTCCAGCGAAGAGCTCGACGTGCCGGAGACGCCGTCGACCTGGAAGCTGCTGACGCCGCCGGCGTCGCTGCGGCCGACCAGGAATTGGAAGCCGTCGCCGACCGTGAGATAGAGCCCGCCGGTGCCGTCCCAGGCGGGGTCGAGCAGCAGCTGGCGCTGCGAGAACTCCAGCCCGGACTGGGCCGCCAGGTCGCTGTGGAGCTCGGCGGCCACGTCCCGGCTGACGTCCAGCTGCAGCCGGCCGGAGCTGCTGAAGCTCACGGCCAAGCCGCCGATCAGGACGGTGAAGAGCATCACCAGGAGGAGGATCGATCCTCGCTCCTCCCTCCCCGTCCTGGTACTCGGTCTCCACATCGGCTGCTCCACGCCCTCAGCATCGGCTGCTGGCGCCGAGACATGAGTCTCGGAGGGGCGCTCCCTAGTCGAAGCGCTCGCGCATGGCGCGCAGCGACCAGGCGTTGTTCGGGATGTCGAGCTCCACGCCTGGCGGGGGGTTGCGGGCCACGTCCGGGTCGTAGAAGACCTGGGCGTGCTCCAGCTCGAGCTCGTGGATGGCGATCAGCACTCCCCACATGTTGCTGTTGTCGAGCTCGACCTCGTAGCCGTAGACCAGGCCGCGGACGATGCTGTTCTCGAGCTCCACCTCCGCGCCCGGCGCCAAGATGCCGAGGCTGTTGGTGTGGGGCGTGCCGAAGTGGCAATTGTCCGCCTCGATCTCGATCTCGAAGCCGAGCGTGTCTTCGGGGTCACGGACGTCCGTGTGCCATGGGGTGTAGACCACCAGGCCGCCGTCGAAGTGGCAGTTGCGGAGGTGGACGTCGTCATCCCACTCCTTGCCGTCCTTGTGCTGCGGCGGCGCCGCGGTGTAGTAGAGGACGACCGTGTCGCTGTAGTGCTTGTTCTTCAGCTCGACGACGTCGGTCAGCACGACCACCCCGGCCTGCGGGGTCAGCCAGTCCTCAAGCCACCAGCTCGGCATCTTCACCGGGTCGTCGGTGACCCGCTCATCGGTGCCGCTGCCGATGTAAGTGGTCTCGGTGAACTTCCACAAGGTCTCGTGGACGTGGGCCCACTCGAACTCGAATTCGAATTCGCCCGGGTCGCGGCCGTCTGCGCCCCAGTAGCCGCTGCCGTCGCCGTTGTTGTGCCAGTCCATCACCGAGCCGTATTGGTCGGCGATGAGCATGCTGCCGTGGACGTGGGCGTGCTCGAGCTCCACCTCCTCGCCCAGGCAGATCACCGCCTTGGTGCCGGTGTTGCTGCCGTCGTCACCGCCCTCGACCGACAGGGCGTAGCGCACCGTCCCCGTGCCGTGGACGCCGTCGATCTCGATGTCGACCCCCTCCGCGCTCGGATCACAGGAGACGGTGAAGCGGCCGCCGGCCGGGAGATCGAGGCCGTCCGGGCCGGTCCCCGCCCAGTCGGAGTCCAGCAGGAGCTGTCGGAGGGCGTACTCGAAGCCGGACTCGGCGGCGAGCTCGGCCTGCAGGCTCCTCGAATAATCCCTGCTCTCCTCCATCTGGAGCCTGACGCTGCCGCTGAAACTGGTCGCCAGGGTGGCGATGAGGCCCGTGAACAGCAGCACCAGCAGGACGACGGATCCGCGCTGGCGGGAAGCGGAGGGCCATCCTGGTCTTCCGCGACGAAGCGGCCGCAGCGCGCGGCGGCGGCCACGAGGGTGGGCGAGAGCTACGAGGGGGTAGTCCACGGCCCCTTTGCGGACGCGGACCGATGCCCTTGAGCCGAGTTTCTACGGGATCAGGCCTCGTCAGGCGTTGACGCGCACCCAGGAGGCGCCGGACAGGCTCAGGCTCTGGCCGCTGCCGGAGCCGCCGGACTCGTCGCCGGCGTCGACGTCCAGGGTCCAATCGAATTTGATCCGGGTGATCACCGGTCCGGTCCCGGGGTCGTTGGTCTCGGTGCTGATCCCGAAGCTGGTCAGGCCGGTGATGACCTCGTCCGGGCTGAGCACGCCGTCAGAGACCGTCAGGACGCCGGTGTCCGGGTTCCAGGCGTAGACCAGGATGTCCGGGTCCAGGCTGCTGGTGGAGTCGACGGTGATCGTCCAGCCGGTGCTGGCGGCGCCGACCACGGTGAGCGCGGCCGAGTAGCGGCAGTCCTTGAGCAGGCGGTCCAGCGCACGGCGGCCCTGGACGTGGGTGTGGACGCGCGCGTCACCCTCGCTGACCACGGCGAAGCTCTCGCTGGCGCTGTAGATGGCGCCGAACATCAGCACCATCGCCAGGGTGGCGACCAGCATCAGCTCGACCAGGGTGAAGCCGCGGTCGCGGCGCAGGTTCCGGTGGCTCCGGCTCATTGCTGCTCCTCCGCTCGGATCGAGCCGCTCATCGGCTCGAGCTCCAGGATCCAGACCGAGGCGCCGTCGATGATCTGCACCGCCGCGCGCTCGTTGCCGCGGCCGTTGGGCAGGAAGGTGAACACCGACGGGGTGCCGGTCACGGACTCGAAGCGCACACCAGTCTTCAGCGAGCGCCAGCCGCTGGCGTCGCTGTCGGGGCCGGGGATCGGGGTGCCGTCGGCGCGCTCGCCGCGCCACTTGTCGGTCACGGTGTCCACCCGGAGCACGGTCGCCTCCCAGCTGGTGCGGGAGAGCGAGCGGGTCCGGACGGCGTCGGCGAAGACCCGCCGGACCTCGCCGGCGGCGCTGTCCTTGGCCTGGAAGGCCGGCACCGCCATCCCCGCCATGATCAGGAAGATGGCCATGACGATCAGCAGCTCCGCGAGGCTGATGCCGCGCTGGCGCCGCCGGGGCAGCGAACCGATCAATGCTCCGCCGCCAGCCATTGGGCCTCCAGGAGCATGCGTCCCCGCGACCAGCACTCCACGGTCACCAGCCGGGTGCGGGAGTCCGCCGGCTGCACCGTGGTCGCCGGGTCGGTGTCGTCCACGGCCTGCACGTCCAGGTCCAGGACCAGGTCGCCGACGCCGGTCATCGCCGCGCCGTCCCCGGTCACCGGCGCCATCGACTGGGCGTCGAGCAGGTCCAGATCGTCGATGCTCATGTCGTAGGTGTACTCCCGCAGCTCGCGCACCGCCGAGGCGGCCACGGCCGAGGCCTCCGACCCGCCCAGGGTGCGCAGGCTGGTGCGCATCGAAGCCAGCGCCGAGACCCAGATCATGACGATCAGGAACAGGGCGATGGTCAGCTCCAGCAGGGTGAAGCCGCTCCGTCCGCTGCCCTGGCGCCTGGTCCTCATCCCACGAACTTCGACATCTGGAGGATGGGCGTCATCAGCGACACCACGATGAAGCCGACCACGGCGCCGGCGATGACCACCGTCGCCGGGCCCAGCAGGCCGGTGAAGACCTCGAGGGCCGCCTGGGTCTCCCGGTCGAGGAATTCCGAGGCGGTCCGGAGGCTGGTGTCCAGCGAGCCGCTGGACTCGCCGGCCACGATCATCTGGATCAGCGCCGGCGGCAGGTCCTGGCCCGCCAGGGCGGTGTGCATCGGGCGGCCGTCGCGGACCACCTCCGAGGCGTGGCGCCAATTCTCCTTGAGCCGGGGCAGCGCCGAGACGTCGGCGGCGTGCTCCAGGCCGGTCAGGATCGGGACGCCGGACTCCAGGGTCAGCGCCAGGGTGCTGACCGACCGGGCGATGTAGGCCTTGTGGATCAGGCCGCCGAGCACTGGCGTCTTGCTCATCAGCTCGAACATGCCCGCCCGCGCCTTCCGGCTGCGCAGCATCACCAGCAGGAAGGCCAGCAGCACCGCGCCGCCGGCGATCGCCAGCCAGGGCGACTCGCGCAGGAAGGTGCTGGTCGAGAGCACCATCTTGGTCGTCATCGGCAGCAGGTCCGGCCGCGTCATCAGCATCTCCTCGAACTTGGGCACGAGGAGCACCAGGATGCCGATGGTCATGACCAGGGTCATGAACAGCAGGAAGCCCGGGTAGGCCAGGGCGCCCTTGATCTTGCCGTTGAGCTTGATCTGCTTGTCGAGCAGCTCGGCGCAGCGGCCGAGCGACTCGTCGAGGGCGCCGGCGCGCTCGCCGGCGGCGAGCAGGTGGACGGCGTACTTCGGGAAGCACAGCGGCAGGCAGTCCAGGGCGTAGGAGAGGTCGTGGCCGCTCTCGACGGTCATCGCCACCCGCTCCAGGGCCTTGGCGCCCTGCGGCGAATTGGAGTGCTCGCGCAGGGTCCGCAGCGCCGCCAGCAGCGGCACGCCCGCCGACAGCATGGCGCGGAGCTGGATCAGGACGTGCAGGGTCTCCTTCGGCTTCAGCTTGAGCTTGCGGTCGGTGAGGATCGGCTCCTCGGCGCCGTTGCCCTCCTGCTTGGCGGCGGCGACCACGCCGCCGCCGGTGCCGGTCTTCTTCTCCTTCTTCCTGAGGGTCCCCAGGCTCATCCGATGCCTCCGGCGCGCAGCGCCTCTTCCAGGGTGGTGGCCCCGGCGTTGACGCGCCGCAAGGCGTCGGACAGCAGGCCTTGCATGCCCTGCTGGACCGCCGCTTCGCGCAGCTCGTCGGTGGACGGGTTGTTGGCCACCGCCTCGCGCAGCGCCGGCTCCATGCGCATGACCTCGTAGATGCCGAGGCGGCCGCTGTAGCCGGTGTTGCGGCAGGACTGGCAGCCGCCGGTGGTGTAGTGCGGGCCGTCGCCCAGGCCCGCGTCGGCGTACTTGCTGAGCACCGCGGCGGGGTGGCTGACGACCTGCTTGCAGGAGTCGCACAGGCGCCGCGACAGCCGCTGCGCGACCACGCAGTGCAGCGTCGCCGCCACCAGGAAGGGCTCCACGCCCATCTGGATCAGGCGCGTCGCCGCGCCGGGGGCGTCGTTGGTGTGCAGCGTCGCCAGCACCAGGTGGCCGGTGAGGGCTGCTTCCACCGCGATGCCCGCGGTCTCGGTGTCTCGGATCTCGCCGATCATGATCATGTCAGGGTCCTGGCGCAGGAGCGAACGCAGGCAGAGACCGAAGTCCAGACCTGCCTTGAAGTTCACCTGCGTCTGGTTCACCCCCTCAACGGCACGTTCGACCGGGTTCTCCACCGTCGATACGTTGATTTCCGGGGTCACGATCTCGTCCAGGACGCTGTAGAGGGTCGTGGTCTTGCCCGACCCGGTCGGGCCGGTGACCAGGACCATGCCGTGCGGGGCCCGGATCGCCTCGCGGACCCACTCGAGGCTCTGGCCGTACATGCCGAGGTGCTCGAGGGTGACCTTGTTCTGGCGCCGGTCCAGGATCCGCATCACGGTCTTCTCGCCGTAGACCGTGGGCAGGGTGTTCACCCGGAGGTCGACGTCGCGCGTGCCCTGGGTGAAGCGGTGGCGGCCGTCCTGGGGCAGGCGCTTCTCGGAGATGTCGCAGCCCGCGAGCACCTTGATCCGCGCCGTCAGCTCGCGGCCCTCCTCAGGGGTGCAGGCGGCGGCCTTGCGGAGCACGCCGTCGACCCGGTAGCGGACCTCGAAGTACTCCTCGTGCGGCTCGATGTGGATGTCGCTAGCGCCCTCGATCAGGGCGTTCAGGAGCAGCTCGTCGAACAGCTCCCCGACCGTCCCGCCGCGCGCGGCGAGCATCTGCTGGATCGGCGACTCGTCGCCCGAGCCGGCCCGCTGCAGCAGGTCGATGCCGCGCTCGATCTCCCCCGGGGTCGTGACGCAGGTCAGGACCTCGAGGCCGGAGCGCCGCTTGATGCCGTCGATGGCGAAGATGTCCGCCGGGTCGCTGACCGCCACCGCCAGCCGGTCCTCGAAGCGCAGCAGCGGCAGCGCCCCGTGGGTCCGCAGCTCGCTGATCGGCACGCCGTGCTCCAGCGTGACGTCGAGGATGTTCAGCTCCACCGGCTTGATGAAGTGCTGGCCGTGCATGCGCGCCAGGGCGATGGCCAGCTGGTCCTCCTTCAGCCAGCCCTCGTCGACCAGGATCTGGCCGAAGAAGACCTCGGGGCGGGCCTTCGCCAGCTCCTGGGCCTCGCCCAGCCGCTCCGCCTCGAGGTAGCCGAGCTCCACCAGGAACTCGCCGATCAGCTCCTCGTCCATCGGCTGCAGGCCGCCGCCGTTCTCCTCGTCGGCGAGCGGCAGCCGCTGCTCGAGGCCGAGCACGGTGCGCGCCGCCCGCAGCGTCGGGGAGGGCTCCACCAGCAGCAGGTCGTAACCGGCCGCCCGCAGCGCGTCGAAGCCGTTGACCAGCTGGCGCAGGCCCTCGGAGTCGGTCGCCTCCACGACGCTGCCGTCGAGGAAGCTGCGGTCGGTCTCGGTCAGGCTCGCGAAGAGGCGCTGGATCTCCTTCTCCCGCGAGTGGTGCAAGACCAGCGGAAGGCGGACCGTCCAGCGCTTCTCCTCGACACCGGCGATGATCCGGGTCGTGTCCATGGGGGGTACCGGTTGCTCAGCGGCCGCCGCGACCGGGCTCGGTCGTCGACGGCTCAGGGTCTTGGACCGGCTCCGCCGCCGGCTCCGGCTCGTGGCTGGGCTCGGCGGCAGGTTCGGACGGTTCGGTCGCGGGCTCGGCGGCCGGCTCGGCGGCCGGCTCCGGCTCGGCGGGTTCGACGGCCGGCTCGGCGGCGCCCCAAGGCTCGAAGGGGGTGCCGTCGGGCTGGGTGGCCGGCTCGGCCCCGAAGACGGGGTCGGGTTCGGTGACGACCGGCTCTTCGGCGACCGGCTCCTCGGCTGCGGCGGGCTCGTCCGCGGCCTCCGGCTCCTCGGCGGGCTCATCCGCGGACTCGCCGGCGCCGCCTTCGGCCCCGTGCTCGCTCGCCGCGTCGGCCTCGTCAGCCTCCGCCTCGGGCTCGGTCAGCGCTTCGCCGTGCTCGTCCAGGTCTTCCCCTTCGGCCTCGGCGGCCTCCTCGATCACTTCTTCGATGGCCTCGTCGATGGCCTGCTCCAGCGCCGCGTCGTCCAGGCCGGCCATCCGGCGCTCGACGTGGCCCAGCAGCAGCTCGGCCGCCCGCAGCTCGGGGCGGAGCTCCAGCACCAGCAGCAGCGAGCCGCGGGCGCCTTCCCAGTCCTCCCGGGTGAAGCGGATCTTGGCCTCGAGCAGGTGGTCGCGCCAGCTGCGCTTCTCGACCGTGATCGAGTCGAGCGCCGCCTGCGAGGACTCCAGCCGGCCGCGCCGCCACAGCACCCGGGCGAGGCCCGCCTGGAGGTGGCTGTCGTGCCCCTTGGAGCTGATCAGGAAGCGGTAGAGCCGCTCGGCTCCGGCCAGGTCGCCGTCGCGCTCGGCCTGCACCGCCGCGGCGAGCACCGGGTCGACGTCGCCCATGTCCTTGCCGAGGTAGCTCTCC
The DNA here is from genome assembly GCA_964482495.1 of uncultured Planctomycetales bacterium. Taxonomy (GTDB): domain Bacteria; phylum Planctomycetota; class UBA1135; order UBA1135; family UBA1135; genus J029. The sequence goes on from CAYZXS010000020.1 coordinate 49,908, forward strand.
AGCACCCGCGGCGTGGCCACGCTCGGGTCCAGGGCGATGGCCTCGGCGTAAGCGGTGGCGGCCTCGTCGACCTGGCCTTGGGCCAGGAACAGGTCGCCGGCCGCGGTCCAGGAGCGCGGGTCGCGCGGGTGCTCCGCCAGGACCTGCTTGACGAAGGTCTGGGCGGCGCCGCTGTTCGGCTCGTCGGCCGCGAAGTGGGTCACCATGGCCCGCGCCAGCGCCGGGTCGTGGCCGCTGCGCTCCCAGGCGAGCTCGACCTGGTCGTTCGCCTCGTCGGTCTGGCCGGTCTCGGCCAGGGTCGCGGCGTAGACCAGGCGGGCGCCCGGGTTCTTCGGGTTGGCGGTGGCGGCCCGCTCGGCGTAGGCCGCGGCGGCCCGGCTGTCGCCCTCGGACAGGAACAGCCGCGCCAGGGCGCAGTGGCTCTCGACGTCCGTCGGGTCGAGCTGGCAGGCCTCCTCGAGGTAGCCGCGGGCCTCCTCGATCAGGCCCCGCTCGAGGGCCCGGAAGGCGAAGGTCCGGAGCACCTGGCCGCGCTTCATGCGCCAGGCCTCGGTCGTAGTCTCCATCTCCGGCACGGCCTCGTCGGGCGTGTCGAACTCCGTGAAGTCCGCCTCGGCCGAGTACGAGCCGTCCGGCGGGGTAAAGCCCGCGCCCTCTTCTTCGCCGACGATCAAGTTGGCGCAGGCTCCGAGGAGCAGGAGCGGGGTCAGGGTGAGGGTGGTCCGCATCAGTTGGCCTCCGGCTTCTTGGCGGCGTCCAGGAGCTGGATGGCCTCCTGGAGCTCTTGTTCGGCTTCGCGCTGGGTCTCCAGCTCGGCCCGGCAGTGCATCGCCAGCTGGGCCAGGTCGGGGTCGGCCGGCATGGCCGTGAGACCCCACTCCGCCTTGGCGAGGGCGGTCTCGGCGTCGCCGGCGGCGAGCGCCATGCCCGCCTCGGCGTACATCCTGCGGGCGTAGGAGGGCCGCAGGTAACCTTGGTGAGAGGCGGCCAGCGAGGCCTTGGCGGCGTCGAAGCGCTGCTTGGCTTCCTGCCCGCGGGCGTCGAGCTCCTCGTCGCCGACGATGTGCGGCGTCAGCAGGACGATGATCTCGTTGCGGGTCTCCGACTCGCTGGTGCCGCGGAAGAAGGTGCCGACGAAGGGCAGCGAGCCGAGGAAGGGCACCTGGCTGGTGTCGGTCGTCGTGCTGGTCTCCATCAGGCCGCCGATCACGACCGTGTGGCCGCTCTTGACCAGGATGTTGGTCGTGACCTCGGTGGTGCTCTCGTCCGGCAGGCCCGTGACCGGGTTGATCTCGCCGTCGGAGTTCTCAGGCTTGATCTCCATGCGCACGTAGCCGTCGCCAGAGATGAAGGGCCGGAACTCCAAGGAGGTGCCGACCTCGAGGAAGTTCACGGTCTGGGTGGTCGAGGTCTCGGTGGTGGTCTGGCTCAGGTAGCCGAGCCGCCGGCCGATCAGCACCTGCGCCGCGTGCCGGTTGACGGTCAGCACCGAGGGGTTGCTGAGCACCGTGGACTGGCCGACGGTCTCGAGCGCCTCGATGAAGACCCCGATCTGGTTGCGCAGGATGCCGAGGTGCAGGCCGTCGCTGCCCGGGGTGGTGAAGCCTTCGGTCGAGGCCCCCACGTTCCAGGAGTTCAGCTCGCCCTTGGAGATGTCGCCGGTGTCGACGCCGTCGAACACCGAGCTGGTGCTGCCCATGGCCTGGAAGTCCAGGCCGCCGAGGGCCTTGAAGTCGACGCCCAGCTTGTGCTGGTCGTTCAGGCTCACCGACAGGATCGTGGCCTCGACCAGGACCTGGCGCGGCGGCACGTCGACCTGGGCCAGCAGGCCGTTGACCCGCTCCCAGCTCTCGTCGGAGGCCAGCAGCAGGAACATCTCCCGCGAGGCCTGGCCGTTTCCGCCGGTGTCGTCCGACGTCAGGCCGCTGCCGCTCTTCGGACCCTTGATGATGCTCTCGTTGCTGGCGATCAGCGGCGTGAGCATCGGCACGACGTCCTCGGCGCGGATGTGGTCCAGGTAGACCACCCGCGGCTCGAAGGGGCTGCCGGCAAGGATCACCGGGGCGGCCTCGCCCTCCTCGACCGCGATCGGCACCACGCGGAGCATGCCGTCCTCTTCGTCCAGCTCGTAGCCGTTGACGAACAGGACCTGGCTCAGCGCTTCGCGCGCCGGCACGTCGAAGAGGTTCATGGTCACCATGCCGGCGACCTCGGGGCCGTAGACCAGGTTCAGGCCGAAGGTGGTGCTGAACATCTCCAGCACGTCTCCGAGGTCCTGGTCCTTCAGGTTTAGGGTGACGCGGTCTTGCTCCCCGATGGCCTCGACGCCTGTCTCCTCCTGGGCAGGTAAAAATGGCGCCGTCACCAGCAGAGCGGCCGCGAGCGCGAGGTAGGAGCTTGTTCTCATTGGTCCGTAGTCTTGGTTTCCGATCGACTCGAGAGTTCCGGTTCGCGGATCTTGAGGGTCAGGACGGTTTCGCCGTTCTTCAGGTCCACTTCTCGGGACCGGACGGCCACCACCACGTAGCGGTCGATGCGTTCGCCTTCTTGAACCCGAAGGTCGCCGAAGACGGCGTAGCGGCGGGTGCCGAAGAGCACCGTTCCGGTGAGTGCCGGGATTTGCGGCACTTCGTCGACCACGGCGACCGGCTCGGGGAGCTCGCCGTCGGGGTCGAAGGGGTCGTCCTCGAGCACCGCCGGGACCGACACCGGTCCCTCGGGCACGAGCTCGTCCGGCTTGAGGGCGTCCTCCCAGCCGGCCAGGCGGTCCATGGCGGCCTGGAAGCTGTCCAGGGCGGCGGCCGGGGCGGCGGGAGCGGGCGCGCCCGGCACCGGCGCCGCGGGCGGCGGCGGCGGCGGCGCGCCGTCGGCGGGCCCGGCGGCGACGGCGTCCTGGTCGTCTCCGCCCAGCACCATGCCGGACCACGACCAGAGGGCGCCGACCATCAGCAGCCCGAGCATGACGGCCTTGCCCGGCTTCTTCTTGAGCTGGGTCTTCAGATCCTGCTTCTCCTTGTCCATCAGGGATTCTCCGTTTCAGGGGGCTGAGGAAGGCTCTCGGGCAGGGTCGGCACGTTCATGATCGCGAAGAAGCGGACCTCGCCGCTGCGGCGGTCCTGCTCCTCGGTGGGGAGGCTGAACTCGACCTTCTCGAAGCGCACCCGGAGGGCGCTGTTCTCGAGCTCGAGCACGAATTGGACCGCGCTGCGGTAGTCGGCGCGGCCCGAGAAGAACCAGCTCGCCGGGCGGTCGCCCAGGCCCAGGCTCTCCTGGCGGATGTCCACGTGGAGGCCCAGCCGGTTGGCAACGTCGACGACGTGGCTCTGGATCAGCAGCGGGTTCAGGGAGTAGTCGAGGTTGTCGAGCTTCTCCTCGGCGACCGGCTTGAAGCGCTCCCAGCCCTCGAGCAGCTGGTCGCGTTCGCCCACGGTGCGCCGGTTCTGGACCATGACGCCGTCGACGCTTTCGAGGCGTTGACGGGCGGCGACCCGGCGCTCGAGCGAGCCTTCGATGGAGCCGACCCAGAAGGCGGCGGGGACCGCCACCAGGGCGGTCAGGAACAGCATCTTGCGAAGGCTCATTTCTTGCCTCCCGGCATGGCCGTTCGGGGCGCCAGGGTGTCCTCGAGGCTGAGCTCGAAGCGGATCTCGTCGCCGCGGTCCCGGACCACCTCCTGGCGGCCGGGGATGACGCGCTCGTAGCCGACGAAGTTCTGGAGGCGGTCATCCAGCTCCAGCAGCGCGCCCTTGCCGCGCACGGTGGTGACCACGGTGAGCTCGGCCTGGTCCCGGTCCAGGCCGTCCTTGGCGCCCGGGATGCCGAAGCGGAAGTCCCAGCTGATCTCCTCGATCTGGACGTCGTCGCCGACCTTGGAGGCGATGTCCTTGAGGATCCAGCCGACGGTCGGCCGCTTCAGGTGCTCGGAGAGCGGGTCGAGCTGGACCGCGTACTGGTTCATCTCGGCGTAGATCTGGGACAGCTCGGCGCGCGCCGCGCGGGCGGCGTCGTCGGGCTGCTCGGCGGCGGTGGCCTGCTTCTCGATCCGCATCGCCTCGACCGCGAAGGCGCCCGAGACCAGCAGGCTGAGCATCACCGCGCCGCCCAGCAGGATCAGCCGCTTGGGCGTCCGGCGCCGGTCCAGGTGGTTGGCGAAGGCGGAGTCGGGCAGGAAGTCGGCGGTCCTCATTCCTCTCCCCTCATCGCCAGGCCCAGCGCGGGCGTCCACAGGTGCTCCTCCTCGAGGATCTCGGCCGGCGCTTGGATCCCCAACTCGGTGAAGGGGAAGGCGGGCGTGATCGCGGTCTCGAGGGTCTGGTGGAGGGCGGCCTCGACCTCCGGCAGGGAGGCGCCGAAGCCGGTCAGGGAGATGCCGCCGAGCTCCGCCCCCTTGTTGCGGGAGTGGAAGTGGCGGATGCAGGCCCGGACCTCCTCGGCGAGCTTGTCGCCCTCCCGCTTCACCGCCTGCAGCAGGTCCACCGCGTGTTCGACGTCGAGCTTCTGCAGCTCGGCGAGCGAGTCCTGCTTGAGCTCCACTTCGGCCGCGGCGATGGGCTGCGGCGCCAGGGCCTCGCCCGCCAGGTCGCCGAAGGCGGCCCCGGTGAGCAGGTCGGGCACGGGCGCGTCCTCCTGCCGCTCGCGGTTGGCCAGCTGCTCCGCTTCGCGCTGCAGGGCGCCGAGCAGGGTGCGGCCGTCGAGCTGCATCGGCTTGAGGAAGCGGACCTCGCCCTCGTGCAGGATGCCGAACAGGGTCCGGTCGAAGCCGATGTGCAGGAATCCCCACGGGGCGGGGTCCTGGTCGCGCATCGCCAGCAGCGCCCGCGACAGCCCGAAGGCCGTCATCTCCATGCTGACCGGCCGCAGGCCCATGGACTCCACCGCCAGCGTGGCGCGGCGCAGCTCCGAGGCGCCGGTGGTGAGCAGCAGCAGCTCCTCGCGGTTCAGGCCGGGCAGGCTGTTGAGTTGCAGCCAGCGGTAGGCGACCCCCTCCTCGTCCTCGACCGCGGCCAGGGCCGTCTGCTCGAGCATCTGGTCCTGGCGTTCGGCCTGGTCCTGGTCGACCGGGACGAGCGTGACGTCGACGGTGTCGCTGCCCAGCCCCACCACGGCGTCCTTGCCGCGCCAGTGCCGGTTCTTGAGCTCGCCGGCCGCCTGCTCCGCGATCAGGTTGTGGCGGGAGCTGCCCTGCGCCGGGTAGCAGGCGCAGGCGCGCACCTTCCAGCCCGACGGGCCGCTCTGCAGCTGCAGGAAGCGGGCGTCGAGGGCCCCGATGTGGATCGCGATTGGGGTGTGTTGCGGGAGTCTCAGCGCCATTCTTCGGTCGCGGCGGTTCGGGAGGTCACGGGAGGGTCCTCGAGGGCGGAGCTGGCGAGCAGGCACAGGAGGACGAAGCCGAGCGCCGCGACGAAGGCCGCGGCCGGACGCTTCTGGAAGGGATCCTTCACAGCCCGAAGACCGGGTCCCCTTCCGGTGTGGTGGTGGTCGAGTTGGCGCGGAAGCTGCCGTCCGCGCAGAAGTAGACCCAGCCGGTGGCGTCGTTGGCGGCGCTCATGCTGCCGCCCGGCGCGATCACCAGGATGGTCTCGAGGTCGTTGTAGGGGTTGGCCGGCACGCCCTCGGTCAGGTAGGGACCGTAGGGGTAGCCGGAGGTGCCCGGCGCCGCGGTGGCGCCCGCCAGGTCGGAGGCCATCAGCAGCTGATTGCGCAGCACCGCCTCGGTCCAGGCGCCGCCGTCCCAGCCCGGGACCTGCTCCTGGTGCTGGAAGGCGTAGTAATCGATCGCCGTCCTCACCCGCTGCAGCTCTTGGCGGGTGGAGGTGGCGCGGGCGTCGTCGACCGTGTCCTGGAAGGCCGGGACGGCCATTCCGGCGAGGATCATCAAGATGACGACGACGATCAGGACTTCGAACAGCGTGAAGCCCGTGCGGTCGGTCCGGGTGGTCTGCATGGCTCAGGGCGGAGCGGAGGCTCCACGCCCTTTTCGGCCCAGACCGCTGGGGTTCTTAAGGAATACCCCGCATCAGGCCGTCAAAGTGCAGAATCGAAGGATGTCGGATTAAGATATTCGGCAATCTCCGCTCAAGTCGGGCGCGGCCGAGGCGGAGCGGAGGCCACCCCCTCCTCGGCCACCTCGCGCTTCAGGGCAAGAACTTCTTGGCCTCGCGGAGCTTCTTGGGCAGGTACTCCTCGATGACGAAATTCAGGCCCCACTTGGCGAAGGCCTGCTGCTCGGCGCGCACCCCCATCTTGAGCATCTGCTTGATGGCGCTCTTCCACTTCGGATAGGCCTGGAAGAAGGGGTCGTTCTTGAGCGCGTCCTTGGCCCGCTTGACGTCCACGGGCTGCAGCGGGTGGGTGGCGTCCTCCAGGCCGAAGTCCAGGATGTCCTGCGGCGTCACGCCCATGAAGGTGGCGGTCGGGACGCAGTACTTGCGGTTGACGTGCGCCGCCGAGCCGGAGCCGACCTTGAGCGTGCGGTAGATGTTGCAGATGCCGTAGGGGTCGCAGTCGACGAAGGCGTAGACCGGCAGCTTGAGGCCCTCCGCCAGGCGCCGCACGAAGCGCCGGGTGGCCCGCGTCGGCACGCCGCCCATCTCCACCAGGATGCAGTTGGCGGTGCGCCAGTAGCGGTGGTGGTTGAGGCGCTGGAACATACCGCCGGTCTCGATCACGAGGATGAACTCGGCGGTAGTCTCGAAGCCCAGGTGGTCGACGGTGCTGGGGATGGTGTAGGCCCCGGAGCCCATCGCGGCGCAGTCGGAGCGGATCGGCTCGTGGGTCTCCGGGTCGCGGTCGATCACGGTCAAGGCGCCGACCACCGAGCCGCCGTGCTCCTCGGGCACGAAGCGCAGCTCCTCGCGGGTGACGTCCTGGATCGAGAACATGCCCTCGATGTCGTCCAGCACCGTGTCCGACTCGCGCTGCTCGTTGAACTTGGCGTCGCCCCAGTTCTTGGAGACGTAGTAGGCCTCTCGCTTGGTGGCGAAGTCCTCGTCCGAGACCATCTCCTTGGCCAACGCCATCAGCCGCAGGGTCTGGGCGAAGGTCTTGACCGAATTGACGTCCAGGGTGCGCGTCTTGAGGTTGCCGGCCATCTCGAAGTAGCCGACCTTCTTGTCGAATTTGACGTTCGACAGGTTGCGCTGGGGCATCTGGATCTGGGGCAGGCCGCCGGCGTTGGCGGTCTTGTGGACCCCCTTGGCGACCTCCTGGATCGAGCTCAGGGCCACCCTCTTGAGGTCCTTGGAGCTCTCGGCGACGTGGGCGCCGACGCTGCGCTTGCGGGCGGCCTTCTTCTTGGCGGGAGCCTTGGGAGCGGCCTTCTTGGCGGTGGTCTTCTTGCTGGTCTTGCGTGCGGCCATCAGATCTTCCGGGTCGTCTCCATGCTCTCGCGCAGCCTCTCGACCGTGTCCTCGCGGTCCTCGTCCTCGATGCCGAGGATCTCCTGCAGGCCGATGCCGACGTGCGGCAGGTACTTCTCGATGTAGCTCCGCTTCTGGAACTCATTGGCGACGCGCTTGCCCTTGCGGATGTGCACGCCGAGCTTGCGGCCGGCCTCCTGCAGCGCCAGCCGGACCTCCTTCAGGATCTCGGGGTAGGGGGCGATGGCCTCCTTGGCCTCGGAGGTGAAGGGCACCCAGACGCTGGCCATGTGGATGAAGATCACCGCCGAGCCCACCGGCAGCGCGCCGCGCGACTGGGACAGGCCGTAGTTCTTCCACGAGGTCTGGATCACCGACTTGGTGAAGCCGCAGGCCGCCTGCTGGAAGAGCAGCGGCACCCGGTTGGCGAAGCGCAGCACCCGCACCGCCTCGTCGGCGTTGCCCAGCAGGTCCTCGGTGTCGGTGGTGCCGCGCTTCTTCTTGGTCTTGCGGATGCGGCCCTTGTTGTCGACCTCGAGGCGGTCGTCGCCGGGCTTGCCCCAGGCGATGCCGACCTCGATCTGGAAGGGATTGCCGCGGTAGACCGCCGGCGGGCGGGTCGACACCGAGTAGAAGTCGGCGTCGCACTCCTTCATCAGGCCCTCGCGGATCCGGTCCTCGCCGATGGGGGAGAGGCAGTTGGTCGGCGGCGAGCTGATCTTGGTCTTCTGGATCGCGCGGTAGAGGCGGTCGGCCTCCTCACGGGCGATCCGGGTCGGGTAGGCCTTCTCGCTCAGCTTGGCGGTGGCCAGGATCTCCTTGGCGACCTTGGGGCCGACCCGGCAGAACTCCTCCTGCAGGAAGCTGGAGAGCCAGCGGCAGTTGGTGTCCCGCAGCATCTTCATCAGCTCGCCCAGCTCGACGCCATAAGGGTGGGGTTTGATCTCGGCCGGCCGCTCCGGGACCTTCTTCACCGCCCGCTCGTACTCGCGGCCGTCGGCGCCCGGCGGCACGTAGGTGATCGAGGCGTGCGGGTTCGAGACCGCGGTCTGCTTGACGTAGTCGTCGACCGAGCGCAGGCCGCGTTGGTAGCTGGCCTCGAGGGTGACCTCGAAGCGAGTGCCGTGCTTCAGGTGCCAATCGTCGAGCTCCTCGTCCTTGGTGATGAGGGGCTTGTTCTTGGTGAAATCCATCTGGATCTCGAAGCGGTGGGCCCGGCCGCGCTTGGTCTTGGACTCGATGCGCGGGCCCTTGCCGGTGGTCATCTGGCCGTAGAGTCCTGCCGCCGAGATGCCGATGCCCTGCTGGCCCCGTGACTGCCGCCGGGAGTGGAATTTCGAGCCGTAGAGCAGCTTGCCGAAGATGTTCGGGATCTGCGCCTTGACGATGCCGGGGCCGTTGTCCTGGATCACCACCAGAAAACGGTCTTCCTCGAGCTGCTGGATCTCGACCAGGATCTCGGGAAGGATGCCGGCCTCCTCGCAGGCGTCCAGCGAGTTGTCGACGGCCTCTTTGATGGTGGTCAAGAGGGCCTTGCGCGGGTTGTCGAAGCCGAGCAGGTGACGGTTCTTGGCGAAGAATTCGGAGACCGAGATCTCCTTCTGCGCCTTGGCCATCTCCTCGGCGGTGGCGTGCTTTCTGGGGGCCACGATTCCTCCTGTAGTGGTCCGGCCGCTAGTTTGCTCGCCCGCCGTCCGGATTTCCAGTGCGGGGCCTTGTTTATGTCGATTGGGGGCTGCTTTCGGATCTGGACTGAGCCGCTTAAGCAGTTTGTTTCGAAAAGCTTTGCACGGATTCTTTTAAAAGCAACATCCTTGGTGCAGAAAAGCAACCTCCTAGTCGATAGAAACCCGTCCGGCGACCCCTCGCCGGGCAGGAAAAACCCATGACGCCCCAATCACCCCAAGAACCGACGGCAAGGACCAGCCCCAAGCCGGTCGTCGCTTCCAACGCCCCGCCCGCCGAAGACCAGATCGAGCAGTGGGGGGACCTCGTGTGGTACGTGGTCAACCGGATCCGGCCCCGCCTGCCGGTCTCGGTGTCCGATGACGAGCTCTACTCCGCCGGCATGGTCGGTCTCATGACCGCCTCGCGGTCCTACGACCCCTCCCGCGGCGCCGAGTTCAAGACCTACGCCTACCACCGCATCCGCGGCGCGATCCTCGACGAGCTGCGCCGCCTCGACTTCCTGCCCCGCAGCCAGCGGGAGAAGGCCCGGCGCGAAGGCCACGAGCCGCCCGCCTTCGTCGGCATTCCGACCGACGAGGACGGCCAGGAGAGCCTCGCCGCCGACCCCGTGGAGGCCGCCCTGGAGAACCAGGAGCTGATGGCCTCGCTGCGGGAACAGATCCTCCAGCTCCCGGAGAAGATGCGCGTGGTCATGACCCTCTACTACAGCGAGGGCCTGCGCATGCGGGAGATCGGCGAGCGGCTCCACCTCACCGAGTCGCGCGTCAGCCAGATCCACTCGAACGCCATCGCTCGCCTGAGGCGCGTCCTGCGCCCGACGGCCGGCGATTGAGCTTCCTTCTCATTGGTTCGCCTCGCGGCGGGGCCGGCAGCGATGCCGGTCCCGCTGCGTGTTCGTGGGGCCGACGGCTAGGATGCCTCCATGTCCCCGCGCCGGTCCACGGTCCTGGCCCTGTCCCTGATCCTGGCTCCCGCCGTCCCTGCCCAGGGCGAGGTCTACACCTTGCCCGACGCCGCTCCCCAGGCCAGCGACAAGACCGCCAGCTATGACATCCGGGTCGTCCTGCAGGAGGACGGCGCCACCATCGAGGGCGAGCTCGACGCCACCTGGCGCAACCCGACCGACGCCGACACCGCGGAGCTGCACTGGCACGTCTACAACAACGCCTGGCGCGGCCGCGACTCGGCCTTCCTGCTCGAGCAGCGGATGATCGGCGACGGCAAGCTGCCGCGGGAGTGGGGGGGCACCGAGATCCTCCGGGTCGAGCGGCTCGGCGCCGAGGGGCCGGCGGGGGAGCTGCCCTGGTCCTGGCAGCCGCCGCCCGAGGCGCCGATGGACCAGACCGTGATGCGCGTGTCGCTGCCCTCCCCGGTGGCGCCGGGCGAGGAGGTCCGGGTCCGGGTCGGCTTCCGCGCCGTGCTGCCGCCGGCCTTCCGTCGCAGCGGCACCGACGGCGCCGGCGGCTACGTCCACGCCGCCCAGTGGTTCCCCAAGCTCGGCGTCTTCGAGCGGCGCGACGGCGTCACCGCCTGGAACTGCCTGCCCTACCGCTTCCTGACCGAGTTCTACGCCGACTACGGCGACTACCGCTTGGAGCTCGGTCTGCCTGAGCGCTACCGCGGCAAGGTCGCCGCCACCGGCAGCCTGGTCGAGGAGCAGGTCAGCGACGACGGCGTCCGCTACGTCTACGCGGCGGCGGACGTGCACGACTTCGCCTGGACCGCCGACCCCGACTTCGTGGTCGTCGAGCGCGCCTTCGAGCCGGCCGACTGGGCCGACCCGGGCGAGGAGGTGCGGGTGGCCTCGGCGCTGGGCAGGCCGGTCGAGGCGGTGCGGCCGCGGCCGACCCGGATGCTGCTCTACCGCCAGCCGGAGCACGCCGAAGCCGAGGAGCGCTACTTCGAGGCCACCGCCAAGGCCCTCTACTACTTCCAGCTGTGGTTCGGGCACTACCCCTACGAGACCATCAGCATCATCGACCCGGCCCACAACGCCCGGCGCACCGGCGGCATGGAGTACCCGCGGCTGTTCACCGGCGGCACCCGGCGCGGCACCCACGCGCGCAGCCTCAGCCCCGAGGGCGTGACCGTGCACGAGTTCGGCCACCAGTACTGGTACGGCCTGATCGGCACCGACGAGTTCCACCACGCCTGGATGGACGAGGGCCTCACCACCTGGTCGACCAACCGGGTGCTCCGGCGCGGCTGGAAGGCGCCGCTCGCGACCTACCGGGTGCTGGGCCGCCAGCGAGCCGGCCGGGCACCGGCCGCCCTGCCGAGCTACCCGGCCGGCGACCCGCGGGCGCTGCTCAGCCTCGAGCGCTGGGAGACCCCGGACCTCGACTTCCTGCCGCCGCTCAGCTTCGAGCTGCGCCGGACCACCGCCCTCGACCGCTGGCTGCAGGAGCTGCCGCCGCTGAGCTACTGGCCCGAGGTCGAGGCCGACCGCGTCTGGTCCCAGCGCAAGGTGGTCGGCGAGGACTGGTCGGACGCCCTGGCCCGCTCCACCCACGGCCTGCTCGAGGGCTCGATGCGGACCGTCAACGCCTATTACCGGCCGGCGCTGACCCTGGAGACCATGGCCGGGCTCATGGGGGAGACCCGCTGGACCCGGGTCATGCGCGCCTACGCCGAGCGCTTCCGCTACCGCCACCCGCGCCCCGACGACTTCTTCGCCGTGGTGCGCGAGTTCGGCGACGGCGCCCGGGCCGGCGAGCTCGCCCTCGACTGGCCGCGCTTCTGGCAGCAGGCCTTCCACGACAACCGCACCCTAGACTTCGGCGTCCACCGCCTGGTCAACCAGGGGGTCCCTGGCGACACGCCGGGCGACGTTCCGCTGCGCTGGGACGTGGTCCTGGAGCTGCGCCGCTACGGCGACTTCGTGGTCCCGGTCGAGGTCCGGGTGGGTTGGGACGACGGCGGCTCGACCGACCTGGTCTGGGACGGCGAGGAGCCCTGGGTCCGCTACCGATGGCCAGGCGAAGGGCGGCGGGCGGTCTCGGTCGAGATCGACCCGGAACGCAAGCTGCTGCTGGACCGCGATTGGCTCAATAATTCGGCCTTGGCGGAGCCCGAGGAGGCGCGCGCCCTGCAGGCCGGCCTCCGGACCCTGATCTGGGCCCAGCAGGTGCTGCACCACGCGGGAGGCCGGGGATGAGCGAAGACCGCAAGCTCTCGACCGAGGCCGGGGAGGTCGGGGAGGTCGGCGCGCCCTTCGTGGTCGACGCCCTGCCCGAGAACCGAGGCGGCCCGGCGCCCCCGGTGGTCGCTGCCTCCTCCGATGACCCGCCCCGCGGCCGCCTGGGGCCCCTGAGCCACCTCGCCGCGGGCTTCGGCGACGTCCTGTGCCGACCGCGGGTGCTGGTCTTCCTGGTGGCGGTCTCGGTCCTGGCGGCGCTGCCGGCGGCCCTGCCGGTGTTCCGCTCCGCCCACCTGCACCTGGCCCCGGTGGTCGACCCGGCCTCCGGACCCGGCATCGACCTGGCCGGCGTGGCGCCGGACTGGCTGTTCGCCGACTGGCAGCTGCGCGACCCGTCCCTGCACGCCCTGGTGGGGGACTTGATGGCGCCGGCGGTGCTGCTCTCCTCGTGGTTCGGGCTGCTGGTCTGCGCCGGCTGGATGGGCCTCGCCCGGGAGGGCCGCCGGGGACACGGGCTCTCGCGCTTCCTCGCCGCGGGCGGCAGCCAGTTCTTCCCCTTCCTGCGCACCTGGTTCCTGGGCCTGCCGTTGTTCTACGGCGTCACCTGGTTGGTCTGGGGAGCGCCGGGTGAGTGGTTGATGGGGCTGCTCCTCCCGGAGGGCCAGGCCGGGCGGGCCGCCAGCGAGCGGGTCGCCGGCTGGGTGGTCGGCGGCCGCGAGCTGCTGTCGCTGTTCCTGGTCCTGGGGGTCGAGGTGTTGCTCGACCTCGGCCGGGCCAGCCTGGTGGCCGGCCAGCGCCGCTCGGCCCTGCTCGGCCTGCTGCGCGGCTTCGGCTACTTCCTGTTCGAGCCGCTGCGGGTCTGGTGGCTGGTCGGCGCGGGCTTCGCCTTCGAGCTGCTCTGGCTGGCGGCGATGTCATCCTTGGCCGCCCAGGGCCTGCTGCCGCTCTGGGCGCTGGTGCTGCTCTTGCCCTTCGGCCGCCTGGTGTGCCGCGGCGCCCGGTGGGCCGGCTTGCTCCGTCTCTACGCCGAGGGCCGTCCGGCGGCGGCCACGGCCGCGGCTCCCGGCGGCCTGGGGGCGTCTGGACCGGGTCTCGCTTGATTCCCTTGCCGCCGGGGCCTGGATCCGGGATCATCCGCGCCCCGGAGCCGGAATCCGAACCCTCCGACCTCCGCCCGCCCGAAGCATGCTGACCGCCAAGGACCTGATGACCATGCGGCTGATGACCGTGTCCCCCTCGATGGGGCTGCGGGATCTGGTCGACTTCCTCCGCGACAACGGAATCCACGCCGCGCCGGTCAAGGAAGGCGAGCGCATCGTCGGCTTGGCCTCCCTGACCGACGTCATGGGTTACCTGGCCGACGAGGACACCGACATCGAGCACAACTTCTCGAGGGTGTTCTTGCCCGACCCGGATGCCGAGGGCTACGACGAGTTCGCCAGCCGGCTCGACGGCGCCACCGTCAATGACGTCATGACCCCGGCCGTCTTCACCTGCGACATCAACTCCAGCGCCGGTGAGGTGGCCGAGCTGATGGCCTCGAAGCAGATCCACCGGGTGGTCGTCACCGACCAGGGCAGCGCCGTCGGCCTGCTCAGCGTCACGGACCTGCTGAAGGCGGTCATGGACTACGAAAAGGCCCTTTCCGCGAGAGCCACCGGGGCTTAGTCCTTGCTCGGGAGAAGGGGGGAGAAAGAGCTTTCTCCAACCCGCTAGACGGCCCCCGCCGCGTGGGGATGCGGCGGGGGCCGGTCGTTTGTCCCTGGCTGGGGCCCTGGCCGGGCCAGGACGCTAGAATCCCGCCCCATGAGCGAGTCCCTGCAAGGTGCGGCGGTGATCGGCCAGTCCGGCGGCCCCACCGTGGTCATCAACCAATCCCTGGTCGGCTACGTCCAGGAGGCCCTCCAGCACGCCTGCATCACCCGGGTCCTGGGGGCCCGCCACGGGGTGCAGGGCATGCTCGACGACGACCTGGTCGACCTCGGCGCCGAGACCAAGGAGAACCTGGAGGCGGTCGCCAAGGTGCCCGCGGCGGCCCTCGGTTCGGTGCGCAAGAAGCCCGCGGCGGCCGACGTCGCGGCGATGATCCAGACCTTCCAGAAGCACTCGATCCGCTTCTTCTTCTACATCGGCGGCAACGACTCGGCCGAGACCGCCCACATCGTCGAGCAGCAGTCCGCGGCCCAGGGCTACGAGATGCGCTGCTTCCACGTCCCCAAGACCATCGACAACGACCTGCGGGTGACCGACCACTGCCCGGGCTACGGCTCCGCGGCCCGCTTCGTCGCCCACGCCTTCCAGGGGGACGACCGGGACAACCGCTCGCTGCCGGGGGTCAAGATCAACGTCGTCATGGGGCGGCACGCCGGCTGGCTGACCGCCGCCAGCACCCTCGGCCGGCGCGACGAGGCCGACGGGCCCCACCTGGTCTACCTGCCGGAGCGGGTCTTCGACCCGGCGCGCTTCCTGGCCGACGTCAAGGAGGTCTACGGGCGGCTGGGGAGGTGCATCGTGGCCGTCTCCGAGGGCATCCACGACGCCGCCGGCCGGCCCTTCCTGCAGGTCTACGCCGAGCAGTCCGGCTCGGCCCTGGCCGGCCAGACCGACAGCCACGGCAACGTCCAACTGAGCGGCACCGGCGCCCTCGGGGACGCGCTCTCGAACCTGGTCAAGGAGGCCCTGCCGGGCGCCCGCGTGCGCGCCGACACTTTCGGCTACCTGCAGCGCTCCTTCCCCGTCGACGCCTCGCCCATCGACGCCTCCGAGGCCCGCGAGGTCGGGCGGGCGGCGGTGCGCGCCGCGGTCTCCGGCGACCACGCCAGCGGCTCGATCGCGATCCGCCGGGTCGAGGGCGAGGACTATCGGTCGGAGGTCTTCGTGACCCCGCTGGACAGCGTCGCCAAGCACACCAAGGACATGCCCGAGGAGTTCCTGGCGGGAGACAACGGCGTCTCGCAGGCCTTCCGGGACTACGCCCTGCCGCTCACCGGCGGCATCCAGCCGATGGCCGACCTGGCCGGCGAGCCGGCCTGATCCCGCGTCTTCACGCCGGCTTCACCGCCGGCCCTCCGAGCCTTCCCGGCGGCGCCTTAGTCTCCGGGAATCCACCGCTCCTCGCCGAGCGGCAAACCGGACTGAGAACCAAGCATGATCCTCCCTTCCTTGCTCTTGATGCAATCCCTCTCGGGCTTCGCGCTGCCCGTCGCCGGCGGCTCGGGTGGCCCGGGCGATCCCCCGAGCCCGCAAGATGACTTCAGGGTCTACTACAAGGGCGGCATCCGCTTCGAGGCTGGTGACGGCAGCTTCAAGGCCAAGATGGGCGGCCGGATCCAGTGGGACACCGCCTACATCGGCAACAACAAGGCGCTCGAGCGCGCCGTGGGGCCGCTCGAGGACGGCACCGAGTTCCGCCGCACCCGGCTGTACATCTCCGGCACGGTCGCCGAGGAGGTGGACTTCAAGGCCCAGTACGACTTCGCCGGCGGCGGCGCCGACTTCAAGGACGTCTACCTCGCCTTCCCGACCTTCCCGGGCGGCAAGCTGACCGCGGGGCAGTTCAAGGAGCCCTTCGGCCTCGCCGAGCTCACCAGCTCGAACAACATCACCTTCCTGGAGCGGCCGCTGCCGAACGCCTTCTCGCCGTCGCGGAGCACCGGCCTGATGCTGTCGGACCACGTCGACGGGCGCTTCACCTGGGCGGCGGGCATCTTCCGCGATTCGGACGCGCAGGGCATGCAGGCCAGCGACTCCGAGCTGAGCGCCACCGCCCGCGTCACCGGCCTGGTGTTCTCGGAGGACGAGGGGGCCGACCTGCTCCACCTCGGCGCCGCGGTCAGCCGCCGCAGCCCGAACGGCGACAGCGCCCGCTGGCGCGAGCGCCCGGAGGCCCACTTGTCGCCGCGCTTCGTGGACACCGGCGCCTTCGCCTCCGACGAGGCCACCCTGGTCGGCGTCGAGGCGGCGTGGGTGAGCGGACCGATGTCGCTGCAGGGCGAGTACATCCAGGCCCAGAACCAGCTGGTGGCCGGCGGCGACGCCACCTTCGGCGGCTTCTACCTCGAGGGCAGCATGTTCCTGTCCGACGGCGACCACCGCGTCTACGACCCGAAGAAGGGCGCCTTCAAGGGCCCGAAGCCGGCCGGTGACGACGCCTGGGAGGCCAAGCTGCGCTACAGCACCATCGACCTCAGCGACGGCGCCGTCGCGGGCGGAGAGCTGACCGACATCACCGCGGGCCTCAACTGGTACCTGAACGCCAACGCCCGCCTGATGTTCGAGGTCGTCAGCGCCGACCTCGACGGGGTCGACAGCACCCTGATCGGCCAGGTCCGCTGCCAAGTCACCTGGTAGGGGTCAGACATCGATTGTTATTCGAGGTCGGACATCGACTTCTGGAAGGAAAGCTGGGC
>CAYZXS010000021.1:0-64876 GCA_964482495.1 uncultured Planctomycetales bacterium
CTCGACTGCAGCCTCCCGTAGGAGTCCGGGCAGTGTCTCAGTCCCGATGTGGGCGGCCATCCTCTCAGACCGCCTAGCCGTCGTAGCCTTGGTGAGCCGTTACCTCACCAACAAGCTGATAGCCCATGACCCTCTCCCTGGACAGATGGTCCCGAAGGATCCCAACCTTTACTCGAGGAAACATGAGGTTCCTCGAGACTATCCGGCATTAGCCACAGTTTCCCGTGGTTATTCCAGTTCCAGGGGCAAGTTAGCCATGTATTACTCACCCTTTTGCCGCTCTACTCGCCCTCCGAAGAGGACTTTCGCGCTCGACTTGCATGCCTAATCCACGCCGCTAGCGTTCACTCTGAGCCAGGATCAAACCCTTCACTTTGTTGTTCTGAGCGAGCCCGAAGGCCCGTTCATCTGGGTTTGTTTCTTGGGTGGCTCAATCACCTCAAGCGGACAAGGTCATCCTTGTTTTCAAGGAACGGAGAGCGGCGCGTTGCCGCCTCGTTAAGTCTTTGGCCGGTGCCTCGCGGGCGAACCGGCGCAACATTCTACGGGGCCTACCGTCCTCGTCAAGCGTTCTAGGAAGCTTTTGAGGATTTCGAAGGATCTTCTGGGGTTCGGCCCCGTCCCCAACATGGGCTGTTTCATCCACGTCGGGCGGAATATCGTAGGGATCCCGATAGGCAAGTCAACCCTTTCCCCCGGATCTTCCAAACCTTTGGCCCATGACCACTTGGAGCTGCTCCGAGACCGCCGCTTTCGACCTCCATCTGCAGCAGGATTGCGGCATCCCAGCCTCCCTCCTGATGGAGAACGCTGGCTCTGCGCTCGCGCGGTCCTCCCGCTCCTTGGCCCAGGAGCGCGGCTGCGCCGGGATCCTGGTCGTCGCTGGCCCCGGGAACAACGGCGGTGACGGCCTGGTCGCTGCCCGGCAGCTCGCCCAGGACTATCCCGTCGAGGTCGTGGCCCCCCTCGGCCTGCCCCGCCCCGACCCCGCGCAGGCGGCAGGCCTCGCCCTGCAAGGCGCCCGGGGACTCTCCGTGCCCTGCCAGGAGGGCCCGCTCCCCGCTCCCCTCCGCGACGACCTGCTCGTCGTCGACGCCCTCTTCGGCACCGGCCTCGCCCGGCCGCTCTCGGGCCGGGCCGCAGCAGCCGTGGCCGCCATCAACGCCAGTGGCTGCCCGGTCCTCGCCGTGGATCTCCCCAGCGGGCTGGACGGCGACTCTGGACGGATCCTCGGGAGCGCCGTCAAAGCGGGCTGGACCCTGAGCTTCGTCGCGCCCAAGCACGGCTTCCGGCGCGGGGACGGCCCCGCCCACTGCGGGCGGATCCAGACCGCGGGGATCGGCGTCAGCGCGGCTTACGCCGCCGATTGGCTGCGGCAGGCCCGTGAGGGCGCCCGGCGCTGACTCGGCCTCAGGCGCGGATCTCGACGGTCGAGCCGCGGGGAATCAGCTCGAAGAGCTGCTCGACCTCGCCGTTGATCATCCGGACGCAGCCCGCGGACTCGTGGGCTCCGACCTGGTCGTCGCAGTTGTTGCCGTGAATGCCGTAGGCCGGGTCCTCTTCGAAACCGATCCAGCGGCTGCCGAGGCGGTGATCGGGGTGACCATAGGGCACCGGAGGGTTCAGGCCGTAGTCGACCGGCTCCTCGAGGAAGTCCTTGAGGGTGAAGACACCGATCGGGGTCTCCGAGCCGGGCTTGCCGAAGCTCACCTCGTAGAGGTGGATCGGCGTGTCGCCGGCGTAGAGCGCCAGCACGCACTGGCTCCGCAGGGCGAGCAGGCGCAGCGGCTGCATCGGGATGTGCAGGGTCTCGTCCAGGCGGATCCGGTCCGAGCTCTTGCGGTTGAATTCCATCATCCAGCCGAATCGGAGCGGCACCCCCCGCTTCCGATACTTGCCGCCGATCCGGTCGAGGCTGTCTCCCGAGACCACGGTGTAGTCCTCCTGCGCCATCCAGGTCCGGGCCCGGGCGCGGAGGGTGGCGGCGTAGGCCTGCAGGCCCAGGATCCGCTCCCGGTCGTAATCGTCCGCTTCCATGGTCTCGAGGAGGCGCCCCAGGGCCGGACCGGCGACGGCGTCCTGCTGCGTCCGCAGCCCCTCGTCCACGAGCGCCTCGGTCCAAGAGAGCCAGGCTGGCCCTCGAACGGAGGAGCGCTGGAGCGCTCGTTCCAGGCCGGCGAGGCCGTCAGCGGCGAAGGCCTGGGCGTAGCCTGCAAAGTCAGGACCGCAGGCCTGCGGAACCTCGATCCGGAGCTGCGCGGCGTAGGCGCCCGCCTGACCGTCCCAAATCGTGGAGAAGGCCTGGATGGCCTCGGCGAGGGCGGGAGAAGCGGAGAGGGAGGCTCCCCGATCGAGCCCGCGATGCCACTGGTCGAGGACTTTCAGTCCTTCGGTGGCGGGCTGCGGGGAGGGCGAGGGAGGCGGCGGCGATTCCACCGCAGGGGCGGTCTCCGGGGCGTTCGAGGCCGCGGCGCCCTGCTCGCTGGTGCCGGGACCGGGGTCACCCTCCAACGAGGTGTGGACCACCCCACCGGTCTCCCCCGCTCCGGCGGCTTCCACCCCCTGCTCCTCGGGCCAGAACTTCCACGCGATGGCGGCGACGGCGAGGATGAGGAACAACGGCAGGAACTTCTTCACCGCTGCATTCTGCCGCTGGTAGATGCTCGAAACAAGCGGCCCCGGATGGGATTTTCCGCCGCGGGCGGAGCGAGCAGGGAACGCCGGACAAGAAGCAACCCCGCCGAACCCGGGGTTCGGCGGGGCTCCGCTTCCGCGACGGCGGCAAGGGGGAAGAGGCAGGTAAGTCCCTGCAATCAAGGTGGGTGCTGCCTGGTTCGGTTTACCCGCTCCAGAGTCAGGCGCCCAGGTAAGAACTGTCGGACTCCCGGCCTGTGTCCCCTGGCTTTCGCCGCGAAACACACTCCGACTGTAGCACTCAGGAATGCCGTTGCAACTCGAATTCTGGCTCAGGCAGCCCCGCCTTCCGCGACCCCGATCCAGAGCTGGATCTCGCGCTCGCCGGGCAGGCTCCACTGCTTGCCAGGACCCTCTCCGGCGCCCGGCTCGGTCCAGGTCAGACCGCCCGGCGCCAAGACTTCATCGGCGATCCAAGCGGAGTGGCCCTCGAGCAAGGCGCGGGTCTCCCCGTCGGCGGCGATGCGCAACCAGATGCGGTCGCTGACCTCGAGACCGTTCTCCCGGCGCGTGTTCTGGATCCGGTTGATGACCTCCCGGGCCAGCCCTTCGGCCTCCAACGAGGGACTGATCTCCGTGACCAGGCCGAGCGTGACGTCGCCGTCGGTGGCGGCCTCCAGGCCTTCGACGCTCAGCGTCTCCAGCACCACGTCTTCGCCGCTCAGCTCATAGGCGGTCTCCCCGACCTCGACGAGGGTGCTCCCTCCGCTCTGCAGGGCGAACAGCACCTCACGGCCGAGGCCTGCGATGGCGCCGGCGAGGGCCTTCATGTCCTTCCCGGCGCGCTTCCCCAGGCGCGGGAAGTTCGGCTTGGCGCGGACCTGCAGGAAGTCGGGAGTGCCCTCCACCCACTCGATCTCCTTGACGTTCAGCTCCTCGAGCAAGGCGGCCTGGTAGTGCCGCGGACTGATCTCGAGCTTGTCCTCGTTGGCGACGTGCAGGATCAGCTTCGAGAGGGGTTGGCGCACCCGGATCTGCACCCGCTCGCGGACCGCCCGGCCGAGGGTCGCGGCGCGCAGCACGGGGCTCATCGCCGCTTCCAGAGCCGGGTCGACGTCGGTCGCCGGATCGAAGCTGGCATCCTCGGCGTCGTCGGGGTCAGGGAAGCGCTGCAGGTGGACGCTGCCCTCGTCGGGGCAGAGCTCCTGCCAGACGGCGTCGGCCAGATAGGGCACCACCGGCGCCGCCATCCGCGCGAGGGCGTGGAGCACCTCGTAGAGCGTGGCGAAGGCGGCCTCCTGCAGCTCCGGTCCCTCCGCGCCCCAGAAGCGGCGGCGGTTGCGCCGGATGTACCAGTTGGACAGTTCGTCGACGATGAAGCGCTCCAGCGCCCGCAGCGCCTCGGCCGGCGACAGCTCGCTCCAGGCCTGCACGCACTCGGAGGCGGCGCGGGCCGCCCGGGAGAGGATCCAGCGGTCGATGGCGGGCCGCTGCGATCGGGCCGACCGCTCGCGGCCAGGCTCCCAGCCTTCGGTCCGGGCGTAGAGGGCGAAGAAGTCGTAGCTCGAGCCGAGGGTGCCGAGCACGCGACGACGCACCTCGGCGATGGCCTGGTCGTCGTAGCGGCGGGAGAGGTGCGCCGCCCCGCCGGCGAGCAGGCTCCAGCGGATCGCGTCCACGCCGTGAGTGTCGATGGCCTCCCAGGGATCGACGGTGTTGCCGAGCCGCTTGGACATCTTCTGGCCGTCCTTGTCCAGCAGCAGGCCGTTCACCAGGCAGGAGCGGTAGGCGCTGCCCGGCCTCAAGCGCGGCAGCGGCTCTCCCCACAGCTCGCCGGACTGCCACAGCTCCTGGTCCACGGTGGTCAGGAAGGTGGAGATGGCGTGCAGGGTGTAGAACCAGCCGCGGGTCTGGTCCAGCCCCTCGGCGATGAAGTCCGCCGGGAACTGCTCCGCCACCAGTTCGCGGTTCTCGAAGGGCCAGTGGTACTGCGCCAGCGGCATCGAGCCGCTGTCGAACCAGCAGTCGATGACCTGCGGCACGCGCCTCATCGTCCCCGGGCAATCCGGGCTGGCGCAGGGGAAGCCAATCTCGTCGACCACCGGCCGGTGGGGATCGAAGCCCTCGGGCAGGCCGCCAGTCAGCTCCCCGAGCTCGCGGAAGCTCTCGACGCAGTGCCAGTGGCCCTCGTCCCGGTCGCACATCCAGACCGGCAGGGGCGTGCCCCAGTAGCGGTCGCGGGAGAGCGCCCAGTCGATGTTGTTCTCCAGCCACTCGCCGAAGCGGCCCTCGCCGATCTCGGCGGGCGCCCACCGGATGCCGCGGTTCTCCTCGACCATGCGGTCCTTGTACTCCGTGGTGCGGAGGAACCAGGCCGGGGCCGGGAAGTAGATCAGCGGCGTCTCGCAGCGCCAGCAGTGCGGGTAGCTGTGGCGGTACTGCGCGCGCCTCAGCAGCCGGCCGCGGCGCTTGAGGTCGTCGCCCAGGGCCTTGTTGGCGTCGCGGAAGAAGGTGCCCGCCGGCACGCCGGCGACCTCGCACAGCAGGCGGGAGTCCTCCCCCACCGCGAGGGTCGCTTGGATGCCCTCGCTGATCGCCAGGCGGTAGTCGTCGGCGCCGTAGGGCGCCAGGTGGACCACGCCGGTCCCATCCTCGGCGCTGACGTAGTCGTCGGCGAGCACGATGTGGACCCGGCTGCCCTCGTGGACGACGCGGCCGCCCTCGAAGTGGAACAGCGGCTCGTAGGACAGGCCGGCGAGGTCGGCGCCGTCCACCTCGCCGAGCGGCTCATAGCCATCCTCGCCGAAGACCTCGGCGGCCTTGTCGGCCAGGAGCACGAAGCGGCCGGCCTCCGTGCCCACCACCGTGTAGCGCAGGTCGGCGTTGACGCAGGCGCCCATGTTCGAGGGCAGGGTCCAGGGCGTGGTGGTCCAGGCCACGAGGGCGGCGCCCTCCAGCAGGGCGGCGTTGGGGTCGGCGCCGAAGCGCTCGGCGACGCCCTTGAGCGGGAAGCTGACCCAGACCGAGGGGTCGTCGAGGTCCTGGTAGCCCTGCCCGACCTCGTGGCTGCTCAGGCCAGTGCCGCAGCGGCCGCACCACGGCAGCACCTTGTGGCCGCGGTAGAGCAGGCCGTTCTTGGCGAAGCGCGACAGCAGGAACCAGACCGACTCGACGTAGTCGGCGTGGAAGGTGACGTAGGGGTGGTCGTAATCGAGCAGGAAGCCGATCCGGTTCGACAGCCGCTCCCACTCCTCCTTGAAGGTGAAGACCGAGTCCCGGCAGGCCTCGTTGAAGCGGCGGATGCCGAGCTCCTCGATCTCCGGCTTGCCGCTGATGCCCAGCTCCTTCTCGACCTGGAGCTCGACCGGCAGGCCGTGGGTGTCCCAGCCGGCCTTGCGCATCACCCGCTCGCCGCGCATGGCGTGGAAGCGGCAGACCGCGTCCTTGAGGGTCCGGGCCAGGATGTGGTGGATGCCGGGCTTGCCGTTGGCGGTGGGCGGGCCTTCGTAGAAGACGAAAGCGGGCGCCTGCTCCCTTCCAGCGGTGCTGGCGTGGAGCAGGTCGTGGCGTTCCCAGCCCTCCAGGATCCGCCGCTCGAGGGCGTCGGTCTGGTCGAGGAACTCGCGGCTCAGCGGCTCGAACATGGCGGGGGATTGTAAGGCAAGCCCGGCGCCGTTCCGGGCCCGCCTCCGCCGCTATTCCACCGCGATCCGGTCGAGGAGCAGGGCCCGGAACAGCAGCAGGAAGCCGGCCTGGCTCCAGCCGCGATAGTGAGGCCGGAAGCCGAACAGGTGGACGGTGCCGTCGCCGTGACCGACCCGAAGCCACGCCGGCTTCCCGGCGACGGCCTCGGGGTGGACCATGGCGCCCGAGAGCAGGGTCCGCGTCGGCGCCCACCGGAGCAGGACCTCGACCTGCGGCGATCCTCCTTCCTCCTGCTCCTCCTCGAGCACCCAGGCGTGGGACCGGGAGAAGAGCACCGGCACGGACGCCGGCAAGCCAGTGGTCAGGCGGTGCGGCTCGGGCACGGTCCGGACCACCGAGCCCGGGCACCGGAACTCGGGGTCCGCGGCGGCGGCGTCGACGAGTGGCATGCCAAAGAGCTCGACCGCCCAGCCGCTGCTGGAGCCCACCGCCACCAGCTGCCCGCCAGCGCGCACGAACTCCTCGACCGCGACCGCGCCCTCGGGGTCGAGGCCGTCCGCGAACTCCGCCGGGAGGCTGCCCCGGCGCCGGCCCTGGTCCAGGCTGCGCGGGCTCAGACTGGGCAGGATCAGCACATCGAGCAGCTCCCCGAGCCTGCCGGCCCGCAGCATCTCGTTGCGCACGCGGACGTAGGGCACACCGAACTCGTCGAGCACCCAGCGCATCCAGCCCTCGTCCATGCTGCCGCTCCACGGCGCGTAGAGGCCGATCCGCGGCGGCGCCCCGCCCGGGTCCGGGGCCAGGGAGAGGCCGCCCGCGCTCGCTGAGGCCTTCACCCCCTGGCCGTTGCTCATGGCGTGGAACAGCGCCCGCCAGGTGTCGGAGTCAAGCGCGTCCATGCCGGCGCCGCCGTCCTGACGGCCCGGGAATCCCGCCACCGCTCTTTCGGCGTCTCGGACCGCCGACCAGGCGCCCTCGAGCTCGCCGCGGACCTCCACCCGCCGCAGCCCGAAGAGCAGCGGCAAGGTCCAGCCAGCGACGTCATAGGGTGAATCCCCTACCGGGAAGCTCTGGAGGGCGAACAGATCCTGGACGTGGGTGGCGTAGGGCTGATCCATCGGGATCACGATCGTCCCTGCCGGGTATTCCCGACCGTCCGCGCGCAGCGGACCGTCCGCGACGTGGAGCTCCACGCCAGTGAGCAGCAGGATCTCCGCCAGGCGCCGGGCTGCCCCAAGGTCGCGGTTGTCCGAGGGGACCAGCCAGGCGCGGGCGGGCAAGCCCCGGGCCCGCTCGACGTTGCGCCGGGCGGCCTCGAGGGAGTTCCGGAGGTACAGCTCCGGCTCCCGGGCCAGGCTGCCCAGCAAGGACCGCGCGAAGGCCAGCTCGTAGTCGATGATGTCCCGCATCCGCCACCAGCCCCCGGCCCAAGGCCAGGGGAAGCGGTGCGAGGGCGCGTATCCGCCTTCGATCCCGCGCGGCGCGCGCAGGGAGTCCAGCGGCCGCCACACCGGGGAGGCGATGTTCACCGACGCCGCTTCGGTGAGCAGGCCGATCAGGTTGTGGCGGACCGGAACGTTCCGATTCCCCCCGTTCCACCACATGTCGTAGCTGACGCCGGTGGAGACGCCGGAGAAACCCGCCCTGGTCAGGTCCCAGAGCGCGCGGCTGCCGAGAGCGTCGATCGCGGTGATCACGCCTGGGTCGAGGTTCGGGTTCAGGGGGTCGCGGAACGGCGGCACGAAGAGCCGCTCGGAGCGGCTCCCTTGTTGGTGGACGTCCCAATAGACCTGCGGGCGCCACTCGGTGTAGAGCAGCCGGGTGACGATCCGGGTCTCCTCCAGGTTGAGGGCGAACCAATCCCGGTTGTTGTCGTGGCCGGCGTAGTGCTGGTAAAGCTGGGTCAGCGAGCTGCCCTCGTACGGCCCGTGGACGTGCTCCCGGTACCAGCTCGACACGTGATCGAGGCCGTCCGGGTTGGTGGAGGGGATCAGCAGGACGACCAGCTGCTCCCGCGCAGCCTGCCAGAGCGGCTCCTCCGAGGACGCCAGGCGCCAAGCGAGCTCCATCGCCATCTGGGGCGCGGCGGTCTCGGTGGCGTGCATGGCGCAGGAGATCATCAGGAACAGCTTGCCCTCGGCCAGCGCCCGCTCGACGCTCGCCTCCGGGGAGCGCGGGTCGGCGAGGACCGCGGCGTGGCCACGCAATTCCTCGAGCCGGCCCAGGTTCCGCTCGGAGGAGATCGTCGCCAAGCAGAAGGGACGACCTTCGGTGGTGGTCCCGACCCGCTCGTAGCGCACCCGCGGCGAGGCCTCCGCGAGCGCTTCGAAGTACCCGGAGACCTGATCCCAGCCCGGGAGCTGGAAGTCCTCGCCGACCGCGTGCCCGAGGTGCGCGGCGGGATCGGGGAGGGCGCGGCCGTCCTGGGCGGGCAGGGTGGCGCAAGCAGAGAGGAGGAGGATCGGGGAGAGCGAGCGGAGCATGTTCGGCGGCCGTCAACGCGGACAGCCGACGCAGCTTCACGGCCGCGCGCCTTTCTGTCCAATCGCGGCCGCGCCGACCTAGAATCCCGAATAGCTCGCGCCGCCGTGACGTATCCGCCGGCGAGCCATCCTTGCCATGTTCGACACTCTCTTCCAGCAACCCGCCCTCTGGTTCAGCATCCCGGCGCTCGCCGGCACCGCGATCTTCCTGCTGCGCCTGGCGCTGATGCTGATCGGTGGAGACTCGAGCGACGGCGGCGTGGACCTCGACGCGGATGCCGACTTCGATCTCGGCGACGGCGGCGACCACCTCGACCCCGGCCACTCCTTCGAGATCCTCTCGGTGCAGGCGATCGCCGCCTTCGCGATGGGCTTCGGCTGGGCCGGCCTCGGCGGGCTGAACGGCGCCGGCTGGGGAGTGACCGCGTCGATCGGAGCAGGCGTCGCCGGCGGCGTGCTCATGACCTGGCTGCTCGCGGTCCTGCTCCAGGGGATGTACTCGCTCGAAAGCACCGGCACGGTCTCGATCGAGGCTGCCCTCGGCACCGAGGGCGAGGTCTACGCCACCGTGCCCAAGCGCGGCGCCGGGCGCGGCCAGGTCCGCGTCGTCCTGCAAGGCCGCCAGCGCATCTACAACGCCGTCTCCGACGAGGAAGAGCTGCCGACCAAGTCGCGCGTCCGCGTCGCCCGGGTGAATCCCGACCACACTCTCACCGTCGTCCCTCTGTAGCCCCCAGCTCCTTCGCCCATGCTCCCGCTCACGCTCCTCGCGGCCCCGCCGCAGACTCCGACCAGCGAACTCTGGTGGCTCGGCCTGCTCGGCGGCGGCCTGCTGCTGTTCATCTTCATCGCGGCCTTCATCGTCAAGCAGTACAAGCGCTGCCCGTCAAACCAGATCCTCGTGGTCTTCGGCAAGGTCCGCGGCCGCCAAGCAGCGAAGTGCCTACACGGCGGCGGCACCTTCGTCGTCCCGCTGGTCCAGGACTACAGCTACCTGAGCCTGGAGCCGCTGGTGATCGACATCCCGCTCGAGGGGGCGCTGTCGCTGAACAACATCCGCGTCAACGTCCCGGCGACCTTCACGGTCGGCATCAGCACCGACCCGGTGATGATGAACAACGCCGCCGAGCGCCTGCTGGGCATGGGCGAGGGCAAGATCAAGGAGCAGGCCCAGGACATCATCCTCGGCCAGCTGCGCCTGGTGATCGCGACCCTGTCGATCGAGGAGATCAACAAGGACCGCGAGAAGTTCATGTCCTTGATCAACACCAACGTCGCCGAAGAGGTCAACAAGATCGGCCTCGAGCTGATCAACGTCAACATCCGCGACATCACCGACGAGAGCGGCTACATCGTCGCCATCGGCCAGCGGGCCGCGGCCGAGGCCATCAACAAGGCCAAGGTCGAGG
Source organism: uncultured Planctomycetales bacterium (assembly GCA_964482495.1). Taxonomy (GTDB): domain Bacteria; phylum Planctomycetota; class UBA1135; order UBA1135; family UBA1135; genus J029. The sequence continues at coordinate 10,172 of CAYZXS010000021.1, forward strand.
TGGCGCAGCAGGAGCGCGACGGCGCCGTCGGCGAGGCCATCGCCGTGCGGGAGCAGACCGTCGACGTGGCCGGCGAGACGGCGACCGCCGCCGAGGGCGAGAAGAGCGCCGAGCGCACCCAGCGGATCGCGGTCTCGGCCCTCGAGGCGGAGGCGGTGGACGGCGAGAACACCGCCAAGGCCGAGGTCGCGGAGTCGAACGCCAAGTTGGCCGAGATCGCCGCCGAGGCCCAGCGCCGGGCCGAGGTCGCGGAGGCCAAGTCGCGTGAGGCGGTCCTCGTGGCCGAGCGCGAGCAAGAGCTGGCGCGGCTGGCCAAGGAGGAGCTGGCGCCGCAGGAGATCGAGAAGAAGCGCGTCGAGATCGACGCCGAGGCCACCGCCGAGCGCGCCCGGCGCGAGGCGGCCGGTGAGGCGGACGCGATCCTGGCCCGGTACATGGCCGAGGCCGAGGGGATCCGCAAGGTCCTGGACTCCAAGGCAGCGGGCTACCGCGGGCTGATCGCAGCCTGCGAGGGCCAGCCGCACATCGCCCCCACCCTGCTCATGGTCGAGCAGCTGCCCGAGATCATCGCCGAGCAGGTGAAGGCGATCCAGAACCTGAAGATCGACAAGATCACGGTCTGGGACTCCGGCGCCGGCGGCGCGGGCGCCAAGGGCGGCTCGACCGCGAATTTCCTGTCCTCCCTGATCGGCTCCCTGCCGGCGATGCACGAGCTCGCCGACCAGGCCGGGATCCAGCTGCCCGAGGTCCTGGGCCGGGTCGCCGCGGAGAACGGCGCGCCCGACCCCGCGGAGGCCGTCGCGGCGGCGGCTCCGTCCGGGGCGGCGGCCGCGGCCTCCCCGCCCCCGCCGCCGTTCCTCGACGATCCCGGCGAGGGATCCGCCAGCGCCTGAGCCAGCCCGGGCGATCGCCCCACCGGCCCCGCGGAGATTCCGCGGGGCCGTTCGCGTAACCTGGAGACTGGCCGACCGACGGCCCCTTCGATGGACGACCCCCTGCTCGACACCCTGCGCCGTCGCTTCGGCCATGAGGACTTCCGCCACGGCCAGCGCGAGATCATCCGCTCGGTCCTGGACGGGCGGCCGACCATCGCGGTGCTCCCTACCGGCGCCGGCAAGTCGCTCTGTTTTCAGCTCCCGGCGCTGCTCTGCGAGGGCACGGCGGTGGTCCTGAGCCCGCTGATCGCGCTGATGAAGGACCAGGTCGACGCCCTCGCCGAGCGCGGCATCGCCGCCGCCAAGGTCACCAGCGCCGACCCCGCCGCCGAGCGCCGGGAGGCCGAGGCCCGGCTGGCTGCGGGCGAGCTGAAGCTGGTCTACGCCGCCCCGGAGCGGCTCCGCAGCGACGGCTTCCTGGACGCCGTGGCGCGGGCCTCGCTGTCCTTGGTCGCGGTCGACGAGGCCCACTGCGTCAGCGAGTGGGGCCACGACTTCCGGCCGGATTACCGGCGCATCAAGCCCTTGCTGCAGGAGCTGCGGCCGCCGCGGCTGGCCGCCTTCACCGCGACCGCTACTCCCGAAGTCCGCGAAGAGCTCGGCGACGCCCTCGGCATGGAGCGGCCGGAGCTGTTCGTGCGCGGCTTCAACCGGCCGAACCTGCGGATGCGGGTCCAGCGCACGCGAGGAGGAGCGGAGCGCCTGAAGCGGCTGTGCCAGCTGGTCCGGGACCGCGACGGCGCCGGACCTGCCCTGGTCTACACCGCGACCCGGCGCCAGGCCGAAGACGGCGCCGCCGCGCTGCGCGCCGCCGGGCTGCAAGCTGCCCACTACCACGCTGGCCTCGACGGCGCCGAGCGCCACCGGCTGCAGGAGGGCTTCCTCGGCGACCAGGTCGACGCCCTGGTGGCGACCAACGCCTTCGGCATGGGCATCGACAAGCCGGACGTCCGACTCCTGGTCCACCTCGCGCTGCCGGCTTCGCTCGAGGCTTACTACCAGGAAGTCGGCCGGGCCGGGCGCGACGGGCTCCCCGCCGACGTCGTCCTGCTCTACAGCTTCCGCGACGCGCGCACCGCCGAGTTCCTGATCCAGCGCGGCAGCGGCGAGGAGGAGCTGCTCGACCCCCAGCAGGAGGCCGCCCGCCAGAGCTACCGCGACGGCGCGCTGCGCCGGCTCCAGCGCATGCTCCGCTTCGCCTCCGGCGGGACCTGCCGCCGGCGAACCGTGCTCGAGTACTTCGGCGACCCCGACGTCGAGCTCTTCCTCGACGGCTGCGGAGCCTGCGACCGCTGCGAGCAGGCGGCCGCCGAAGCCGCGCCGGAGCTCGACGACGACCAGCACACCATCGTCCGCAAGGCGCTCTCGGGGGTGGCGCGCACCGGCGGCAGGGTCGGCCGGACCCGGATCGCGGCGATGCTGGTCGGGAGCAACAGCCAGCCGGTACGCCAGCTCGGCTTCGACCGCCTCAGCACCTTCGGGCTCCTGAAGGAGCACGGGCGGGACTTCGTCCTGGACCTGCTCGACGCCCTCGAGGAGGCCGGATTGGTGAGGACCTTCGGCACCCAGTTCCCCGTCCTCGGCCTGAGCGAGCGCGGCGCCGCGGTCATGCGCGACGAAGACCGGGCCCGGGTGTCCTGGCCGGAGCGGCGCGCCCCGCGCCGCGCCGCGGCGACGGCCAGGAAGCCGCGCAAGGAGCGGAAGCGGCGCGAGCTGCCGCTGGCCTCCCTGCCCCCGACTCCCGCCGTCTCCACCGACCTCGGCCTGGCCATGGAGGCGGATCCGGAGCGCCCGCCGGCCGGCCTGGACCCGGTCGCTGCGGACCTCGGCCCGGAGCTGGAGGAGGAGGTCGAGCAGGCCCCCGACTACGACCTGGCGCTGTTCGAGCGCCTCGCGGCCTGGCGCAAGGGGGTCGCCGCCGAGTCCGGCAAGCCCGCTTACCTGGTCTTCAGCAACGCCACGCTGCGCAACCTCGCGCGGGAGCTGCCCCGCGACCTGGCCGAACTCGCAGAGGTGCCCGGGGTCGGCCCGGTGAAGCTGGAGCTCTACGGCGCGGCTCTGCTCGAGCAGCTGGGCGAAGCCGAGGCCTGACCGCTCAACTGGCCGACGGGTGCCAGATGGTCTTCATCTCGAGGAAGGGCTCGATCCAGTACGGCGAGTGACACTGCCCCTCGTCGTACCAGTCCTCGTCCTTCAGCCGTCGCACGGTCACCCGCTTCAGGTTCTCGGCGGCGCCCAGCTCCAACGCCCGCCGCTCCGCGGGGCGGCAGCCGGCCGCGTGGACACCGAGGATCTCCCGGTGGCCGGCGAGGACCTCGAGCAACTCCGGGCGCTTCCCGGTGAGCAGGTTGACCGCTCCCCCAGGCAGGTCCGAGGTGGCGCAGACCTCCCCGAGGACCGCGGTCGCCAGCGGGTGGCGCTCCGACCCGAGAGCGACCACGGTGTTCCCGGCGCACAGCGGCGGCGCCAGCAGCGACACCAGGGCGAGCAGCGGCTCCTCCGGCGGCGCCAGGACGGCGACCACCCCACTCGGCTGCGGCACGGTGAAGTTGTAGTAGGGCCCGGCCACCGGATTCGAGTTCCCGAGCACCTGGCTGAACTTGTCGGCCCAGCCGGCGAAGTGCACCAGGCGGTCGACCGCGGCGGCGGTCTCGCGCCGCGCCCGGCTCAGGCCGCCAGGCACGGTCGCCGCGAGGACGGCGGCCATCTCCTCGGCCTTGCCCTCGAGCATCTCGGCCATCCGGTAGAGGATCTGGCCCCGGTTGTAGGCGTCCCGCCGGCTCCACCCCGGGAGCGCCTTGGCGGCCGCGGAGACCGCGTCGCGAAGGTCCTTGCGGGAGGCGTGGCAGAGGTGGGCGAAGACCCGGCCGCGGCGGTCCTCGATCGGCAGGCTGCGACCGGACTCGCTGCGCGGGAAGGCGCCGGCGAGGTAGAGCTTGTAGGTCTTCGGCACGGTCAGACGTTGGGGGGCGCGGGAGGCCATCAGCTCAACTCAAGGTAGGGACGTAGTCCTTGGCGCCCGCCCTCCCGACCGAAGCCGGACTCCTTGAAGCCGCCGAAGGGCGAGGAGGCGTCGAAGCGGTTGTAGGTGTTGCACCAGACCACCCCGGCCTCCAGCCGGGAGGCCATCTCGAAGATCTTGGAGCCCTTGTCGGTCCAGACCCCGGCGGCGAGCCCGTAGGGCGTGTTGTTGGCCCGGCTGAGCGCCTCTTCCGGGGTGCGGAAGCTCATCACCGCCAGCACCGGGCCGAAGACCTCCTCGCGCGCCAGGGTGTCGGCGGGCTGGACGCCGGTGAAGTAGCTCGGCCGGCACCAGTAGCCCTTGGCCGGCAGCGGCTCATCGTGGCACTCTCGCAGGACTCCACCCTCGTCGATGCCGATCTTCAGGTAGCCGCGGATCCGCTCCAGCTGCTCGCGCGAGTTGATGGCGCCGACGTCGGTGTTCTTGTCGAGCGGGTCTCCCACGCGCAGACTGCGCAGCCGCCAGTCGAGTTTCTCGAGCACTTCCTCGAGCACGCCCTCCTGCACGAAGAGCCGCGAGCCGGCGCAGCAGACCTGGCCCTGGTTGAAGTAGATGGCGTCCACCACGCCCTCCACCGCCTGATCGATGCTGGCGTCATCGAAGATGATGTTGGCGGACTTGCCGCCGAGCTCCAGGGTCAGGCGCCGGCCGCTGCCGGCGCTGCCCGCGGCCAGCTTCTTGCCGACCTCGGTGCTACCCGTGAAGGCCAGCTTCTTGACCTGCGGGTGCGCAGCCAGGGCGGCGCCGGTCTCGCCGCCGCCGGTGACGATGTTGACCACCCCGGGCGGCAGCTCGCACTCCTGGAGGATCTCCGCCAGGCGAAGGGCAGTGAGCGAGGTAGTCTCGGCCGGCTTGAGGACGACGCTGTTGCCGCAGGCGAGCGCCGGAGCGAGCTTCCAGGCAGCCATCAGCAGCGGGAAGTTCCACGGGATGATCTGGCCGCAGACCCCGACCGGGCGCGGCTGCCTCCCCGGGAAGGCGAAGTCGAGCTTGTCCGCCCAGCCGGCGTGATAGAAGAAGTGCTTGGCCGCCTCGGGGACGTCGACGTCCCGCGACTCCTTGATCGGCTTGCCGCCGTCCAGGGTCTCGAGCACGGCGAGCTCCCGGGCCCGCTCCTGGATCCTGCGGGCGATGCGGAACAGGTACTTGGCCCGCTCCCGCCCCGGGAGCCGGGCCCACTTCGGCTGGGCGCGGCGGGCGGCGGCGACCGCGGCTTCGACGTCCTCCGGCCCGCCGGCGGCGACCTCCGCGAGGGGCTCCTCGGTGGCGGGGTTGATGGTCGCGAAGCTGGCGCCGTCGGCGCTGGCGGCGAAGTCGCCGCCGATGAAGTGCCCGTAGCGCGGCGCGATCTCCACCGGGGTGGTCTCGGGCGCGGGTGCGTAGTCCCAGGCTCCGTCCTCGAGCAGGGCGGCGGCGGGTTCTTGGGGCTCGGGAGCGGTCATCTCAGGCCTCGGAGAGGTCGTGGGAGGCGACGTAGTGGCCGTCGCGTTGTTTCAGGAGCTGGCGGACCAGGTCGTTCGCCAGCGATGAAGCGCCGAAGCGGAACAAGTCGGGCGTCAGCCAGGCCTCCCCCAGCGTCTCCTTGAGCATCACCAGGTAGTGCAGGGCCTGCTTGGCGGTTCGGATCCCACCGGCCGGCTTAATGCCGATCCGCTTGCCGCTTTGCAGCCAGTGGTCCCGCACGGACTCCATCAGCACCAGGGTCACCCCCATGGTCGCGGCGGGCTGGACCTTGCCGGTGCTGGTCTTGACGAAGTCCGCGCCGGCCTCGATCGCCAGGTCGCTGGCCTTGCGGACCAGGTCATAGGTCTCGAGCTCGCCAGTCTCGAGGATGACCTTCAGGTGGGCGGCGCCGCAGGCCTCCTTGACCGCGCCGATCTCGTGGAAGACCTGGTCCTCGGCGCCGGAGAGGAAACCGCCGCGGTTGATCACCATGTCGATCTCGTGGGCGCCGTCCTCGACCGCGCTCCGGACCTCCGAGACTCGGAGAGGCAGCGGCAGCTGGCCGCTCGGGAAGGCTGTGGCGACGCTCGCGACCTTGACCGGGCTCCCCTCGAGCAGTTCCCTCGCCAGGCTCACGAAGCGGGGGTAGACGCACACCGCGGCGACGCTGGGGATCCCGGGATCGCCCTCGACCGGCTGGAGCGCCTTCCGGCACAGGGCCCGGATCTTCTCCGGGGAGTCCTTGCCCTCGAGGGTGGTCAGGTCGGTCATCGACAGGGCCAGCTTGAGCCCGACGACCTTGCTCTGCCGCTTCAGAGAGCGGCGGGTGAACTTCGCCGCGCGCGCGTCCGCAGCCACCCGGTCCACGGTCTTGGTCCGCATGCCGCCATCTTAGGGCCTCCCGGCCCCGGGCGATCCCGCGGCGAGGCCGCGCTCAGTCCCCGAACTGCGAGCTCAGGCGGAAGTGTGCGCGGCTGCCGTCCGGGAGCTCGAAGCGGAGCTCGGCGTTCATCTGGTAGAGCAGCCCGCTGTCGAGCAGGATCTTCAGCACCTCGGCCTGCTCCTCCTTGGCCGAGCTCTCCACCAGCCGCCACTCGCCGCGCTCGTCGAGGACCTCGAAGGCCGGCGCGATCGCGATCTCGGCGAAGCGGAAGCGGCGCTCCCGGCCGAGGCCGGCGAAGTGGAAGGTGCGGCGGACCTGGCGATCGGCGGCGGCCAGACTATGGACGTCGGTGACTTGGGTCCAGGTGGAGCCGGGGCCGACCTGCTCCACTGGCCGCGGGACCGAGAGGGCGAGCCCGAGGGCGCCGTCCGCGCGCTTCAGCCCGTCCTGCCCGAAGAAGGCCAGCATCTCGGCCGGCAGCTCCCCCGCCGAATCGAGCGACTCGGCGACGGTCGCGTGCAGCTTCTCGAGGCCGGACAGTCCCGTCACGGTGCCGTCGCGGCGCAGCAGGAAGCGGATCTCGGCGTCCCGCAAGCCGCTCGACCACGCCGCCAGGAGGCAGCGGCATGCGGAGTGGCTCTCCTCGGCCTGGTCCACGTGCTCGCTGAAGTAGGAGTAGCGGCCGTCCTGCCACTCGTAGCTGCACGCGCCCTTCTGGAGGCGCAGGCGCCAGTCGAGGAACTGGCCCGCCACGGAGAAGCCGCCCGGAACCGGTTCGAGGCACCGGAGCCTCAGGCTGTAGTCGAAGGTCCAGACGGCCTCGACGCCGTCGGCCCCGGTGATCACCGACTCGAAGCGCACGTTCTGGCGCCAGATCTGGCCGGTCTCCAGGGAGACGGCCAGCTCAGCTTCCTGCACCTCGTGCACGGCCTCGTCGACCTCCGCTTGAGCGAGGATCGGTGCTCCGCCGGCGGCGAAGAGGAGCAGGATGCTGGCAATTCTCACGGGTTCGGTCTCCACCGTGCTGAGCGGCCGGAAACCAGCAACCCTTAAGCCGAGATGGCAAAGGGTAACACCCTATCGGCCAATTCGAGCAGGCGCAGGCGACATGCCACGGACTCCTCGGCGGCACAGAAGAGCAGCTCGGCGCTCCCCGGGGCCAGCCACACCACGGCCCGCTGGCCCCACTCCCGCCCCCAGAGACAGGCCTGGGAGCGGTCGAGGCCGTGGAGGGCGTATCCCTCCTCCCGCCAGGCCGGCGAGGACCCCGGCAGAGAGCTGCCGAAGGCGGGGGTCCAAGGCACCCCAGCCGCGACCAGGGAGCGCAGCAGGCGGCCGTTCGCGGCCTCATTGGCGGCGAGCGGCAACTCGACGGAGCCCGGGTTCCAAGCCGTGATCAGCGTGACGCTGTCGACCATCCCGGAGACCTCCTCCCGCCGCTCTCCGTCGAGGGCGAACGACACCCACCGGCCGCCCGCGCCGTAGGCGTAGCCGGAGGCTCGGTAGACCTCCGTCCAGTCCGGCTCGGCGTTCACGGCGCAATTCCCTGACGTGACGATCTGCGGCTCTCCATCGAGACACTTTAGCTCGCCTGGCGGCTTCCCTAGGCTGCCTTCATGGGCAAGCTCGTGCTCTCCCAGCATCCCCTGGTCGCCGACAAGCTCGGCCGGCTCCGAGACCGTGAGACTCCCGCCCCGGAGTTCCGCGCCCTGGTCCGAGAGATCTCCCTGCTGCTCGGCGTCCAGGCCTGCGAGGGCCTCGCGCTGACGGACCGCGAGGTCCAGACTCCGCTCGCCCCTTGCGCGGCGCAGGGCCTGCTCGCCAGGATCGGCTTGGTCCCGGTGCTCCGGGCCGGACTCGGCATGGCCGACGGGCTGCTCAGCCTGCTCCCGCGCGCCGAGGTCTGGCACCTCGGGCTCTACCGTGACGAGGCCTCGTTGCAGCCGGTCCCGTACTACAACAAGCTGCCGGCGGGGAGGCCGGTCCGGGTGGCGATGGTGCTCGATCCCATGCTGGCGACCGGTGGCTCGGCGATCGCCGCGCTCGACATCGTCCGGGACTGGGGCGTCGAGCAGGCGCTGTTCCTCGGCATCCTCGGCGCCCCGGAGGGCGTCGAGGCCCTGCGCCAGGCCCATCCCGAGGTCGAGCTCCACCTCGGCGCCATGGACGAGAAGCTGGACGAGCGCGGCTTCATCGTTCCCGGCCTCGGCGACGCCGGCGACCGGCAGTTCTCGACCGAGCAGCGGGGACCTTCCTGAAGCGGAGCCCTCGCCCCGCTTCCGACCGCTGTTAAACTCCGCGCGAGGATGGTCCTCCCCACTCTGGAATTCGGCCCTGGCACCAGCTTCGACGAAGCGGAGCGGCACACGCTGCTGGCGCTCAGCCAGGCCCTCGCCGAGTCAGACCACCCGGACGCCGGCCCGCTGCGCACCGTCCTGGTCGAGAACGTCGGCCGCGTGGACCAGGTCGGCGCCGCCCTCCTCGCTTATCCTCCGGTGTTCGGCGAGAAGACCCTCGGCGGCCGGCAGCGCGGCCGCGGCACCTTGGTCGACCTGCTGAGCAGCGCCGAGGACGCCAGCATCGAGCTCTACGTCCCGACCCGGGCGGTCGTCGGCCGCACGCTGGTCGTGGCCGAGTTGAACGCCTGGAGGCTCGCGAGTTACATCCATGAACAGATCCTCGGCTCCAGCGCCGAGGCCGCGGGCACTGGGGATGAGATCGACCACTGGCTCCACGGCTGCGTCTATTCGCTGCTGGCGGAGGACATCCTGCGCTCGATCGCCGTCGACCAGGGCATGGAGCGAGCCACCCGTGCGAAGGCCGTGGACTCGCTCAGCCAGATGTGGGAGTCCCGGCACAGCCTCGGGGCGCGCCACTTCTTCCCGGTCCTGGCCCAGACCTGGGCCGCCCGCCGGCGGATCCGCGTCAGCGTCGGCACCCTGCTCGGGGTGTCCGAGATCTTCCGCCTCCTCCAAGCCGGCGGCGACCCGGAGTTCGTCAGCTTCTTCGCCCGCAAGCGCCTCAACCTCGACGAAGAGCAAGCCTTCCAGGAATTCCTGATCGGCGTCTCCACCGAGGAGATCCACTCCCTGGAGCAGCTCATGGAGGACACCGGCCGCTCCTCCCTCGACCCCGAGGACGCCAAGGTCCGGCGGCAATCGTTCAAGACCGGCGGCGAGGTCCACGAGTGCGTCCGCTTCTATGAGTTCTTCCGGACCCGCCACCTCGCCGCGGTGGCCCGCCGGATCAAGGACCTCCCAGGCCCGAAGAAGACGGCCGAGGAGTACGTCATGATCTACTTCCTCGACCGCCTCGAGCGCGGCGCGGCGGTGACGCCGCCCCGGCCCTGAACCCGCCCGGACCGGCCGGTGCCCGAGCTCCCCGAGGTCGAGACCACGCGCCGGGGCATCGCCCCCTACCTAGAAGGCGCGCGACTGCGAGGCGCGGTGCTCCGGACCCCAAAGCTCCGCCTCCCCATCCCGGCCGACCTCCCCGTGCGCCTGGCCGGCACCAGGATCTCCGCCGTGGAGCGGCGAGCGAAGTACCTGCTCCTGCGGTGGCCAGAGGACAGCCTCCTCCTCCACCTCGGGATGTCGGGCAGCCTGCGGATCGCCGGCGACCAGGAAGCCCCTGGCAAGCACGACCACCTCGACCTGCTGCTCCCCAAGCGGCGGAGGCTGCGGCTGCGGGACCCGCGCAAGTTCGGTCTCGTGGCGTATGGCGGCCAGGATCCTGAGCAGCATCCGCTGCTCCGTTCGCTCGGCCCGGAGCCCCTGGGACCGGCCTTCGACGGCAGCAGCTTGAGGCGGGCCTTCCGAGGACGCCGCGCCGCCGTCAAACAGCTGCTGCTCCAAGGCCCGGTGGTGGCCGGGGTCGGCAACATCTACGCCTGCGAGGCTTTGTTCGAGGCCGGCATCCGGCCCACCACGCCGGCAGCGCGCCTGTCCGCTGGGCGGTGCGATCGCCTGGCCACGGCGGTCCGGGAGGTGCTCCGCCGAGCGGTCGCGGCGGGCGGCACGACCCTGCAAGACTTCGTGGGAGCCTCGGGGGAGGCGGGCTACTTCCAGGTCGAGCTCTCCGTCTACGGCCGCGCCGGTGAGCCCTGCCCCCGCTGCGGCGGCTGCGTCCGGGTCGAGCAGCTCGGGAATCGCTCGACCTTCTCCTGCCCCCGCTGCCAGCGCTGAGTCGGGCGCCACGCGCCGGCCCCCTTGCATCGAGTCGAACGTCCGTTTAAAATGAACGTTCGATGACGGACCCGAGCACGACCAAGGACCGGATCCTCGCTGCGGCGGAGCACCTCTTCGCGGAGAAGGGCCTCTCCGGCGCGAGTCTGCGGGAGATCACCGCCGCGGCGGAGGTGAACCTGGCCTCGGTCCACTACCACTTTGGGTCCAAGGACGGCCTGGTGAGGGAGCTGGTCATGAGACGCTTCGCGCCGATCAACCAGGCCCGCCTCGAGGGCCTCGACCGGCTCGAAGCCCGCCACGGCCCGGAGCCGGTCCCTCTGGAGGAGCTGCTCCGGGTCTTCCTGGAGCCGGCGTTGAGGATCTTCGGCGGACCAGGGGCCGACTTCCCGCGGCTGATCGGCCGCCTGCACCTCGAGCCCCACCCGGATCTCCCGATCTGGATGCAGGAGATCTTCCAGCCGGTGCTGGTGCGGTTCGGCGCCGCGATGACCCGGACCCTGCCCCACCTCGACCGAGGCGAGCTCCTGCTCCGGATCTCCTTCCTGGTGGGCTCGATGATCCATGTCCTGACCTGCGCCCGTCAGCATCACGCCTTGTTCCCTGGCTGCAGCACCGTGGAGCGGGACCCGGAGCTGCTGATGGAGCAGCTCATCCGCTACAGCGCCGCCGGCTTCGCCCATGCTTGATCGCGCCGTCCTCCGCACCCTGCCCTTGGGTCTCCCGGTCCTGCTGGCCGCCTGCGTCAACCCCCGCGCTGCCGCCGACCCGGTCGCCGCGCTGGCGCCGCCGGCGACGTGGGCCGCCGCGCCGAGCGAACCCGGCCCCGATGCCCCGGGGACCGGCGACTGGTGGACCTCCTTCGGAGACCCGGGCCTCGACGCCGCCGTCGAAGAGGCGCGGGGCGCCAATTGGGACCTCGCGGGCGCAGGCCACCGCGTCGCCGCCGCGGCGGCCGAGGCCCGGATCGCCGCCGGGAGTCGCTGGCCAGCCCTGGACGCCGGCCTGGACCTCAGCCGGAGCCGCCGCAATTTCATCGGTCTGCCGGTCCCCGGGGCCGAAGGCGGCGTCTTGGCGGTGGAGTCGGAGAGCCACGCCCTGTCGATCCAGCTCTCCTGGGAGGCCGACCTCTGGGGCAGGCTGGACGCTGCAGAGCGGGCGGCTATCGGCGCCTGGCAGGCGGCCGAAGCCGACTGGCACGGCGCCCGCCTCTCCCTGACCGGCATGGTCGCCAAGGCTTGGTTCGCGTTGTCTGCCGCCGAAACCAGGGTCGGCCTCGCCCGCGAAGAAGCGCAGCGGCAAGGCGAGCTGCTCACCATCCAGCGCGGTCACTTCCGCAGCGGCCAGGGCGGAGCCGCTGCCATCCACCAGCTCCAGGCCGACCTGGCCTCCGCGGAGGAACGGTTGCGGCGGTCCCAGCAGGAACTGGCCGCCAGCGCCCGCGCGCTGGAGCTCCTGCTGAGCCGATATCCCGCAGGGGAGACCCGCAACCCGGGCCTGCCGGCCCTGCCGCCGCCGGTGCCGGCCGGCCTGCCCGCCGCGCTCGTCGACCGGCGCCCGGACTTGGCAGCGGCTGGCGCCCGGCTGCGGCGGGAGCTCGCTCTCGCCGACCAGGCGGAGGCCTCGCTCTACCCGCGGCTGAGCCTGACCGCCTCGGGTGGCACCTCGACCGCCGCCCTCTCCGACCTGCTCGACGGCGACTTCAAGGTCTGGAGCCTCGCGGCCGGGCTCACCGCGCCGCTGTTCCACGGCGGCCAACTTCGCGCCGGCCTCGAAGCCCGTGAGGCGGGAGCCGAGGCGGCTCGAGCCGGCTTCCTCCAGGCCACCCTGGTGGCCTTCGAGGAAGTGGAGGGCGCCTTGGCCGCGGAGCAGGCCCTGCGGGCGCGGCTCGACCTGGCCGACCAGGCTCTTGCCGCGGCGGCGGCCGCCGCCGCGGCCACGGAGCGGCGCTTCCGCGCAGGCCTTGCCAGCGCGACCGAGCTGATCGCGGCGCGAGAAGGCCTGCGGCTCGCGCGGGCCGCTCGGCTCGAGGTCCAGCTCGCCCTCCTGCTGAACCGCGTCGATCTCCACCTCGCTCTCGGCGGCGGTTTCGCGCCGCAGTCACGATGAACAAGCTCCTCCGAGTCCTGCTCCCGCTCCTGGTCGTGGCCGCCGCGTTCGGCGTGCTTCGCTGGCAGCTCGACACCCGGCCGGTCCTCTCCGCCCAGGAGCCAGAGAGCGGCGTGCCGCTGGTCCGCGTCCAGCGGATGTCAACCGAGGACCGCCAACTCACGATCAGCACCCACGGCACGGTTCAGTCGCAGGATGTGCTCCCGCTGGCCTTCGAGGTCGGGGGGAGGGTGATGGAGATCTCCCCGCTGCTCGAGGTGGGTTCCTATCTTCGCCGTGGAGACCTCCTCGTCCAGTTGGACGCCGCCGACTTCCAGCTCCAGCTCGCCACCGCGACGGCGGGCCTGGAACAGGCCGAGGCCGGCCTCGCCCTCGAGCGAGCAGCGGCGGAGGTCGCCGTTCAGGACTGGCAGGCGTTGAAGGAGGGTGAGCCTTCGGCGGTCGCCCGCCGCGAGCCCCAGCTCGCGGCGGCCCGCGCGGACGTCGCGGCGGCGACCGCGGCGCGGGACCAGGCCCAGCGGAACCTGGACCGCTGCAGGCTGACCGCCCCGTTCGACGCCAGGGTCCTCAGCGCCGACGTCGCCTTGGGACAAGTCCTCGCCGCCGGCGCCCCCTTCGCGCAGCTCCAGCCAAGCAGCGAGGCCGAGATCGTCCTGCCGCTCGCGCTCGACGACCTCCCCCACCTCGGCTTGGACCTCGCCGTCCGTGAGGCGGACCTGCCGGTGACCCTGGAGGCCGACCTCGGCGGCGTCCCGTTGCGCCGGGACGCCCGCCTGGTCCGCTCCTCCCCGGCGCTGGACCCCGCCAGCAGGATGCTGCGCGCGGTGGCCGTCATCGATGACCCCTTCGGCTTGGCGAGCGGCGCACCGCCGATCAGCCCGGGCCTGTTCGTCCGGGCGACCATCCGAGGGCGGCGCGCGGCCGGTCTCTACTCTGTCCCCCGCTCCGCGGTCCTGGACGGCGACCGGGTGCTGCTCGCAGACCCGCAAGACCGCCTCATGATTCGGCCGGTCCAGGTCCTGCAGTGGACCGAGAGCGAAGCACTGGTGGAGGGCGGCCTCGAGGACGGGGACCGCCTGATCCTGACCGCGCTTCCGGTGACGGCGGAGGGCATGAAGCTCGAGGTCCGGGAGGACGGGCGATGAACCGGGTGATCGAGTGGTTCGCGCGCAACCCGGTCGCGGCGAACCTGCTGATGGCGTCGATCATCGCCGCCGGTCTCTTCACCGTTCCCTCCCTCCGCCAGGAGATCGTCCCCACCATCCAGGTCGACGCCGCGACCGTCACCGTGGTCTACCCGGGGGCCGCCCCGGAGGAGGTCGAGGAGGCGATCTGCATGCGGATTGAGGAGGCGGTGCAGGGACTCTCCGGGGTCGACGAGGTGCGGTCGAAGGCCAACGAGGGCTTCGGCACCGTGACCGTCGACTTCCTGGAGGGCCAGGACCGCAACAAGCTGCTCGACGACGTCAAGGCGGAGGTGGACCGCATCGACAGCTTCCCGGCCGAGGCGGAGGAGCCGGTGGTCTCCTTGGTCGACGTCAACCTGAAGGTCCTGAGCGTGGCCGTCTGGGGCCGCGCGGAGGAGGGCGACCTGCGGCTGGTGGCGGACGAACTCCGGGAAGAGCTCGGGGCGCTGCCGGAGATCTCCCTGATCCGTCACGCCAACGCCCGCCCTTACGAGATCTCGGTGGAGGTCTCTGAGTCGGAGCTGCGGCGATACGGTCTGCGCTTCGACGAGGTCGTCGCCGCGATCCGGAGCTCCTCCCTCGACCTCCCGGGCGGCTCGGTCAAGACCCGCGGCGGCGAGGTCCTGCTCCGCGCCATCGGCCAGGCCTACCGGCGCGCCGACTTCGAGGCCCTGCCCTTGCGCAGCCACGGCGACGGCACCGAGCTGCTGTTGGGCCAGGTCGCCACGGTGGTCGACGGCTTCGAGGACACGGACCAGAGCACCCGCTTCAACGGCGAGCCTGCGGTCATCCTCGACGTCTTCCGGGTCGGCAGCCAGGACGCGTTGGCCATCGCCCGGGCGACCCGCGCCCACCTCGAGGCGAAGGCGCGCCAGCTGCCGGCCGAGGTCAGCCTGGACGTCACCGGGGACGAGACCCTGATCCTGCGCGACCGCCTCGACCTCATGATGCGCAACGGCCGCGCCGGCCTGCTGCTGGTGCTGGTCTCGCTGGCGCTGTTCCTGCGCTTGCGCCTGGCCTTGTGGGTGACGATCGGGATCCCGATCTGCTTCCTCGGCGCCATCGCCCTGATGCCAGGCTTCGACGTCTCGGTCAACCTGATCTCCCTCTTCGCCTTCATCATCGTGCTCGGCATCGTCGTCGACGACGCCATCGTGGTCGCCGAGAACGTGCACGACCACCGGCAGCGAGGCCGCGAGGCCATGGACGCGGCGATCGGCGGGGCGCAGGAGGTCTCGATGCCGGTGATCTTCGCCGTCCTGACCACGATCGCCTCCTTCTCGCCGCTGCTCCTGATGCCGGGCAGCATGGGGCAGTACTCGCGGAACATCCCGCTGATCGTGATCGCGGTCCTGACCTTCTCCCTGGTCGAGTCCCTGCTCGTGCTGCCCACCCACCTGCGGCACCTGCCGCCGGAGGACGCGGAGGCCCGCCGCGGCCCGTGGGGCCGGGTCCAGGACAGGATCAACGCCGGCCTGGAGGCGGTCCGCGACCGCCTCTACGCGCCCTTCCTGCGCTTCGCGCTGAGCTGGCGCTACCTGACGCTGGCGGTCGGCGTCGCCACCCTCCTGGTCTCCCTCGGCCTCGTGGGCAGCGGCCGGGTGAAGTTCATCTTCTTCCCCGAGATCGAGGCCGACAACGTGGCGGTGGAGCTGACGATGCCGCTCGGGACACCGCTCGAGACCACGGAGGAGGTGATCGCCCGCTTCGAACGCAGCGCCCAGGAGCTGCAAGCGGAGCTCCTCGCGGCGGACGGCCAGGCGGAGATCAAGAGCATCACCACCAGCACCGGCGGCCAACCCTACCGCGAGAAGCAGTCGAACATGGGCTCGGCCTCGGGCGGCCAGTCCTACTCGGGGGCCCACCTCGGAGAGGTGAACCTAGAGCTGCTCTCGGCCGAGCTCCGGAGCCGCTCTAGCAAGGAGATCGCCCGGCTGTGGCAGGATCGCACCGGCGCCGTCGCCGGGGCGGAGGAGCTCAGCTTCACCGCCGACCTCGTCGCCAGCGACGCCGACGTCGACCTCGAGCTCTCCGGGCCGGGGCTCGACCAACTGGTCCTCACGGCCCAGCGAGTGAGGGAGGAGGTCGCCGGCTGGGCCGGGGTGGCCGAGGTCCGGGACGACTTCCGGGCCGGGAAGCGCGAGTGGGAGCTGCGCCTGACCGAGGAGGGGCGCGCCCTCGGCCTGAGCCTCTCCGACCTGGCGCGCCAGGTCCGGCAGGCCTACTACGGCGAAGAGGCGCAGACCGTCCAGCGCGGGCGGGACGAGGTCAAGGTCATGGTCCGCTACCCGCTGGAGGATCGGCGCAGCCTGGCCAGCCTGGAGGACATGCGGGTCCGGACCCCGGGCGGCGCCGAGCTGCCCTTCGCCCGGGTTGCCGCGGTCGAAGACGGGCGCGGCTACTCGGCGATCGAGCGCCGGAACCGGCGACGAAGCGTCGGCGTCCTGATGGACCTGGACACGGACCAGGTCACCCCGGACGAGGTCGTCGCCAAGCTGGAGGCCGAGCTGCTCCCTCGGCTGGCGCGGGAGCAGCCCGGCCTGGCCTGGACCTTCGAAGGCCAGCAGCGCGAACAGAGCGAGTTCATGAGCACCCTGGTTCGCCTGTTCGGGCTCGCCATGTTCGTGATCTACGCGCTGCTCGCGATCCCGCTGCGCTCCTACCTGCAGCCCCTGGTCATCATGGCCGCGATCCCCTTCGGCTTCGTCGGCGCTGTCTGGGGCCACCTGATCATGGGCATGAACCTAGCCATCTTCTCGGTCATCGGCCTGACGGCCCTGGCCGGCGTCGTGGTCAACGACTCCCTGGTCTTGATGGACTTCGTCAACCGCAGGCGGCGTCAGGGGACGCCGGTCCAGCGGGCGGTGGAGGAGGCCGGACGCCGCCGCTTCCGGGCGATCCTGCTCACGACCTTGACCACCTTCCTGGGCCTGACCCCGCTCCTGCTCGAGAAGAGCATCCAGGCCCGGTTCCTGATCCCGATGGCGATCAGCCTCGGCTTCGGCGTGATCTTCGCGACCTTCATCACCCTGGTCCTGGTCCCCTCCTTCTACCTCATGACCGAGGACCTGAAGGCGCTGGGCCAGCGGCTGCTCAGACGCCCTGAGGAGGACCTCGCGTGACGCCCATCGAACAGATCGACGCTCCGGACCTGCGGCGCCGCCTGGACGCCGGTGAGGAGATCCGGCTCCTCGACGTCCGGGAGCACCCCGAGTGGGAGATCTGCCGCATCGAAGGCGCCGAGCTGCTGCCGATGTCCGAGATCCATCGCTGGCAGCACGAGCTCGAGCCCGGCGAGGGGCCAGTAGTGATCTACTGCCACCACGGCATCCGGAGCCTCAGGGTCTGCGCCTTCCTCGCCAGCCAGGGCCACCGCGGCCTCCTGAATCTGCGCGGCGGCATCGCCGCTTGGCGGGACCAGGTGGACCCCGGCATGGCCGGCTACTGAGCTGGAGCGGGTGAGGCCGCCGCTACAATCCGTCCTGGCGGTAGGGCCATTGGATTCTGATCTTCGCGGCAAGAAGCTCCTCGTCACCGGCGGCGCCGGCTTCATCGGCAGCGCCTTCGTCCGGATGGCGCTGGAGTCGGGGGCCGAGCGCCTGGTGGTGCTCGACTCGCTCAGCTACGCCGCTCATCCGGCCAACCTCGCCCCCCTCGAGCAGGACGCGCGCTTCCGGCTCCTGGTCGGCGACGTCGCCGAGCCGGCGAACTGCCGTGAGGCGCTCGAGCTGGCCGAGGCCGACTGGGTGGTCCACCTCGCGGCCGAATCCCACGTCGACCGCTCGATCGACGACCCCGCCCCCTTCCTCCGCACCAACGTCGTCGGCACGGGCTCCTTGCTGGAGGCCAGCCTCGACCACTGGCGGCGCCTGCCGGCGAAACACCGCGTCGGCTTCCGCTTCCTGCACTCCTCCACCGACGAGGTCTTCGGGGACCGGGGCGACGGCCCGGCCGCGGACGAGGACAGCCCCTACGCCCCGAGCTCCCCCTACTCCGCGAGCAAGGCCGCATCGGACCTCCTGGTCCAAGCGTACGGGCGGACCTTCGGCTTGCCCTGGATCATCACCCACAGCGGCAACAACTACGGTCCCCGGCAATTCCCGGAGAAGCTCTTGCCGCTCGCGATCCTGCGCGCTCTCGCCGGCGAGCCCATCCCGGTCTACGGCGACGGCCGGCAGGTCCGCGAGTGGCTCCACGTCGAGGACCACTGCCGGGCGCTGCTCCTCGCGGGGCTCCGCGGGCGGCCGGGCCGGAGCTACTGCGTCGGCGGAGGCTGCCGCCGCGGGAACCTCGAGATCCTCGAGACCGTCCTCCAGGCCCTCGGCCTTGCCCTGGACGCGACCACCCTCCAGCACGTCGCCGACCGGCCAGGCCACGACCGCCGCTATGCCCTCGACTGCTCGCGGTTCCTGCAGGAGACCGGCTGGGAGCCGCGGGTCTCCCTCGAGGACGGCATCGCCGCCACCGTGAGCTGGTACCAGGACCAAAAGGACTGGATCGCGGTGGCCAGGGAGCGGAGCGGCTACCAGGGGGAACGGCTCGGGCGCCGGGGCGCCTTGGACGGAGACCGGGTTTGAAGGGCGTCCTGCTCGCTGGCGGCCAAGGCACCCGGCTGCAGGGCATGACGCGGGGCGGCAACAAGCACCTGCTCCCGGTGGGCGGGGCGCCGATGATCACTCACGGCCTGGAGAAGCTCGCCCGCGCCGGCATCGAGGAGGTCCTGCTGGTCACCGGCAGCCACCACCTCGCGGACTTCGAGACCTTCCTCAGTTCAACCCCGTTCCCCGATCTCCGGATCGAACTCGTGGCCCAGGAACGCCCGGGCGGCATCGGCGAGGGCCTCGCCCTGTGCCGGCGCCCCTTAGGGGATGGGGAGGAGCCGGTGGTCCTGCTCCTCGGCGACAACCTCTTCGAGCAACCCTTGGCTCCCTTGCTGCGCGACTGGCGTCGAGGCGGGGCGCCCGCCCGGATTCACCTCATCCCGGTGAAGGACCCAGAGCGCTTCGGGATCGCGACCCTCGAGGATGGTGCCCTCGTTCGGCTGACGGAGAAGCCTCCCCGTCCGGAGAGCTGCCTCGCAGTGGTCGGCCTGTACTTCCTCCCCGCCTCTGCCGCCGAGATCGCCCGCCAGGCGCCCCCCTCGGCCCGCGGGGAGGTGGAGATCATCACGATCCTGCAGCACTACCTCCGCCGCGGGGAGCTCGACCACGCCCGACTCGAAGGCTGGTGGGTCGACGCAGGCACCCCGGCCAGCCTCGCGGAGGCCGAGGCTCGAATCCGCGGGAATTCCCCGGACGCCCCGTCTTGAGCCCTCCGAGGGGTCAAACAGGGCTGGCGCGGGCACGACAAGCCCTTATTCAGCGGCAAACCATTTACCTTAAATAGCTTACGCCAATCACGGCGAGCCAGACGCAATTCGGCCAAACCGAGTTCCGAGAAATACCATTTTTCTATAAAGTCCGTGGGAATCGCCGAAGTTGGCCAAATTTTTCTCCGTCTTCGCTGGCACTCTGCCCGATTATGGAATACAAATCAATCAACGGAGTCTCAGCCACTCGGCTGTGTTCGCCGCCCCCTCAGGGCATCGATATGACTCCTTCTCCCCCATCCTCATCCCTACCTAGGCAACAGGAGTAACGGAAAGCTCATGTGGCGTAACATTCTCACTGGCGTCGCCGCCGTCGCAATCTGCGCTGGCGTGTCCGCGCAACAAACTCACAAGGTCCAGTCCAAGGAAGGTGTCAACGTCCAGTACCTGGGCACCTACAGCTTCGCTGACAACGCGTGGAGCGGCTCCGCTCGCGCCGGTTCGCGCACCCTGTACAACTGCACCACCCCGGGCAACTACTACAGCACCGTCGGCAACAGCTCGGCCACCAACGCCGACCACCTGTGGATCGACGAAGGCAAGATCGCCGATAGCAACGCCTCCGCCATTGACCAGGTCAACGGCTTCGACTTTGCTTACTGCTCCAGAGACCTGGACCTGTCCGGCAACAGCAGCAGCATTCGGATCGTCTTCTACGACGATTACGTCCCCTGCACCGCTCCGCCGGCCGCGACCTGCGACTACATCATCTCCGGTCTGCCGCTGTCCTCCACGGGCAACACGCAGTGCTGGGGTGTCGGCATTGACCTCGAAGGCGGCTTCGAGTGCTCGACCGACCTGGCCGACATGTTCAACACCACCGAAGCTGGCGTCGCTGATCGCTACTTCGGCTGGGCCTTCGGTGCCAACCCGGGCCTCACGAACATGAACAACACTGGTCCGATCCTCGACCTGCCCTGCGCCACCCCGGTCGTCCTGAACGGCTGCGGCTCGGGCAACGAGAACTTCTTCTACTGGGAAGACCCCGCTGCTGCCTGGTCCGGTTGCTACTGGTTCGGTGGTGTGCCGTGGGGCTCCTTCAGCATGAAGATGGTCGGTGGCGCCACGAACGCCTTCGCCTACGGCCATGCCAACAACACCCTCGGCCTCGCCAGCACCGACTTCGCTGGTGGCTCGAACGTGACCTTCACCGCCACTGGCCAAGGCGCCGGTAGCGCCCTGTACCTGCTGGCGGCCCCGGCCTCCGGTAGCGTCATCCTGCCCGCCGGTGAGCTGGTCATCTCGACCTCCTTCTACCCGGGCATCCCGTTCGCCATGGACTTCGCCACGGGCGCTCTGACCGCCTCCGTGCCGGCCGCCGTCGCGGTTGCCTACGTCCAAGCCGCCGAGACCACCGGCCCGGCCACCCCCGGCGCCCTGGTCGCTCTGTCGAACGGTCTCTACTGCCTCGGTTGATCCTTCTGGATCTCTGAAGCTTTGCACCCCGTCGCTTCGGCGACGGGGTGTTCTCTTTTTATCGGCGCCGCGGCGGCCCGCTGCGGGCGACGGCGCCGGCGCATTGCGCCGACCAGACCGGCCTGGCTTAGGATAGGACGGTGATGCGGCGCGCCTCCTTGCTCCTCTTCTTCCCCGCCTCGGCGGCGCTCGCTCTGGGCGCCCTCCAAGATCCGGCGAGGACGATCGCGATCGAGCCTGGATTCCACCACCTCGGCGACGACCGGACTCCGGAGTGGCCGGAAGCCCCGGAGGCGCCCTCCACGGCCCCGCTAGAGCTCACCTTCCAGGCCGAGGCCAATCCCCGGCCCTGGACCCTGCGGTGGCGTCAGCGGCACGTAGACAGCGCCTGGCAGGTGCTCCTCAACGGCCTTCCGCTGGGGAGCCTCCCCACCGGCGCCGATCTGGGGCGGCACCACCTCGCCGTGCCCGCTCAGTCGGTCCGGGACGGCGCCAACGTGCTCCGAGTCGAGGGCGGGAACCCGAGCGATGACTTCACCATCGGGGAGCTGGAACTGCTTCCCCGGCCCTTCCATGAGGTGCTCGGCCTCGGGAGACTCCAGGTGGAGGTCCGCAGCGCCGATGGCGGACTGACGCCCTGCCGCCTCACCCTGACCCAGGCGCCGGCCCCTGCTCCGACCCTCCACGCCGAGCCCAGCGCCCCCTTCGTCCCGCTGCGGCCGGGGATCGCCTACACCGACCAGGGTCGAGCGGACTTCTGGCTGCCCGCCGGGCCGACCTCGGTCTACGCCTCGCGCGGCGTCGAGTGGAGCCGCGCGCTCGAACAGGTCGAGGTGGTGGAAGGTGAGACAGCCCGGGTCTCACTGGTCCTGGAGCGCCAGTTCCAAACCGACGGCTTCGTCGCGGCGGACACCCACATCCACACCCTGACCTTCAGCGGCCACGGGGACTCGAGCCTGGATGAGCGGCTCCACACCCTCGCGGGAGAGGGCGTCGAGCTGGCGATCGCCACCGATCATAATCACCAAACCGATTACGGCCCGCGGCAGCGCCAGCTCGGCCTCTCCGATTGGTTCACGCCGGTCATCGGCAACGAGGTCACGACCGAGAACGGGCACTTCAACGCCTTCCCCTTCCAGGCAGAGGCAGCGCTGCCGAATCACCGTCTCCCGAAATGGGCTGACCTCGTGACGGAGATGCGCTCCAAGGGTGCGCGGGTCGTGATCCTCAATCACCCGCGCTGGCCGGTCGGCGACAGCCCCTTCGACCTGGCGGGCCTCCACGCCGGCAGCGGCGGCGCCCGGCGCGCGCTGGAGCTGGAGATGGACGCCTTCGAGCTCTTCAATAGCACCACCCCTGAAGTCCACCCCGAGGTCCTGCTCCAGGATTGGTTCGGCCTCCTCAACGCCGGCTACCGCTTGACGGCCGTGGGCTCCTCCGACTCCCACACGGTCGGCGACTCGGTCGGGCAAGGGAGGAGCTACGTCCGCTCCGAGGCGGCCGCCTCATCCGCGATCGACGTGGACGCCGCCTGCGACTCCTTCCTCGAGGGAGCCGTCTCCTGCAGCCTCGGGCTGTTCGCCGATCTCCTGGTCAACGGCAGGTCGGCGATGGGCAGCGAACGGGTCCAGCCGGTGGACGGCTTCGCTTTCCAGCTCCGGGTCGCTGCGCCGCATTGGGCCAGGGCGGAGACCGCCTCCGTCTACCGCAACGGCCGGCTGGTGGAGGAGCGCCGGCTCCCGCCCCCCGGCGAGGGGCCTACCGACCTGCTGCTGGACTTCCGGTTGCCGCCGATCGCTGGAGACTCCTGGGTGGTCTGCGTGGTCCGCGGCCCGAAGGTCGAGGAGCCGTTCTGGAGCACCAAGATGCCGTATTCGGCGGCCGTGACGAACCCGGTGTGGCTGGACGACGGCGACGGGGCCTGGCGCAGCGTGCGAGCGGAAGTGGAGGCCTGGCTCGAGGCGGACTCCATCGACGCCAGCCACCTGAGGAGCCTGCTCGGCGCAGCCCGCGCCGAACACCTGGAACAGGCTGGGTTGCTCCTCCTGCGGCGCCACCCTGCTATCTTCGATTCGCTCCGGGACGCAGCGGGGCCGCACCGCCCGGTCTTCCAGCGCCTCCACGAGCACTTCCGGCCCGTCACCCAATGATCCTCGCCCTGCTGCTCAGCGCGCTGACGACTCCAGTCACCGACGCCCAGGATCCTCCGGTCCGCCACTCTGCCTGGACCGCAGCGCAGGTCCACCGCGCGGCCGGCTCCCCGGTAGTGGGAGCAACGCTCGCGCAGGGCCAGCTCACCATTGGCCCCGGCCAGCGCATCCGCTTCGCCCTCCCGCTCGACGGCGGTTGCCGGTCCGTCGGCCTCTGGTGGCGCGGAACAGGCGGCCGCTGGCGAGCGTCCTTCGAGGAAACGGAAAGCAGCCTCCTGCAGCTGCCCGAATCCGCTGACCTCTCTCCTGGAGTGTCCGGACCTCGCGGCCGCGCCGGCGCCTCCCGGGTCACCGGCCTGCTCCACCGCTACGCCGGGGAGGGCACAGAGCTCTACCTCGAATTGACCGGCCCCGCCACGCTGGAAGACCTGAGCTGGGTCCAGATCGCGCCCGCGTCAGGAGCTGCCTCCCCGACCTCGGCCTCGCCGCCGGCCCTGCCGCCGACGACCCTCTCCGCCGCCGCCAATTACCCCAAGCCCGGCGTCGAGGCGCGCGCCCAATGGGGCGCAGACCCGCCCGCCTGCAGCCCGGGCTACTGCACCGTCACCCACCTCGCCATCCACCACACTGCGGGCGCCAACGAGTACCTCAGCCCCGGCTACGCTCAGTGCGCCGCGAACGTCAAGGCGATCCAGAGCTACCACATGTACTCCCGGGGCTGGTGCGACATCGGCTACCAGTACCTAGTCTGCGTCCACGGCAGGATCTGGGAGGGCAGGGCCGGCGGCGACGACGTCATCGGCGCCCATGACGCCCACAACTGCGGCTCGATGGCGACCGCCTTCATGGGTTACTTCCACAGCCCGTACTCTCAGCAGCCGACCCAGGGAATGCTCGACGCCATGGCGGAGCTCGGCGCCTGGAAGTGCGACCAGCGGGGCATCGACCCGCTCGGCAGCTCCTGGTATGCCGGCCTAGGCGGCATCATGGACAACCTCTACGGCCACCGAGACGTCGGCAGCACCTCCTGTCCGGGAGACCTGCTCTACGCCCAGCTCCCGGGGCTGCGCGCGGCGATCGACGGCCGCCTCAGCGGCGGCAGCTGGTCCTTGGTCCTCGACAACCCGCTCGCCCACTACAGCGGCAGCTGGTCCACCGGCACCTCCTCGAGCGACAAGTACGGCCCCGACTACCGCTGGGCCAGCACCGGCGCCGCGCCAGCCAGGGCCTGGTGGACGCCGGCCCTCCCTCAAGCAGGCCGCTACGAGATCTCGATGTGGTGGCCGGCCGGGAGCAACCGCAACCCTGCCACCCGGGTGGGCCTGGTCATTCAAGGAAAGCTCCACACCACGACCGTCGACCAGCGGCTCCAGGGCGGGCGCTGGAACGTCCTCGGCACCGCCTGGCTGCCCGCCGGCGCGACCACCCCGATCGGCTTGTCCAACGAAGGCCCGCCCGGCTCCGTGGTGATGGCCGACGCGATCCGCCTGATCCGGCGCTAAGCTCTTGGCCTGTTCGCGATGACCCGCATCCTCCTCCAAGCCACCCTCTTCCTCGCGATCTCGGCCGCGGCCGGCCTGATCGGGAATTGGCTGCACCCCGGCGGCCTCGACCTCGGCCGAGACTACTTCCTGGCCGACCGCGTGGAGACTGCCCCGGATGAGCCAGGGCCGGATGAACCGCGCACGAACGGGAGCGGAGCCGGCACGGACGACCCCGCCTTCGGCTTCCAGCAGGTCGGAATCGAGGACGCCAAGACCTGGTGGGAGCACAGCTGGTCCGAAGACACCGGCCAGTGGAACGAAGCCAACGGCATCTTCTTCCTCGACGCCAGGAGGAAGAAGTCCTTTGATACTCGCCACATCCCCGGGGCCTTCCTCGCCGATCCCTGGGACCGGGAGAAAGAGGACATCATCGACGCCGACCTCGCCGAACGGCTGAGGCAGGCGATGGCCGTGATCGTCTACTGCAACGGCGGCGACTGCGATGACAGCAAGACCGTGGCAGTCAAGCTCAAGTTCACGCACCAGGTTCCGGAGGAGCTGATCTCCATCTACACCGGTGGCTTCGAGGAGTGGCGCGCGGCGGGGCTGCCGACGACCGAGGGATGAGCCGCCGCGCCTCCCCCGCCGGCCTGCTGCTGCTCGCCGCCTGCCTCATCGGCGGCGGCGGCATGGCTTGGTTCGGCCTGCAGAAGCTCGGAGACCCGGTGGCCTTCCTGAAGGCGATCCGGGAGTACCACATCGTTCCCTCCGACTGGCCCGTGGCCATGAATCTGCTCGCGGTCTGGCTCCCCGCGATCGAGGTGATCGGTGGCGCCCTCTTGATCCTGAACCTATGGCGCAGGGGCACCGCCTTGGTCCTGAGCTCGATGCTCGCGGCCTTCACCGTCGCCGTCACCCTCCGCGCCGTGGACATCCACGGCGACATCGGCGGCGCCTTCTGTGACGTGAAGTTCGACTGCGGCTGCGGCACTGGCGAGGTATTCATCTGCACCAAGCTGGTCGAGAACCTGCTGCTGCTGCTCTGCTGCGTGTATGCCGCCATCTCGAAGGCGGAGCGTCCGCTCTCCCTGGGCCGTTGATGGAGCCGCCGCTTGGGCAGACCAGGGTCAGAGCCGCGGACGGGACCGAGCTCCTGCTCCGCCGCTGGCAGCCCGATGGCCCCGCCCGCGCCGACATCCTGCTCGTCCACGGCCTGGGCGAGCACCTCGGCCGCTATGAACGGACGGCCTCCTCGCTCGCCCAGCGCGGCTTCTCCGTCCAGGGCGTGGACCTGCGAGGCCACGGCGAGTCCGACGGGAGGCGGGGCCACGTCGATCGTTGGAGCGATTTCCACGCCGACCTGGATGCGGCCTCCTCCGGTCTCCGCTCACCCTTCCTCCTGCTCGCGCACTCGATGGGCGGCCTGGTCGCCCTGGACTGGCTGCGGGAGCGCAGGGACCGGGTGAGCGCGGTCGTCCTTTCCTCGCCGCTGCTCGGGGTGGCGGTCGCTGCGCCCCGGTGGAAGGTGGCCCTGGGACGCCTGCTCTCCAAGGTCGCGCCGCGCCTGCCGCTCTCGAATGAGCTCGAGGCCGACGGCGTCTGCTCGGATCCTGAGGTCGTCGAGCGGTACCTCGCCGACCCGCTGGTCTTCCGCTCGATCACCCCAAGGTGGTTCGTGGAGATGGAGGCGGCGCTCGAGCGGGTCCACGGCTCCTGCCCATCCTTCGCGCAGCCGCTCTACCTGAACCTCGCCGGAGACGAGCGCCTGGTCAGCAACCCGCACGCGCTCGCTGCGGCGGACGCCTGGGGCGGCCCCGTCCACCGCGTGGTCTGGGACGGCCTCCGCCACGAGACCCTCAATGAGAAGCGCGGCCCCGAGGTCCTCGGCAAGATCGCCGACTGGCTGATGGAGCGGACCGGACCGATCCCCGCCTGCCCCTAGTCCACGCGCTCGAGGCCCACCACCAGCTTGGCGAAGCCGTCGATCTCGAAGTGCTCGACCTCGAGCAGGACCTCGCGGTCCCTTTCGAGCTCGAACTCACCGAGGGACTCCTTGGGCGCGTGCCAGGTCCAGTCCTCCACGACCGCCTCTCCATCGACGCGGACCCGGATGCCGTCGTCGCTCAGGGTGCGGATCCGGTACTTCCCAGCAGGAAGCGGGATCCGGGTCTCGGCGAGGGTCCCGAAGCGATCTCCGCCGCCGCCCCACGAAGCGCCGGGGAGCCCGGTCAGGGCAGCCTCCGGTCCGCCGTGGTCGAAGTGGAATTCGATGCCGGGGAGCGACACGACCGCGGCGCCCTCCGCCTCTCGCCGCCAAGCCGCCTCGTCCTCGCGAGGGTCCACGGTCCAAGGGAAGAAGCGCACCTTCCACTCGGCGAGCAGGAGGAAACCGTCGACCAGAGAGGCCTGGTCGCCGCCGACGATCTGCGCTCGATAGGCGTGGAGCCCCGGCTCCTCCGTTTCGATCCTCACCACTCGGCTCCCGCTCGCCGCGTCGACCTCGATCAAGCGGACTGCCGAGGAAGTCGGCGGCAGCAGGCGCGCTTCGCCGGGCCCTCCGGCTGGATAGGCCTGGTAGCTGACCGCTCCAGGGCTGGCGCTGTGGAGCAACACCAGGGGCTCCGCGTGGTCCCACGGCCCCCAGGGGCCGACGACGATGTTCTGCCTGCCCGCCAGGCCCGGCCGGGCTCCCACAGGCCGGCTCGCACCCGGGAGCTCATCCAACTCCGGCAGGACCGGGAGGTCTGCTCCGGAGACCTCGATCAAGCTCGCCGCGTCCTCTAGATCCAGCTCGACCCCAACTCCGGCCAGCCCGTTCCCTCCCCACTGGACCGAGCACTCGCCTCGGAGATGGAGCGCGACCTCGTCGCCCTCGAAGAGGTTCCCGGCGACCTCCGACCCCGTGGCCTCGAGCTCGTTCGCGCGCCCCCATGGCTTCTCGGAGAAGCTCGTGGGCAGGCTCCACATGTGGACGCCACAGCGGTTGTCGCGGAATCGATTGGCCAGGATCCGGTTGCCGCGGCTGCGGTCGATGTTGACCCCGCCGCGCTCCAGGCCGTAACCCATGTCGCCGTTCTCAGCGATGTCGTTGTCCATCACCAGCGTGTCCTGGGAGTAGCCGCCCCAGATCCCGCAGATGGCGTTCCCGATCAGTCGATTGCTCAAGAAGCGGTTGCCGAAGCTGAAGGTCATCTCGATGCCGTGCGCGGGAGCGTAGGAGAAGTCGTTCCCGATCAGGGTGTTGCCGTTGTTCCCCCGCCGCCGGTGCCAGTCCAGCGGGAATTCTCCGTCCTCGCCGAGAGCCTCGCGGCCGGCGAAGCCGAAGAAGCCGTCCCCCCCGTGCGTGGCGCTGTTCTCCGCGATCAGGTTGTCGCAGCACTGCTCGAACATGAGGATGCCAGCCGAGTCCTGGCCGCGGTTGTAGACGCCGTGGCTGTAGCCGCGGACGCAGAAGTCGAAGGCGTTGCGACAGATCGTATTCCTCGAGGATCGCCACATGGCGAGTCCCCATCCGGAGAGGAAGGAGCAGTCGTTGTCATAGACCTCGCACTCCGTCATCCGGTCGAGGATGATCCCGTTCTGCCCGCGCCGGACTCGAAGGCGCCGCACGGTCGCGCCGGTTCCGTCCTCGAGGTAGAGCGCCGCGCCATAGTTGTGGAGCCACTCGTTGGCGTCGTTCTCATGCGGCCAGAGCCAGTCGGCGCCATCCTCGGCCAGTGGGGTCGAGCGCAACCGCTGGCGGAAATTGGCGGAGAGATCCGCGTCCTCGACCAGGAGATCGTCGCAGCCGGAGGCCCAGATCCCTGACCGGAAGCCATGGACCCGCGCGCCTTGGACCGTGACGCGGGCGGCCCCCTCGAGCCGGATGCCGGTGCCGCTGAGGGTGTCTCCGGGCGTGCCGGTGGGCGCTCCGCGCAGGACCGAGCCCTCGGCGAAGCGGATCAGGACATCGGACGTGCGGACGAGGATCACTCCCTCGAGGCCCTGGTCCGCGACGACCGTCCCCGGAGGAATCACGATCTCGCAAGACTCGGTCACGACGAGGTCGTCCGCCTCGAGGACGACGACGGGCAAGTCCTGGCCGGCGGCGTCGCCGGAGGCCAGGGAGGTCAGAGAGAACAGGAGAAGGACGAAGGCGGGATGGCGCCGCATGCGGCCATCCTAGCCCGCTCAGCGACGCGACGGATAGGTGTAGCGGACCGGGCCAGTGGACTGCTGGCCGGAGAGCCGACCGATCACCCCAGGGCCACTGACGGCGTCTCTCAGCTCCGTGGCCATGCCGTCGCCACCCAGGACCAGGATGGAGCACGCGGGCTGCCCTTCCTCGTCGGCCTCGTGGATCCACACCACGCCGTCCAGCGAGCCCTCGGCGCGCAAGAAGGCAGTGAGTGATTGGAGCGCCTGTTCCCTGGACTGGAGCCCAATGGCGGCGCGGGCGCCGGCGAGGAGATTCAACTGCTCCTCGTCCACCGATCCGGCGTGGTCGCTGACGGTCTCATAGCCGGCAGCGACGAGTTGGTCCAACAGCCCCGCGCCGCGCGCCATCGATTCGGGCTTGGAGACGGAGGAGAAGTCGTCGAGGTAGAGGACTCGGGCGGCTGCGGAGCCACCTTGCCGGGGCCCCGTCCCCTCCAGGATCTCGGTGATGACGACGCTGAAATCGAACCGCGCCGGATCGCTGCCAGCGACGGCGGACTTCAGCCCGGCGAGGTCAAAATCGTGGTCCCCGAAGAACTCGTGCTGCATCGCCTGGATCCGGTCCTGGAAGGCGACCTGGCGTTCGCGGCCTCGCTGCTCCGCGATGAGGCCGAAGAAGGCGCCGGCGATCAGCAGGACCGCTGCGGCGAAGCCCACAACGCGCAAGAAGCGCCCCCCGCCGCGCCGGGTGCTGGGCGGCGGCAAGGGTTGGACCGACGGGGGCTCCGGCGTCGCAGGCTCCAGGGGAGGCTGAGCCTCGTAGTGGCTGGCCGCGATCGCGGCTGCGGCGGGGTCAGGCCGGAACTCGCGCAGAGGGCCAGGTTCCGGCGGCAGGTGGGCGGGCTTCTGGCCGCCGAGCGACGGGAGGTCGGCAGGCTTGAGTACGAAGGGGTCGTCAGCGGCGAGCACGGCGTGGACGTCGAGCAGCATCTCCCGGGCGGAGGAGTAGCGGCCGTTCATCTCGGCCATCGACCGCCGGACGATCCAGTGCAAGGCTTCCGGGCAGCGCTTGGTGATCCTGGAGAGACCACCGTGCGCCGGGAAGGAGCCCTCGATGACGCTGAACAACACCGCGCCGGCGCCGTAGATGTCGAAGCGGACGCCGTCCACCTCGTTCACCTTCGCCCCCTTCATCGCCAAGCGGACGAGCTCCGGGTCCCGGAAGTACTCGGTGCCGTGCGTCGTCAAGGTCATCGCCGAGGCCAAGGGCGTGACCAGGCCGAGATCGACCAGGTAGGCGCGGTCGCCGCAGACCACCAGGTTGTCCGGCTTCACGTCCTTGTGCCAGAGGCCGCCCTGGTGGTATCGCTCGAGCGTCAGGAGCAGGTCAGAGACCAAGGTCACGCCCCGGCGCAGCTGCGGCGTCGGCAGGCCCTCGCCGCCGGCAGCCGTATGCATGCGCTCGACGACGACGCTGAGGTTGTCGCCAGGGACATAGGGCATCACGTAGAAGAAATAGTGCTCACCGAGCCCATGCTCGAGCACCAACCCGAGGCGCTTGGCCGACTCCAGCGCCCGGCTCTCGCGCACGATCTGCGGCAGCGAGGGTCCGTTATGCATGGAGAAGCTCTTGATGACCACCCGCCGGACGGAGGGGAAGCCCTGGGCCGCCAGGACCTGCGCCTTCTCCTGCCCAGGCTCGGCGATGTAGAGCTTCGCGCCGGAGCCGCCACCGGGAAGGCTGCCGACGACCCGGTAGCCCTCGAAGATGCCCCGCGATCCCGACTTGAGGTCGCTGCCCGGCGCCTGCCGAACGATCTCGGGGACCCGCTTCTCGACCCCGGAGACCACGTCCAGCAACCCGATGAGGGTCAGGGGATTGCGGATGTAGACCCGGTAGAGGCAGATGCCGGCGTCCTTGAGTTCGTGGAAGACGGCGCGCCGGTAGTGGCTCACCCGGGAGAAATTGCCCGAGAGCAGGTTCAGGAGCACCAACGGGATCAACACCAGGGAGGAGACCAGGTGCCCGATGAAGCGCACGATGTCCCGGATCTCGTCTCTGATGAACCGGAATACGCGGCCCAGGAGCCAGAAGACCAGCTTCAGCACCTTCGCCCCCACCAGGACCACCAGGACAGCCGCCCCGAGGACGGCCAGGAAGGAGAAGATCGGGATGCCGAGGCCGGTGACGCTCATCTGGGTTCCATCCCCGAGGCTTCGTCGAGAGATTGCCGCCGGAACTTCTCCTGTCGATGCAGGATCTCGGCGAGGGCGTCGTCGAAGCTCGAGTCGTCGGCCTTATTGGGATTCAGCTCGAGCCCGTTTCGGCGCGCCTCTTCGACCTCCTCGGGGGTGAAGCTGAAGGTCGCGAGGACCTCCTGGACCTGCACCCGCAGGGCGTCCCGGACCTTCTTGAGGCGCCGGCTGACGGTCGGCTCGCTCATGCCGATGGACTCCGCCACTTCCTTGCCGCTCCGACCGTCCATCACCCGCATCCGGTAAATGGAGAAGTCGAGGAAATCGGTCGCCCGTTCGACCTTCCGCACCGCGGACTCGACCTTGGCGCGGAACATGGCCGCCTCGTAGTCCGAATCCGGGGAAGGGACGGAGGATTTGCCGCTCCAGGACTCGTCCAAGGAGACGGGCCGTTTGCCGCTGCCCCTCTTCTTGGCCATCCGCCGGTCCAGCTCGTCCCCCAGGACGTGCTTCGCGATAGCGAGCACCCAGGTCGAGAAGCGGGCGCCCTTGGAGGGGTCGTGCCGGTGGATGCTGTT
This sequence comes from uncultured Planctomycetales bacterium, assembly GCA_964482495.1. Lineage (GTDB taxonomy): Bacteria > Planctomycetota > UBA1135 > UBA1135 > UBA1135 > J029. The sequence continues at coordinate 41,264 of CAYZXS010000021.1, forward strand.
CGAGAGCGCGGCCAGGGTCTCCTGGGAGAGGTCCTGCACGGTCTCGGGGCCGACCCAGCCGTAGCCCCAGCGGCCGATCTGGGCCCTCAAGACGGGACCGAAGGTGTCCCAGAGCTCGAACCAGGCTTCCGGATCCTGCGCGCGGAGTCGCCCAACGAAGCGGGTGGTCAGATTGCTGAGCATGGGGGCGATTCTAGGGGGCCGAGCCGGATGCCCGCACTACGGCCCAAACCCCGCTTGATTCAGGGGAAAGGCCGAAATGTCCCCCCGTGGAATCCCAACAAGGTCGCGTGGCCGGGAGGAACCGGCAGAACCACGAACCCGCAAGACCAGATAGGCACTCAAGATGATGAAGACCCTCTTCAAGCTGCTCATCGCCGTCGTCGTCCTCGGCGGCGCCGTGGCCCTGATCGCCGGCCCCGACCGCGTCGGGGCGGTGGTCCATCAGGCCCACGCCTCCATCAACCAGGTCATCGACCAGAACATCTCGGACCCGGTGGCGCTCCGGAGCCAGCTGCACAAGCTCGAGAAGGAGTACCCGGGCCGCATCTCGGCCATCCGCGGCGACCTCGCCGAGCTCCAGGAGCAGAAGCGCCAACTCCAACGCGAGCAGGCCATCGCGGCCCGCGTCGTCCAGCTGGCGGAAGAAGACCGGACCGAGCTCGAGACCCAACTCGCCACGGCCGAGACCCGCGTGAACGAAGAGTATGCCCACCCGGTGGCCTACCGCAACACGACCATCCCGGCCGCGCACGCCCAACGGATCCGCTCCCGCGTCGAGCAGGTCCAGCACACCATCCTCGCCTACTCCAGCCGTGCCCAGGACGCCGTCCGCGACCTCGGCTACCTGCAGCAGCAGGAAGACCGGCTCCAGGGCCTGCTGGCCCAGGTCGAGGCCGAACACGCCCAGTTCCGGGCTCAGCTCCTGCAGCTCGACCGCCAGGTGGACGCCGTCGCCCGCAACGAGCGACTCATCGGCCTGATGGAGAAGCGCCAGAAGACCATCGACCGTCTCAGCCGCTACGAAGTCGGCAGCCTCGACCACCTGCAGGGCCGCCTCGCCGAGATCCGCTCGCGCCAAGAGGCCCAGCTCGAGATCCTGGCCTCGACCGAATCGACCACGAGCTACGAAGACCGCGCCCGCTTCGAGATCAACATGAGCGCCGAGGTCGCGCCCTCCGAGTTCGACTCGAGTTGGATCGAGGAGTTCGAGAGCGCTGCCACCGCGGACTCGACCTTCTGACCCTCCTCCCACCCGGTCACCGCGCCAGGCTCTTCGGAGCCTGGCGCCTTTCTATACTGAGGGCATGGGCCTGGATGCCATCCTGGTCGCGGCCATCGCCCTCCTATCCTTGGCGCTCCTGGTCAGCGGCAGACTGAGCCTCGACTTGATCGGGATCGGACTCATCCTGCTGCTGGTGTTCAGCCAGCAGGTGGGCGCGGGCGACGCCATCGCCGGCTTCGGAAACCCCACGGTGGTCACCCTCGGTGGCCTCTATGTCATCGGCGAGGGCCTGACCCGGACCGGAGCGATGGCCTTCCTCGGGCGCTACGTCATCCGCATGAGCGGCGGCAATCCCCGGCGTCTCCTCCTCGTCCTCTGCGGCACCGCCGCGCTGGTCTCGGCCTTCGCCAGCAACACGGCGGTCATCCTGGTCTTCACCCCGCTGGCGATCGGGCTCTCCCGAGACCTGGACATCCCGGTCTCCCGGCTGCTGATGCCGATGGCCTTCGCCTCCATCTTCGGCGGCACCCTGACCCTGGTCGGCTCCTCAATCAACCTCCTGACCAGCGGCGCGGCCGAGGCCTACGGAGCCGCCCCGCTCGGCATGTTCGAGCTGACTCCGATCGCCCTGCCCCTGTGCCTGGTCGGGGTGCCCTTGACCGTCTTCTTGGCGTCGCGGCTGCTTCCCGACCGACGCTCCTTGAGCGCGGCCTTGGCCTCGACCCCCGCGCGTGAGTTCGTCACCGAGCTGACCGTCGGGCCGACCTCGCCGTTAGTCGGACGCCCGGTCCGGCAAGCGCTCGGCGAAGAGCAAGTCGAGCCGCTGTTCCTGGTCCGCGACGAGCGCATGATCTGGCCCCCCTTCGATGACGCGAGCATCGAGGCCCAGGATGTCCTCATGCTCCGCGGACCGGTCGAGCGCCTGGTCGACCTCGGGGAACGCCTTGAGCTCCAGATGCACGGCGACACGCGATTCGACCCCCACACCATGGTGCTCTTCGAGCTGGCGGTCGCCCCGCGCTCCACCCTGGCCGGCCGCAGGGTCAGGGACCTCCACCTCTGGCGGGACTTCGGCGTCATCGTCGTCGCGGTGCTCCGCGGCGGACACCACTACCGGGAACGCGCCTCGCAGATGATCCTCCAGCCCGGTGACGTCCTGCTGGTGAGCGGGCCCGAGGAGAGCCAGCTCCGGCTCCAGGGATCGATGGACTTCTACCTGCTGCAGCGCATCGGGGAGAAGCCCGTGCTGCAGCGACACGGCAGGCGGGCGCTCTGGATCTTGGCGGCCGTGGTCCTCCTCTTCAGCCTCGGCGGCGTCGGCCTCGCCAAGGCGCTTCCGATCCCCATGATCTCGCTCGCCGGGGCCGTGGCCATGGTGACCGCCGGCTGCATCCGGTCCCGGAGGGCCTACCGCGCCATTGACTGGCCGATCCTGATCTTCGTCGTCGGCGCCTTGGCGCTCGGCGAGGCCATGAAGGAGTCGAAGCTGGCGGACGCCATGGCGTCGGGCATCGTCGGCTTGACCAGCGGCATGGGCGCCGCCGCGGTGGCCAGCGCGCTGTTGCTCGCCGGCACCTTGCTCAACCAGCTGACCTCTCCCTACGCCGTCACGGTACTCCTGACGCCGATCGCCCTCGCGACCGCCAGCTCGATGGGCGTGGAGGACCCGCGACCCTTCCTCCTGGCCATCGCCTTCGCCGGCTCCAACGCCTTCGCGACCCCGATGGGCCACCAGGTGAACCTGATGGTGCTCGGTCCGGGCGGCTACCGCTACACCGACTTCATGCGGCTCGGCCTGCCGCTGTGCCTGTTCTTCTGGCTGTTCGTGAGCGGCGCCCTGTTCCTCATGACCTAGAGCCCCTTCGCGGCCGCGTACTGGTCGATGATCCGCAGCGCGCGGTCCGCCGTCCGGAAGGTCGGCAAGCCGGCGTCTAGCAGCCGGCTCGCGAGCGGATCGAAGAGCTCCCCGGAGTCCACCACCGCGGCCCATGGTTTGGGACTCTCGGCCCAGAGCTGGCACAGCCCCCGCGCAACCGAGCCGTCGCGGTCGAGGTCCTCGTGGTGTTCGCCGGGCGCCAGGCTATTCATGGCAGCGGTCAACGGGACGCAGCCGATCAATCCGAGGGCGACTGCGGGGTCGGCCAGGACCGCCCCCGCGGCGTCCACGAAGGGTTGGTCGGCCATCATCGGCGTCGTGTCCAGGGGATTGTGGACCTCGACGATGCCGTCGAGGCGGCTGGCGGCGAACAGCTGCTCCAAGGCGCCGCGCGTGCCAGGAGCGAAGTCGGCCAACTCGAAGCCGCGCAGGTTGTCTGCCATGGCGACACACTCGAAGCCGGCGTTCGACAGCGCCCCGAGGCCGCGGCCGCGCAGAGGACGCCGGTCGAATGCGATCGCCACTTGGACAAGGTCCTCGAAGTCGGCCAGAGTGTCGGCGACGATCACCCCGGCCTGCGCGGCGAGCTGGCGAGTGACGACGAAGTCGCCAGCGACCGAGGCGGTGTGAGAGGCGCTGGCGCTCGCGCCCTCGGGGGTGCGCCCCGCCCGATAGAGCACGACGGTCCGCCCGCTGGCGGCGATCCGCTGCGCGGCCTGGAGGAAGCGGAGGCCGTCCAAGGGGCGATAGCCTTCGACGTAACAGGCGAAGACGCGGACCTCCGCGTCGGTCTCCAGGTGCTGGAGGTAGTCCCCTACCGTCAGGTCGAGTTGGTTCCCCGCGGTGACGATGTAGCGCGGATTCAGCCGCGAGAGCTTGCTCGCCCGGGCGACGGCGAAGGCGCCGCTCTGGGAGATCAGCGCGACCGGCGCCTCTGGCCCTCGCGGCACGGGCAGCTTGTACCCAGGGATGAACAGGGTGTCGTAGGCCCCCGGCCGGGACCGGATCCCGAGGCAATTCGCGCCGTTGAGGACCGGCCCGCCCCACGGGGTCTCCCGCGAGGCCAGCAGCGGCGCACGCAGGCCGTCGACCAGCCTGGCGCTGTCGCTGTGCTCCCCGAGCCCCCCGGGGATGACGATCATGCTCTCTGCCCGATGTTCGCCGGCGACCTCGGCGACGAGCTCGGGCACCTGGGCGGCCGCCACCGCCAGGATCAAGAGGTCGGGCGGCTCGGGCAGAGAGGCCAGGTCCGGGTAGCAGCGGCATCCGAGCAGCTCCTCGCCGCGGGGCTTGACGATCCACAACCGGTCCGGATCGAAGCCGGCGGCCAGGGTGTTGCGGACGATGATGTGGCCGGGGTTCGGCCGCTCCGACACGCCGAGGACGACGATGCTGGAGGGCCGGAGCAGGCGCCCGAGCGCCGCCGCCGGCCGCGCCGGCAGGGCGTCGGCGCGGGGCGGCGCCGTCTTCACGAGCACGTCGAGCGCCACGGGGCCGCCCGGGCCACGAACGAGCGGGTTGATCTCCAGCTCGGCCAATCCGGCGGCGGCGGGGCTCCCGGCGAAGGCCAACAGGCGTTGGACGAGGGCGACGAGCTCCTCCCGAGGCCACTGCGGTTCCTGGCCGCGCCAACGACAGGAGGCCAGCCGCGTCACTGCAGCGGCCTCGAGGGCGCGGGTGACCGCCTCCTCCGATGCAAGGCTCGGGCTGAGGATCGCCAGGTCTTGGCCCTCCTCGACGACGTCGACGAGGAACTCGGCCGCGACGCCGCCGGGGCCGAGGCTGAGCACTGGACCGAAGTCCTCGGTCCAGCGAAGCCCGACGAGGAGCTGGTCCCCGAAACCCGCCTGGTGCGGCACGTGCTCGCACAGCAGGAAACCGCTCACCCTGACCCCCTGGAATGCCTCCTCCATCTCGGCGATCGCCACGGCGACGGCCTCCGGCCGGGCTTCGACCACGGCGACGCCGCCGTGATCGCTCTTGTGCAGCACCTGCTCGGCCACCACCTTCAGGACCAGCCGGTCGCCGCCGAGGGCGCTCAGATCCGCTTCGGTGATCACCTCGCCGCGGCCCAAGAACCGGTGCCGAGGCGCGGCAACGCCGATGACTTCGAGGAGCTGGTAGCCCTCGTGCTCGAGCAGGGAGGCCCTGCCCTCTGCCCGAGCGCGCTCGATCAACTCCGCCGCGGAGTCCAGGCTCAAGAGGCCGCGCACGACAAGGAGGTCCTGCCGAGCCGGAAGGCCCGGAGGTTGACCTCGATGACCTTCTCGCCCTTGGCGTGGAAGAGCCGCTCGATCTGACGCTCGAGCTCCGCCGGCTCCAGGGGGAGGAAGTGCGAAGCGGCCCCGACCATGGCCATGTTGCTGGCGAGGATCGTGCCCGCCTCCTTGGCGAGGGCGTCGGCCTCCACCAGGCAGGTATGAGGCAGCTGCTCGATGCGGCTGACGATCTCCTCCTGCTCCGGGTAGTCGCTGATGTTCTCCACCCGCCCGGTGCTGGTGAGCATGGTGCCGGAGGAGGAAAGGAAGCCGAGATAGCGCAGGCCCTCCATGACCTCGAGGCTGAGGATCATGTCGGCGTCGCCGGCGGCGATGATGTCGCTGTGGATCGGGCGGTCCGCCAGCCTCAGGTTGGCGAGCACGGCGCCGCCGCGCTGGGCCATGCCGTGGACCTCGGACTGCTTGACCGCGTAGCCGCTCTTCATGGCGGCCGAGGCGATGATCACGGCCATGGACAGCAAGCCCTGGCCGCCGACCCCCGCGAGCAGGATGTCGTACTTCATGCGTCGGTTCCTCCGGTGGCTCCCTTCTTCTCGTCGCGGCGGCGGCGCTTGGCGGTCTCGATGCACTCCCGGACGGCGATGACGACCGAGAGCCCGCGGTGATCGATCTCGCGGCGGAAGACCGCCGCCATGTCGTCGACCCGCTTCGGGTGGGCCTCCATCACGTGGAGGTGGTCGGGGTGGACCCCGAGCCCCAAGACCAGGGGCTCCAGCGCCGACGAGGGCAGGATGGTCGGCTGGCCCCCGGTCATGCCGACGGTGGAGTTGTCGAGGATCACGAGGACGATGTCGGCGTCGCTGGCTACTGCGTCCATCAGCGCCGTGACCCCGGAGTGGAGGAAGGTGCTGTCCCCGATCACCGCGAAGGCGGGGTGCATGCCGGCCTCCGCGGCGCCCTTGGCCATGCCGATCGAGGCGCCCATGCAGACGCAGGACTCGATGGCCGAGTAGGGCGGCAGCGCGCCGAGCGTGTAGCAGCCGATGTCCGAGGCCACCAAGGACTGCTCGAGGCCGTCGATCGCCTGGCGGATGGCGGCGTAGCTATCGGCGTGCGGGCATCCCTGGCACAGCTGCGGCGGCCGGTTTCGGACCGGCAGGTCGATGGATGAGACCGTCTGCCGCCCAGGCAGGTCCAAGGCGCGACGGACGAAGTCCGGGTTGAGCTCGCCGTCTTGGGGCAAGTGGCCGGACAGCTTGCCCTCGATGCGGATGGTCTGCGGCAGCAGGCCGCGGAGGTAGCGCTCGAGGTAAGGGTTGCCCTCCTCCAGGACGAGCAGCTTGTCGACGTGGGCGGCGAGCTCCCGGATCCGCTCCACCGGCAGCGGGTAGGCCCCGATGTGCAGGTGCGAGGGCCGGTGGCGCAGGTCTTCCAGGTTCTCGTAGTAGTAGTTCCTGGCCAGGCCGGTGGTGATGACGCCGAGCTCGTGCCGTTCGGGGTTGAGGACCAGCTGGTTGTTGGGAGATCCTTCGCTGTAGGAGAGCATCTCCGGCTGGCGGTCCAGCAGGTCCCGCCACTGCATCCGGGCGTAGGCGGGCAGCAGAGTCCAGCCACGGGTGTCGCGCGGCTTGCGCATCGGCTTCTCGGCCAGCGGCGGCTGGGGTCGCACCACGGCCCGGCTGTGCGCCAGCCGGGTCACCAGCCGGACCAGGACCGGGACGTGGAAGTGCTCCGACAGCTCGAAGGCCTCGCGGATCATCTCGTAGGCCTCCTGCTGGTTGGCGGGCTCCAGGCAGGGGATCCGGGCGAAGTCTGCGAAGTAGCGCGAGTCCTGCTCGTTCTGCGAGCTGTGCATGCCGGGGTCGTCGGCGACGCAGACCACGAGGCCGCCGTTGATCTGGACCACGGCGCCGTTCATGAAGGGGTCGGCGGCGACGTTCAGGCCGACGTGCTTCATGACCACCAGCGCGCGCCGGCCGACCATGGAGACGCCGAGCGCCTCCTCGAAGGCGGTCTTCTCGTTGGCGCACCAGGACGCCACCGGCTTGCCCGCCTGGTCAGAGAGCTTGATCAGATACTCCAGGACCTCGGTCGAGGGCGTGCCCGGGTAGGCGTAGGCGGCGGTAATGCCGGCGTGCACCGCGCCCAGCGCGACGGCCTCGTCCCCGAGCAGCACCTGCCGCAACGGTCCCCTCTTGACGGTTGTGCTTCCACTCACACCCGGGGGTTAAACCACCCCTCCAGGACTTGCCAGATCCGGCCCCAGCGGTCGACGCGGATCCGGCGATTTCGCCGGGAGAATGCCCTCCGCAGGCCAACGGTGGGCAGCTTATTGCCCGGTCAGGCGGCCGCTGGAGGGCGGCTGGAGAGCATGACGGCGATCGCCCAGGTCCGCTCCTGGCTCGCCAGGATGATCTGGGCCGAAGCGGTCAGCGGGACGGCGAGGAAGGCACCCACTACGCCCCAGAGGCTGCCCCAGAAGACCACCGAGATCACGATCACCAATGGAGACAGGTTCAGCTCCCGGCCGAGCACCTTGGGTTCGAGGAAGTTGCCGAGGATGAAGTTGATCGCCAGGTAGGCCACGACGATCACCGCGACCGTGCCCCACCCCTGGGTGGTGAGGGCGTAGACCGCGGGGAAGATCCCGGCCAGGATGCTGCCGAAGGTCGGGATGAAATTCAGCAGGAAGGTCAGCAGGCCGAACAGGAGCGCGTACTGCACCCCGAGCACGACCAAGAGGATATAGGCAATGGCCCCGGTGAGGAGCGAGACCAGGGTCTTGACGCTCAGGTAGCGCTGGATCCCGATGGCGATGGTGTCGAGGATCTCCGCGGCGTCGCCGCGCCGGCGGCCGGCGATCGCGAGGATCTTGCGCTTGAAGACCGCCTGCTCGGCGAAGATGAAGATCATGTAGACCATGACCAGGACGAGGCCGCGCGTGAAGCCGAGGCCACTGCCGAGCAGCGAGGTGGCCAGCTCCTGCGGGTCGATCTGATCCAGGCCGCTGGCGACCATGGTGGCGACGGTGTTGAGTTCCCCGGTCTCCTTGTCCCGGAGCACGACCTTGATGCCCTCGACCACGCCTGGCCAGCCAGGCGGCGGCTCTTCCGGACCGGTCGCGAGCTCCGCGCTCCCGCCCGGCGAAGCCGGCTGAGCTTGCGCGCCCGCCTCGCCCGGCTCCTGGCCGGAGCCCTCGCCTCCGGCGCCTTCAGAGCCTCCGACGGCTGCCTCGTCCTCTCCGGGGCCCCCTTCCGCCTGGTCACCGTCCTGGCCGGGGAGGTGAGGGAGGATTGGGTCCTTGGGGCCTTCGGCGCTGCTGGTGAGGATCCGCTCGAGGTTGGTCTGGAGCAGCATCCCGGCCTGCGCCAGGCCGATGAAGACGAGCACCGTGAGCAGCAGCACGGTCACCGGCGGCGGAATATGCCAGCGGGAAAGCCGCCTCACCACCGGCTGCAGGATGTTCGTCAGCAGCAGGGCGATCACGAGCGGCTGCAGGATCCCGGCACCGACGTGGAGCACCCACCCCATCAGAATCGTGGCCACGATCCCGAGGAGGACGGTCAAGCTGCGGCTGGCGGCCGGCATCCGCTCCAGCCTACGCTCCCCCTGGCCTCGCGGGAATGGTCCGCGCGGCGACGATCGCCGCTAGCCTGGGACCATGGTCCTCCTGCTCTCGGCGCTGCTGTTCGCCAACTCGACCCTGTGCTCGCCGCAGGCGCCGCCCGCTCCCATGGCCGGTGCCCCGGACCACGACTCGGCGCCGCCGAACATCGTCCTCATCCTCGCCGATGACCTCGGCTGGACCGACCTCGGCTGCCAGGGCAGCGGCTATTACCTCACGCCGGCGCTCGACGCCCTCGCCGAGGGCGGGATGCGCTTCACTGACGCCTACGCCGCGGCGCCGAACTGCGCCCCGACCCGGGCGGCCTTGCTCAGCGGCCTGGCGGCGCCGCGGACGGGGGTCTATACCGTCGGCAACCCGGCCCGCGGCAAGGAGGAATTCCGGCGGCTGGTGCCGGCACCGAACCTGACGGAACTCGGCGGCGATTTCCTCACCTTCGCCGAGCGGCTGCAGCAGGCCGGCTATCAGACCGCCCACCTCGGCAAGTGGCACCTCGGCGCCGGACCGGGCACCGGCCCCGAAGCGCAGGGCTTCTCCTTCAACCTCGGCGGCGACCACCGCGGCCATCCGCCGAGCCACCACGCGCCCTATCGCCGCGGCCAGGCGCCACCGCCGCCCGGCCTCGAGGACGCGCCCGAGGGCGAATACCTCACCGACCGGTTGACCGAGGAGGCCGTGCGCTGGATCGAGGCCAACGCGGATCGCCCCTTCTTGCTCTATCTCCCCCACTTCGCGGTGCACACGCCGATCCAGGCCCCGGCGGCGACCACGGAGCGCTACCGGGAGCGGCCGGCGGCCGGCGGTCATGACCACCCCGAGTACGCGGCGATGGTCGAACACCTCGACCGGTCCGTTGGCCGCATCCTCGACGCCCTCGACCGCTGCGGCCTCCGCCAGCGCACCCTGGTGATCTTCAGCTCCGACAACGGCGGCCTCGGCGGCTACCGAGCCGCCGGGATCGACGGCGGCGCCGAGATCACCGACAACGCGCCGCTGCGGGGCGGCAAAGGCATGCTGGAAGAGGGCGGCATCCGCGTGCCGCTGCTCATCTCCTGGCCCGGAGTGATCGCGCCGGGCGCCGTCAGCGCTGAGCCGATCACGACCGTCGACCTCTACCCCACCCTCCTGGCGGCGGCGGGTCTGGAGCCGGCCATCGGGCAAGAGCTGGACGGCGTCGATCTGACGCCGCTCCTGCGCGGCGAGCGGCAGCGGCTCGCGGCGCGCGACCTGGTCTGGCACATGCCCGTCTATCTCGAGGCGTCCGCCAAGCGGGGCAGTTGGCGCTGCACCCCGTCCGCGGCGATCCGGCGCGGACGCTGGAAGCTGATCGAGCGCTTCGAGACCGGCGAGGCCGAGCTCTACGATCTGCAGGAAGACATCGGCGAACAGCGGAACCTGGCCGGGAAGCACCAGCAGCTGACCGGCGAACTCCGCGCCGCCCTGGCGGAGTGGCGCCAGCGAACGGGCGCCGCCATGCCGACCCCGAAGCCGGCCGAGGAAGCGCTACGCTGAGCCGCGGCCCTGCCGCCCACTGGACATGCTCCTCGCCAGCCTCACCCTGCTCCTCGCCCCCGCCGCGCCGCAAGACGCGCCCCTCGGCTTCACGCCGCTGTTCGACGGCGCCACCCTCGACGGCTGGCGCGGCCGCCCGCACCTCGCCCCCGGCGCCGAGGCCACCTGGACACCCGAAGAACGCGCCGCCAAGCAGGCCGAGTGGGACGCCGACGTCGCCCAGCACTGGCGGGCGGCGGAGGGCGAGATCATCAACGACGGCCACGGCGTCTTCCTGACCACCGCGAGAGACTACGGCGACTTCGAGCTGCTGCTCGAGTACCGCACCGTCGCCCAAGCCGACAGCGGCATCTACCTCAAGGCCACCCCGCAGGTCCAGATCTGGGACACCACCGAGGCTGGCGGCAAGTGGGACATCGGCGCCGACAAGGGCTCCGGCGGACTGTGGAACAACCAGCGCTACGCGCGCCACCCGCTGGTCCTGGCCGACCGCCCCTTCGGTGAATGGAACGCGGTCAGGATCCTGATGACCGGGGCGCGGGTCTCGGTGTGGCTGAACGGCCAGCTCACGGTGGACCACACGCCGCTCGAGAACTTCTGGGACCGGAGCCGCCCCCTGCCGGCGCGCGGCCCGATCCAGCTCCAGACCCACGGCGGCGAGATCCGCTTCCGCAAGCTCGCCATCCGCGAGCTGACCGCGGACGAGGCCAACGCCGTCCTGGCGGAGAACGGCGCCGACGGCTTCCAGCCCGCCTTCAACGGCCGCGACTTCAGCGGCTGGGCGGGCCCGACCGACGACTACATGGTCGATGACGGCGCCCTGCAGTGCCGCCCCGGCCGCGGCGGCACCATCTACACCGTCGAGGAGTACGACGACTTCGCCGCCCGGATCCAGTTCCAGCTCCCCCCCGGCGGCAACAACGGCCTGGCGATCCGCTACCCGGGCGCGGGCGACACCGCCTACGTCGGCATGTGCGAGCTGCAGGTGCTGGACAACACCGCCGAGAAGTACGCCGGGCTGAAGCCCTACCAGTTCCACGGCTCCGCCTACGGCATGGCGCCGGCGGCGCGCGGCTACCTGCGGCCGGTCGGCGAGTGGAACTTCCAAGAGGTCGTCGTCGAGGGCTCGACCGTGCGGGTGGAGCTCAACGGCAGCGTCATCACCGAGGCCGACCTCGGCGCCATCGAGGAGCCGATGAGCGGGCGGGAGCACCCCGGCCGGCGGCGGACGCGCGGCCACTTCGGCTTCGCCGGCCACAACGACCCGGTGCGCTTCCGCGACGTCGATCTCAAGCGCCTCGGCGCCGCGGCCGACTAGGGCCGCTGCCGCGCCGGTTCGGTCAGGACCCGCAGCGGCGGGATCGCGCGCATCGTCCGCTCCGAGGGGACCAGGCGCGCGAAGCCGGTGGCCGCCACGCCGCCCGTCACGGCGGCCGTCCCTTCGACGGCGCCCGCGCCGGCGGGGAGCTGCAAGAACGCTGGGGCTCCCGGTTCGACCTCGAGGCGGTGCTCGCCGATCTGCCAGAGCACGGGGCCGCCCTCGGCCGCCAGCTCCAGCCGGCAGCTCGCGCGGAGCTCGTCCTCCACGGGCAGCTTGAGCTTGCGCTCGGCGCCGCTGGCCTTCAGCGCCAGGCGCTTCTCCTCGTGGACCGGCAGGAAGCGGTACTCGTAGGCGGTATCGGGCTCCAGGTGGCTATCCGTGTGCCGAGTGGCGTTGCCGGCGACCTCGGCCACGACGGTGTAGGGCGCCTCCTCCTCCGTCGCGAGCCGTCGCTGCACGCGCAGCCCGTCGGGACGGCTCTCGAAGCGCCGCCACTTGAGGGTGACCCGGGTCGGCCCGACCGAGGCGGCCTCGAGCTCCGCCGGGATCGGCAGCACCGCCGCCGGCGGGATGTAGCGGGCGGCGACGGCGTGGAGGAAGACCATCTCCTCCGCCACCAGCTCGCGCAGGCCGACGTCGCCGAGGCTGCGCGGATCGACGTCCGCGATCCAGCCCAGCAGCACGCAAGCCGCGAGGTAGGTGCCGCGCTGATTCGGGTGCGAGCCGTCGGGACGGTGCAACTCCCAGTGCGGCTTCTCCTCGAGGGCCTCCCGCCACGCCAACCCGACCGGGGCCACCTCGGCGCCGGCCTGCTTGGCCAAGCCGCGGTAGGCGGCCTCCAGACCTTCGGTCATCTCCAGCTCGCCGCGCCGGGCCCAGGTCATGAACAGGAGCGGCCTGGCGCCAGCCTTGCGCGCTTCGGCGATCAGCTTCTTGCCGTTGCGGTGCATCAGCAGCGGGTCGGTCAGCGGGAGCCGGCTCTGCTCCTGGAGCACGACCACGTCCCACCCGCCCTCCCGGATGAGATCGACCGAGCGGCCCGCGATCCAGTGACGCTCGAAGGTGCAGCCGCCGGGGGTGCGCGACTCGACCTCGATCTCCAGCGGCAACCGGGCGGAGGCCGCAAGCGCCTGGACGGCCCGCGGGAGCTTGTTCTGCTCCGTGTAGCTGTTGCCGAGGAACAGCACGCGCAGGGCGGGCGGCGGCGGGGCGGCGTGGACCTCGGCCTGGACTTCGTCGGGCTGGATCTCCGGCTCCTGGGCCGGACCGGGGCTCAAGAGCAGCGCCAGGGAAGCCGCCAAGGGCGAGAGGAGACGCATCAGGGATTGCTGCATGGTGGGGAATCCGGCTCCATCCTAGGGTCCGGAGGGAGCGGAGCGCGAACCGGTAGGATTCCGGATATACTCGGGCCGAACCTGCGCTACCGCCACCACTTGGGGCCGCAGGGTGTCGAGCCAGAACCAGCCTCTGGCAGTGTTCGTCCCGCATCGTCGCGTGGAGAATGGCTCCGCGGAGCCCCCCTCCCCTGCACGCCATGAACCTGTTCCCGCTGGTCGTCGTCGCCCTTGGCCTGGCTGTGGCCCTCGCCGCCACCGCTGCGCGGCGCCTGGAGATGCGCCGGCTCGAGCGCGGCCTGGAGGAGCGGAAGCAGGCCAAGCGCAAGGGCAGCCACCGCGCCCGGCTGCAGTTCCCCCACGTCGACCTGAGCCGCTGCATCGGCTGCGGCACCTGCGTCGCCGCCTGCCCAGAGGAGGGCGTGCTCGAGATCCTGCACGGCCAAGCCCTGGTGGTGCACGGCGCCCGCTGCGTCGGCCACGGCCTCTGCGCCGCCGAGTGCCCGGTGGGCGGCATCGCCTTGACCCTGGGCGACCTGGAGGAGCGTCGCGACATCCCTGCGCTGACGGAGAGCCTCGAAGCGGCCGGGACGCCAGGCTTGTTCTTGGCCGGGGAAGTCACCGGCTACGCCTTGGTCCGGACCGCGATCGGCCACGGCAGCGCGGTGGCCCACGAAGCCGCGCGCCGCTGCCGGGAGTCCCCCGCCCCTGCCGGCGACGACGGCTGGCTCGACCTGTGCATCGTCGGCGCCGGGCCCGCCGGCCTGGCCTGCGCCCTGGAGGCCAAGCGCCAAGGGCTGCGCTTCCGCCTGCTCGAGCAGGAGGACACGATCGGCGGCACGGTCGCCAAGTACCCGCGCAACAAGCTGGTCATGACCCAGCCGGTCGAGCTGCCGCTGCACGGCAAGCTGACCCGCACCAGCTACCGCAAGGAGGAGCTGGTCGAGCTCTGGGAGCGCGTCGCGGCGGAGCAGGAGCTGCCGCTGCGCACCGGAGAGGAGCTGCTGGGGGTCGAACCAGTCGACGGGGTCGGCTACCGGGTCCGGACCACCGCGGGCGAGCACCGGGCGCGCTGCGTCTGCCTGGCCCTCGGCCGCCGCGGAACGCCGCGCAGGCTCGGGGTGCCGGGCGAGACCCTGCCGAAGGTCGCCTACGCGCTGCAGGACGCCAATTCCTACCGCGGCCGCAAGCTGCTGGTGGTGGGCGGCGGCGACAGCGCCATCGAGGCGGCCGTCGGCCTCGCCGAGCAGCCCGGCAACGAGGTCACGCTGTCCTACCGCAAGTCGGCCTTCTTCCGCCTCAAGGCGCGCAACGAGGCGCGCATCGAGCAGGCGGCGGCCAAGGGCAGCGTCCGCGTCGAGTTCGACTCCCAGGTCCGCGGCATCCTGCCGGACCAAGTCGTGCTCGTGGCCGGCCGCGGCGAGCAGGCTCGCGAGATCGAGCTCGCCAACGACGCCGTCTTCGTCATGGTCGGCGGCGTGCCGCCCTACCCGCTGCTCGAGGCCAGCGGCGTCTCCTTCGCGCCCGAGGACCGGAAGGTGCCGGCGCCGGTGGTCGACCAGGGCCCCGGGCTGCTGGGCGCGCTCGCGACAGGCCTGGTGCTGACCCTGGCTGCGCTGGCCTGGGTCGGCTACTTCCTCGGCTACTACCAGCTCGACCCCGCCGGCCGCGCCCCGCACGGGCTGCACGGCTTGCTGCGGCCCTCGAGGGGCGCCGGTCTGGCCTTCGGGGTCGGCTCGACGGCCCTGATCCTGCTCAACCTGAGCTACCTGCTGCGGCGCAACCCGAGGCTGCCGCTGCGCTTCGGATCGCTCCAGGCGTGGATGACCAGCCACGTCGCCACCGGCATCCTGGCCTTCGTGCTGGCGCTGCTGCACGCGGCGCTGGACCCGCGCCAGACGGTCGGCGGCCACGCCCTGGCCTGCCTGGCGGTCCTGGTCGGCACTGGCGCCATGGGCCGGTACCTCTATTCTTTCGTGCCGCGTGCGGCGAACGGACGCGAATTGGCGCTTGATGAGGTGGAGTCCCAGCTCGCCGCCCTCTCCGCCGCCTGGGACCAGACCCACCGCGGATTCGGCGAGCAGGTGCGGTCGGAGATCGAAGAGCTGGTGCGCCATCAACGCTGGGAGCGGTCCTTCTTCGGCAGGCTCTACGCCCTGATCGCGGGGCAGCGGAGCCTGCGGCGGGCGCTCGCCCGGCTGCGGGTGGAGGGCAAGCAGCGGGACATCCCCGAGAGCCAGATCCGCAAGCTCAAGACCCTGGCGCGCCGAGCCCACCGGACCTCGCTGATGGCCTCGCACTTCGAGGACCTGCGCGGGCTGCTGGCGAGCTGGCGCTACCTGCACCGCTGGATCGCCTTGCTGATGGTGCTGCTGATCGCCACCCACGTCTTCACGGCGCTGAAGTACGCCGACTTGCCGGGAGCGCTGGGGCGGTGAGGCTGCGCGATCCGCGCCTGTGGCTGAGCCTGGCGAGCCTCGCGGCGGTGGCGCTGCTGGCCTTCATCGACCTGCGCCGGAACACCTCTCCGGGCCCGGTCCACCCGACCCACGCCCAGCTCAAGGAGCTGCGCAGCCGCCGGGGTTGCGCGGAGTGCCACGGCGACGAGGCGGGCGGCATGGCCGGCGCCTGCCTGCGCTGCCACGAGGCGATCGCCCGCCAGTTGGAGCAGGGCAGCGGCCTGCACGGGAGCCTGGTGCAGCCGCCGGTGGAGGACTGCGGCCGCTGCCACCTCGAGCACCTCGGCGACGCCTTCCCGCTGATCTCGGACGACAGCTTCGAGCGGGCCGGCGCCGACCGGCTCGGCTTCGACCACGCCGTGGCCGAGTTCCGGCTCGTCGGCGCCCACGTCGAGCTCGCCTGCGACCGCTGCCACCCGGACGCCCAGCTCGGGCTGATGCCGGAGGGGAGGTCGCGCTTCCTCGACCAGGAGCAGGCCTGCGAGAGCTGCCACGAGGACCCGCACCGCGGCGCGATGCGGCGCGCTTGCGAGGACTGCCACGGACAGGAGCGGCCCTTCGAGCAGGTAGCGGTGTTCGAGCACGATGAGCGCTTCCCCTTGGTCGGCGGCCACGCCGGCCAGGCCTGCAAGGCCTGCCACCCGCAGGACAGCCTGCAGTCGGTCGAGGCCTTGGACCGGGGCGTGCCGGAGGAGTCCTGGCGCCGGTGTCTGGACTGCCACGCGTCGCCGCACGCTCCCCGCTTCCTGCGCGCCGCGGCGCGAGAGCAGGGCCAATCGGAGGCCGAGAGCTGCGCCGGCTGCCACCCGGTCGAGGGTCCCGCCTTCGCCGGCGCCGAGCTTCCCCGCGAGCGGCACGGCCTGAGCGGCTTCCCCTTGTCGCCGCCGCACGCCGAGCAGGACTGCCGGGCCTGCCACCAGCCAGCGGCCGAGGGCGTGGGCTGGGGCGCCCGCTTCCCGGGGCGCGCAGCGCAGGACTGCGGCGCCTGCCATCAGGACCCGCACCGCGGCCAGTTCGCCGGCGGCCCCTTCGGCGGCGGATGCCTGGACTGCCACCTGGAGACGACCTGGGCCCCGCCCGACTTCGATGCCGAACGCCACGAGCGGACCGGCTTCGCGCTGACCGGCGCCCACCTCGAGGCGGAGTGCCGCGGCTGCCACCCCGACCCGCCGCCAGACGCGCCGCGGCGCTTCCGCGACACCGAGGGCCGCTGCGAGGACTGCCATGACGACGCACACCGCGGCGCCTTCCAGGCACCGACCGCCGCCCTGCCTCCTGCTGAGCAGGGCGAGTGCGGCCGCTGCCACGGCACCGAGCGCTTCGCGCCGGCGCTGGAGGGCCGCTTCGAGCACGGTCGCTGGACCGACTTCGGCCTGGAGGGGGCCCACCTGCGGGCGGACTGCCGCAGCTGCCACCCGGCGCTCCCGGAGCCGGATGCCGCCGGCCGCAGCTTCGCCTTCGTCGCCGACACCGTCGACGGCGACCCGCGCGCCTGCTCCAGCTGCCACGAGGACGTGCACGCCGGGGCCTTCGACGCCGAAGGCCTGCCGGCCCTCTTGGACGGCCGCGCCGGCTGCGATCGCTGCCACGACAGCGAGGTCTTCCGCGAGCTCCGCCCGGGCGCCTTCGATCACGGCGCCTGGACCGACTTCGCGCTGGCCGGGGCCCACGCCCAGAGCGGCTGCGAAGCCTGCCATGGCCGCGACCCGGCGCCCGCGGCCGGTACCCGGAGCCTTGGCCGCGTCGCCGACCGTTTCTCCGGCCCGGCGGACCGCTGCGTCAGCTGCCACCCGGACCCCCACCTCGGCCTCTTCGACCGCGCCGGCCAGCCCGCCGAGGTCGACGGCCGCCGAGGATGCGCCCGCTGCCACCAGCCGGTGTCCTTCCGGTCGCTGACCCTGGCCGGCTTCGACCACGGCCGGTGGACCGGCTACGCGCTCGCCGGCAAGCACGCGCAGGCCTCCTGCAACGGCTGCCACGCTCCCTTGGCGCAGGCCGACGCCCTCGGCCGCCGTCACGGCTTCGCCCGCGGCCAGGCCTGCGACGACTGCCACGCCGACCCGCACGTCGGCCAGTTCGCCGCCGCCGGCCGCACCGACTGCGCCCGCTGCCACGACGAGCAGGACTTCCGCCAGCCGCGCTTCGACCACCAGACCGACTCCCGCTTCCCGCTCGACGCCAATCACGCCGCGCTCGACTGCGCCCGCTGCCACAAGCCCTGGCCCCTGGCCGGCGGCGGCGAAGCGGTGCGCTACAAGCCGCTCGGCACCCGCTGCCAGGACTGCCACGGCTTCGGCTTCGAGGACCGCTCCCGATGAGGCTCCTTCCCCTCCCCCTCCCCGCTCTGCTCGCGGCGCTGCTCGGCGTCGCGGCCCTCTCGCCCGTCGCGGCCCAGGACCCCGGCATGCGCCGGGTCGAGGCCCGCGTGACCGCCTCCAGCCCCGGCCTCGCCACCCTCGACCGCGGCAACGACGCCGGCCTGCAGCCCGGCGACCGGGTCCGGCTGCACCCGCTCGGCGCCGCGGTCCTCGAGGGCCGGGTCGAGCAGGTCGGCGCCCGCGACGCCACGGTGCGCCTGAACGACCCGGCAGCGGCGGTCGACATCGGCGCCCGGGCCGAGGCCTTCGTGCCCGCCGACCGCATCCAGGAACCCGGCGGCGAGGCTCCCGGCCAGCCCCCGGCGCACGCGCCCTGGTCGCGGCCGCCGGACGAGTGGACCCAGGACATGCCGCTGCTGGCGAAGTCCCAGGGCCGCAAGCCCGAGCAGCGCCCGGTCGAGTGGAGCGGCCGCTTCTTCAGCAGCGTCGACCACACCACCGACCGCGGCAGCGACGACGACCGGAGCTACCTCTACGCCCGCAGCGGCGCCGACCTGGACGCCCGCAACCCCTTCGGCCGCGGCGGCGAGCTGCGCATCGACTTCGAGGTCAACCACCGCGCCGACTCCAACCCCGGCTACCCCGACGAGAGCGAGACCGGGCTGCGCCTGGACCGGCTCTCCTGGTCGGTGGGCGGCGACCGCCACGCCCCGCGGCGCTGGGAGTTCGGCCGCTTCCTGCACCGCGAGTTCCCGGAGTTCGGGGTCGCCGACGGCGCCGATTTCAGCGCCCGGCTGTCGCCGGCCAACACCTTCGGCGCCAGCTTCGGCTACCTGCCCGAGCTGGACTCCGACTACGCCACCGGCAAGGACCTGCAGACCTCCCTCTACTGGTCCCACACCAGCGGCGAGCGCCGCGAGCTGCGCGCCGGCGCCGGCTTCCAGAAGACCTGGCACCGCGGCAGCGCCGACCGCGACCTGTTCCTGGCCAAGCTGAGCTGGTCGCCGCCGGCCGGCCTGAACTTCTACTCGACCGCCTGGGTCGACCTCTACGGCAGCGAGGACACCGCCAAGTCCTCCGGCGCCGAGCTGACCCAGCTCTTCAGCAGCCTCGGCTGGCGGGCGGAGGGCGGCGACGGGGTGCGGCTGGGCTACTCGCGGATCCGCTTCCCGCAGCTGCTGCGGCTGCAGATCAGCCAGATCACGCTGGCGCAGCTGTCGGACAACCAGACCGACCGGATCGACCTCTCGGCCTGGAAACGGCTCAACGCCGATCTCCGCCTGTCGGGGCGGGTCGACTCCTGGAGCGACGAGGACGACAGCGGCGGCGGCGGACAGCTGCGGATGGACTGGCGCGGGCCGCTGTTCGCGAACGGCAACCTCGGCGCCGCTTTGTTCACCAACCAGGGCCAGTTCAGCTCGGTCACGGGGCTGCGCCTCGACGCCGACTGGGCCACCGGCCTGGGCTCCTGGCGGATCTCCTGGGAGAGCGCTCAATTCAGCCAGGAGGACTTCGTCGGCGATCAGGAGGAGCTGCTCCAGCACGCCCTCGAGCTCTCCTGGGATCTCTACGGCGGCACCGGCTGGTCCTGCTCGAGCTACCTCGAACAGCGCCTCGGCGACGAGATCGACTCCACGACCCTCGGCTTCTACCTCCAGCACCGGTTCTAGACATGGCAACCCCGCTCCGCATCCGCCGCCTGGCGCCGCTGGCCCGCCCGCTCCTGACCCTGGGCCTGGCGCTGCTCACGACCCTCGCCTGCGTCCGCGGCCGTGAAGACGTCCCGCCGCAAGGCTGGTGGGACGGCCTCGGCCCGGTGATCCCGCACGACAAGTTCCCGGCCGACTGCTCGCTTTGCCACACCGGCCAGGGCTGGCAGGAGATCCGCGACGACTTCGCCTTCGACCACGCCGCCGAGACCGGCTACCCGCTCGAAGGCGCCCACGCCGCGGCCCAGTGCCTGCGCTGTCACAACGACCGCGGCCCGGCGGCCGACTTCGCCGCCCGCGGCTGCGGCGGCTGCCACGAGGACGTGCACCTCGGCCAGCTCGGCACCAATTGCGAGGACTGCCACGAGCAGCCTGACTGGCGGCCGCGGGGACGGATCTCCGAGCACGCCAAGACCCGCTTCCCGCTGATGGGAGCCCACGCCGCGACCGCCTGCCGCGCCTGCCACCCTGCGGCCGAGCTCGGGGTCTTCGTGCCCACCGACACCGAGTGCCTGAGCTGCCACCGCGACGACCTGGCGCGCGCCAAGGACCCGGACCACCTGGCGCAGGGCTGGACTGACGGCTGCGACCGCTGCCACATCTCGACGAGCTGGGGCGGCGCCGCCTTCAACCACGGCTGGTGGCCGCTGACCGGCGCCCACGGCTCCGCCAGCTGCAAGTCCTGCCACAGCGGCGGGGTCTACGCCGGCACCGACCCGGCCTGCTTCTCCTGCCACTCGGCCGAGTACACCGGCGCCGCGGATCCGGACCACGTCGCCCTCAACCTGCCGACCGCCTGCCGCCAGTGCCACACCACCCGCGGCTGGAAGCCGGCCGACATGGACCACTCGGTGCTCAGCGGCAGCTGCGTGAGCTGCCACCTGGCTGACTATCAGGCCACCACCGACCCGGACCACCAGGCGCTGGGCATCCCGACCACCTGCGAGGACTGCCACAGCACCCGCAACTGGCGCGACGCCAACTTCGACCACGCTGGGATCGCCAGCGGCTGCGTCAATTGCCACCTCGACGACTACCAGGCGACCACCAACCCGAACCACATCGCGGCCGGCTTCCCCACGACCTGCGAGGACTGCCACGACACGGTGCGCTGGAGGAACGGCACCTTCGACCACGACTTCCCGATCACCAGCGGCAAGCACAAGGGCTTCAACTGCAACCGCTGCCACCTGAACAGCAGCAACTACGCCGACTTCTCCTGCACCCACTGCCACGCCCACCGCAAGTCGGAGATGGACGACGAGCACGACGGCGTCAGCGGCTACGTCTGGTCGAGCCCGGCCTGTTACACCTGCCACCCGGACGGACGCGAGTGAGCGGCTGGCGCCGGGCCTACCGCGAAGCCCCCGAGCTCTTCGACGCCTTCGCCCGCGCCGAGGACCCGGACGGCGTGGTGGCGGCGGCGCTGCGGCGCCGGGCCGGCTTCGTGGACCGGCGGGTGCTGGAGCTGGGCTGCGGCACCGGCCGCTTCGGGCCGGCCTTGGCGGACGGCGCCGGGTCGTGGATCGGCCTGGATCCCGAGCCGGCGATGGTCGGCCTGGCGCGGGGCGCTTGGCGGGGACGGCCGGGCATGGAGCTGGTGCGCGGCCGAGGCGAGCGGCTGCCCTTCCCGGACCAGAGCTTCGACGCCGCGGTGGCCACCTGGGTGCTCGGCGACTTGCCGGTCGGACGGCGGGCGGCGGTGATCCTGAGTTGCGACCGGGTGCTGCGGCCTGACGGGGCCCTCTGGCTGCTCGAGAACGCCGGCGGCTGCGCCTTCGACGCCCTGGAAGGAGGCCGCGGACCGGGCTGGGCGGCGGCCGCGGGCTTCGAGCCGGTCGAGGAGGTCGAGACCGAGCTCCGCTTCCCAGACGAGGCCAGCGCGGCGCGCTGCCTCGGCTACCTGCTCGGCGACGGCGCCCGCGAGGCCTTGTCGCTGGCCCCTCGGCGCCGCTTCAGCCACCGGGTGCTCATCCTGCGGCGGCCGCGGGGCCGCTGGTCGAGCCCGTCTTGAGCTCCCCGCCCTCGAACCAGAAGAACTCCACGGTGCTCGAGCGCAGCATGTCGTCCCGGCGGTAGACCGGAAACCCGAGGCCCGGCGCCCGCACCTGCTCGACCGCCCGGCGGTATTCCGTCGAGTCCACCGCGAGGTCGTGACCGCGGACCGCGCCGCCGCGGCCGACCGGCAGGAAGCGGTACAGGTGCCAAGCGTGCAGCTCCAGGCCCTCCGCCCGCAGCCGCTGGAGCAGCCGGGCGACGGCGCCGAGGGCGTCGAGGTTGCGCCGGGTCACCACGGTGCCGATGGTCAGCTCCTTGCCGCTGGCGGCCAGCTCGCCGATTCCCGCCATCAGGCGATGGAAGTGGCCGCCGGGGGCGGACCGGAGCTGGTCGTGCAGGACGGCGTCGGCGGCCTCGAGCGGCAGCAGGTAGCGGTCGACCCAGTCGAAGGCGGCGAAGCCCGGCGGCGGCGCCAGGCCGTTGCTGCCGACCTGCACCAGGAAGCCCAGCTCGCGGGCGCGGCGGCCGAGCCGCTCGAGGTCGTGCGGCCACAGGAAGGGCTCGCCGCCGCCGAGCACGACGTTGCGGTAACCGGCCCGACGCAGGCGCTCCAGCAGCTCGGCGGCGCCCTCGAAGCTGGCGGTGTCGAAGCCCGTCTCGCTGGCGCAGAAGGCGCAGCCCATGTCGCAATCGGGCAGCAGGAAGACCGAGGCGATGCGCTTCGCGGAGCCGGGCGGGCGGAGGGCGGGCATGGATCCGGGTACAGGAATAAGCAAAGGGCGGGGAGGATGCCAGCCCTCCCCGCCCCGCCGGCCGCCGCGCGGTCTAGAAGATGTCGTCCTCGGACTCGACCGGCGCCGTCAGCGCCGCCGCCGCCTCCTCGGGGACCTCGACCTCGGTCTTGTTGACGGCCGAGATCGAGACCGCGGACTTGCGGCCCATCTTGATCTCCCGGTCGCGGAAGCTGCCGCTGCTGCTGGTCTCGATCTCGAAGGACTGGATCATGCCGTCCGCGCCGACCACGACCGAGAAGCTGCCGCTGTGCTCGAGCTCGGGCCCGCCGCCGCCGAAGCCGCCGCCGCCGCCGCCGCGGCCACCTCGTCCTCCGAAGCTGGAGCCGGAGAGCTTGGCGGCGGTTTCGGGGCTGAGCTTGCCGCGGAAGGTCTTGCTGCCCTCGGCCTCCTCCACCGTCACCTCGGCGACGCCGCCTTGCAGGTCAGCGAGCATGGCGTGCGGCAGGCGCGCGCGCAGCAGGGCGAGCCGGCTGAACATGGCCGCCCGTTCGGGATCCATCTGGCGGTTGCCGCCTTGGCCTCCGCCTTGGCCGCCTTCGCCGCGGGGCGGGCGCTCGCCTTCGCCTTCCTCGCGGGGCGGACGCTCGCCCGCCTCACCGCCCGGCCGGCCTGCGCCGCCGCCGCCCCGGCCGCCGCGCATCATGGCGCGCGGGTCGAGGGGCTTCCAGGCGCCCGCGGAGTCCTGGTAGACCGCCCGCTGGTCATCGCGGAAGGCGACCGAACCGCCGCTCTCGAGGCGGGTCGGCTTGCCCTTCTGCCAGCTGCCCAGCAGCGGCGCGGCGGGAGCCGTGGATCCGCCGCGACGGCCGAAGCCGCCCTGGCTGGTGGTCTGGACCTCGAAGCCGTAGCTCTGGACCTTCTGGGCCTGAGTCACGATGTCGGTCAGTTCCTGCAGGGGGTCTCCTTGGACATTCAGTCCGAGGAGGAGGATTGCCAGGATGTTGCTCATGCTCGCTCCGTTCAGAGGAAGGGGAAGAGGGACCCCCGGCCGGATGGCGGAGGCTCCGTCCCGCCCACAACCCCAGCGGCGAGGCCGAGGTTCTGGACCAGTGCGGGCCAGTCTAGTCGGCTGGTTCCGGGGCGGGGGTTTCGAGGGCCTTCAAGCCCGGGTGGCCGGGCGCGACTCGGGTGGCGCGGAAGACCGCCGCGTCGCCCATGCCGCCGCCCGAGCCGCCGCGCCCGGGTCCGCCACCGGGAGTCGGGCCGAAACCGCCGCCGCGTCC
>CAYZXS010000022.1:0-64294 GCA_964482495.1 uncultured Planctomycetales bacterium
CGGAAATCGATGTCGGACCTCTCAAAACAATCGATGTCTGACCCCGTTTAGCGCAGGCCGCAGGCGCGGCGGGCGCGGTCGAGGACCTTGGTGGCGCGAGCGCGGGCCTTCTCGGCTCCGGCAGCGAGGACGCGGTCGAGCTCGGCGGGGTGGGCCAGCAGCTCCTTGCGGCGCTCTCGAGCCGGGGCGAAGTAGCCGTCCATGGCCTCGCGGATGACCCCCTTGAGGTGACCGTAACCGGGCGCGCCCTCGCCGCCGGCGCGGACCTTGTCCTTCCACTCGGCGACCTCGGCCGCGGGCAGGAACAGCGCCATCAGGTCGAACAGGAACAGGCCCTCGGGGTCCTTGGGCTCCTCCGGCGGCCGCGAATCGGTGACGATCCGGTTGACCACCTTCTTGAGCTTCTTGCCCTCCTCGAACATCCAGATGGTGTTGCCGTAGGACTTGGACATCTTCTGCCCGTCCAGCCCCGGCACCTTCTGCATCGCCTCGGACTTGGCCAGCAGCGGCTCGGGCCGGACGAAGACCTCGGCGTCGAAGGCGTGGTTGAAGCTCGCCGCCATGTCCTGGGTCATCTCCAGGTGCTGGACCTGGTCCTTGCCGACCGGCACTAGGGTCGAGTCGTAAGCCAGGATGTCGGCCGCCATCAGCACCGGGTAGGTGAACAGCCCGACGCTCGGCTTGAGGCCCTTCGCCACCTTGTCCTTGTAGCTGTGGGCGCGCTCCAAGAGCCCCATCCCGGCCACCGTGCCGAGCATCCAGGCCAGCTCCAGCACCTCCGGCACGTCCGACTGCCGCCACAGCGCGCACTTGGCCGGGTCCAAGCCCAGCGCCAGGTAGCTGACCGCGACCTCGCGCACGTAGCTGCGCAGCTCCTCGGCGTCCTTGACCGAGGTCAGGGCGTGGAAGTCGGCGATGAAGTAGTAGTGCTCCCCCGCCTCGTCCTGATTGGCGATGTGCTGGCGGATGGCGCCGAAGTAGTTGCCGAGGTGCAGCAGCCCGCTGGGCTGGATCCCGCTCAGGTAGACCGGCGTCGCCACCTCAGCACTCCAGGGTGAAGGGCTCGCGCGCCGCCTGGGAGGACCGGATCGAAGCGGCCAGCTCTTCGAAGCCGGCGCAGCCCATCAGCGCCAGCGCCGCCTTCTTGCCGTTCTCGACCCCGGGCTGGTCGAAGGGGTCGATGCCCAGCAGCCCGCCGGCGTAGGCGGTGGCGATCTCGAAGAAGGCGAAGTATTGGCCGACGTGGAAGGCGTCCAGCTTGCACAGCTCGATGGTGCACACCGGCCGGCCGGCGTCGAGCAGGGCGACCTCGGTGCCCTGGCGCTCGGCCTCGATCAGCTCGTTCAAGGTCTTGCCGCGTAGGTGGTCGAAGGCCGGCGAGTCGGCGAAGGGCTCCGGCAGCGCGATCTCGTGCGCGTGCCGCCCCAACCGCACCATGGTGTAGACCTTGTCGTCCGGCCCCTCGACGTAGAGCTGGCACTGGCTGTGCTGGTCGGTCGGCCCGACCGCCTTGACCGGCGTCGGCCCGACGTTGACCTCGTTGCCCTCGGTGTCCAGCCGCTTGCCCAGCGACTCGGCCCAGAGCTGCTTGTACCAGTCGGCGAGCAGCCGCAGCCGATGCCCATAGGGGAAGTGGACGTGGATCGGCCGCCCCTGCTCCATGTGCAGCACGTGCGCCAGCGCGTAGGCCAGCGCCGCGTCCTCTTCGGGCGCGCACTCGGCCAGCTTGCGGTCGACCCGCGCGGCGCCGGCCAGCAGGCCATCGGTGTCCAAGCCGGCCATCTCGGCCGTGAACAGCCCCACCGGCGACAGCACCGAGAAGCGCCCCCCGACCCCGTGCGGCACCTCGAGGGTGACGAAGCCGAGCTCGTCGCAGAGCGAGCGGAAGTGGCCGGTCTCCGGGTCGGTGGTGACGGTGAAGCGCTCGCGCGCCGCCTCGTCGGATCCCAGCGCCCGCTTCATGGCGTCGTAGAGGAGCAGGAACTCGGACGAGGTCTCGATCGTGCCGCCGCTCTTGGAGATGACGTTGACGTGGCAGCGCTCGGCCGGCACCGCCTCCAGGAAGTCGCCGATCCAGTCCGGGTCGATGCTGTCGAGCACGAAGACCCGCGGCTGGCCCTCGGCCGGGGCCCACTCCTGATAGACCGGCGCCAGGGCGGCCATCATCGCCGCGTTGCCCAGCGCCGAGCCGCCGATGCCGAGCACCACGAAGGCGTCGACGTCGCCGCGGGCCTTGACCTCCTGGGCGCGGGCGCGGCAGGCCTGGAGGTGGCGCTCGACCTCGGGCAGCTTGCGCCAGGCCGGCATCGCCTCTAGGTGGGCCGCGCGCACCTCGGCGCCGCGCGGCAGGGCCGCCGCGAAGGCCTCGCGGCAAGGCGCGCCGTCGCTCCCGGCGGCGGCGAAGAGTCCGGTCAGATCGAGCTTCAGAGCCATGAGAACGGACCATCATAGGTCCGCGCCACGGCCCCGATTCAGCGCCGCGAACCGCCGAAGACGGCCAGGGCGAAGTAGACCAGTTGGGCGACTCCGGTGAGCGCGGCGACGACGTAGGTCATGGCGGCGGCTCGAAGCACCTTCTGGACCCCGGCGGTCTCCTCCGGACCTTGCACCAGGCCGGCGCCGGCGAGCACGGCCTGGGCCCGGCGCGAAGCGTCGAACTCGACCGGGAGCGTGACCAGCTGGAAGACCACCACCGCGGCGAAGAGCACCAGGCCCGCCACCGCCAGGCCGAAGGAGTGCAGGATCAACCCCAGGAAGATCAGCGGGAAGCCCAAGCTGGAGCCGAGGCTGGCGCTCGGCACCGCCAGGCTGCGCAGCTTCAGCGGCAGGTAGCCCCCCGCGTGCTGGAGCGCGTGCCCGGCCTCGTGGGCGGCGACGCCGAGGGCGGCGACGCTGCGGCCGGCGAAGACGTCGCGGGACAGCCTGAGGGTCTTGTTCCGCGGGTCGTAGTGGTCGCTCAGGCGGCCCTTCGCCAGCTCCACCCGGACGTCCCGCACGCCCGCTTCTCGCAAGACGGTGGAGGCGGCCTCGGCGCCCGTCAGGCCGCTCCGGGCGGGGAGCTGCGAATAGCGCCGGAATGCGGCCTGGAAGCCGCTCTGGGCGGCCATGGCCAGGGCGCTGAGGACCAGGAGGAGCAGGAGGAAGGGCATCGGGGCAGCCCGCTACGCGGCGGGACGCCATAATTAGAGCAAGAAATCGGCCCTTCAAGCCGACCAAAGGGTCTGCCCCTCTGTCCATGCTGGCCACCTCCAACACCCGCAAGAGCGGTTCCTCGGGAATCCTGTTCCTCGGCCTCGGCGTCATCGTCGTCGCCGCGGTCGGTTTCCTCCTGCTCCAGGACCCGACCCCCGATCCTGTGCCGCCCGGGAACGGCGGCACCGAGCACAGCGCCGGCCCGGAAGATCCGGAGAGGCCGGAGGCGGCGGCCGCCGCGGCCCAGCTGGAGGTCCGCCCGGGCGACCGGGAGACCCTGCGCAACCCCGGCCGGACCGAGGTCCGCGCCCCGGGCGAGACCCGCTCCGGCACCATCTTCGGGCTGGTCATGGACGACCAGAACCTGCCGGTCCGCGACGCCACGGTCACCTTCAAGGAGCTGCTCAAGCCCGAGGAGCGCTTCTTCGGCGGCCGCAGCGGCGACGACATCCTGGTCTACACCAAGCGGACCAACAAGGAAGGCCGCTACTGGTTCGACAACCTGCCCGTGGACACCCAGTTCGAGACCTGGGTCCACCACCGCGAGTACGCCGGCGCCCACGGCCAGGTGGTCACCGCCATGCCCGAGGAGCAGACCATCGACGTGGTCGTGCTCCGGGCCGGCTTCATCCTCGCCGGCCGGGTCCAGGACTCGGGCGGCAACCCGCTCGCGGCCACGATCCAGCTCCAGATGCGCGGCAACGACGCCTTCGGCAGCGGCGACCCCGAGCGCGACCTGGCCACCGGCCGCCGGATCGAGGTCGTGGCGGCCCCCGACGGCAGCTACGAGGTCAAGCGCTTGACCGCGGGGGTCTGGAAGCTGGTGGCGACCCACGAGGGTTACGCCGACTACATCGAGAGCGCCGTGGTCTTCGCCGGCGAACAGAGCCGCGTCGACAAGAACATCGAGCTCGGCTCCGAGCAGACCCTCGGCGGCGTCGTCCGCGACGAGGCCGGCATGCCGGTGGCGGACGCCCTGGTCTCGGTCTCGCGCAGCCGGCCGCGGCCGCTGATCACCTCCAACGGCAGCTCCGGCCCCGACGGACGCTTCGAGATCCGCGGCCTCCCGGACGGGGTCTACACCGTCTCCGCGGAGGCCGACGGCTACTCCCGGACCTCCCAGCCGAGGGTCGAGGCCGGGCGCGCCGACCTGGACCTGATCCTGCACCAGAAGGGCAGCGTCTCCGGCCGGGTCACCGGCGGCACCGGACAGGCGGTCGGCCGCTTCTCGCTCGAGCTGATGCAGATCAGCCGCTCCGCGCCGACCTACCACCAGGTCGGCGACCGGCGGCCCTTCTCGAGCCCGAGCGGCGAGTTCCTCTTCGACAACGTCGAGCCGGGCACCTACAAGCTGCTGGCCTCCGGGCCCGGCTTCAGCCCGACCTACTCCACCGGCTTCACGGTCGAGCGGGAGGAGGTCCAGGGCATCGACATCCAGCTCTCCGAGGGAGGCAAGCTGGTCGGCTTGGTCGTCGGCCCGGACGGCCTGCCGGTCGTCGGCGCCGAGGTCAAGGTCCACGGCCGCGACTGGACCGAGCAGAGCTCCTACGGCCTCTTCGGCGGCCGCTCGCCCGACCCCAACAACGTCCCGCCCCAGAGCGCGAGCACGGACCGGGACGGCCGCTTCGAGCTCCACAACGCCTTCCCGGGCTCGCTGAAGCTCGAGTTCAGCCACGGCGCCTTCCTCAGCGAGTTCCTGACCGTGGACGTCGTCGAGGGCGGCCAGCAGGACGTCGGGGTGATCAAGCTGCGCCGCGGCGGCACCATCTCTGGCACCGGGACGAAGGGCGACGGTTCGCCGCTGAGCGGCGGCAACGCCTTCCTGACGCGCCAGGAAGAGAGCGGCTTCGCCTGGTTCTCGCGCAATGGCCGCCTGGACACCCAGGGCCGCTTCCGCTTCGAGGGCCTGCGCACCGGCACCTACCGGGTGGTGGTCTCGCCTCCTGAGACCGGCGGCTTCTCGCTGTTCCCGGAGACCGAGAGCAATTCGAGGACCGTCTACGTCGTCGAAGGCCAGGAAGTCGAGCTGAAACTAATCGCCCAATAAGGCCCTCGGGCCGGCGTATTTTGGTGCCCCAGGGGCCGGCCACGAGCCGGCCCCTCGTCACTCCCCCACTCCGCCATGCTCCTGACCGCCCTGTCCCTGCTCCTGGCTCCCCAGGTCCTCCCCGCCCCCCAGGAACCCTCGACCGAGCTCCGCGCCGTCGATCTGAAGGCGCGCATCGGCTTCCTCGCGTCCGACTCCCTGGAAGGCCGGGAGTCCGGCAAGCGCGGCGGCCACGCCGCGGCCCGCTACTTCGCCAAGGAGTGGGACCGCCTCGGCCTGGTGCCGATCGGCGAGGACGACAGCTACCTGCTGCCCTTCCAGCTCGGCGGCCTCACCTGCTACAACACCGCCGGCCTGCTGCCCGGCACCGATCCGGCGCTCGCCGACCAGATCCTGGTCATCGGCGGCCACCACGACCACGCCGGCATCGGCGGCCCCGGCGCCATGGGCTTCCCGGGCGAGATCCACAACGGCGCCGACGACAACGCCTCCGGCTCCTCCGGCACCGCCGAGCTGGCCGAGTGGTTCGTCGCCCACCCGATCAAGCGGCCGATCCTGTTCATGACCTTCAGCGCCGAGGAGCGCGGGCTCAACGGCAGCGCCGACTTCGTCAAGAACGGGCCGATCGAGAAGGACCGCATGTGGGCCATGATCAACATGGACATGATCGGCCGCAGCGTCGACGACTACCTGTTCATCGGCGGCATGGGCACGGCGGTCGAATTCCACGAGATCCTCGACCCGGTGCTCGACGCCTGCAACCTCAACCTCGAGATCAAGGACGCCGGTCAGGCCCCGAGCGACAACACCTCCTTCTACCAAGGGGGCATCCCGGCGCTGTTCTTCTTCACCAACGTCCACGACGACTACCACATGCCCAGCGACGACGCCGAGGGCATCAACTACGACGGTGAGATCAAGATCCTCGAGGTCGTGCGCGACTGCGTCCACGCCCTCGACGCCTTCGAGGGCGGCCTCGAGTTCGAGCGCGTCGACGGCATGGCCATGCCCGACGACTTCATGGACCGGACCATGGACCACTACCGCCGCATCGGGGAGCGCAACCGCCTGCGCGGCAAGCTCGGGGTCTCGATCGAGGCCGACGGCGACGGCGGCATGCGCATCTCGAAGGTCCGGGCCGACTCCGCCGGCGCCGCCGCCGGGGTCCAGGTCGGCGACCTGCTGGTCGAGGTCAACGGCAAGGCGATCGGCTCCAAGGACGCCCTGCGCCGCGCCCTGGCCGGCGGCATGAAGGGCGACCTGGTCCCGGTCGTGCTGCAGCGCGGCGGCGAGCGGATCGAGCTCGAGGTCGCCCTGAGGTAGTCCTCAGTCCTGCAGCACCGTGACCGGCCGCGGGCCGGCCGGCCGCACCTCAGGCGCCTGGAGCTCGACCCACGGGCTCCAGGCGTCTTGCGGGTAAGCGCGGAAGGGCGGCCGGAAGCGCAGCTCGAGCCGCACTCCTGCCGCGACCGGCTCGAGCCAGGCGATCTGCAGCAGCGGGTCATCGGGGTCGGTGCGGAGCCGCGCCCGGCGGCTGGGCTCGCCGGCGACGCGCCACTCGATCGAGTCCCCCAGCACCCGGCTGCTGCGGATCCGAAGCGCCGCCCAGCTGGGCCCCCACTCGACCTCGCCGGCGTGCTCCCAGATCGCCGGGCCGGCGGTCAGGCTGCCCCGCTCCGGATCCAGGCGATAGCGGCGGCTGCCGGGCCCTGGACACTCCAGGCCGCGGGCGAAGGCCAGCCCGGTCGGGGGCGAGAGAGCGGCTCCGGAGAGGTCCGTGACCTGCCCGCTCGGGTCCTCCAGCAACCAGCCGCCGCGCCATCCGGCCGCCGCGACGGCAGGAGCCACCAGCATCCGGTCCTCGACCGGGCGCAGCAGGGGGTCGAAAGTCCGAATGCGCTGGCCGCCCTCGCATAGCACCAGGACGTGGCCATCGGCGGGTCGCCAGGCCACGACCCTCGGGTCCTCCAGGGGCTCCGCAACGGAGGCGTGGAGGAAGAGATACCAGGCGATCCAAATCGGCACCGCCGTAGCATAGCCAGACACCGTGCGCACCCCCATCGTCCTGCTCCTGCTCCTGGTCCTGGTGGCGATCCCGGCGGCCATCTTCCTGATCCCGGACGGCTCCGGAGACCCGCCGCCCGGCCCCGGGGAGGCCAGCGCCGCCGAGCTCGCCGACGACCCGGCCCAGCAGGACCTCGCCGCCGCGGGCGCCGCCCAGCACGGGGAGGCCGGACGCGCGGCGGTCGCCAAGGACTTGCTGGTGCAGGCGCTGCAGCCGGACGGCGTGCTCGCCGACGACTCCCGCTTCCTGGTCCGGGAGGGCGAGCGCACCCGGGCCTTCCAACGCGCCGACGGTCGGCTGACGCTGCCCAGCGCTGGCCCCGGCTTCGAGGCCGCGGTCTACGCCGGCGGCCGCTGGTCGGAGAGCCGCAAGGTCAACGAAGAGGAGCGGCGGGGCCTGCAGGAGCTCAGCCTCACCGCCAGCGAGGCGGCGGTCGCCGTCGAGCTCGAGGTCCTCGGCGCCGACGGCCTGCCGGCGCCGGAATTCCAGGTCCAGGCGCTGTGGTCCGGCCCCCCGCCCGGCGAGGAGCTGCGCCGCTACCTGACCGGCCTGATGTGGTCCCGCCGCCACCGCGACACCCTGCCGGGGAGCCAAGGCGAGCTGGTCTTCGAGGGCCTGCCAGCGGGCACCTACACCTTCCGGGTCAGCGCGGAGGGGACGGCCCTGCAGCGGCCCAGCGTCTCGCTCGCGCCGGGGCAGCGGGAGCGCCTGACGGTCCGGCTGCAGGCGGGCGCCTTCGTCCGCGGCCGCGTGACTTCCCTGGACGGCGCGGGGATCGAGGGCGCGCAGGCCTTCCTGCTGCCGGAGCTGGCGCGCAACATCCGGGAGATGGTGCCGGCCGAGCGCTGGCCCGACCTCGCTCCCGATGGCGGCACCGCTACCACCGACGCCGACGGCGGCTTCCGGCTCGGCCCGGTGCCCCCCGGCGAGTACCTGGTCCTGGCCGCGGCCGACGGCTTCCTGACGGCCGGCCCGCCCGACGCCGCCGCGCTCGCCACCGGCGACGAGCAGGACGTCGGCGCCTTCGCCCTAGAACCGGGACGGGGCCTCGAGCTGCTGTTGGTCCGGGCGGAGGACGGCGCCCCAGTCGAAGGCGCCCAGGTGCGCTACCTGAGCGGCACCCCAGACGAGAACATGCTGTCCTCGCTGGTGCCCTGGGAACGGGCCCCCCACGCCAGCGACGCCGAGGGCCGGCTGCGCATCGACGGCCTGCCGCCGGGCCGGGTCACGGTGCAGGCGGAAGCCGAGGGCCGGGCCAGGGTGCGGACCCAGGTGCCCGCGGACCAGGGAGACCAGGAGGCCTTCCGGATCGAGCTGGGCCCGAGCCTCGGCCTCTCGGGCCTGGTCCTGGACGCCCGGGACGCGCAGCCGGTGGCCGGCGCCCAGGTGCGCGTGCTGCCGCAGGACGGCGGCCTCTTCGATGAGATGTTCGCCACCATCGCGCCTGAGGGCGGCCACCTGCAGACGACCACGGACGAGCAGGGCCGCTTCGAGCTCGACGGCCTCGGCCCGGGCGCCTGGCGGCTGGCGGTGCAGCACGAGGACTACGCCAGCCAGACCGCCGGCCCCTTCCCGCTCGACCCGATGGGAGCGCGGCCCGAGGTCACCATCCAGCTGCTCCAGGGCGCCAGCCTGTTCGTGACCGTGCTCGACGATCAGGACCAGCCGATGGCCGACACGATCCTGACCGTCCACAACTTCGACGGCCAGGGCGGGCCCCGCGGCGAGAAGACCGACGAGCAGGGCCAGCACCTGTTCGAGCACCTGCCGGCAGGCAACTACCAGGTCCAGGCGATCCCGGCGGACCTCGAGGCGCTCGCCGGCATGGCCGGCGGCAACCTCTCCGGCCTGCGCACGATCGCCGACTTCATCAAGCTCGAGGACGAGGACTACCGCGAGCTGGTCCTGGGCGGCCGCGCCGACAGCTGCACCCTCCAGGGCTACCTTACCTGCGGCGACGAGGTCGGCGCCGACCTGAGCGTGATGCTGGTGTCGCTGTCCGGCACCCGCATCGCCAACAGCGACGACGTCGGCTTCTACGAGTTCGACGCCGTCCGCGCCGGCGAGTACCTGCTGATGGTCGGCAAGTTCGGCCTCGGCAGCGGCTCGGGCTACGCCACCGGCATCCACGTGAGCGGCACCGGCGTCATGCAGCACGACATCGAGCTGCCGATGACGCGGCTGACCGTGCGCGTCAGCAGCCAGGCCGACGGCAAGCCCGTCCCCTCGGTGGCGGTCATGGTGCGCCGGGAGGACGGCGGCCAGGGCGGCGGCTTCCAGCTCACCGACGACCGCGGGGAGACCACCTTCCGCTACCTGGACTCGGCCCGCTACATCGCCTCGGTCGGCCGCGCCGCGATGCCGATCTTCGGCGGCGGCGGCGAGTTCGGCTCCAAGGTGCTCGAGGTCGTGGAGCTCGGCGAGGGCGTCCACGAGCGGCTCGAGGTCGCGCTCGACCCGGGCGCCGAGGTCCTGGCGCGGGTGCTCGACCCGAGCGGCAACCCGGTCCAGGGCGCGGCGGTGTTCGTGCTCGACGAGGGCGGACAGCCCCTGACCCTGTTCTCGATGACCGGGACCGGCGCCGACGGCCGCATGAGCATCGGCTCGCTCCCGGGCGGCCGGGTCCGGCTGCTGGCGCGCAAGGACGGCATGGGCCAGGTCGAGCAGGAGGTCTGGCTGCAGCCGGGGGAGCGCGCCGAGACCGACCTGGTGCTGCAGCCGGGCTGCACCCTGCGCATCCTGGTCGTGGACGAGGACGGCGCGCCCTTGAAGGGGATCCAGGCGATCTGCTTCGACGAGCGCGGCGCGCCGCTGTCGATGATGGTGCACGGCCCCGAGGCCATGCAGCGCGGCATGAGCTTCCTGCAGGGCGGCGAGCAGACCGCCGGCCCGCTGCCGCCCGGCAAGTACCGCGTGGCCCTGACCGAACTCGGTGCTAAGACGGTGAGCCACGAGGTCACCGTGGAGCCCGGCGTGTCCGAGCTGCGGCTGGACCTCCCCTTCCCCCGCTGACCCCCGCGCCCTTGCTCTGGCAGGCCTCGCCGGCGCCCTTCCCCGGCGCCGGCGAGGCCGCTTCGCTGGCCAACGCCGTCGCCTGGGGCGTGGCCACGATCCTGTTCACGCGGGCCCTGCGGCGCGGCAAGGCCGAGCACGCCACCCTGTTCAAGAACCTGGTCGGCATGCTGGCGCTGGGCGCCGCGGCGACGGTGCTGGGCGGTGAGTTGGGCGGGGCCGGGGCCGCCGAGGACCTGCCGTGGCTGATCGGCTCGGGCTTCTGCGGCATGGCGGTGGGCGACTGGCTCTACTTCGTCGCCCTGGCTCATATCGGCGTCGGCCGGACCCTGATCCTGACCCAGATCACTCCGGTGCTGACGGCGCTGGCGGCCTGGCCGGTGCTCGGCGAGCGGCTCTCGGCCGGCCAATGGGCCGGGGCGGTGCTGGTGGTCGGCGGCGGCATCCTGGCCGAGAGCCGGCGGCTGGAGCGGCGGCCGACCGACGCCGTCGGCCTGATGGCCGCCCTCGGCGCCTCCCTGGCCTGGACCGCCGGCAACCTGACGCTGCACTGGGGCCTGGATTCCACCCCGGCGGTCACCGGCGCCGCCTGGCGACTGCTGGGCGGGACGCTCGGGGTGCTGCTGATCCTGGCCTGGCGTGGCCGGGCGCGGCCCGCGGTCCGGGCGCTGGTCCAGCCCGAGACGCGGCGGCTGTTCCTGGTGCCGTCCCTGCTCGGCACCGCGCTCGGCATGGGGCTGCTGGCCGCCGGCTTCAAGTGGGCGATGCAGGGCGTGGCCTCGGCGTTGGCGGCGGCGGTGCCGGTGATCACCATCCCGCTGGCGGTGATCGTGCTCGGCGAGCGGCCGGGTTGGCGCGGCTGGACCGGCGCCGCGGTCGTGGTCGCCGGCGTGGCCCTGATGGGCTTGTCGGTGCGCTGAGCCCTCGGCGCTAAAGTCCAGCCGTCCCCTGCCTCCGACACGTGCTCCGCGGCCTCCTCCACGTCCTGCTGTTCCTCGCGGCCTTCCTGGCCACGCGCGGGGCCGTGGAGCGGCTGGCTCCCGAGCGCATGAAGGTCGCCTGGCTAGCGGCGCAAGAGGAGCCCGTGGACGCGGTCTTCATCGGCTCCAGCCGGGTCTACCGCCAGCTCGACCCGGCCCGCTTCGACGCCCGCTTGGCGGCGCAGGGCCAGCCGATGCGGTCGCTGAACCTCGGCATGCAGGGCATGCGCTTCCCCGAGACCCTGTATCTGGCGGAGCGCTTCCTGGAGCGGAAGCCGCCCGGGATGCGTTACCTGTTCCTGGAGCTGTCGGAGTACGAGACCGCCATCGAGGAGGAAAACCGCCTCAGCGAGCGCACGGTCTACTGGCACTCCTGGCCGGTGACGGCGCTGCTGCTGCGCGCCCTGGCTTCGGAGGAGCTTCCAGTGGCCGAGAAGCTGGCGCGGCTGGAGATGCACCTGGTGCACTGGGGTCACCGCTTCGGCAACCTGGGACACGGTGACGAAGCGCTGCGGCAGCTTTTCTCCGACGGCCCGGAGGACTTCGAGGGCCGGCGCACCCTGGGGCCGGCCGGCGACGGCTACCGCTCGCTGAGCATCGAGCGCGGCGCCAACTTCGCCGAGCGCCGGCGGCTGTTCCTGGCCGACCTGGAGAAGTTCCGGGACGCCAAGCGGGCGCTGCTGGCCCCGGAGGCCGAGGTGCCGGCCGACCCGGCCTTGGCGCCGGCGCTCGAGCGCATCAACCGACTGGCGGCCGAGCAGGAGGTGACGGTGGTCTACCTGATCCTGCCCGTGATCGAGAAGCAAACCGCGCTGGCGCGGCTGCGCGAGGCCGGGCAGGCGCCGCTGCTGCTGCGCTTCGACGACCCCGCCGCCTGGCCAGAGCTCTATCAGGCGCGCTACCGCTTCGACATCCACCACCTCGACCAGCGCGGCGCCGGCATCCTCAGCGAGGCCCTGGCCGACGAGTTCCTGCGGCTGCTGGAGGCGCCGGACTAGCGCATGCTCTTCACCGAGTTCCGCTTCCTGCCCTTCTTCCTGCTGGTCTTCGGCCTGCACTGGCTGCTGCGCGGGCCGCGGCTGCGCAAGGGCTGGCTGCTGCTGGCGAGCTACGCCTTCTACGCGGCGTGGGACTGGCGCTTCCTGTCGCTGATCTTGATCTCGACCGCGGTCGACTACGCCGCTGGCCTGCGCATCGCCGCCGCCCGAGCCGCGGCCGGCCTCGGCACCGGTGAGGAAGCGCGCGACGGCGGAGCCGGGCGCGCCGGGCGCGGCTGGCTGCTGGCCAGCTTGGGCGCCAACCTCGGCCTGCTGGGCTTCTTCAAGTACTTCGGCTTCTTCGTCGCCTCGGGGGTGGACTTCCTCGGCTGGCTCGGGGTGCCGGCGACCGCCCCGGCGCTGTCGATCGTGCTGCCGGTCGGCATCAGCTTCTTCACCTTCCAGACGATGTCCTACTCGCTGGACATCTACCGCGGCCGACTCCAGCCCACCCGCAGCGCCCTGGACCTGGCGCTGTTCGTGGCCTTCTTCCCGCAGCTGGTGGCGGGCCCGATCGTGCGCGCGGCCGACTTCCTGCCGCAGCTGCGGGCGCCGCGGCGCTGGGCCGAGGTCGCGGTGCAGCCGGCGCTGATGCTGTTCCTCAGCGGCTACATCAAGAAGGCCTGCATCTCCGACAACCTGGCGCCGGCGGTCGACGCCTACTTCGCCGAGCCGGCGGGCTTCGACGCGGTCAGCGCCTGGCTAGCGACGGTCGGCTACGCTGTGCAGATCTACTGCGACTTCAGCGGTTACTCGGACATGGCGATCGCCTGCGCCGCCCTGCTCGGCTACCAGCTGGCGCTCAATTTCAACTTCCCCTACTTCGCCTCGAGCATCCAGGACTTCTGGCGCCGCTGGCACATCAGCCTGTCGAGCTGGCTGCGCGACTACCTGTACATCTCGCTCGGCGGCAACCGCGGCTCGAAGCTCTACCAGTACCGCAACCTGATGCTGACGATGCTGCTGGGCGGGCTGTGGCACGGCGCGGCCTGGACCTTCGTCGTCTGGGGCGGGCTGCACGGGCTGGCGCTGGTGCTGCACCGCGAGTGGGCCAAGCGCGTCGGCCCGCTGCCGGGCATGGCGGTGATCGGGCCGGCGCTCACCTTCTGGTTCGTCTGCGTCTGCTGGATCTTCTTCCGCGCCGCCAGCTTCGACGACGCCTGGACCACCCTGCGCGCCTTCGCGCTTTTCCAGGCGCCGGGCGAGGCGCGGCTCGAAGGACTGGCGTGGCTGGTCTTCCCAGCGCTGCTCGGCGCCCACGCGGTCTCGCGCTTCACCCACGCCGCGCAGGTAGGCCGGCGGATGCCGGCCCCGGTGTTCGCGGTCTGGGCGGGCGTGGTGGCGGCCCTGGCGCTGGCCTTCACGCCGGTCGCCTACAAGCCCTTCATCTACTTCCAGTTCTGAGCCCCGCGGGCGGCGCCGGTATCCTGTGCGGTCATGTTCCACCGCGTCTTCATCGCGAACCGCGGCGAGGTCGCCGCGCGCATGGTCCGGGCCTGCCGGGACCTCGACATCGAACCGGTCTGCGGCGCCTCGGAGGCCGACCTGGCGGCTGGTTTCCCCTACCTGGAGGAGGCGGCCGAGACGGTCAAGCTCGGGCCTGGGCCGGCTTCGGAGTCCTACCTGCGGATCGAGACCGTGATCCAAGCGGCCAAGCAGAGCGGCTGTTCGGCGGTCCACCCCGGCTGGGGCTTCCTGGCCGAGAACGCCCGCTTCGCCGCGATGTGCGAGCAGCACGGCCTGAAGTTCATCGGTCCGTCGCCGGCGGTGATGGACCAGATGGGATTGAAGGTGGCCTCGCGCCAGGCGGCCACCGCCGCCGGCCTGCCGGTGGTGCCGGGCTCGGCCGGTCTGCTGGCCGACGCCGAAGAGGCGGTCAAGGTGGCCGAAGAGGTCGGCTACCCGATCGCGCTCAAGGCCGACGCCGGCGGCGGCGGCCGCGGCATCCGCCGCTGCGAGAACGCCGACCAAGTCCGCACCGCCTTCGCCGAGGCCTCACGCGAAGCCGCCGCCGCCTTCGGCAACGCGGCGCTCTACTTGGAGAAGTACCTCGACGGCGGCCGCCACATCGAATTCCAGGTGCTCGGCGACGGCCATGGCGGGGCCATCCACCTGGGCGAGCGCGAGTGCTCGATCCAGCGCCGCCACCAGAAGCTGCTCGAGGAGGCGCCCTCGCCCGCGCTCAACGCCGAGTTGCGGGCACACTACGGCCAGCTCTGCGCCCACGCCACGGCCTACTGGAACTACGCCGGCGCCGGCACCATGGAGTTCCTGCGCGCGCCCGACGGCCAGCTCTACTTCCTGGAGATGAACACCCGGCTGCAGGTCGAGCATCCGGTCACCGAGCTCATCACCGGCATCGACCTGGCCCAGGCGCAGATCCGGATCGCCGCCGGCCACGGCCTGCCCTGCAAGCAGGAAGAAGTTCCTCAGCGCGGCCACGCGGTCGAGGCGCGGCTCAACGCCGAGGACCCGGCCGCCGACTTCCGGCCCTCCCCCGGCGTCGTCAGCCGCTTCGAGCTCGGCGGCGAGGACGTGCGCGTCGACAGCCACCTGCGCTCGGGCTCCCGCATCCCGCCGCACTACGACTCCCTGATCGCCAAGGTGATCGGCCACGGCGACACCCGGGAGGCCGCCATCGAGGCCCTGGACCGCAGCCTGGCCGATTCCGTGATCGAAGGCGTCCCGACCACCGCAGGCCTGCACCGCCGGATCCTGGCCCACGAGGACTTCCGCTCCGGCCGCTACGACACCGCCTGGCTGCAGACGGCGCTGGATTCCGGTCGCTTGCTGTCCTAGGGCCAAGGGTCCCCCCCTCCCTGACCCCGAGACCCCATGAAGACCACCACCCGCGCCCTCCTCCTCGCCGCCGCCCTCGTCGGCGGTCTGTTCGCCTTCCGCCAGGCCTACGCCCAAGACCCCTCCCAGGAGCCCTCCCCCGAGGAGATGGCCGCCATGATGGAGGAGATGGGCAAGCTCGCCGCCCCGGGCGAGATGCACGATCTGCTCCAGAACCTGGTCGGCACCTGGGACCTGGAGTTCGAGATGTCCATGCCCGGCATGGACCCGATGAAGTCGACCGGCGTCTCTGAGATCACCTCGGAGCTCGGCGGCCGCTACGTCCAGGAGCGCTTGCAAGGCTCCTTCATGGGCATGCCCTTCCACGGCATGAACATGATCGGCTACGACAACTTCGAGAAGGAGTTCCACTCCACCTGGTTCGACTCCTCGAGCACCTGGCCCATCTCCGCCACCGGCCAGTGGGACGCCGAGACCAAGACCATGGAGTTCCGCGGCATCATGAAGGACGTGGCCAACATGGACGGCCGGCCCTACCGCATGACCTCCCACCAGGTCAGCGACGACCACGTCGTCTTCAAGATGTACGACACCATCCCGCCTCAGGGCGAGGCGCTGGTCATGACGATCAACTACCGCCGCGGCTGATCCCGCCCCCGCGACTGTCGCCGGGAAGGGCGCTAGGCTGTCCGCATGCCTCGCGCCCTTCTCGCGTTCCTGGCCCTGCTCCCGGCGGCCTGCGCCGGCCTCGACGCCGACGCCGGGCGGCCGCCGAACATCGTCTTCATCCTGGCGGACGACCTCGGCTACGGCGAGCTCGGCAGCTACGGCCAGGACAAGATCCGGACGCCGCGGCTGGACGCCCTGGCCGCCGAGGGCATGCGCTTCACCCAGCACTACAGCGGCAGCCCGGTGTGCGCGCCGTCGCGCTGCGTGCTGCTGACCGGCCTCCACACCGGCCACGCCTACATCCGGGACAACGACGAGATGGGCAGCCGCGGCGACGTCTGGAACGACCCGGCGCTGGAGGGCCAGCGGCCGATCCCGGACGAGGCCGTGACGGTCGCCGAGCTGCTGAAGGCCCAGGGCTACGCCACCGCCGCGATCGGCAAGTGGGGGCTGGGCTGGACCGGGTCCAGCGGCGACCCCAACCGCCAGGGCTTCGACCTGTTCTACGGCTACATCTGCCAGCGCGTGGCGCACAACTACTACCCGACCCACCTGTGGCGGAACGACCAGAAGGTCGAGCTCCGCAACGCCGCCTTCAAGGCCCACCAGAAGATGCCCGAGGGCGCCGACCCCGCCGACCCCGCCAGCTACGACGGCTACGCCGGCGAGGACTACGCCGCCGACTTCATGATCGAGGCGGCGCTCGGCTTCGTCCGCGACCACGCCGACCAGCCCTTCTTCCTCTACTTCCCGACGCCGGTGCCGCACCTGGCCCTGCAGGTGCCGGAGGACTCGCTGGCGGAGTACGCCGGCGCCTTCGAGGAGACCCCCTACCCCGGCGGCAAGGGCTACCTCCCCCACCAGGAGCCGCGCGCCGCCTACGCCGCCATGATCACCCGCATGGACGGTGACATCGGCCGGATCCTGGACCTGCTGGCCGAGCTCGGGCTCGAGGACGACACCATCGTCGTCTTCACCAGTGACAACGGCCCCTCCTGGGTCGGCGGCGTCGACAAGGACTTCTTCGGGAGCCAGGGCGGGCTGCGGGGCCGAAAGGGCCAGCTCTTCGAGGGCGGCATCCGGGTGCCGGCGATCGTGCGCTGGCCGGGCCGGACCGAGGCCGGCGCCACGACCGACCAGGTCTCGGCCTTCCAGGACTGGCTGCCGACCCTCTGCGAGGCGGCCGGCGCGACCACGCCCGATGGCCTCGACGGCCTCAGCCTGATGCCGACCCTGCGCGGCCAGGTCGGCCGTCAGGAACAGCACGCGGCGCTCTACTGGGAGTACAACAAGCGCATGCAGGCGCTGCGCATGGGCCGCTGGAAGGCCTTCCGGCCCAAGCCCGGCGCGCCCTTGCAGCTCTACGACCTCGA
The DNA here is from genome assembly GCA_964482495.1 of uncultured Planctomycetales bacterium. Taxonomy (GTDB): domain Bacteria; phylum Planctomycetota; class UBA1135; order UBA1135; family UBA1135; genus J029. The sequence goes on from CAYZXS010000022.1 coordinate 17,175, forward strand.
GGCCGACCCGGACGAGAACCGCGACGTCGCCGCCGCCCACCCGGAGGTGGTGGCCAGGGTCGAGCAGCTCCTGGTCGAGAGCCGCACCGAGTCCGAGCACTTCCCGCTCGGCGGCTGAGCCCGCGAGCATCCGCGCGCGGTCTTGCCGCCGCGGCGAGGAGGAGACTAGACCGCTTCCTGGACCGGCTCCGGCGCGCCCTCGGGCCAGGCCAGCGGCTCGGCGGCGGTGCGGACGCCGGCCTCGAGCAGCCAGTCGTGGATCCGCTGGATCGTCAGCGGGCTGCGGCGGTCGAACATCAGGTCGTGGGCCGTGTCCGGGATCACCTCCGCCTCGGCGCCGAGCACCTTGGCCGAACGCAGGGAGGGGCCGACCTTCATCAGGGTGTCATGGTCGGGAGCCATCCACAGCAGCGGCGTCCGGATCTCCTTCGGCGGCGACCAGAAGGGCGGGTTGTGCTGGAACAGCACCAGCAGCGACTCGGGCGACAAGCGGCTCCGGAGCTGCTCGGGTTCGATCATCGAGCTCTCGGAGAGGAACATGCGCTCGACCAGGCCGGCGGCGCGGATGCTCGGGGTGGCGGTGCCGGTCAGGACGCAGGCGAGGCTGCCCCAGAAGTCCTCCCGGAAGCGGTTCAGGATCACCGACATCATCTCCCGGGCGAAGATCGGCGCCAGCATGACGGCCGCGGGGAAGTCGTCCTCCTTCTTGAGCAGGCGCTGGATCAGCCCGGCGCCGAGGCTGTGACCGACCAGCACCGGCTGGCGCGGCAGGCGCGCGATCTCGTCCCGCAGGAACTCCAGGTAGTACCCCTGGGTGGTCCAGCGCGGGTGCCGGCCAGGCGCCGAATCCCCGTGACCGGGCAGGCTGAAGGCCAGGCTCTGCCAGCCGCGCTCGGCGAACTGGATCTGCCACTCACGCCAGCAGAAGGCGCCGTGCCACATGCCGTGGATGAACAGCAACGGGGGGCGGTCATCGCCACCCTCGGCGGGACGGCAGCTGACCCGCTCGACGCCGTCTTGGACGGAGCGTTCCAGCAGGGGCAGACCGGTGCCGTGAGGGGGTAGGGACTCGACGCGGGGATCCATCGTTCCAAGAGCCTCATCGGCGCCCCAGCCGGCCGAAGTTGAGTGAAATCAAGCCCCTAGGGCCGATGGCCCGGCCGCCGGTTCAGCCTCGGACCCGGACCCGCAAGCGATCGCCCGGCTCGAGTTCCAGCGCCTCCGCCCAGCGGAGCCGCAGGGAACTGCCCTGGAGGCGCCCTTGGAAGGGGGTTTCCGCTCCATTCCTGACCACCGAGATCACCCCCTCCGCCACCTGCGCCGCCTCCGCCGGCAGGCTGAGGGCCAGGCTCCTCAGGCTCAGCCCGCCGGCACGCAACCGCAGCTCGGCCTCGAAGCCGGCGCCGCTGGCGCGCTGGGAGTAGCTGCCCCAGCCGGTGGCCGCGGTGAAGGGAGCCTTGAAGTCCTCCGGCCGCAGCCTCGGCGCGAAGCCCAGGTGCCCGGCGGGTCCGTCGTGCTCGAAGCCGCACAGGGCGGTCAGCACGCCCCAAGCCGCCATCGCCCGGGCGTAGTGGTCGCCGCACTCGACCTCGTTCCAGGGGTTGCGGCGCGAGGGCTGATAGCGGTCGTGGACGGCGCGGCAGATCGCCAGCGCCTCGTCGACCATGCCTTCCCAGACCATGTGGCCGGCCACCTGGTACTCGATGCCGGTCCAGACCTCGTTCCGATAGCGGGTCGAGCGCGGGCCGAGGTGCGGGCTCTTGGGCCAGGTGCAGGTGAACAGGCCGCCCTCGCCCGGGTCGGCGAACCAGCGTTCGGGCGGGTGGACCTGGTTCTGCGGCGCCACGTCCGGCGCCCAGTTGTAGCGCCAGATGGAGCGCAGGGCGCCGCGCACGGCGTCGGGCGGATAGAGGTGGCCGAGGCCGAGCTGGTGCGCCCACCCCTGCCCGAAGAGCTGGTCGGCGAGGCAGCCGTCGCGGTACTGCCAGTCGGGGTGCCGCTCGAGGTCGACCTGCTGCTCGAAGTACTCGCCGTTCCAGAGCCGCTCCATGGTGGCGGCGCGGCCGGCCTCGAACAGCGACCGGCAGCGGGCGGCGAAGGCGGCGTCGCCCTGCCCCCGGGCCATCTCCTCGCCGGCGAGCAGCGCCGCCAGGTAGAGCGCGCCGACCATGGTGTTCGGCCCCCAGTAGTCGATGTCGTAGGTGTTGTGCTGGCGCCCCTCCAGCAGGCCGTCGGCGCCGCCGGCGCCGGCCTGGCCGCCGTCCTCCTGGATCAGGAACTCCAGCGCCTTGCGGACGGCGGGCCACTGCCGGTCGAGGAAGGCGCCGTCGGGCGCGCACTGGTGCTCGCGCAGGGCCTTGAGCACATAGCCGGCCTGGGAGTCGCCGGCCCAGATGTGCCAGCCCTCGCCGCGGAAGCGGACCTCGCCGGTCTCGGCGACGAAGCCGCCCTCCGCCGAGAAGTCCTGGCGCTCGCGCACGCTGCGCTCGAGCTCCGGGAACAGCCGGGCAACGGCGTGGGCGTAGTTCCAGACGTGGCCGCAGGTGCCGTGACAGCAGCCGACGCCCTCCCAGCCCCAGAAGCGGCCGTCGGCCCAGCGCTGGCAGGTGGCGCTGGCAAGGATCGAGTTGGTCGAGCCGATGCGGTCGAGCAGCCAGCGCGGCAGGGTCGAGTCGTAGTAGGTCTCGTGCCAGCGCCGCGTATCGGCCTCGAACCGGGTCAGCTCGCGCGCGAGGGAGCGGACCACCGCGTCGGCGCTGCCGAAGCGGGAGGCGTACTCGCGGCCGACCAGGCGGCCGGCGTTGCGCAGGTTGGGGAAGCGCCAACCCAGCAGGAAGACCAGCTCCCGGCTCTCGCCGGCGGCCAGCTCCAGGGCCCCGGTCAACTCCCCCGCCTCGGCGTCCAGGCGCAGGCCGCTGGTGTCGCGGTTCCCGTCCCAGGAGCGCGCCTGGCCGAGCACCCCCAAGCACAGCTCGCCGAAGTCGGGCAGCTGCTCGAAGGGGCCGCTCCAGGCCGGCCGCGGCGCGTCGGCGAACTCGATCCGGTCGACGTTGACGTGGCCCCAGCCGCCCGACTCGCGGTCGACGATCTCGAAGCGCGCGGTCCGCCCGCGCAGCTCGCGCACGTCCCAATTGACGGGCTCCAGCTGCTCGCGGTTGCGGCCCCGGGCCGTCCGGACCGGGGCGCCCTCGACCAGCAGCCTGACCTCGGTGCGGCCTTCGTGGCCGCCGCCGCCGACCAGGAGGCAGATCCAAGGCCGCTCGATCCTGAACTCCGGCGACAGCAGCCTTCCCTGCAGCCGGTCGTCGCCGCCGAGGTAGCTGTTCACCAAGCCCGGGCCGTCGAAGCCGGTGACCGGCTGCTGGCGATCCAGGGTTCCGCGGGCGGGTCCGGCGCCGAAGGCCTCACCCTCGACCGTCCAATCGCCGTAGTCGGGACCATCGAAACCCGCGAACAAGGTCGGCGTCGAGGCCGGCTGCTCCAACGGTCGGGCGGCGAAGCGCAGCGCCTCCCCGCCGGGCAACCGCGCCGGCTCCTGGAATCGATCGGCCCCAACGGTGCCGGCGCTGCGGGTCGCCACCGGGTTCTCGAGCCAGCCGGTCAGCTCGACCTGCAGCGGCTCGTCGCCGTCGTTGCGCAGGGTCCAGCGCAGCACCGTAGCCGGCAGCGAGCTGTCCTCGGTGGCGAGCGGCGCGAAGGGCGAGAAGGCGGTCAGCTGCGCCGTCAGCGGCAGCCCGGGCTCCCGGTACTGGACCCAGCCGATCGGATACTCGCCGCAGAAGCGGACGTCGGAGAAGCCGCTCCGGTCCAAGCTGCGGCGGTCCCAGCCCCGGTCCGCCGTCCGCCAACGCAGCCGGAAGCCCTGGCCCGGGGCGGGATAGGGCTCCATCCGCGACACGCCGCGGACGCCGGTCACGGCGCTGCGGCCGGCCTGGTAGTTGACCTGGCCGTAGCCGCTGTTGGCCTCCTCATTGAAGAGATCCCAGCAGCCGAGGCGGCCGTCGCCGAGCAAGTAGAGCTGGCCGGCGCAGATGCCGCCGACCGGCATGCCGATGGTGTCGAGCTCGTCGCCCGAATACCACTGCCGCTCGCCGCCCGGCGCGCGCAGGGCGGCGAAGTCGGCGTCGCTCAGGCCCTTGTCCGCCGGGACGTGGTGGTCCCCCAGGGACGCTCCCGGCAGCGGCGGCCCGAAGGCGGCCCCGGCCAGGCCGGCGCCGATCACCCCGGCGCCGGTGCGGCGCAGGAAGGCCCGGCGGTCCAGGCCCCCCTCGTGGCGCCGTCCCGGGCCGCAGCATCCGCTCCGCTCGGCGCTCAAGGCTGCGCCCCCACTTCCGGCGCCGGCGCCGGATCGGGCACCCCGGTGTCCAGGATCACCTTCCAACCGCCGTCCTGCCAGCGCCACCAGCTGAGGTACCAGCCCTCTCCCAACACCGTCGGCGGCTCGGCTGCCAGGTGCAGCACTTGGAAGCGACCCATGGTGTAGCCGTGGCGACCGTCGGCGAAGGCGCCGGCGTGCACGGGGTCCCAGGCGAGCCGTAGCTCCGGATTGGCGAAGTTGACGGCGTCGGCGGCGCGGATGGCGGCGAGGCCGCGGCGGTTCTCACCGCCGAACTCCGGCCGGGCGGCGTCCTCGTGGAAGTAGCGCATCCAGCCTTCGATGCCGTCCGCCGCGGTCTCGGCGGCGAAGGCGCGGTCGGCGGCCATCAGCTCGGCCTCGATGGCCGCGGCCTCGGGGCCGTCCCAGGCCAGCGGGGCGGGCCCGGCGCAAGCGGCCGTCAGGAGCAAGGGGGAGCAGGCGAGGGCGAAGGAGCGGATCGGGTTCATGTCGGAGTCCGAGTCGTTGACCGGAGCGAGGCGGGCGAGTCGAGACGGCGGAGACGGGGCAGGGTCCGCCCGGGCTCGAGCCGGGCCCAGCGGCGGCGGAAGGCTCCGGCGGCAGGCGCCGTGGTGGACCACAGCAGGTGGCTGGCGCAGCGGCAGTCCGAGGCGCCGAAGCGCGGCGCCGCCACCTCGACGCCGCGGCCGGCCAGCAGCGCGCGGGCCCAGTCGCATTCGAGGCGCGCGCGCCCGCCGCTCCACCAGACCGCGCGCACCGTCGCCGCGGCCCGCAGGAAGTCGATGTGCCAGCGCCGCCGGCCCTCGCCGCGCAAGTGGCGTCCGACGCGGGCGGCGACTCCGCCGGGGCCGCGGGCGCTGCCGCAGTAGCCGTAGAAGCCGGCCGCGAAGCGGAGCCGGCCGAGCCCGCCGCAGTCCAGCTCGCGCGGTTCCGCCAACTCCAACCAGAGCAGGTAGCTCCCAGGTGTGGCGGGCAGGGCGCGGGGCGCGGGCATGAGCGGAGGCAGCCAGGGGAAATCGCGGCCCTTCCATCCTAGAATCCGCGCATGCGCCTTCGGCGCCCTGACGCGCTCCTCCCGTCCGCCCTCCTGGTCCTCGGCAGCTCCCTCGCGCTCGCCGTGCCAGGCCTGGCGCAACAGGAGGGCGGGGCGCCGCCGGCCTCCTGGCTCGAGGGAGACCGCCTGACCGGGGACTGGGGCGGCCTACGCGCGACGCTGGAGGACGAAGGGGTCAGCCTCTCCGCCACCCTGATCGCCGACCTGCCCCGCACCCAGAAGGGCGGCCGGCGCCCGCACCAGACCGCCCTCCGCTCCTGGTTCGACCTGCACCTCGAGGTCGACCTCGATGCCTTGGCCGGCTGGAGCGGCGCCACCTTCGGCGCCGACTTCTGGAACACCAGCGGCGACTACGGCTCCGGCGACGTCGGCGCGCTTCAGGAGGTCAGCGGCTACGAGAGCGACCCCGGCGGCCGCATCGCCGAGATCTAGCTGGAGCAGCTGCTGCTCGACGAGGCGCTGCGGCTGAAGCTTGGCAAGATGGACCCGACGGTCGACTTCGCCTACGTCGACCACGGCTGGAACTTCCTGAACACCACCCTCGCCTACCCCGCCAACCTCGTCGGCGTGCCGGTCTATCCCGACCCGGCCTTCGGCGGCGCGGCGTTCTGGGAGCTCGAGAGCGGCGCATTCCTCCAGCTCGGCCTCTTCGACGGCGCCTTCGCCCAAGGCGTGCCGACCGGCAGCCGGGGACCTGGGACGCTGTTCGGCTCCCCCGCCGACCTAGCTTGGCTGGGCGAGGCCGGCTGGGCGGGCGAGGACCTGCGCGCCTTCCTCGGCGGCTGGCGCCACACCGGCCGCTTCCCGCGCTCCGACGGCGGCGTCGACGACGGCGCTAGCGGTTGGTACCTCGGCGCGGAGGGCATGCTCTGGACGGAGCTCCCGGACCCCGAGGACGAGCAGGGCTTGGCCGGAATCGTGCGCGCCTCGCAGACCGACGACGCGATCTCGGCGGTCGGCCTCCACCTCGCTGCTGCGTTGGTTTGGTACGGCCCGGTGAGCGGCCGGGACCAGGACGAGTTCGGCTTCTCCTGGCTCCGCGCAGGGCTCAGCGACGCTCCGGGCGCTGCCTTCCCGGAGTCCGCTGAGACCGTCTGGGAGGCCTACTACCGGCTCCCCCTGACCCCCTTCTGCGCCCTCTCTCCCTCCTTCCAGCTGGTCCAGGCCCCCAGCGGCCGCTTCGAGGACGCCTGGGTGCCCGGCGTCCGCCTGGAAGTGGCCTTCTGAGGGCTCTAGGGGCCTGAAAAAGGCCTCCAGCGGCGGCCGCCGGGAGGTCGAAAATGGAGGGTATTGAACCTTCAAAACAAGACCCTCCTCGCGGTCGGGGTGACCGTGCTCGGCCTGACCGGCGTGCTGCTGTGGATCGCCCACACGGTGGTCCTCGGCAGCATCCGCGAGCTCGAACAGCGTGACGCGCTCCACGAAGTGGAGCTCAGCCAGGCGGCGCTGCGGGATGAACTGAGCAAGGTCGAGCTCCTCGTTGTCGACTGGGCGGCTTGGGACGACACCTTCGAGTTCCTGGTCGACGGCAACCCGGAGTACGTCGACAGCAACCTCGACGCCGAGACCTTCGCGAGCGCCGGCATGGCCTGCGCGGCCTTCCTCCGCACCGACGGCAGCCTGGTCTGGGGAGCGGCCCTGGACGAAGAAGCTGAGGAGCTCACCGAGCTCCCGGCTGGTCTACTCGACCACCTCGCCGACGACCTCCCGCTGCGGGCACAAGGCGAGGCCAGGGTGACGGCGAGCGGGGCCTTGGCGTTGCCGGACGGCTTGCTGCTGGTTGCCTCCTGCCCGGTCACCGACAGCGAGGCCACCCTAGACGCCCGCGGCGTGATGCTGTTCGGCCGCTGGCTCGACCAGGACTTGAGCGCCGAGATCGCCGACCGGATCGGCTTGGAACTGGAATTGCGCCGGCTCGACTCGCCGATGGCCGAGGAGGAACGACGCGCGATCGAGCGGTTGTCCGCTGGAGAGGAGGCCGTGCTGACCCTGCGGAACCAAGAGTGGATCTGGGGCTATGGCCTGCTACCGGCGGTGGACGGAACGCCCGCGGCGTTGGTCGAGATCCCGATCCGCCGGGCGGTCTGGCTCCGGGGCTTGTCCATGTTCCGCTTCCTGATCGGAGCGGTCGTCGGCATGGGCCTGGCCTTCTGCGGCCTGGCGCTTCTCTTGCTCCACAAGCTCGTGCTGGCCCGGCTCGGCCGCATCGCCGGCGCCATCCACGGCATCGAGTCCACGGGGGACCCCTCGCGCCGGCTGCCGGAGATCGGCGAGGACGAGCTCGGCGACCTAGCCCGCAGCTTCAACCTCGCCCTGAATCGCGTCGAGGCGCGAAACGCCGAGGTGGACGCGATCTTCCGCGCCTTCCCCGACACCTTCGTCCGGATCAGCGGCCACGGCCGCGTGACCAGCTGGCACGAGGCGCCGAGCGGCGATGCCTCGCGTCAGCGGCACGAGCGGATCGGGCGACCGATCGCCGAGCTGCTCCCGATGGAAGCTGCGGAATCCGTCCAGGAGTGGCTCCGCCTCGGCTCGGAGAGCGACGGCGAGAGCTTGGAATTCAGCACCGCAGCACCCGAAGGCCTCCGGTGGCGCGAGGCGAGGCTGGTGCAGCCGCCCGGCGCGCAGGCCTTGCTCATCATCCGCGACATCACCGACCGTAAGCAGAGCGAGCTGGCCTTGCAGCAGGCCAAGGAGGCCGCCGAGGAGGCGACACGCACCAAGTCGGAGTTCCTGGCCAACATGAGCCACGAGATCCGGACCCCGATGAACGGCGTGCTCGGCATGTCCGAGGTGCTCGGGAGCACCGAGCTGAGCCCGGAGCAGGCCGACTACGTCCAGACCATCCACCACTCCAGCGAGGCCCTGCTGGCCGTGATCAACGACATCCTCGACTTCTCGAAGATCGAGTCCGGGATGCTGGAGCTGGATCCTCGCCCCTTCGACCTGCAGCTCGTCGTCGAGGAGGTCGCCTGCCTGCTCGGCGCCACGGCCGAGGAGAAGGGCATCGAGCTGTTGCTGCGCTACGCGCCGGGAGCGCCGCGGCTGCTCGAGGGCGACGACACCCGGCTGCGCCAGATCCTGGTCAACCTGGTGGGCAACGCCGTGAAGTTCACCAGCGTCGGGCACGTTCTGGTCGACGTCGACGGCGAAGGCGACCCTGCCGGCCGGTATTCCCTCCGCATCCGGGTCGAGGACACCGGCATCGGCATCCCCGCGGAGGCCCTCGAGCGGCTGTTCCAGAGCTTCCAGCAAGCTGACTCCTCCACCACCCGCGCCTACGGCGGCACCGGCCTCGGCCTGGCGATCTCGCGCCGCCTGGCCGAGCTGATGGACGGCCGGATCGGGGTCGAGAGCACCGAGGGAGAGGGTTCGTGCTTCGAGCTCCAGGTCCGGCTGCCCCGGGCGGAGGACCTGAGCCGGGTCGCGCCCGTCAAGCTCGCCGAACTGCGGGGTAGCCGGATCCTGGTCGTCGACGACTACTCGCAGAACCGGAGCATCTTGAGCGAGATGCTCAAGGAGAGCGGCGCGACGCTGCTCCAAGCCGGCGGCGGCGCCGCCGCGCTCCGCGTCCTGAAGGAGCAGACCGCGCTCGGCGAGCCGGTCGACATCGCCGTGCTCGACTACCTGATGCCGGGCAAGGACGGCCTCAGCCTGGGGGCCGAGATCCTGGCTGACCCGCGCCTGGGTCCGCCGCGGCTGGTGGCGCTGACCTCGGCGTCGAGCTTGCGGCTGGCGCAGCGCTTCGAGGAGGCCGGCTTCTCGGCCTACCTGGAGAAGCCGATCCGCCCCTCGGACCTGCTGCCGCTGCTCGAGGCGGTCGCGGCGCTGGGGCCGGACGAGCGGGCCTTCCTGACCCGGCACTCGCTGATGGCGGCCCGCTCCTTCGAGGAGAGCCGCGCCCGCCGCTGCGACGACGCCCCGGTCCCGGCGGGCAAGATCCTGTTGGTCGAGGACAACGTCGTCAACCAGAAGGTGGCGACGACGATGCTGACGCGGCTGGGCTGCGAGGTCGAGCTGGCGGTGAACGGCGAGGAAGGCGTGCGCGCCTTCCGGGACGGCCGGTACGACCTGGTCTTCATGGATTGCCAGATGCCGGTCATGGACGGCTTCCAAGCAACCCAGGCGATCCGGGAGCTGGAGCGGGCTCGCGGCGGCGAACCCACCCCGGTGCTGGCGATGACCGCCTCTGCCCTGGTCCAGGACGAGCAGCGCTGCCTCGCGGCGGGCATGGACGGCCACCTCGCGAAGCCCGTCCGCGCGGTGGACCTCCGGGCCCTGCTCCGGCGCTGGCTGCTCCCGCGCGCCGACCGGCCCGAGACCGCCGCCTGAGCCAAGCGCCGCGCGGCTACATTGCCGTCCCGGCATGGCTTTCGTCCCCCTCCATCCCATCGGCGGCCCGCGCGACCGCTTCCTCGAAGCCGAGGAGGTCCGGCGCAACGGCGAATTCCTGGCTGCAAAAGGCGGCGAGCTGGACGCGCGGCGCGCCGAGATCCAGGCTGGCTGGGGCGAGAAGTACGTCGAGCGCGTCCACGCCAAGGGCAAGATGACCGCCTGGGAGCGCGTCGACGCCCTCAAGGACGACGGCGCCCCGGTCCACCCCGTCGGCAGCTTCGTCAACTGGGGCCGCGAGTTCGACCAGGCCGGCCGGATGCTGCGCTCGCCGGGCGCCGGCGTGGTCACCGTGATCACGCGCGTCGAGGGGCGCTGGGTGGTCGTGATCGCCAACGACAACACCGTCGCCAGCGGCTCCTGGTGGCCGCAGACGCCGGAGAAGATCGAGCGGGCCCAGGAGCTGGGTCTGTCGCTGCGGCTGCCGGTGATCTACCTGGTCGATTGCAGCGGCCTGTTCCTACCCGAGCAGTCGCGCAGCTTCCCCGGCCGCTTCGGCGCCGGCCACATCTTCAAGAAGAACTCGCAGCTGTCGGCCGAGGGCGTGCCGCAGGTGGCCGGGGTCTTCGGCGACTGCATCGCCGGCGGCGGCTACATGCCGATCATCAGCGACCGGGTCTACATGACCGAGCAGGCCTACATGGTCATCGCCGGCGCGGCGCTGATCAAGGGCGCCAAGTCGCAGAAGCTGACCAGCCTCGGCATCGGCGGCCCCGAGGTGCACGTGCACCAGTCGGCCTGCGCCGACGAGCGGGTGCCCGACGACGAGGCCTGCCTGGCCGCGATCCGTCGTGAGATCGCCAGCATGCAGTCCAGCGGCTGCGGCTACCGCCGCGGGGGCGTCGAGCCGGCGGCGCCGGCGCACCCGGCGGCCGAGCTCGACACCCTGTTCCCGCCCGACCACCGCACCTACTACGACGTCCGCCAAGTGATCGCGCGGCTGGTCGACCGCTCGCTGTTCTGGGAGCTGCTCCCCCACCGCGGCAAGGAGATGGTGGTCGGCGTCGGCCGGGTCAACGGCCTCTACTGCGGCTTCATCGGCAACGTCCAGGGGCCTGTGCCGGACCCCGAGCACCGCGGCAAGGTCAAGCCGGGCGGCATCCTCTACCGCGAGGGCATCGCCAAGATCAGCCAGTTCTCGCGCGCCTGTGATTCGGACGGCATCCCGATCGTGTGGCTGCAGGACATCAGCGGCTTCGACATCGGCACCGAGGCCGAAGCCCACGGCCTGCTCGGCTTCGGCTCGAACCTGATCTACACCAACAGCACCAACAAGACGCCGATGTTCACGGTGCTCTTGCGCAAGGCCAGCGGCGCCGGCTACTACGCCATGGCCGGCCTGCCCTACGAGCCGGTGCTGCAGCTGAGCACACCGCTGTCGCGGCAGTCGGTGATGGAGGGGCGCACGCTCGCGATCGCCACCTACAACACCAAGCTCGACGACGAGTTCGAGATCGCCAGCGAGGACGCCGAGGAGCGGGCTTCGATCGAGCAGGGCATGGCCGCGGTCGAGGCGCGCATCGAGGGCGACATGGACCCCTACGCCGCCGCCTCGCAGCGCGACACCGACGAGATCGTCAAGCCCTCGGAGCTGCGGCCGTGGCTGGAGTGCCTGGTCGAGTCCAGCTACCAGGCCCACGGCTACCGGCGGGTCAAGAACCCGAGGATCTGGTCCCTGCACGACCTGGACGTGCTCACGGAGGGAGTCTGATGGTGCGCGACGACAAGCTCCTGCTCGGCACCCGGCGCAGCGCAGACGGCGGCTGGGAGCTGCTGGCCCCCGACGTCGGCCTCTACGCCAGGGCCCCCGAGCGCGGCAGCCGCCGCGCCGCCGGCGAGACCGCCGGGGTCCTCGTGGTGCTGCAGCGCGCCTTCCGGCTGGTCCTGCCCGAGGGGGTGGCCGGCTTCGTCGACAGCGAGCCGCCGGAGCTCAAGCACCTGCCGGTCGAGCACGGACAGGTGCTGTTCCTGCTCCGCCCGGACGCCGAGGCGGCGCCGCAGTCCCTGGCCGCTGAGCGCGAGGACGGCACCGGGCTGGTGGTCCGGGCGCCCCAGGCCGGCCGCTTCTGGCGCCGGCCCGACCCCGAGTCGCCCTGCTACGCCGATGCCGGCGACGCCCTCCAAGCCGGGCGCACCCTCGGCCTGCTCGAGGTCATGAAGACCTTCAACCCGGTCAAGTACCAGCCCGGCGGCGGCCTGCCGGAGCGCGCCACCGTGGCCCGCTACCTGGTCGAGGACGGCGAGGACGTCGAAGAGGGCCAGGCGCTGCTGGAGCTCGAGGCTTGAGCCTCGACGAGCACCAGGCGCTGCTGGCGGCCGAGCTGCGGGCCTACCGCGGCGTCGACGAGACCGAGGAGGCCCACCGGAAGACCATCCTGGCCCAGGTCGAGGCCGGCCCGGAGTGGTGGCACCGCGACACCTTGCCCGGCCACGTCACGGCCAGCGCCTACCTGGTGTCCCCCGACCTCGAGCAGCTGCTGCTCCACCACCACCGCAAGCTCGGGCTGTGGCTCCAGCTCGGCGGCCACGACGACGGCGAGCGCCACCCGGCCAAGGCGGTGCTGCGGGAGATCCAGGAGGAGAGCGGCCTGAGCCGCTTCGACTTCTACGGTCAGCCGGTGATCTTCGACCTCGACGTCCACCCGATCCCGGCCCGCGGCGCGACGCCGGCGCACGACCACCTCGACGTCCGCTACCTGGTGGTCGCCGACCCCGCCGAGCCCCTTCGGCGGGACGAGCGCGAGTCCCTCGACCTGCGCTGGTTCTCCTTCGAGCAGGCCTGGGAGCTGCTCGACGAGGAGGGATCCCGCCGCGCCCTGCAGAAGCTGGCGGCGATCCGGGACGCGGCTCAGAGGTCTTCCAGGTAACCCGTGATCAGGTAGCGGCGGATGGCGTCGCTCTTCTTGTCGCCGTCGAAGATGTAGTTGAGCCAGAGCTCGTCGCCGGGGCCGAAGACCGGGCCGCCCTGCCAGCTCATCGGGTTGGGCAGCTCGCTGCTATGGACGTCGAAGACGACCTCGCGCCCTCCGCGATAGACGCGCTCCATCCAGAACCGGTCGGAGTCGCTGCTGGTGTGCGGGAACTCGTCGTGCTGGAAGCCCCAGAGGTCCTGGAGCACGAAGCGCTGGCCGGCGGGCACGTCCAGGACCTTGAAGGGCAGCTCGCTCTCGAGGATCACGGTCGTGGACCAGGGGCGCTTGGGCGAGACGACGATGATCTCGCGCTCTCGGACCGGGTCCTGCGGGGCGAAGGCGGAGGAGAGGCCGGCGACGGCCAGCAGCGCGGCGAGGACGAGCAGGGCTTGCTTCATGACGGGCTCCGTGGAGACGGCGGGGGGAGGCGCGGCGCTGAGGCGCGGCGCCCTGGACTTAGTTTAGGCGCGGCGGGGTCCGCGGATCTTCCCCGAGATCCGGGTCCGAGTGGCATGCCACCTCAGCCCCCCGCTAGAGTGGCCCGGCGCTGCGCCTTTCCCATGAGCTGGCAACCGGATCGCGTCTACCTCGGCTGGGACCGCCCCTTCCTCGAAGCGGCGGCGGAGTGGCTGCTCGGGTGCTATGGCGCCGACTTCGAGGGCGTCGTCATCGCCCTGCCCGGCCGCCGCGCCGCCCGGCGGCTGCAGGACCGGCTGGCGCTGTCGGCGCCGGCGGGCTTCCGTCCGCCCGAGATCCTCACCGCCGGCGCCCTCAGCGATCGGCTGCTGCGGCTGCCGGGACGGCCCGCCGATCGTCTTTGCCGGACCCTGGCCTGGGCCGAGGCCCTGCGCCGCCTCCCCGCCCGAGAGTTGGCGCCGCTGGTGCCTCATCCCCCGCCGGCGGAGGACTTCGACTCCTGGTGGGCGCTGGCCGCCCGCCTGCGCGGCCTGCACGGCGAGCTCGCCGCCGAGGGCTGGTCCTTCCGCCGGGTGCTCGAGGCCCTGGACCCCGCTTGCGGGCCGGAGGAGCTGGCTCGCTGGCGCGCGCTGGCCGCCGCGCAGGAGGCCTTCCGCCGAGCCCTGGAGGGTGTCTCCCTGGCGGACCCGCACGAGCGCCGGCTGCGGGCGGCGGCCGAGGGCACGTGCCAGCCCGCGCGCGAGGTGGTGCTGGCCGGCGTCGTCGACGCCCCGGCGCTGCTCCGCTCCGCCTTGTCCGCCGCGGCGGCGCCGACCACCGCCCTGGTCTTCGCGCCCGCCGAACGCGCCGCCTGGTTCGACGAAGCCGGGCTCGCCCGCCGCGAACCCTGGCAGCAGGAGGACATCCTGCTGCCCTTGGAGCGCGGGGACTGGGAGGTCTGCGAAGGCCCCGGCGAACAAGCCGACGCCGTCGCCCGCGCGATCGCCTCCTGGGACGGCGCCTTCGGCCCGGAGGCGGTCACCGTCGGCCTGGGGCAGGAAGAGCTCGCCCCGCTGCTGGCGCGCCGGCTGGGCGAGTTGGGCGTGGACAGCCGCCACGCCTCGGGGACGCCGGTGGCCGCCACCCGGCCGGCGCGGCTGCTGCAGGCGCTGGCCGCCTTCCTCGACGGCCAGCGCTTCTCGCACCTCGCCGCACTGGTCCGCCACCCGGACCTGGAGCGAGCGCTGCGCAGGAACACCGCCCCCGCGCCCTTGCCCGACGCCGCCGCGCTCGACGCTTACGCCGCCGAGCATCTGCCCGACCGCGCCAGCCGCGTCCTCCCGGGCGCCCCCAGGCTCGCCGGGCCGGCCGCGGCGCTGGTCCGCGCCACCTACGAGCTGCTCGGTCCCTTGGCCGACGCCGCCCCTCGGCCGCTGCGCGAGTGGGCGGCGCCGATCGCCGAGCTGCTCGAGTCGCTCTACGGCGACCGGCCCCTGCGCCCCGATGACGACTCGGACCGGCTGCTGCAAGGCGCCCTTGAGGCGCTGGGCGAGGCGCTGCGCCGCGTCCACGCCGTGCCGGATTCGCTCAGCGCCGCGGCCCCGCTGGACGCCGCCGGCGCCCTGCGCCTGCTGCTGCGCGAGACCGCCGCCGCGGCGGTGCCGCCGGCCTCCGGCGAGCGGGCGGTCGAGCTGCTCGGCTGGCTCGAGCTGGCCCACGACGACGCCCCCGCGCTGGTCGTCGCCGGCTTCCAAGACGGCTCCATCCCCGAGGCGGTCCACGGCGACCCCTTCCTCCCCGATCCGCTCCGCGCCCGCCTCGGCCTCCCGGACAACGCCCTGCGGCTGGCCCGCGACGCCGTCGCCCTGGCCACCATGCTGCACTCGAAGCAGCGGCTGGCGCTGGTCAGCGGCCGCCGCAGCGGCGAGAACGAGCCGCTGATGCCGAGCCGCCTGGCCTTCTTCGTGCCGGAGGCCGAGCTCCCCGAGCGCGTCCGCTCCGCCTTCCGCGAATTCCCGGCCGGCGACGACGAAGGCAGTGGCGCGGTGCCGCCGCAGCCGCCGCGGCCGCGACGCCTCCCCTTGGAACCGCTCGAGTCGATCCGGGTCACCGACTTCCGCGCCTACCTGGCCTCGCCCTACGGGTACTACCTCGAGCGGCAGCTCCGGCTGCGCTCGGCCGACGACCGCGCCAGCGAGCTCGACCCGCTCGCCTTCGGGACCTTGGCCCACGAGGTGCTCGAGGCCTTCGGCCGCGGCGATGCGCGCGACTCCAGCGCGCCGGAGGAGGTCCGCGCCGCGCTCGAGGAGGAGCTCCGGAGCTGCGCTCGGCAGCGCTTCGGCGACCGGCCGCTGCCGGCGGTGCGGCTGCAGCTCGAGCAGCTCCGCTTCCGCCTCGGCCGCTTCGCCGCCTGGCAGGCGCGGCAGGCCGGCTCGGGCTGGCGGATCCACGCCGTCGAAGCGAGCCCGGAGCCAGCGCCCGCGCTGCTGGTCGACGAGCAGCCGGTCCAGCTGATCGGCAAGATCGACCGCATCGACTTCCACCCGCAGAAGGGATGGCGGCTGCTCGACTACAAGACCGGCGACCAGGTCAAGACACCGGAGCGGAGCCACCGGCGCAAGGACCGCTGGATCGACCTGCAGCTGCCGCTCTACGCCGCGCTGGCGCCGGCGCTCGGGGTCGACGGCACGCTCGCCGACGGCCGGTTGGGGCTGGGCTACCTGGCCCTGCCGCAGGCCGCCGAGCCGGAGACCTTGCTGCTGGCCTCGTGGGAGGAGGAGGACCTGGACCAGGCCATGGTGGCCGCCCATCAGGTGGTGCGCGAGATCCGCGCCGGCGAGCTCTTCGAGCTGGGCGGCGAGCCGCCGCGCGATCCGCAGATCGCGGCCATCGCTGGCATCGGCCTGATCGGCGACGAGGACGAGGAGGAGGAGCTTTGACGCCGCTGCCCCGCCGCCTGTTCCTGGCCTCGGCCGGCACCGGCAAGACCTACCAGCTCACCAACCGCTTCCTGGCGCTGTTGGCCGCCGGGGTGCCGCCGGGGCGGATCCTGGCCACCACCTTCACGCGCAAGGCCGCCGGCGAGATCCTCGACCGGGTGCTGGCTCGGCTGGCGGGCGCCGCCGCCGAGGTCGGGCAGCTCGAGGCGCTGAACCGAGCGGCCGACCTGCAGCCGCCGCTCCGCACGGACGACGCCCGCCGGCTGCTGCGCTCTTCGGCGCTGGCCCTCGACCGCTTCCAGGTCCGCACCCTCGACTCCTTCTTCATCCGGCTGGCGCAGATCTTCGACCTGGAGCTCGGGCTGCCGCCGGGCTGGCGCGTGATCGACGAGCTCGAGGACGAGGAGCAGCGCGCCGAGGCCCTCATGGAGGTGCTCGACCAGGCGGACCCGCGCGGCTTGATCGAGCTGCTGCGCGAGCTGCAGAAGGGCGGCGCGCAGCGCTCGGTGCACGACCGCAGCCTGCGGCTGCTGCGGCAGACCTACGACACGCTGCTCGAGAGCGAGCCCGAGGCCTGGAGCGCGGTCCAGGCGCCGGCGCTGCCGGCCGACCAGGAGATCCACGAGGCCCTCGGCTTCCTCGACGAATTCGAGGCGCCCCTCACCAAGGCCGGCAAGCCCAGCAAGCCCTGGAGCAAGGAACTCGAGCGCCTGCAGCTGGACTTCGGCGAGGAGGCCTGGGAAGCCCTGGTCACCAAGGGGCTGGGCGCGAAGCTGCTCGCTGGGGAGCCGGTCTACCACAAGCACGAGATCGCCCCGGAGCTGGCGCGGCAGGTCGAGGTCCTGCTGCGGGCTTCCTGCCACCACCTCCTGCAGGCGCTGGTGGCGCAGAACGCCGCGACCCGCCGGCTGCTCGCCGAATTCGACGGCTGCTTCCACGCCCTCAAGCAGCGCAGCCGGGGATTCCGCTTCGAGGACGTGCCGCGGGCGCTCCTGGGTCGGGAGTCGGCGCTGCCGGCGGGCGAGCAGCTGGCCTTCCGCTACGGCGGCGGCATCGAACACCTGCTGCTCGACGAGTTCCAGGACACCTCGGTGGTGCAGTGGCGAGTCCTCGAGCCGCTGGCGCGCGCCATCCTCGAGCGCGATCCGGCCGAGCGCAGCTTCTTCTGCGTCGGCGACCTGAAGCAGTCGATCTACGGCTGGCGCAGCGGCGAGCCCCGGCTGCTCGGGGAGCTCCACGAGCGGTATCCGGAGCTCGAGGTCCAGACCCTGGAGCGGAGCTGGCGGTCCTCGCCGGTGGTGCTCGGCGCGGTCAACCAGGTGTTCCGCGAGGTCGCCGACAACCCCGCGCTGGCGGACCCGAAGCGCGCGGACGCGGCGGCGGCGGCCCGGCGCTGGCAGCGCAGCTTCCGCGACCACGAGGCCGCCGAGGAGGCGCTGCCGGGCCGGGCCGAGCTGCGCCAAGCGCCGGCCGCGGCGGACGGCGAGGACCAGCAGGCGGTCACGCTGCGCTACGTCGCCGAGCGCGCCGCGGCGGCGGCCCGCTCCGGCAAGGTCGCGGTGCTGCTCCGGCGCAAGCAGCCGATGCCGCGCTTGATCTACGAGCTGCAGCGCCTCGGCGTCCGCGCCAGCGGGGAAGGCGGCAACCCGCTGACCGACTCCTCGGCGGTCCTGGCGGCCCTTTCCCTGCTGTGGCTGGCGGACCACCCCGGGGACAGCGCCGCCGCCTTCCACGTCTCCGCCTCGCCGCTGGCGGCCTTGGTCGGATTGGAGGACGGGGCGGACTCAGCGAAGCGGGCGGCGCTCGCGCGGCGGCTGCGGGAGCAGCTGCTCGACCGCGGCTACGGCGAGCTGCTGGCCGAGTGGGCGCCGGCCTTCGCCGAGGCCGGCTCCTGGGACCGCAGGCGCTACGGCCAGCTGGTCGAGCGCGGCTTCGCCTGGGACGCCCGCGCGACCCTGCGGCCGTCCGACTTCGTGCGCGCGGCGCGCGAGCTGCGGGTCGAGGACCCGAGCTCCTCGCGGGTCAAGATCATGACCGTGCACGCCGCGAAGGGGCTGGAGTTCGACACCGTGATCCTGGCCGACCTGGACTCCCGGCTGACCGGCAAGGGGGTGACCCTGCTGACCCAGCGGCCCGACCCCTACGGCCCGCTGACCGCCGTCTCCCGGCCGCTGAGGAAGGCCCTCGAGCGGGTCTCGCCGGTGCTGGCTGAGCTCGGCCAGGACACGCGACGGCGCGACTTCAGCGAGACCCTGTGCGTGCTCTACGTCGCCCTGACCCGCGCCGCCCGCGGCCTGGAGATGGTGGTCGGCCCGCCATCGGGGAACCTCAGCTTCGCGGCGCTGCTGCGCGGGGCCTTGGTCGGTGGCGCGGACGAGGGTGGCGCGGGTGACGCCGCGGGCGACGGCGCAGAGGCCAGCGGTGCGGACCTCGACGACGAAGGCGGCGGCCCGGTGCTGCTCTGGAGGCACCCGGACAGCGTCGACGCCTTGCCTCCTGCCGAGGAGGGCGGGGCCAAGCCGCCGTCTCCGCCGGCGCCGCCGTCGCGGCTGGAGCTGGCGGCCGCCGGCTCGCCTCGGCTGCTGCCGCGGCGCAGCCCTTCGGCGGCGGAAGGCGGCCCCCTGGTGCGGCCGGCGGAGCTGCTCCGGCTGGGCGGGGACGCGGCGCGGCGGCGCGGCAGCCTGATCCACCGGTGGTTCGAAGAGCTGGAGTGGGTGGAGGACTTCACCCCCGACCGGGAGCGGCTGCTCGAGGCCGCGGCCGCGCTCGGGGCCGGCGCCGAGGAGGCGGGGCGGGAGCTCGAGGGCTTCCTGGAGATGCTGCGGCAGCCGGAGCTGCGCCGCGCCCTGAGCCGCGAGGCCCAGCCGGCCAAAACCCGCGAGCTGTGGCGCGAGCGGCGCTTCTCGCTCGTGGTCGAGGACGGGCCGGGCCAGCCGGCGCTGCGGAACGGCAGCTTCGACCGGGTGGTGCTGTTCGACGGCGCCGCCGAGGTGATCGACTTCAAGACCGACCGGGTCGGGGTGGGCGGCGCCGAGGGGCCGAGCCTGGAGTCGCGGTCGGCGTTCTATGCCCCGCAGATGGAGCTCTATCGCGACTCCCTGGCGCGGATCACGGCCCTGGCGCCGGCGGCCATCCGTCTCAAGCTCCTGTTCGTCGCCGCCGGGGTGGTCGTCGAGCTCCCCGGTCCGGGCGCCTGCCAGACCGGCCAGGCGGCCGGCGGGGCGGCGCGCGATTAAGCTGGGCGAGTGCGCCGTTTCCTGGTCCTCGACGTCGTCGCGCTGACACCGAAGCTGCTGCATTCGGGCGCCATGCCGCGGCTCGAGGCCTACGCCCGGGAGCAGGCCGAGGCGCCGCTCCAGCCGAGCCTGCCGGCGGTCACCTGCACCGGCCAGGCCGACATGCTCTGCGGCGCGCCGCCGGCGCGGCACGGCGCGGTGGCCAACGGCTGGTACTTCCGCGACCTGGCCGAGGTCTGGCTGTGGCGGCAGTCGGCGCGGCTGCTGGAGGCGCCGACGATCTTCGACCGCTGGCGGGAGGAGCGCCCCGGCGCGGTCACGGCGCAGCTGTTCTGGTGGTGGAACCTGCCGAGCTCGGCGGCGCTGTCGGTGACGCCGCGGCCGACCTACTACGCCGACGGCCGCAAGGGGCCGGACATCCACGCCCAGCCGCCGGCGCTGCGGCAGCGGCTGCGGCAGCGGCTGGGCGACTTCCCGCTGTTCCAGTTCTGGGGGCCGGGGGCGGGCATCCCGAGCACCCGCTGGATCGTCGACGCCACGCTGGACGTGCTGCGCCAGGACCGGCCGGAGCTGACCCTGAGCTACCTGCCCCACCTCGACTACGACCTGCAGCGCTTCGGGCCGGACTCCGCGCAGGCGGCGCGGGCGGCGGCGGAGGTCGACGCGGAGGCGGGGCGGCTGCTGGACTTCGCCGCCGAGGAGGGCCTCGAGGTCGTCGTGGTGAGCGAGTACGGCATCGAGGAGGTGCGGCAGGCCGCCTTCCCCAACCGGGCGCTGCGGCGCGCGGGGCTGCTGGAGGTCCACCCGGCGGCGAACGGCGCCCTGCTCGACCCGGGCAACTCCCGAGCCTTCGCGGTCTGCGATCACCAGTGCGCCCACGTCTACGTCGCCGACCCGGCGGAGCTCGGGGCGGTGCGGGAGCTGCTCGAGGGCCTGGACGGCGTCGAGGCGGTGCACGGACGCGAGGCGATGGCCGAGCTCGGCTTGGACCACCCGCGCGCCGGCGAGCTGTTCCTGGTGGCCGCGCCGGGCTGGTGGTTCGCGTACCCCTACTGGGAGGGCGAGGACCAGGAGCCGGACTTCGCGCGCACGGTCGAGATCCACCGCAAGCCGGGTTACGACCCCAACGAGCTGCTGCTGGATCCGGCCAAGCCCTTCCTGAAGCCGCGCCTGGCGCTCAAGCTGCTGGCCAAGAAGCTCGGGCTCCGGACGCTGATGAACCCCGTCCCGCTCGACCCCGGCCTGATCCGCGGCAGCCACGGCCGCCCCCCCACCAGCCCCGACCAAGGCCCCGTCTGGATCGGCCCCGCCGACCTCCTACCCAGCGCCCCAGCCCCCCTACCCGCCTGGCGGGCGCTGGAACGACTCCACTAAATCGGGGTCAGACATCGATTGTTATTCGAGGTCGTACCTCGATTAACAATCGACGTCTGACCCCGGTTTAGTCGGCGAGCCAGTGCATGGAGTGGGTCTTGATGACGACCCAGGCGGGGCGGCCGGGGTGGAGGGCGAGGTCGCGGACGGCGCGGCGGGTGAGGGTGGCGACCCACTCGTCGCCGGCGTCGACCCGGACCAGGAGGTGGTCGCCGGCCTCGTCGATCGACGCGACCTTGCCGGGCAGCAGGTTGCGCGCGCTCAGGCCGTGGGGAAGTTCGGCGGCCAACAGCACGTCCTCGGCGCGGACCGCCAGCCAGCCCTCCCCGGAGAAGGAGGGCGGCGGCGGCGGCGCCACCAGCAGTCGGCCCCCGGGGGTCCGCACCTGGCAAGCGTGGCCGGCCGCGGGCCGCTCGACCGGTTCGACCCGCAGCGCGTTCTCGAAGCCCAGCCGGTCCAGGAAGCGCAGCGCCGAGGCGTCGCCGAGCAGCTGCCGCGGCGCTCCTTCCCCGACCACCCGCCCTTGCTCGAGCAGGACGACGTGGTCGGCGATCGCCAGGACCTCGGCCGGGTCGTGGCTGACGTAGAGCATCGGCAGCTCGAAGTGGTCGCGGACCTCGAGCAAGTGGCCGAAGACCCGCGCGCGGCGGGGCAGGTCGACGCCGCTCAGGGGCTCGTCGAGCAGCAACAGCCGCGGCCGGGCGCACAGGGCCCGCGCCAGCGCCACCCGCTGCCGCTCGCCGCCGGACAGCTGCCCGGGCATCCTGCCGAGCAGGCCGCCGATGCCCAGCACCTCCAGCGCCTTGGCGCGCCAAGCCAGGTCGGCGCCGACCGCCCGCTCGGCGAAGGCCAGGTTGCCCTCGACGTCGCGGTGCGGCAGCAGCGCGCCTTCCTGCGGCACCCAGCCGACCCGGCGCTCCCGCGGCGGCAGCGAGCCGCCCGGCCCCTGCAGCTCGTGACCGCTCACCACGACGCGGCCCTCGGCCCGGCGCACCCCGGCCACGGCCTCGACCAGGCTGCTCTTGCCGGCGCCGCTAGGCCCGAACAGCGCCACCACCCGGGCGTCGGTCTGGAATCCGGCGTCGAGCTCGAAGTCCGGGCCGGTCCAGCGCAGGGCGATGTCCCAGGGGCGCAAGCTCATGGGCTCCTCCGGCGCAGCAGCGCCTCGCTCAGGAGCACCGCGGCCAGGCCGACCACGATCGAGATCACCGCCAAGGCCAGCGCGCCGCCGTCGTCGCCGGTACTCAGGCGCCGCCACAAACCCGTGGCCAGGGTCTCGGTCTTGCCCGGAATCACCCCGGCGACGACCGAAGTGGCCCCGAACTCGCTGACCCCGCGGGCGAAGGCCAGCAGCAGGCCGGCGGCGAGGCCGCGCTTCGCCAGCGGCAGCTCGACCTCCCGGAAGATCCGCCAGCGGCTGGCGCCGAGGGTGGCGGAGACCTGCAGCAGCCGCGGCGGCACGGCCGCGAAGGCCTCCTGGGCGTGCCGCAGCAGCAGCGGGAAGGAGATCACCGCGGCCGCCGCCACCGCCGCCGCGGGCCGGTAGAGCGGCGCGCCGCCGAAGGGGCCGCCCGGCCCGAGGGCCAGTAGCAGCAGCAGCCCGACCGCCACCGGCGGCAGGAACATCGGCAGGACCAGCAGCGCCTGCACCGCCGCCTTGCCGCGGAAGTCTCGTCGCGCCAGCCAGCGGCCGAGCAGCACCGCGAAGGGCAGCTCGACGACCACCGCCGCGGCGCCGATCAGCAGGGTCCGGAGCAGCAGCTCGGTCACCGCGAGCTCCCTCCCAGGACCTCCTCGACGTCCTCCGCCCGAGGTTCGTGCCCACCAGGCACGAAGCCACCGGATTCGAAGGGCCCCTCCCGGAGTTGCAGGTGCTCCAACAGCGCGGAGGCCTGCGCTCGCGCGGACGGCCCGGCGTCGGAATCGAGGAGCAATGGAAAGCGGGCCGCCACCGGCTCGCCGACCACCAGGTCGGCGCCGAGGAGCGGCAGTTCAGGACGGGGCAGGGCGTCGCTGAAGTAGACGAATCCCGCCGCGCAAGCCCCGGACTCCACCGCCGCCAGGACTGCCCGCACGTGCTCCATCGGCACCAGCTCCACCGCATCGGCGTCGAGGCGCGCGCGCCCCATCCAAGCCCGGGCGTAGGCCCCGGCCGGCACGCCGTCGCCGCCGATCGCCACCCTCTTCCCCGCCAGAGCCCGCCACTGCCCTCGGAGCGTGGATCTCCCGGGGTCCTGAGCAGGCGGCCAACCTGGCTTCGCGACCAAGACCACGAAGTTGCCGAGCACGTCCGGCTCCAAGACCTCGAGGGCGCCTGCGCCCACCTGGGCCTGGGCGGCCGGCCCCATGCCGGCGAGCAGCAGGGCGTCGAAGGGCGCGCCGTGCCGGAACTGCGCCACCAATGCCCCGGAGCCGCCGAAGACGACCTCCACCTCCACTCCTCGCTCCTGCTCGAACTCCGCCAGCAACGGCGGCAGGACCTCGCTCAAACTGGCGGCGGCGGCGAGGCGGAGGTCCGCTTCGCCGCCGCAGGCAGCCAGGCCGGCGAGGATCCACGAGAAAGCGATCAGCCGTCGGCCCAAGGGGTACGCGGCGCTACCAGAGCAGCGCGCTCCGGCGCGGGGCGCCGAAGTCGAAGGTGTACTGCAAGCCGCCGATGTAGTACTTCTGCAGGTTGAAGCCCGGGTTCGTGTGGTTGAAGAAGCCGCGGAAGCGGTGGTTCTCCCCGAGGTGGTAGTTCAGGAACACGCCGTGGTTGTGGGCCTCGTCCTCGACGTCGTAGCGGGAGGTCTCCCAGTAGGACGCCAGATATCCGCCGGTCCACTCCCGGCTGAAGCCCATCTCGTACATGCCCCAGGCGCCGATGCTCGAGCGGGTCGAGAGCGGGCCGGTGCTGGTCCGCAGCTGGTTGTGACGGACCCAGACCTCGGCCGTGGCCGCGTGCCACTTGTCCCGGGCCAGCTCCTTGGCGTAGCGGAAGTCGACGCCCAGGTGGACGTCGCGCAGCTCGTCGCGGACCGAGCGGTCATCGGCGTTGCCGAGGATCCGGTCCGGGTTGACGTAGGTCCACCAGATCTCGTCCGGAGCGTAGACGGCGCTGGCCCCGAGCGTCATCTCGTTGTCGTTGTTGTTCCAGCCGTACTCCATCCGGGCGGTGCCCATCCAGGTGTCCAGCCCGTCCTGGCCGAAGCGGGTGCTGCCGTTCGGGTCGTCGGCGACGCCGTTGCCGACCGTGTCCGGGTCCTGCCCTTCGCGGTCGTTGGCGATGCCGAGGGACCAGCGGAAGCCGTCGCCGCCGAAGTCGAAGGCCTGGTGGATCTCGATGCCCGTGACCGCCATGTTGCCGCCGAAGAAGTCGCGCCGCAGGCCGTCCATGTTGGGCGCCGAGAACTCGCTCAGGTGCACCCGGTTCCAGCTGCCAATGTCGGCGTAGTACTTGCCGAAGCGCAGGTTGGCATGGAAGGGCAGCAGGTCGACCCAGCCGGCGACCTCGCGCAGGATCAGGTCGCTGCCGTCGCCGCCGCCGCTCAGGTCGACGACCGCGTAGCCGCGGCCGAATTCGTCGAGCCGGACGGCGCCGTGCAGGGCGATGCTCCGCGCCCGCAGCTCGTTGTCGCGCTCCAGCGAATCCACCTCCGAGAACTCAGCGATCAGGTCGACGAGGGCGCCCCACTCCCAAGAGGGGCTGCCCCGCGAGTCCCCGAGCGGACGCGCCTGCGCTTCGTGACGCGCGAGCCAGCTCAGGTCCGGGCTGGACGACGGGGTTTGCTGACCGGGCGCCGCAGCGGCAACGACCCATAGAAGGATCAGGGAGAGGGTGATTCGCATGAGATGACCCGCCGCGGCAGGCTTCGGGCATGATACTCCGGCGGTGCTAGTCTGCCGCAATGCTCTACCATCGACTTGGACGGAGCGGGCTCCGGGTGCCGAAGCTGGCCCTCGGGACCTGGCTGACCCTCGCCCGCATCGACCGCGACGCCGCGGCCGGTCTGGTCTCCGCCAGCCTGGACGCCGGCGTGAACTTCTTCGACACCGCCGACGTCTACGACCGGGGCGGCGCGGAATCGGCGCTCGGCGAGCTGCTGGCCGGGCACCGGCGGGAGCACCTGGTCCTGGCGACCAAGGTCTTCCACGCCATGAGCGATGACATCAACGATGTCGGCTTGTCCAGGAAGCACATGACGGAGTCGATCCACGCCAGCCTACGGCGCCTGGGCACCGATTACGTCGACCTCTACCAATTCCACCGCTTCGACCCCGACACGCCCCTCGAGGAGACGGTGATGGCCATCGGCGACCTGATCCGGCAGGGCAAGGTCCTCTACTGGGGCACCAGCATGTGGACCGCCGAGCAGCTGAGGCGGGCTTGCGAGCTGGCTGATCAGCTCGGGGTACCGCGCCCGATCAGCGAGCAGCCGCGCTACAGCATGCTGTGCCGCGAGATCGAGCCCGAGGTGGTGCCGGCCTGCCGCGAGCTGGGCATCGGCCTCCTGTTCTGGTCGCCGCTGGCCCAAGGCATGCTCACCGGCAAGTACCGGCGCGGCCAGGCCGCCCCAGCGGGGAGCCGCGGCGCCGACCCGGACCGCGGCGGCCAGTTCCTGGGCCAGGCGCTGGAGAGCCCGCAGGCCTGGGACCGCGTCGAGGCGGTTCAGCAGGCGGTGGATCGCTTCGGCATGCCCCTGCCCGCCCTGGCGATCAGCTGGTGCCTGAGGCAATGCCCGGAGGGCACGGTGCTGCTCGGGGCCACCTCCCCCGAACAGCTCCAGCAGCTCCTCGGGGCCGCCGAGTTGGAGTGGCCCGATGGCCTCGAGCAAGCCCTGGACCAGGCTCTGGCCGGTCCCGCACTGCCCCTCTGACGCCCCGCGCGCAGGGCAATAGAATGTCCCCCCCGCCGCGGCCCCCACGCCCCGCATGGAAAAGCCCACCGAGCAGAAGCCCTACGGCCCCGCCTCCATCCCGCCTGAGGGCGGCGAGCGGCGCGCCCCGTCGAAGGTGACCGTACCCGGCATCCGGGCCCGCAAGGGCACCGGCCAGAAGGTGCTGGCGCTGACCGCCTACGACTACCCGACCGCCCGGCTGGTGGACGAGGCCGGCTTCGACCTGCTCCTGGTCGGCGACTCGATGGCCAACGTCGTGCTCGGGCACGCCACCACCCTCAAGATCACCCTGGACCAGATCATCTCCGCCACCCGCGCGGTCAAGCGCGCCGTGGACCGGCCGCTGGTGGTCTCCGACATGCCCTTCGGCAGCTACCACACCGGCGTCCAGGACACGCTCCAGAACGCGGTCCGGGTGGTGCGCGAGGGCGGCGCCCAAGCGGTCAAGCTCGAGGGCGGCCGCAGCCGCGCTGACCTTGTCGCCGAGGTCGTGCGCGCCGACGTTCCGGTGCTGGGCCACATCGGCCTGCTGCCGCAGTCCTACAACTCCTCCGGCGGCTACAAGATCCAGGGCCGGACCGCCGACTCGGCCCGCCGCCTGCTCGACGACGCCAAGGCCTTGGAGGACGCGGGGGCCTTCGCCGTGGTGCTCGAGGGAGTGCCCGGCCCGGTCGCCGCCGGCATCTCGGCGCGCATCTCGATCCCGACCATCGGCATCGGCGCTGGCGCCGGCTGCGACGGCCAGATCCTGGTCTTCCACGACGTCGTCGGCTTCACCACCGGCCCGGCGCCGAAGTTCGTCCGCCGCTACGCCGACGTCGCCGAGGTGATCCGCAAGGCGCTGCGCGAGTTGGCTGGCGACATCCGCGAGGGGGAATTCCCCGGCCAAGACGAGAGTTATGGCTTTAGCGGCGAGCTGCCGGAGGAGTGGGAAGGGTGACGACCGGCTGGGCCGCCCGGCGGCTCTGACCGCTTCGGCGCTGCGCGCCTCGCTCACGCCGCAGACGGGCGGCCCGGCCGGCCTTGGCCGCGGCCATTCCGCGCCTCGACCGGCGATGGGAGGGGTTGGTTGGGATGGGGGCTGATGTTTGGCTGGGGAAGGGTTTAGGCTCGGGGTATGGAGTTGGCGCTGCCGAGGGAGTTGGAGCGGGCGAAGGGTGGCGGGGTGGTCGAGGTCCGGGCGCCGGAGGACGGGCGCTTGCTGGCGACGGTCGGGCTGGCTTCGGCGGCGGAGCTGGCGGCGGCCATCGAGGCGGCCCATGGCTGCCGCGCGGAGCTGGCGGCGGAGGAGCCGGAGCTGCGGAGCGCGCGGCTGTCGGCGCTGGCGCGCGGCGTCGAGGGCCGAGCCGAGGACTTCGCGGCGCTGATCTGCGCCGAGGCGGGCAAGCCGATGCGCTACGCCCGCGGCGAGGTCGGCCGCGCGGTCCGGACCTTCGAGCTCGCGGCGGCCGAGGCGCTGGCCGAGCGCAGCGAGGACTTCGACCTCGGGGACCGGGCCGGGCGCAGCGAGCGCTTCCCGGTCGGCGTGTGCGGCCTGGTGACCCCCTTCAACTTCCCGCTCAACCTGGTGGCGCACAAGGTGGCGCCGGCGATGGCGGCGGGCTGCCCGTGGGTGCTGAAGCCGGCCGAGAAGACACCGCTGTCGGCGCTGCTCCTGGCGGAGCTGCTCGAGGAACAGGATCCCCCGCTGCCGGCTGGCTCCTGGGCGGTGCTGCCGGCGCTGCCGGAGGCGGCCGGGCCCCTGGTCGAGGACGAGCGGGTGCGTCACTTCAGCTTCACCGGCTCGGCCGCGGTCGGCTGGGAGCTGAAGCGGCGGGCGGCGCACGCCGGCGTCACCCTCGAGCTGGGCGGCAACGCCGCCGCGATCCTGGCGCCGGACTGGAAGGACCTGGAGACCGCCCTCGACCGCTGCGCGGTCGGCGCCTTCGCCTACTCGGGGCAGGTGTGCATCTCGCTGCAGCGGCTGCTGGTGCCCGACGACCAGGTCGAGGCGGTCACGGCCGGCCTGGTGGCGCGGGCGCGGGAGCTGGACTGCGGCCCGCTGGCGGCCGACGCCACCGACTTCGGCCCCTTGATCAACGAGGAGGCCGCCCGGCGGGTGGAGGCCTGGATCGGCCACGCCCTCTCCGACGGCGCCCTGGCGCGCTGCGGCGGCCTGCGCGACGGCGCCTTCGTCGAGCCCACCGTGCTCACGGGCGTCTCGCCGCGGTCGCTGGTGTGGAAGGACGAGGTCTTCGGCCCGGTGGTCGTGGTCGAGGGCTACGACGACGTCGAGCAAGCGCTGGAGCTGGCGGACGACGGCGCCTTCGGGCTGCAGGCGGCGCTGTTCTCGGAGGACGAGGCGCTGATCCGGCGAGCCTTCGAGCGCCTGGAGGTCGGCCAGCTGATCATCGGCGACAGCACCGTCTTCCGCACCGACGAGATGCCCTACGGCGGCGTCAAGCGCTCCGGCTGCGGCCGCGAGGGCCTGCGCTGGGCGGTCGACGCCATGACCGAGCCGCGGCTGCTGGTGCGCTGGAAGGACTGAAGGGTCGAGGGTGGGCGGCGCAGCCGGCCCAGACGCTCTGACCGAGCGAAGCGCTCTCACGACGCGTCTGGGCCGGCTGCGCCGGCCAGACTAAGAGGAGAAGGGGTGGGGCAGATGAAGGGGGGCCATTCATGGAGAGGAGTTCGCCGCGGCATGCTCCGCGAACGGCAGCCGCTCCCTTCCGCTCCTCCAGACGAAGCCCCGGACCCTCGGGGAAACCGTGGGGCAGGCCTCTGGTCCGGCCAGCGGAGCCGGCCCCGCCGCGGCGGGAGAGCGCATCGCACGGGCAGAGCGTCCCCGGCCCCCCCCCCTGAGCCTGTCGAAGGGTCACCTTCTCCTTCGGGCCCCGCGGCCGGGGGCCGGCTCCGCCGGCCCTCTTAGAGCTCCTTCTCCAAATCGACCAGCTTGCCGTCCTGGAAGTGGCCGGCCTCGAGCAGGTCGGGCGCGATCAGGACCACCTCGCCCAGCGAGTGGTGGCTGTCGTGGATGCGGCCGTGCGCCGAGCGCAGGCCGCCCAGCCACCACCGCTTGTCGCAGACGTAAGCGAGGTCGCCGGGGCCGGCGCCGAGGCCCTGCAAGGTCTCGACGTCGACCTGCACCGCGCCCTCGGGCAGGCTCGGCTCGAGCTGCCAGCGCAGGCGCATCTTGAAGCCGGGCGTGTCGTTGGGCTCGCCGCCCTTGAAGGCGCGGCGGGCGGTGTCCAGGCTCCAGATGGTCATGCCGGCGGTCTGCTCGTCGGTGCGGCGCTGGGTGAACAGGCTGACCACGACCGCGGCCCCGAAGCAGGCGACCAGGTTGTAGAGCGCCCCGATGTAACTGTACGGGTTGGTCTCCGCTGCCGGGATGCCGTGGGAGAAGGGCCCGATCAGCGGCAAGGGCCAGAGGCGCCCGGCCACGATCAGGGCGCCGCCGATGACGAAGGTGGCGACGGCGCCGGCGGTGGTGAAGCGGCGCCAGAAGATGCCGAGCATGATCGCCGTCACCAGCGGCGGCGTCAGGGTGCTGTGGAAGGCGCCGTGGGCCTCGTAGACCGAGTCGAAGGAGGTGAACAGCCAGGCCGCGCCGACGCCGAGCACGGTAGCGCCGGCCGAGACCATCATCGCCACCCGCAGGTAGTGCTTGTCGTTCCGCTCGGGGGCGGCGAGCCGGTAGACGTCGTTGACGAAGACCGCCGCGGTGGCGTTGATCAGGGTGTCGACGGTGCTCATCAGCGCCGCGGTGACGGCGGCGACGAAGAAGCCGAAGCCGGCCTTGGTGGTCAGCAGGGCCGTCACCAGGGTGAAGACCGAGTCCGGCGAGGTGTCGGCGGGCAGCGCGCCCTGGGTCACCATGCCGCGGCCGATCCAGCCGGCGCAGCCGACCGCGATCGCCGACAGCGGCATCATGAACAGCACGTTCACCGCGGCCGCCTTGCGCCCTTCGTTGACCGACTTGCAGGCCAGGAAGCGCATGATCAGCCCCTGGTTGATGAACAGGAAGCCGATCGAGCCCGCGACGGCGTCCTGCCAGAAGATGCCGACGAAATTGAAGCCTGGGTCGTCGTTGAAGCTGGCCAGCGGCAGCTTGAATTCGTCGGGCAGGGCGTTCCAGAAGGCGCCCAGACCGCCGAACCAGTCCAGGCCGAGCAGCAGCAGCGCCAGGCCGGCGAAGAGCAGGATGAAGCCCTGCAAGAGGTCGGTGAAGATCACCGCTGTCTGGCCGCCGAAGGTGATGTAGACCCCCGCGACCAGGGCCACGACCCAGATGATCTCCATCAGGCTCCAGCCGAGCGAGCCCTCCAGGATCGGGTGCAGGGTCTTCGCCATCGTCAGGAAGCCGATGCCGATGTAGCCCAGCATGTAGAGCAGCAGGCTGAAGGTCGCCAGGATCCGCACCGGGCGGTTGAAGCGGCGCTCGAAGTACTCCGGGATCGAGCGCACCCGCATGAAGTAGATGATCGGCAGCCAGCCGAACATGAACAACGGCATGAAGAACCAGTCGTTCATGTAGGTCATCGTCGAGCTGAAGCCGTGCTCGAAGCCCTTGGAGCTGTACTTCAGGAAGCTGTGGCTGCCGACGCCGGTGGCGACGATCGACATCGTGATCAGCCACCACTTGAAGCGCCGTCCGCCGAAGAAGAAGTCGGAGGTGCTCCTGTTGAAGCGGGCGAAGTAGGCGCCGAAGCCGAGGACCAGCGTGAAGTAGCCGACCACCACGAACCAGAACACCGGCGAGTCGCCCGCGGCGGCGGCGACCTGCTGGGCCGCCGCGGCGGCGGCGTCGGGGTCGGCCTGGTGCTGGGGCGCGGCCGGCGCGAGCAGGGTGGCGAGCGGGAGCATCGAGGCGGCGCTCAGAGCCACAGGGCGAGCAGGTTGCCCAGCCCGTGCAGGCCGGCGATCCAGAGGAAGCCCAGGAACAGGGCGCGGAACCAGCGGCGGTCGTCGAAGCGGCCGCGGCTGCAGGCGCCGCTGCGCACCACCAGCGCCAGCGAGCCGAAGAAGAACAGCCCCCCCACCCCGTAGAGGTAGAGGTACGGCAGCCAGACCCGGGTGAAGTCCATGGGGCGGAGATCCTAGCAGGGCCGCGGGGGCCTACGGGCTAGGTGGCCGAGACTCGCTCGGCCGAGGGTTCCGAGACCCGGAGCAAGCCCAGCACGATCCGCGGCAAGGAGGTCAGGTGGCTGACCACGTGGTCGATCCGGCCGGGTTCGGGGCCGACCGAGCCCAGCACCCAGTCCGGGGTGTGCGGCCGGCCGACCAGCACGGTCTCGCGCGGCGCCGCGGGGTGGCCCTCGGCGGCCAGCGACAGCGGCACGGAGAGGTCCAGCGACAAGACGTCGCCGATCACCAAGTCGGGGCGCTCGCGCTCGATGATGGCGCGGTACTGGGGCCGGTCGACGGGGACGGTTCGGCCGCGGAAGTCGAGGCTGCGGTCGGTGTCTCCGAACCACTGCTTGCCGGCGCGGCCGTAGACCCGCAGCGGGAGCTCCCCGGGCTCGGTCTCGCGGGCGTCGGCGACCCGGTGGCCGTGGTGCGCCATCCAGCCGATGACCTTCTCGGCCGGCGCGTTGGTGGCCCAGGTGATCGAGGCGCCTCGGGCCAGCAGCCAGTCGAGGACGCGCTCGGCGCCGTGGGTGAGGTCGTGCTCGACCTCTTCGCGGAAGGCGGCGCAGGTGCTGTGGAAGCAGTGGTCCATGAAGACCGTCAGCGACTCCCAGCGGCCGAGCACGGCGTCGCGGGTCTGGCGGGCGCTCTCGGTCTCGCCGTTCTCGATGAACTGGCCCATCGCCGCGGGCAGGCAGAAGTAGTCCTCGTCGACGAAGGAGGCCAGGCGGTGGTCGATGCGCCAGCCGTAGGCGTGCGGCCGGGCCATGACGGCGCCGGCGAAGTCGGCGAGCCGCTCCTCGACCGCGGCGGCGGGCTCGCCGAGCACACGGGCCAGCTCCCGGACCACGGTCTCGTGCACGGCCTGGGCCTCGCGGGCGGGCTCGGTCCAGACGCCGTCGAAGTCGCTGACGATCTTCACGGCGTCATTCTAGGCGGTCGCTTCCCCAAGGCCGGCCGTGGCGGCGCCGCGCGCCGATGGAATGAGAGGTCCGACCTCTCAAAACAATCGATGTCTGACCCCTATTGGATGTCGAACTGGATGGCGGGGGTGACGGCTTGGTGGCTGCCGCCTTGGGAGATGACGCAGGCGGCCCAGACCTGGAGGTTGGCGCCGGCGGGCGGGATGGTCAGGAGGCTGGAGAGGCCGGAGCCGCCGACGTTGATGCTGCCGCCGAGCACGGCCTGGTTGTTGAGCGACCACTGGGTCAGGAAGTCGTTGTCCAGGTCCAGGGTCAGCGAGGTGCCGGGGACCGGGATGCCGCCGGCGTCGGGTCCGCCGCCGGCCGCGCTGAGCACGGTGTAGAAGTCGTGGCCGGTGTAGGCGCCGGCGCCCTGGACGAAGAAGCGGATGCCCTGGCCGACCTGGGGCACGCCGGTCAGCTGGACGTAGGGCGCGTTGGTCGGCGACAGCAGGACGTCCTTCTCCACCGGCGTGGCGCCGAGGGTGACGGTGTGGGTGACCGTGCTGTAGCCGGGGGCGCTGAAGCTGAAGTCGTAGCTGCCGTCGCGGAGCCACATGTGGAAGCGGCCGAAGGCGCCGCCGCTCTCGCGCAGCTCGCCTTCGGTCCAGTTGACGCCCGAGGCGTCGATGCTGGCGACCAGCGGCGCGCCGGTGGCGGCGTCGTAGACGTGGCCGGAGAAGGGGATCTCCTCCTCGAGCATGGCCCGGTAGGCCGGCTGCACCCGCAGGTACTCGTTGCGCGACTGCGACCAGGTCGGGAAGAAGGTGGTGTCGGTCTCGAGCAGGTAGGAGAGGGCGCCGATCTCGGCGTACTCCCACTCGTAGTGCTCGCCGCTGGCGCTCGGCAGCCGCGTGGCGTAGCTGGCGGCGCTCATCAGCACGTTCCGCATCCGGACGACCTCGTCGTAGGCCGCCGCCGGCAGCGAGCCGCAGGGGTAGGAGTAGAGGACCTCCTGGCCCGAGTGGTGGATGTCGATCACCTTGGCGAAGCGCCGCGACCGCGCCAGCCCGAGCATGGCCTTCGTCTCGGGCTCCGAGCCGACCGAGGGGCCGACGTAGACGTTCGAGGACGGCGAGTGCGAATAACTGCCGCACTGGGCCCACTTGAAGGGGTAGTTGCGGTTCAGGTCGACGCCGTAGACGCCGCCGCCGTTGTCGCGCCGGTTCTTGCGCCACCACTGGTCGACGTTCCAGACGTACTCGAGGCCGTCGGGGTTCCAGGTCGGAGCGATCCAGATCTCGTGGCTGTCGATCAGCGCCTTCAGTGCCGGGTCGCTGGCGTAGTTCTGGCACAGGTACTCCATCC
This sequence comes from uncultured Planctomycetales bacterium, assembly GCA_964482495.1. Taxonomy (GTDB): domain Bacteria; phylum Planctomycetota; class UBA1135; order UBA1135; family UBA1135; genus J029. The sequence continues at coordinate 50,070 of CAYZXS010000022.1, forward strand.
AGTCGACCATGTGCGCCGGGGTGCCGATCTCGCGAGCGTGGTGGTTCCCGACGTAGAGGAGGTTGACCTCGTCCTCGTCGGCGGCCACGGCGTCCGAGATCTTCAGGGCGTAGATGTGCCGCCCCTCCTGAGTGGCCGGCGCCCCGGTCAGGGCGGTGACGTCGACCCGCCGGGCGATCGCCGGGTAGGCGTTCTGGAAGTCGAGCATCTTCTGGTTCAGCTCGCCCCAGTCGTAGAAGCGCGAGTCCAGGGCGCGGTTGCCCTGCGACAGGACCTCGCGCAGCGGCCGGCTGAGCTCGAGCCGCTCCATCGGGTAGCCGTAGGAGGACAGGCGCGGCAGGTCGGTCAGCGGCAGGATGATCTCGACGCTGGCCGAGCCGTCCGGCAGGTCCTCGAGCACGAAGCCCTCGAGCTCCAGGCGCCGGGCTTGCTGCGAGTCGGGGGCGACGTCAACCCGGACCCGGGCGGACTGGGCCGCCAGCGGAGCGGCGGCGAGGAGGGTCAACAGGACGGCGAGGCGACGCATGGAACCATACTAAACCTGATCCGCCCCGGGACGGCAAAAAGAGCGCCGCCGCCCGTCCGCGGGGACGGGCGGCGGCGCGGTCGCGGGCCGCGGCTGCCGGGGCTCGCTAGTCGTGGACCAGGACCAGGTGAGAGGTCCCGAACACGGAGTCGGTGACGGGCCCCTCGAGGGTCATGCCGTCGTTGCTCACCAGCGCGAAGCTGGCCTGGTCGAGGCTGCCGTCCACGAACACCAGGTCGAAGGCGTGGAGCCGCCCCAGGCCGTCGTCGGAGAAGCTCAGGCTGGCGCTGCTGGCGGCGAGGTCGACGGCGACCCCGTCCCGGCTGGCGTCCACCAACGAGCCGTCGGCGGCGAGGCTCAGGCTCAGGGTGGCGGAGTCGCCGGCGTCGGTGCTGACGCTGCCGGTCCAGCCGCCCTCGAGGTGGGAGACGGCGCTGAAGTTGCCGCCGCCAGCGGAGAGCTGGAACTCGTAGTCGCCCTCCTCGGAGAGCAGGCCGTCGGTGGCCACCCAGTAGCGGCCAGACATGGTCCCGGCGCGGGTCAGGGTGCCCTCGAGGTAGAACAGCTCGCGCCCGACCAGGAAGGACATGAAGACCTCGCCGTCCGGCTTCACCACCGAGTAGGAGTACGGGTAGGTGGAGGTCCAGTCGCGGCCGGTGCCGTCAGCGCCCTCGAAGGGGTGGCCGTTGACGCCGCAGCGCAGGTAGGCGGTGAAGTCACCGGCGCCGAGCTCGGAGAAGGTGCCGATCCAGTCCCCCTTCAGGTCGCCGTCGACGAAGATCGCCGGCTTGGTGGAGCTGGAGGCGCTGCTCGAGCCGCCACCGCAGGAGGCCGCGGCGAGCGCAAGAGCTGCGAGTAGGCAAGAGAGGGGCCTCAAATGCATGGTTGCGTTCCGTGAAGGGGTGGAGAGGGGATGGTGCGGCGCGGCCGGCGGAGCCGGCGGCCGCGGTTTCCGTTGGCGGCCTAGCCGTCCGAGCTGGGGACCACGCGGTCGAGCTGGACGATGCCGCTGCCGAGCACCGAGTCGGTGCCGGGGCCGCCGATCATGCCGCCGTCTTCCGTGACGAGCATGAAGTGCAGGGTCTGGGTGCTGCCGTCGGTCGATTGGATCACGACGTTGTCCAGACGGCCGACCTCGCTGTCGCCGAGGGCGAGGTCGAACAAGCCGACGTTCGGGCCGCCGGCCATGAAGACGTGCTCGCCGACCAGCTCGCCGCCGAGCACGGTGCCGGCGCCGTCGAGGTCGAGCAGCATGTCGCGGAAGCGGCCGTTGGCCTTGCGGTAGGCGATGCCGCTCCAGGAGCCCTCGAGCTGCGCGGCGGTCGAGAAGTGCCCCGGACCCGCCGACTTGGTCATGGAGTAGGTGCCTTCCTCGATCACCGAGAGGTGCTTGGTGATCACGTAGGTGCCCGTGTGCAGCAACTTGGAGGCGTCCAGGTTGCCGAACAGCTTCAGCACGTTGACGCCAGAGCTGCCGGACAGCTCGATGATCAGCTCACCGGACTCGTTGACGGCTGCGTTGGTGCTGGCGATCGCCAGGTCCCAATCCCAGCCGCGGGCGTCAGCCCCTTCGAAGGGCATGCCGGCGGTGTCGGAGCGGAGGTAGAACGGATAGGGGTCCACGGCGCCGCCGTTCGGCGGGGCGCTCGCGGGCGGCGGAGGGGTCGGCGTGAGGACGCCAGTCCAGGCGCCGGCGAGATCCTTGGTCTTGAAACCGGTGTTGGTGCCGCCGCCGGTGATGGAGCCGAAGAGGCCAGAACCACCGTGGGCACAAGCCGTGGTAAGTCCAAGACTTGCAAGCAGCAGGGCGCGGATGAGGATGCGGAGGTGCATGGGAGCCGAATGCGAGGGCAGGAAGACCGTCGAGGATGAGCCGCTGGGAGCGGCCTCGTGTTCAGAGGACGCAACCAGACAGGCCAGAGTTCGGTCTTAGTTTAGCCTCCATCGACTCGCTTCGCTCTAGCCTGAAGGGGAAAACAGGTTCAGTTTTCCCTAAATAAACCATGGCCCCGAAAGGGGAAAAATCGTAGGAAATCCCTTTTCGCCCGATTCTCGGCTTTTTGGGGATCCTGGCAAATCGGCCGAAAAGGGCCGAACCCTGGCGATTCTGCCCCCATCCCAAGGCTGGATTCCATGCCGCTGCGGTCCCGGAGTAGGCTTGGAGGTCCCCCCCGTGGCCCGATCCCCATCCAGCCCATGCTCGCAGTCCTCACGCTCCTCCTCCCGGCAGCCAGCCCTGCCGCCCCGCTGACCCAGGATCCCGGCGCCGAGGCAGCGCTGGAGCCGGCTTACGCCATCTGGCAGGCCGAGCACGGCGACGGCTGGATCCTCCGCACCGACCCGGCAACGGGCGCCGCTCGCTACCTCTACGGCAGCAGCGTCGAAGCCCCCTTCCACCCGGAGAGCGACGCCGGCTGGTTCGAGCTCGGCCGCAGCTCCTTCGACGCCGCCCGCGCGCTGTTCCAGGTCGACGACGCCTCCCTGGTCGCGGCCGAGGTGAAGCTGCTCGAGCTCTCGCGCATCGGCAGCAGCGACAAGGTCTCGGTCCAGTTCCACCAGGAGGTCGCCGGCGTGCCCGTGGTGCGCGGCAACGCCATCGCGCTGTTCACGCCGCTCGGCGAGCTGCTCGCCCTCGACAGCAACGGCCTGCCCAACCTGGCCGGTTTCGACGTCGCGCCGGTCGCCGGCCGCTACGCCGCGGTCAGCTCGGCCCAGCGCGCCTTCGTCGGCGACGAGAGCCGCGAGGCCAGGCGCATCGAGGAGCCGGAGCTGGTGATCCACCAGCACCGCGACGGCAAGCTGCGCCAGCCGCGGCTCGCCTGGAAGGTCGAGATGTGGGACGAGAGCACCGAGGTCCCGGCCGGCCGGCGCTACTACGTCGCCGCAGACAGCCAGGCCCGCGAGATCCTGGAGGGCGAGAACCTGGTCCACCACCAGCAGGACCTGAGCGGCCACGTCGAGGCCTGGGCCTCGCCCGGCACCAAGCCCGACATCAGCTCGAACCCGGAGGCGCTGCACGTCATGAAGCACATGAGCGTGACCAGCGCCGTCGGCAACGCCACCACCGACGCCAACGGCGACTTCCTGATCTCCTACAGCGGCACCAGCAACGTCGACCTGAGCTTCAAGTTCCGCGGCCCCTACGCGCGGGTCCAGGAGTCCTCCGGCGCGGTCTACACCCTCACCCAGAGCTACGCCCCCGGCGTCCCCGCCGACGCCATCATGAACCCGGGCAAGACCGCGCGGGACACGGCCGAGGCGAACGCCTACCGCTGCATCCAGGACTTCCGCGACTACGTCAAGGGCATCGACCCCAGCGACACCCACTTCGACTTCCCGGTGGTCGCCAACGTCAACATCGGCTCGGCCTGCAACGCCTACTACAACGGCAGCTCGATCAACTTCTACTCGGCGGGCGGCGGCTGCGCCAACACCGCCTACAGCACCGTCGTCGCCCACGAGGAGGGCCACTGGGCCAACGACCTCTACGGCAGCTACAACGGCTGGGACGGCTTCGGCGAGGGCAACGCCGACGTCTTCGCGATGTACATCTACGACACCCCGATCGTCGGCGAGAACTTCGCCGGCTCGGGCTACATCCGCACCGGCCTGAACATGCGCCAGTGGTGCGGCCAGGGCTGCTACGGCCAGGTCCACACGGACGGCGAGGTCCTGATGGGCGCCCTGTGGAAGGTCCGCGCGAACCTGAACACCACCCACGGCAACGCCGCCGGCGACCTGATCGCCGACACCCTGCTCATCAGCTGGATGAACGGCTACAACGACGGCAACATCCTCCCGATCATCGAGGACCACTGGCTGACGCTCGACGACAACGACGCCAACATCTACAACGGCACGCCGAACTACCCCGAGATCGACGGCGCCTTCCGGACCCAGGGCTTCCCGGGCGTCGACCTGCAGCTGATCGACATCGTCCACACCTCGCTGCCGGACACCCAGAACGAGGCCGGCCCCTACGTCGTCGACGCCGACATCAGCTCCTACATCGGCGCCAACATCACCGCCGCCAGCGTCGTCTACTCGGTCGACGGCGGCGCCCCGGTGACCGTGCCGATGAGCCCCGGCGCCGGCAGCAGCTGGTCGGGCGCCATCCCCGGCCAGATCTCCCCGGCGGTGGTCGAGTACCACATCGAGGCCCAGGACAGCGTCGGCAACAACGTCAGCCACCCGCGCACCGGCGAGCACGAGTTCTTCGTCGGCGTCATCGCCGTGCTCTACGCCAACGACTTCGAGGGCGCCACCGACGAGGGCTGGACCCACACCGCCGTCAGCGGCGCCGACGACTGGGGCCGCGGCACGCCCACCGGCGCCAGCGGCACCTCCTACAGCGTCGGCTGGCAGGACCCGACCCACGCCTACTCCGGGACCAAGGTTTGGGCCAACGACCTGAGCGGGGACTACCCGGCCAACTGCCGGAACCGCCTCACTTCGCCGCTGATCGACTGCACCGGCAAGACCGGCGTCAAGCTGCGCTTCGCCCGCTGGCTGTCGGTTGAGCAGGGCATCTACGACGACGCCCAGATCAAGGTCAACACGGTCCCGGTTTGGACCAACCCGACCAGCCAGCACATCACCCAGACTGGCTGGTCCGTCGAGGAGATCGACATCTCCGCAATCGCCGACAACAACCCCGCGGTCGAGATCCGCTTCGTGCTCGTCACCGACGGCGGCCTGGAGCTCGGCGGTTGGGCCATCGACGACTTCGAGCTGATCACCTTGGAGCCGGTCCCGGGCGGCACCAACACCATCAGCTTGAGCGGCGACACCAGCGGCGCGGTCGGCTCCAGCCTGAGCTACGCCTTCAGCGGCGCTCCGGCGCTGTCGCCGTGGTACTTGGCGCGGTCGATGAACCTCAACGGCCAGGTCTTCCAAGGGCACGCCTTCGACATCGGCGCGCCTTCGGTGGTGGTCGCCAGCGGCACCACCGACGCCGCCGGCAACGGCGCCTGGACCAGCGGCCCGGTGCCTCCGGCTGCCTCGGGCCTGTCGATCCACCTCGAGATCGCCAGCTCGTCCGGCGGCCAGTGGTTCGACTCGAACCCCTTGACGGTCACGATCCTGTGACCGGGCGCGGGGCGGGGAGGCGACTCCCCGCCCCGCTCTCCATCCCCCCGCCGCCACGCACGCTCCAGCCCATCATCCCCGTGCTGCTCTCCCTGCTGCTGCTGCTCCAGGCCCCGGTCGACGCCGCCCCTCCGGTCCATGCCCCGGCCCCCGAGGCCCTGGCCGTCTACCACTACGGCGAGGACGCCCGCCTCCGCGACCGCCTGATCCTCGGCGGCCGCATGGTCGACGACCTCGGCGGCTGGATCCTCGGCGACGCCGACGCCGGCCTCGCGAGGGCCGTCGGCGCCTCCATGGAGCCGATCCAAGCGCTGGCCGCCAGCGAGCGGCTGGTGGTGGTCATGCCGCACGGCGACCACGCCGAGGCCCGGCACGCGGGCGGCCGAGTGCTGTGGAGCGCCCCGGATGGCTCGCCCCGGCTCGAAGCCCTCGGCGCGGCCGCGCTCAAGCAGGGCGCCAACGCCGGCTTCCGCTGCCACGGCGCCTTCCGGACCGTGAACCCCGCGGCGGCCATCAAGCCGGTGCCGGCCAACCCCGGCCTGGGCCGGGCGATCACGCCCAACCCGGCGATCCAGGGCTGGGTGGCGCAGGTCTCGGCCACCGAGCTGCAGAACCGCACCGCCGACCTGGTCGCCTTCGGCACCCGCCGCCACGGCCAGCCCGGCTCGGTGCAGGCCCAGAACTGGCTCCAGGCCCGGCTGGGCTCCTACGGCCTCACCACCAGCCTCTACGACTACGACAGCGGCGCCGACGTCGTCATCGGCGAGCTCACCGGGCAGGCCGACCCGTCGAAGGTCGTCATCGTCGGCGCCCACTACGACTCGATCAACTACGCCGGCAGCACCGCGCCTGCGCCGGGGGCCGACGACGACGGCTCCGGCACCGCCGGCGTGCTCGAGATCGCCCGCATCCTCAGCCAGCAGGACTTCGCCTACACCATCCGCTTCTGCGCCTTCTCCGGCGAGGAGATGGGCCTGCTCGGCTCGGAGGCCTACGCCAGCCACCTCGACAACATCAACGCCGACGTCGTCGGCATGGTGCAGCTGGACATGACGGCCTACCGCGCCAGCGGCGACACCCGCAGCGTCGACTTCGTGCTCAACGACACCGACCCGGCGCTGAACAGCTTCTCGATGGACTGCTACGCCGCTTACGTGCCCGGTCTGACCGTCAAGAGCGGCAACATGTCCGGCGGCACCAGTGACCACCGCAGCTTCACCCGGCACGGCTTCCCGGCCATCTTCCCCTTCGAGGACCTGGGCCAGTACAGCCCCTACATCCACTCCAGCAGCGACACCATCGGCCTCTCGGCCAACGACTTCACCCTGGCCCAGCAGATCACCCAGGGCGCGCTGGCGACCCTCGCCGAGCTGGCGCGGCCGCTGAGCATGAGCCTGAGCCACGCTCCGCTGCCCGACACCCAGAACGAGGCCGGGCCCTACACCGCGGTGCTCACGGCGACGCCGCTGGCCGGCCAGACCGTGACCTCCGCCACCGTGCACTACCGGGTGGACGGCGGCGCCTGGCAGACCGCTCCGATGGTGCCCACGGCCTTCATCGACCAGTGGCGCGGCGACATCCCCGGCCAGGTCTCCCCCGCCGTGGTGGACTACTGGCTCGAGGCCGAGGACAGCCTCGGCAACCGCGCCTGGCTGCCGGACGCCTTCCAGCCCGGCGACGACGCCTACGAGTTCATCGTCGGCGTGCGCCAGGTGGTCTTCTTCGACGACTTCGAGGCCGACCTCGGCTGGAGCCACGGCCGCAGCGCCGGCCAGGACGACTGGCAGCGCGGTGCGCCGAGCGGCGCCAGCGGCAGCTCCTACAACGTCGGCTGGGCCGACCCGGCCGCCGCCTATTCCGGCGCCCGGGTCTGGGGCAACGACCTCGGCTCCGGCGGCGCCTACCCGGCCAACTCCACCAGCTGGCTGGAGTCCCCGGACATCGACTGCTCCGCCTCCACCGGCACCCGGCTGCGCTTCCGCCGCTGGCTGACCGTGGAGGAGGCGACCTACGACCAGGCCCGGATCAAGGTCGACGGCGTCCAGGTGTGGCAGAACCCGACCGGCAGCCACGTGCTCGACGGCGCCTGGCGAGAGGTCGAGCTCGACATCTCGGCCCAGGCCGACGGCGACCCGGCGGTGCGGCTGCGCTTCACCCTGAAGACCGACGGCGGCCTCGAGCTGGGCGGCTGGAACCTGGACGACGTCGAGCTCTACTCGATCGGCCCGGTCTCCGGCGGCACCAACACCATCACGCTCACCGGCGACACCAGCGGCAGCGTCGGCGCCAGCCTCAGCTACAGCCTGAGCAGCGCCCCGGCCTCCTCGCCCTGGTGGCTGGTCCGCTCCTTCAACCTGAACGGCCAGGTCTTCCAGGGCCACAGCTTCGACGTCGGCGCGCCGACCTCGATCCTGGCCAGCGGCACCACCGACGCCGCTGGCGGCGCCTCCTGGAGCTCCGCCCCGATCCCTCCCGGCGCCGCCGGGCTGACGCTCTACCTCGAGGCGGCCTGCCAGAGCGCCGGCTCCTGGTATGACTCCAACGCCCTGGCCGTGACCATAAACTGAACGGCCCCCCTCCCCCCCCGTCCCGACACCGACTCCCGCCACCATGATCCGCACCCGGCTCGCGCTCCTCGTCGCCAGTTCCCTGGCCCTGTTCCCCGCCGCCGCCGCCGCCCAAGGCAACGGCGTGACCCTGCTCGCCAAGGTCAAGAACTACCAGGAATACAACGACATCTGGGGCTACACCGCCCCCAACGGCGACGAATACGCCATCGTCGGCACCAACACCGGCACGGTCTTCTACGACTGCACCAACCCCGCGAGCCCGGTCGAGGTCGGCTTCATCTCCGGCCCGAATTCGATCTGGCGGGACATGAAGACCTACTCCCACTACGCCTACATCGTCACCGAGGGCGGCGGCGGGGTGCAGATCGTCGACCTGTCGAACCCGAACAGCCCGACTTTGGTGAAGACCTGGGGCTCGCAGTACTGGAGCAACGCCCACAACATCGCCATCGACACCGGCGACGGCAAGGCCTACGTCTGCGGCACCAACAACGGCACCCGGGTGCTGGACCTGACGAACAACCCGGAGACGCCCTCGCTGGTGGCGACCTACTGGAGCCCCTACGTGCACGACCTGCACGTGCAGAACGGCCAGGCCCACCTGTCGGAGATCTACGGCGGCGACTACCGGGTCACCAACATCGCCAACCTGAGCTTCAGCACCAAGGACCGGATCAAGACCCCCGGCCGCTTCACCCACAGCAGCTGGGCCAGCGAGGACGACACCCTCTGCGTCACCACCGACGAGGTCAACGGCGGCCGGATCGCGCTCTACGACATCTCCAACCCCAGCAACATCGTCTACAAGGACGACTGGACGGTGAACCCGAATTCGATCGTCCACAACGCCTTCATCAAGGGCGACCGGGTGTACGTCTCCTGGTACACCGAGGGCTTCGTCTGCGCCGACATCAGCGACCCGAACAACATCCAGCTGGTCGGCAGCTACGACACCAGCCCCTACGGATCGGGCACCGGCTTCCACGGCGCCTGGGGCGTCTACCCCTACGCCCCCTCGGGCGCGATCTACATCTCGGACATCGAGGAGGGCTTCCACGTCCTGCGCGTCGACGGCCCGACCATCGAGTTCACGCACGCGCCGCTGGCCAACACCATCGACGAGGCCGGCCCCTACGACGTCACCGCCGAGATCGGCTCGCTGGTCGGCGCCAGCATCAATGCCGCCACGGTCTGGTACCGGGTCGACGGCGGCGCCTGGCAGACCACGGCCATGGCCCCGACCGGCAACCCCGACGAGTGGAGCGGCGCCATCCCCGGCCAGGCTTCGCCCTCGGTGGTCGAGTACTACGTCCACGCCACCGACGACCAGAGCCACGCCAACTGGCTGCCCACCACCTCCTACCCGGGCGACGACCAGTTCGATTTCAGCGTCGGCGTCGTCCACCAGGTCTACTTCAACGACTTCGAGGGCGCCGGCAACCAGGGCTGGACCACCAAGGCCACCTCCGGCGTCGACGACTGGGAGCGCGGCCAGCCGCAGGGCCGCTCGGGCATCGGCAGCCGCCACCTCGGCAGCTCCTGGTACGACCCGGACACCGCCGCCTCCGGCCAGAACTGCTGGGGCAACGACCTCGGCACCGGCGGCAGCGACGGCGCCTACGCCGCCAGCAGCAGCAACTCGCTGACCTCCCCGGTCATCGACTGCACCGGCATGACCAACACCAAGCTGGTGTTCCAGCGCTGGCTCAACGTCGAGGGCGCGCCCTACGACTCCGCCAAGGTGCTGGTGAACGGCAACGTCGTCTGGGTCAACCCGGTCGGCTTCGCCGGCGACACCTTCCACATCCTGGACTCGAGCTGGCGCCAGCAGACCCTGGACATCTCGCAGTACGCCGACAACAACCCCTCGGTGCAGATCCAGTTCCAGCTCCAGAGCGACCACCTGATGCAGCTGGGCGGCTGGAACATCGACGACGTCGAGCTGATCTCGCTGCGGCCGGTGGGCACCACCGACACGATCCAGCTGAGCGGTCCCAGCAGCGGCGCGGTCGGCAGCCAGCTGAGCTACTCGATCAGCAACGCCCCGGCCAACGCCAACTGGTGGCTGCTCTACAGCCTCAACCTGAACGGCACCGTGCACCAGGGGCACCAGTTCGACATCGGCTCGCCGTCGACGATCCTGACCCAGGGCAGCACCAACGGCGCCGGCGCCGCCTCCTGGACCAGCGCGCCGGTCCCGGCGGGCGCCGCGGGCCTGACCATCCACCTCGAAGCCGCCGCCTACGACGGCATCGACTTCCACGACTCGAACGTCGTCAGCCTGGTGGTGCAGTAGGCCGCGGGCGGGGGGGGGGGGGGGCGCCCCCCCCCCCCCCCCCCCCGCCCCCCCCCCCCCCCAAAAACCCCCCCCCCCCCCCCCCGCCGTCCCGGGGGGGGGGCCGTCGGGGGGGGGGGGGGGGGGGGGCCCCGGCCCCGCCGCCGGCCAGCTCGGCCAGGAGCGCCTCGTAAGCCGCCGCCGCCGCTTCCCAGGAGTGGCGGCGGCGCATCGTTTCCCGGCCGCGGCGGCCGATCTCGCGCCGCTCCTCGGGCGACTCCAGGAGGCCGCAGACGGCGTCGGCGAACTCCTGGTCCTCGTCGGCCAATCGCAGCAGCTGGGCCGCCTCGGGGTGCAGCGCCTGGGCGGCGCGGCGGCTGGTGACCACCGGCTTCTCGGCCGCCAGGGTCTCCAGCACCTTGTTCTTGATGCCGGCGCCGAAGCGCATCGGCGCCACCAGCATGGTCGCCCGCGCCAGGTAAGGCCGCAGGTCCGGCACGCCGCCCGTGACCTCGACGCCGGGCAGCGAAGCCAGCGCCCGCACCTCCTCCACCGGGTCGGTGCCGACCACGGTGAAGGTGGCCTCCGGCGCCCGCTGGCGCACCCGGGGCAGGATCTCCCGGGCGAAGCGGACCGCCGAGTCGACGTTCGGCAGGAAGTCCATGTTGCCGAACATCAAGAGCTCGCCCGGCCGCTCCTCGACCGCCGCGTCGGGCGCGAACTGCTCCAGGTCCACCCCGTTCGGGATCAGCTCCACCCGGGCGCCAGGGGCCAAGGCCTGGAGGTACTCCTGGTCCTGCGGCGAAACCGCGGTGGTCACCGGGTAGCTCCGGAGGGTGAAGGCCTCGAAGGCCCGGAAACGCCGCAGCAGCTGCCGCACCCGCCAGCGGCCGGCGAAGCCTAGGCCCGGCTCGGCGAGCTGGCGCTGATAGAACAGCGAGCGGCAGTCGCAGACGTCCTGCAGGGTGTGCAGCGCGCGGCCGGCCTCGTGCCAGAGCACGTCGGCCCAGGGATCGAAGACGTAGGCGGCCTCCAGGCCCAGCTCCAGCTTCATCTCCTCGGCCACCCTCCGGAGCCGGCCGGCGAAGCCGCGGTACTCCCGCAGCAGCGAAGCCGGCGCCGCCAAGCCGAGGTTGGTGCCCAGGCGCGCCAGCAGCCGCCGGCGCGGGAACTCTTCGATCCGGATCGAGGCGAAGATGCCCTCCGCCTCCAGCGCGGGCAGCTTCTCGCGCTGCTCCTCCTCGTGCACCAAGCCGAGCAGGTGCACCTCGTGCCGCTCCGCGAGGCGTCGGAACAGGTGCAGGACCCGGAGGTGGTAACCCTCCGAGACCGGCCACGGCAGGCCGCGGTAAACGACCAGCAGCCGCACTAGCGGACCGTCGTCTCGACGGAGTGGCCCATGCCGGGGCCTGAGCCCTTCTCCGCCGAGCTCGGGTCGTGATCGACGCGCCCGGCGTGGATCACGTTGGCGCGCATCGGGAAGCCCACGACCTCCTCGGCCCGCTTGCCCAGCGCGATCAGCTTGTCGATGTCGACGCCGGTGTCGACGCCGCACTCCTCGACCATCGCCAGCAGGTCCTCGGTGCAGGTGTTGCCCTTGTAGCCGAGGTGGTAGAGCGCCGCGCCGGAGGCCGGCTGGCCGCCGATGGCGCCCAGCGAGCCGTCGACCCACTTCACGCCCATGTTGATGGCGGTCATCGAGTTCGCCACGCCGGTGCCGCGGGTGTCGTGGAAGTGCGCCAGCATCTCGAAGCCCGGGAAGGTCTCGAACAGGTGGCTGAGGATGCGCTCGACCTGGACCGGGTTGGCCTGGCCGGTGGTGTCCCCCAGCATCATCAGCTGGGCGCCCTCTTCCTGGTAGAAGCGGACCAGCTTGTCGACGTCGGCCTGCGGCACGTCGCCGGCGATGGCGCAGCCGTAGACGGTGCCAACGCAGCCGACGATCTCAACGCCGCAGGCGTGGGCGCGCTTCATGATCGCGGCGTGGTCCTTCATCGCCTCCTCGTGAGTGGCGCGGAAGTTCTTGGTGTTGTGGGCCTCGGAGCTGGAGATCATCAGGATGATCTTGTCGGCGCCGTAGCCCTCGTCGACGCAGCGCTCGAAGCGCTCCCAGCCGCGCATGTTGGGCATCAGGACGCGGAACTTCGAATTGTGCCCCTCGCGCGGCAGGCCCTTCAGGACCTCCACGCCGTCACCGAACTGCGGCAGCAGCTTCGGCGGCGAGAAGGAGGTGACCTCCATCTCGGGGATGCCGGCGTCGATCATGCCGCGCAGCATCTCCAGCTTGTGCTCGGTCGAGACTTGCGTGCTGATGGACTGCAGGCCGTCGCGAGCCCAGCACTCGCAGTAGTGAATCCGGTCAGGGCGCTCCGTTTGGTAAGCCATGGGACCATTCTAGGACCCGCGGCGGCCTCCTTCACGGCCGCGCTCCGGCCTTCCTTCGGCCGGGCCCGCCCCGCGCCGGCGAGCGCGAGCTCGCCCGGGCTCAGCCGGCCCGTGCGGCCTTGACCAGCGCCGCCAGCTCGCCGCGGGCGTGGAGCTCGCGCACGATGTCCCCGCCGCCGACGAATTGCCCGCCGAGGAAGATCTGGGGGGTCGTCGGCCAGTCCGAGACCTCGACCAGGGCCGGGCGGATGGCCGGGTCGGCCAGCACGTCGAGGCACTCGAAGGGCTCCCCGATCTCCTCGAAGACCGCGATCACGGCGGCCGAGAAGCCGCACTGCGGGAAGAGCCGCGTGCCCTTGGTGAACAGCAGCACCGGGTGCTCCTGGATGGCCTGTTCGATGTGTTCCTTGACTCCCATGTCACTCCCTCCCGGACGGCACGACCGTCTGGATCTGGACCGCGTGGATCGCGCCGCTGCCCCCCTGCTCCATGCGGGGGCGCAGCACCGCCATGACGGCCCGGTGCTGCTCCAGCAGGCCCTTGCCGGCGAAGCCAGCCCACTCTACCCGCAGGTTCCAATGGTCCTGGGTCCCGGTCAGGTCGCTGGCGGAGCAGGCGGACCCCGGGAGGCCCTCCTCCACCAGCTGCTCGAGCGCGCTCTGTTGCATCGCCATGTCGCGTAACCTATGGGACAAGCCGCGGCGGCCTTCACGCCCCAATTCCCGCGCCGCGCCGCCCGCCGCCCCAGAACCATGGCCAAGATCGAGATCTACTCCAAGAACACCTGCCCCTACTGCGTCATGGCCAAGCGCCTGCTCGAGTCCAAGGGGCAGTCCTGGACCGAGATCAACCTCGACCAGGAGCCCGACCGCCTCGACGAGATGCTCGAGCGCACGGGGGGCCGCCGCACGGTGCCCGAGATCTTCATCGACGGGGTGCTGGTGGGTGGTTATGACGACCTCGCGAAGCTGCAGTCGGAAGGGAAGTTGGATCAGATGTTGGCTGGGTGAGGTCGGGGTACCGGCCGGCGGCGGCGGGAGGGTCGCGCGCGGGCTTCGCCCGCGGCTTTGACCGCTGCCGCGGGTCGTCCGGTGCGCCTGCGGCGCACCGGACTCAGCGGCGCTCACGCCGCCGCGGACGAACCCACGCGCGACCCTCCCGCCGCCGCCGGCCTTTGCCTGAGGGCAGATGAGCCGAATCGCCGGTGCGGGGATGACTAGCCGACTCCGCCGCCATCCGCCCTAGCCACCCGGCACCCACCATCCACTTAACCGGCATCCGCGCGGCACCTAGTCGGCACCGGTAGCGGCACGAGGGAGGGCCGGGCTGGATCGGACTCGAGGTCGACGGGAGCCGCCTCGCCCTGCGCTTCGAGCCCGGG
>CAYZXS010000023.1:0-60259 GCA_964482495.1 uncultured Planctomycetales bacterium
TCCTGAATCGCGAATCCTAACATTGGGGGTGGATCCGGATCAGGGGGCCGGGTCAGTAGAGCGTGATGCTCTTGCGTCCGATCACCAGGCCGGTGGCTTGGGACTTCTTCCGGATCGAGAGGGCCATGGTCGTGATCTTGGGCTATCGGGGTCGGCGAGGGAGACCGGCCAGGTTGCGGCGGGAGGAGGAGATGCCGCTCGCTCCTCCCGCCGCGTGCCGTGGGCTTACTTGACCGGGATCAGGTCGTCCTTGATCGAGCTGCGCTTCTCGTTGAAGCCTTCGTGGTCCCAGACCACGGTGTAAGCGCCGAAACCGCTCGAGGCGCCGCTGCGGGTGAGCTTGCACTCCCACTTGGTCTGCCAGTTCGAGCTGGTGAAGTTGCCGACCTTGAAGTGCTCGGGGCTGTCGATGTCCATATCGAGGTCCTTGAGCTTCTTGCAGTACTGGCCGTGACGGGCCGCGTAGCGGGCCTGCGCGGCCTCGATCTGCGCGAGGTAGGAGAAGGACTCGCTGGCCTTGCTGCGCTCGACCGCGGTCTGGTAACGCGGCACGGCGAGCATGGCGAGCACGCCCAGGATCACGACCACGATGGTCAGTTCGACGAGGGAGAAACCCTTCTTGTTCTTGGCGAGAGTCATCTTGTTTTTCGGTTGAGGGGCCGCCGGCGTGCGCGAGCGGTCTAGGGTCGGGGGAGTTCGGCCGCCGAGGGGCGGCGTTTCCTCCTTCCATCCCATCGGCCGGATCCGCCCGGCAACTTGGGCGGGAAAGAGCGCGCTTGAGGCTGTTTCTTCCGCCGCGCGGCCCCTGAGAACGACGAAAGGCCGCGACCGATGACTCGGCCGCGGCTTCTCGCCGGAGGAGGAGGCTTCCTCCCCGGTGTGGAGCGGGTGCTCTACTTGACCGGGATCAAATCGTCCTTGATCGAGCTGCGCTTCTCGTTGAAGCCTTCCTGGTCCCAGACCACGGTGTAGGCTCCGAAGCCGCTCGAAGCGCCGCTGCGGGTGAGCTTGCACTCCCACTTGGTCTGCCAGTTCGAGCTGGTGAAGTTGCCGACCTTGAAGTGCTCGGGGCTGTCGATGTCCATATCGAGGTCCTTGAGCTTCTTGCAGTACTGGCCGTGACGGGCCGCGTAGCGGGCCTGCGCGGCCTCGATCTGCGCGAGGTAGGAGAAGGACTCGCTGGCCTTGCTGCGCTCGACCGCGGTCTGGTAACGCGGCACGGCGAGCATGGCGAGCACGCCCAGGATCACGACCACGATGGTCAGTTCGACGAGGGAGAAACCCTTCTTGTTCTTGGCGAGAGTCATCTTTGTTCTTGGGGTTGTTGGATCCGCCGGCGGTGCGCCGAGGATTGGTTTCCGTGGGGTGGGCACCAGAAACCGGCGGCTTCGATGCCAGGAATCCATCGGCCAACCCCGGCGCGGCCTTCAGCGCCAGGACCAAAAAAACGACTCAACTCCGGTCCTTTCCCCTGTTGCAACAGGGACTGAACCTTCCCTCGGTGAGGAAGCATGCTGCCCTACGACTTCCCACCCGGGTAGTGGACTGCCGTAGTTCCTTTCCTAGACAACCTTTATGTATTTCCCGCCGGCGATTCGCTCTTTGTGGCCGGAGTTCACCGGTTTAGCGAAAGGCAGAACCGATGCCGCCGGAGGCGGCCACGCTCCATGAAGACACCGCGCAGATCCTGGATCCTCCTGAACGGGAGCTCCGTCCTCGCGGCTGCCCTGCTCGCCACGCTCCCCGCGTGCTGGCTGGACAGCAGCGGAGACGACTCCGTCTCGGTCTCGGCCGCGGGCGCCCACCCCGATGTGGTGCTCCGCGACCGGCTCGGGACCCCGCTCGCGCTCGGATCGACCGAACCCTACAGCCCGCGCCAGTCCTGCGGCGCCTGCCACGACGTGGACGAAGCCGCCAACGGCTACCACTTCCAGCAGGGCCGGACCGACGCCACCGGGGCTGTCATCGTCAAGGACGACTTCTTCAACGACGGCCGTACCTTCCTGCAATCGCCAGGAATGTACGGCAAGTGGTGACCGCCTTCCTCAGACTCCAGCCAGTTGGCTGGAAAGGACAACAACGGTCCCTCTGAAATCGACAAGACCTCGTTCTTCTGGACGGGCAAGTGCGGCGCCTGCCACCCCGGCGGCGGCCCCGGCGAATACGACCGCGACGGCGAGCTCTACTACGACGTCGCGACCGGGGAATTCGGCTACGAGAAGCTCGGCCTGAGCGCCGGCGACGTCGTCAACGACGGCGACTACACCTTCATCAACCCCAGCACCGGCGGCCAGGTGGCCGCGGCCTGGGACAAGACGGGGGTCTCCGAACCGGACTGCTTCATGTGCCACCGCTCCGACTTCGTGATCGACAGCGGCACCAACAACAACGCCCTGTGGCGCCAGGCCACGCTGCGCTCGCTCGCCACCCTGGTGGACGACCAGGCGGCCACCGTGCCCTCCTTCGCCGCGGCGGCCACCGCCGGCGCCGGCTGGCACTCGACCTTCACGATGGCCTCCCTGCCCCCCGGCAAGCCGCCGCAGGCCGCGGTGCTGCAGATCGACTACGCCGAGGGCATCACCGACGGGGACCTGAGGGTCAACGACAACGGCAAGCTCACCCTGAAGGGCCGCAAGATCGTCGGCAGCCCGCTCGACTACGCCTGCTGGGGCTGCCACGCCATGGCGGACGCCAAGAAGCGCGGTCGAGAGTGGTTCGATCCAGTCAAGGACGTCCACTACGGCGGCTTCAACCCCGGCCTCGACGCCACCGAGAGCCAGGCCTGCGTGGCCTGCCACCCGGCGGGGATGGACCACGACATCGCCAAGGGCAGCGAGACTGTCGGCACCGTCCGGGACGACACCGACTACGCCAGCATCCGCACCTGCCGCGACTGCCACATGCCCGGCGATCGCAAGCACCCGCGGGCGCCGAAGCCGACCTCGCAGCTCCACACCACGGCCAACCACCTGGACGTGATGTCCTGCGAGTTCTGCCACATCCCGTACAAGGAGCAGCCGGCCCAGCTGGTGGCCGACAACAGCGTCACCGGTTCGCCGGTGGGCTACAACACCGACGCCTTCCTCTCCGCCGACCCGCTCGACCCGAGCGACCCCTTCGACGACAAGTGGTACCCGGGCGTGCACTGGAAGGTGGACCAGGACGGGGTGACCCGGATCTTCCCGGTCAAGCCGCTGGCCTCGGCCTGGTGGGGTGACTGGGATGACAACGGCACGCCGACCAACTACGCCGACGACGTCATCGAGCCGATCATCCTGTGGCGGGTGCGCGGCATCACCGGCGGCGCCGCGCTGGCCGGCACCGTGGACGACAACGGCGACGGCAAGATCGAGGTCAACACCGAGGCCGAGATCCTGGCCTACATCACCGCGCTGAAGGGCAACGACACGCACGGCGTGCAGGTCGCGGCCCGGCCGGTGCTGGTGAAGGGCGAGGCGGTCTGGTACGAGGACGGCACCCAGCCCTCCGGAGTGAACCACTTCGAGCTGCACGGGACCGGCATCAAGGCCGAGACCACCGCGCCCTTCGGCATCAACCACAACGTCCGCGTCTCCGAGAACGCCCTCGGCGCCATGGGCAACTGCGACGCTTGCCACCGCGGCCTCAACGGCGGCCAGCTGACCCCGGGCTTCGACCGGAAGATCCTGCTCGACCCGTGGGGCACGGACGGCGACGCGGTCTACACCACCCCGCGGGAGGTGTTGGACATCAATCCGTTCTAGGGGACTCCCCCCCTGATTGACTCTGCCGCGCACGCAGCCGCCCCTTGGCCTCAGGGGAGCCGGTCGAAGGTCTCGGCCAAGGAGCGCAGCCGCCGGGCCAGGGCCTTGCCGGGCTGGCGGGCGCCGAGGCGCCAGCTCCAGTTCCCCGCGGCGCTCCCAGGCAGGTTCATGCGGGCGCCGTTCGGCAGACCGAGATGATCCTGCATCGGCACCACCGCCAGCGCGGCCGGCGAGCCGTAGGCGGCCCGCGCCAGGTCGTCGTGGATGGTGGCGGCGCTGCCGTTGGTGTAGGCCAGGGCGCGCTTGCGCACCGCGGCCGGCATCGACGCGAACCAGCCCTGGGTGGTGTCGTTGTCGTGGGTGCCGGTGTAGACGACCGTGTCCCGCGGGTGCGCGTGCGGCCGGTCCGCCTGGCACTCGGGCCAGAAGGCCCACTGCAGCACGCGCATGCCGGGCAGGCCGAAGTCGTCTCGCAGGCGCCGGACCTGCGGCGTCATCACCCCGAGGTCCTCGGCGACCAGGGGCAGCTCGCGGCGCAGCTTGGCGCGCAGCGCGGTGAGCAGCTCGCGGCCGGGGGTGCGGCCCCAGCGGCCCTTGCGGGCGGTGCGAGCCTTCGCCGGCACCTCCCAGGCCCGGTGCAGGCCGATGAAGTGGTCGACGCGGACGGCGTCGAAGCGCTCCAGGCTCTGCTGAAAGCGCCGCAGCCACCAGCGGAAGCCGTCGCGGCGGTGGGCCGCCCAGCGGTAGTGCGGGTGGCCCCAGCGCTGGCCGTTGCGGGAGAACAGGTCGGGCGGCACGCCAGTGACCACCGAAGGACGGCCCTGGGCGTCGAGCCGGAACAGCTCGCGGCGCGCCCAGACGTCGGCGGAGTCGCGCTCGACGAAGAGCGGCAGGTCCCCGAGCAGCCGCACTCCCCTCTCTTGGCAGCGCCGCCGCAGCTCGGTCCAGCGCAGCTCGAAGAGCAGCTGCTCGAGCTCGTGCCGCTCCACCGCTGCGGCCAGCCGCCGGCGCTCGGCCTTCAGGGCCGCGGCGTCGCGGTCGCGCAGCGGCGCCGGCCACCGCCACCACGGCGCGCCGCCCTGGTCCTCCTTGACGGCGGCGTAGAGGCACCAGTCCGGCAGCCAGTCCCGCTGGCGCCTGCGGAAGCTCCGCAGCTCGTCCTCGGCGACCGCGAAGCCGGGGACCCGGGCCGCGGCGTTCTTCCCGCCAGCGGCGGCGCGGAGCAGGGCGGGGTCGCCGGCGAAGGCCGACGGACTGCTGTAGGGCGACCCGCCCGGACCGGTCGGCCCAACCGGGAGCATCTGCCACCAGGCCTGGCCGGCCTCGGCCAGCCAGTCGGTGAAGCGGTGCGCCGCGGGTCCGAGCGGCGCCCCCCAGGCGGCCGGCAGCGAGCTCAGGTGGAGCAGGACGCCGGCGCTGCGCCCGGCGAGCACGGGGTTGGGGGCGCTCATCGGCCGAGGACCGCGCCGCCGAGGGCGTCGAGTTCGATCACGAGGCCGCCGTCGGGGTTGGCGCGGAAGGGCGGGGCGTCCTGGACGCCGTCCCTCAGCGCGAGCAGCAGCTCCCAGGCCGCGGCGTCGAGCCCGGCCTGCCGCAGGAGCTCCGCCGGCAGCTCGACGGCGGCGGGGCGGTCCGCGGCGCAGAGAGCCACGATCAGCTGCTCGTCCCCGTCCTGGCGCAGGAACACCCAGACGTCCGCGTCGTCGTCGGTCACCAGGCTGCGGAAGCCGCCGGTGCGCAGCGCCGGGTGCGCGTTGCGCAGCGCGATCGCCGCGCGATAGAACTCGAGCTGCTCCTCCATGACGACGTTGTCGCGCGGCGTGGCGTAGGGGCCGAGGTCCGGCCACAGCATCGGCTTGCGGCAGGTCGGGTCGTCGGCGCCCCACATCCCGGCCTCGTCGCCGTAATAGACCATCGGCGCGCCGACGTAGGTCATCTGCAGCAAGGCCAGCAGGCGGACCCGGCGGTAGTCCTCGGGCCCCGGCTTGGCGTTGTCGTAGCGCGGGTTGCTGTCCTGGCTGCGGTTCTCGCGGTCGTAGTCGCGGTCCGGGTTGAGCATCATCGACGCCACCCGGTCGGTGTCGTGGCTGCTGACCAGGTTCTGCAAGGCGTAGGTGGCCTCGGACGGGTAGGACAGCCGCAGCGCCGCCAGCCGCCCGGCGCACTCGGTCGGCGTGATCTTGCGCTCCCGGTGACCGATCCACTCGATCGCCGCGCGGGCGAAGGGGTAGTTCATGACGGCGTCGAAGCGGCGGCCGTCGAGCCAGGCCGAGGCGTCGTCCCAGATCTCCCCGACGATGTAGGCCTCCGGGTTGACCTCCTTCACCACCTCGCGCCACTCCTCCCAGAAGCCGCCCGGCACCTCGTTGGGCACGTCCAGCCGCCAGCCGTCGATGCCGTCGCTGGGGTCGCCGTCGCCGTCCGGGTCCATCCAGCGGCGCGTGACCGCGTAGAGGTGCCGCTTCAGCGACTCGCTGGCCAGGCCGTCGGCGCTCTTGGCGAACTCCGGCAGCTGGCCGAAGCCGGCCCAGCCCTCGTACTCGAAGGGCTCCCAGCTCGTCACCGAGAACCAGTCGGCGTAGCGCGACGCCTTCCCCTTCGCCCGCAGGTCGCGGAAGGCCAGGTGGTGGTCGCCGACGTGGTTGAAGACGCCGTCGAGGATGACCTTGAAGCCGCGCGCGTGCGCCTCCTTCAAGAAGGCGAGGAAGGCGCGGTCGGCCGCGGTCCACTCCCAGGTCGACGGGTCGAGCAGGTCCTCGCGCGCCGTCACCGCGGCGAAGTCGTCGCCGCCGCCGTAGAAGTCGTCGATGTGGCGGAAGTCGGTGGCGTCGTACTTGTGGTGGCTGGGCGACTGGAAGACCGGGTTCAGGTAGAGGGCGTTGACGCCCAGCTCCTGCAGGTAGCCGAGCTTCTCGCTCAGGCCGGCGAAGTCGCCGCCGTAGAGGCGCTGGAAGACCGCGTACTGGTAGAAGGTCTGGCCGCTCGCGCGCTCGTGCGGCCGCAGCTCGAACCACTCGCTGGTCCACGGCGGCGCCTGCGGCGGATCGCCGGCCGCGTCGCCGTTGCGGAAGCGGTCGACCATGATCTGGTACCAGACCGCGTGCTTGGCCCAGTCGGGGGTGCGGAAGGGCTCCGCCGCGGCGGCTCCCAGGCGGTAGAGGGCCGGGTGGCTCACTTCGGTGGCTCCATCGCTGAGGACGAAGGTGTACTCCGCTCCGGCCGCGGCCGGGACGACCGCCTCCCAGAGGGCGGTCCGGGCGTCGGCGAAGACCTCCTGCATCGGCTGGCGCAGGCCGGCGCGCAGGACCACCGCGACGCCGTCCAGGTCGTGGGCCTGGGTCTGGTAGCGCAGCAGCACGCGGCCGCCGGGCAGCCGCTGCAGGTCGCGCGGCCGGCGCGGGTCGTGGCGCAGGGCGGCGGCCTCGATCTGGCCGTCGCCGGCCGCGCCGGTGGAGGGCCCCAGCAGCGCCAGCCCGCCCAGCGCCAGGACCGAGTTATGGCCCGAGTGGCCGTCGTCCTCGCGGACGGGGTTGCCCGGGTCGGCGGTCCAGCGCTCGCCTTCGATGACGAACTTGTAGAGCCAGCGCCCGGCGTCCAGCGGCAGCGCGACCCGGAAGACGCCGTCGCCGCCGCGGCTCATCGGCGTCGCGCCGGGGTCCCAGCCATTGAAGCTGCCGGCCAGGAACACCCGCTCGACCCCCGGCGGCGGATCGAAGGCGAATTCCACCCGCAGCAGGCCGTCGGCGCGGGGCTCGGCCCGGACCGAAGCGGGCAGCGAGTCCCCGACCTCGAGCGCCGGCCGCTCGATCGGCGGCGCCGGAGGCCAGGCACGGTCCGGGACCGGATCCTGGAGCAGCGGAAGAAGCAGGGGCAGCAGCGCCATCGGAGGCCACAATCTACTCTCGCCCGATCCAGCCATGCCCCCCGTCCCGCTCCTCCTCCTCTCCGCGGCGCTGGCCGCGACCGCCGCCGCCCCTGCCCAGGAGCCGCCGCGCCCGCGCCCCAACATCGTCTTCGTCTACGCCGACGACCACGCCGAGCGCGCCATCGGCGCCTATGGTTCGCCGCTGACCCGGACGCCGAACATCGACCGCCTCGCCGCCGAGGGGGTCCGCTTCCGCCAGAGCTTCGTCGCCAACTCGATCTGCGGGCCGGCGCGAGCCACGATCCTGACCGGGCTGCACTCGCACGCCAACGGCAAGACCACCAACGGCGGCGGCTTCCGGGACGAGCTGCCGACCTTCGCCAAGGCGCTGCAGGCCAGCGGCTACCGCACCGCGATGGTCGGCAAGTGGCACCTCAGCACCACCCCGAACGGCTTCGACCACTGGGCGATCGCCCGCGGCGGCTACTACAACCCGGCCCTAGAGACCGCCGAGGGACGCCAGCGGCACGAGGGCTACGCCACCGAGGTGATCACCGGCGAGGGCCTGCGCTGGATCGAGCAGGGCCGAGAGGCCGGCGAGCCCTTCTTCCTCTGGATCAGCCACACCGCCAGCCACCGGACCTGGATGCCGGGGCCTGGCTACCTCGGCCGCTACGCCGGGGTGGAGCTGCCGGAGCCGGCCAGCCTCTTCGACGACTACGCGGGGCGCTCCCCCGCCGCCGCCGCCGCCCAGATGCGGATCTCCCGCGACCTGTTCCCGGCCTACGACCTCAAGCTGCCGGTGACGGGCGACGGGATCCTCGACGGCAGCGCCGCCGGCAAACTGAAGGGCATGACCCCGGACCAACGTCGAGCCTGGGAGGCCGCCTATGGCCCCGAGAACGCCGCCTACCTCAGCGACCCGCCGGTCGGCGAGGCCAGCGTCCGGTGGAACTACCAGCGCTACATCAAGGACTACCTGCGCTGCGTCGACGCCCTGGACGACAGCCTGGGCGAGGTGCTCGGCTACCTCGAGCGGACCGGCCTCGACCAGGACACCATCGTCATCTACAGCTCCGACCAGGGCTTCTTCCTCGGGGAGCACGGCTGGTACGACAAGCGGTGGATGTACGAGCCCTCCCTGCGGACGCCGCTGATCGTGCGCTGGCCCGGGGTCACGGCCGCGGGGGCCGTGCGGGAGGAGCTGGTCCAGAACATCGACATGGCTCCTACCTTCTTAGGGATGGCCGGGGTGGCCGCGACCGGGACCATGCACGGCCGCAGCCTGGAGCCGCTGCTCCGCGGCGAGACCACAACGGATTGGCGGTCGGCGATCTACTACCACTACCAGCAGCGTGACTCCGGTCGGACCAGCCATACGGTGGCGCCGCACTACGGCGTCCGCACCGAGCGCTACAAGCTGGTCCACGTCTATGGTCACGGCGATGGCCCGGCGAGCTGGGAGCTCTACGACCTGCAGGAGGATCCGGAGGAGCTGCACAATCGGGCGGCGGATCCGGCCTTGGCGGGCGTAGCGGAGCAGCTCCGGGATCGGTTGCGCCAGCTCCGCGCGGAGTTCGACGACCGCACCGGCCCCGCCCTCTGACCTCCGGCCGGACCGCCCTCACGCCGCGCTCTGCCCCGCGTAGGAATCCGCGCCCCTCAATTCCGAATAAGCGCCGTCATGACCCCTCTCGCCAGGCTACTTCCGCTCTCCTTCTCCACCCTCGTCCTGGCCATGCCGGCCGCCGCGCAGCAAGACTCGCCGGCCGCCCTGATGCCGGACGACGTCTTCGCCTACCTCGAGGTCGACGCCGGCGCCCTCGACCGGGGCCTCCATCAGCTCGACCTGGTCCAGCTGCTGGAAGACCCCGAGTTCTACGACTTCTTCCTGCCGCTGTTCCAGACCCTCGGCGCCGACCCGGACCGCCCGGTCGACTCCCTGCTCGCGCACGCCCCGGTCGAGCAATTCCTCGCCGGGGAGGCCGCGGTCGGCCTGCGCGGCTTCCGCCTCTGGGTGGAGCAGCCGGACGGCACTCAGACCGACGTCGAATTCGCCCCGGATTCGCCGATCGACGCCCGCGCCCTGCTCGACATCGCCGGGATGGCGGCGTCGATGCGCATGGATACGCTGACCATGGGAGCTGGCGAGTGGAGCGGCTCCTGGAGCCCGGACCAGCTCGACTACGAGATCGGCCTCGACCTGATCGCGGTCCTGGACCCCGGCCCCGCCCTCCGCGAGCACGTGCACCAGACCCTGTCCGCCGGCGTCGGCGCCTGGGGCCCGCTGACCGACCTGCACGTCGACGAGGTGGCCGGCCGCTCGGTCACCCACCTCTCCTTCGACGTCGAGCAGACCTACGGCGTCGTCACCGACATCTACGCCGACCTCGGCGGCGAGCGCTGGATCCTCGCCACCAGCCTCGAGAGCTTCGAGGCCGCGATCACCAGCCCGCGCTCCGAGTCGCTGGCCGCCAACCCGGACTACGTCAAGGTCCGCGACCGGATGACCGCCGGCGACCCGGTGCTGTTCGCCTACGGCAACCAGGGCGACGAGCTCGCCATCCTGAAGAACTTCGTGCCGCCGATCCTGGCCGAGGCCACCGAACTGCTCGGCTTCGACTCCTACGTCGGCTCCGGCTTCGCCCTCTCGATGACCGAGGGCGGCGTGCGCGAGAGCTTCGGCATGGTGCTCGACGGCCAGCCCGGAGGCGTCTTCACCCTGCTCGACGCCATGCCCGGCGGCATCGACATGGCCAGCGCCGCGCCGGCCAACGCCGCCGCCCTGGTCAGCATGAAGTTCGACCCGGACGTCCTGCACAGCCGCTTCCTGCAGCTGCTCGACACCCTGCTGCCCGGCACTGGCCCGCGCCTCGGTCGCATGCTGGCGATGCAGGTCCAGGCCGCCGGCTTCGACCTGAAGGGCGACTTCCTCGACGTCTTCGGCGACGAGGTCAGCTTCGTCCAGTTCGCGCCGGCCGGGCCGATGATCCCGGACTGGCTGCTCTCCGTCGAGGTCAAGGACGAGGCGGCCGCGCTCGCCGTGATCAAGCGGATGCAGCAGATGGCCGCGGCCGACCACACCCCGATCCAATTCCAAGAGACCGAGCTCGAAGGCGGCATCGCCGCCCAGAAGGTCGTCATCGAAGGGGCGCCGATCCTGCCGCCGACCCTGGCCGTGACCGACGGCAAGCTGCTGGTCGCCTCCCAGGCCAAGCTCGTGGTCGCCGCCGCCAAGGACTGGGGCCGCGACCCCGGCGAGACCATGGCCGCCAGCGAGGTCTACGGCCGCACCATGCGCGGGCTCACCGGCGGCGACGCCTCCAGCGCGGCGGTGCTCGCCTACGCCGACCTGCGCCAGATCGCCCCGCCGGTGCTGATGATGACCCTGGGCATGATCCCGCCGGAGTTCGCCGACGTCGGCGCCGCGCCCGAGATCGACGCCTTCGCCAACCACCTCGGCGGGGTCGCCATCGCCCTGCGCAACGACGACGACGGCATCACCCTCGACACCTTCAGCCCGGTCGGCTGCCTGATCCCGGCGATCGCCGTCGGCGTCGCCTCGGGCGGCAACATGGTTCACAGCTCCAGCCGGATCGTGGTCCGCACCAACGACGGCGAGGAGTACCGCGCCGAGAGCGCCAACGACCTCAACACCCAGGCCTGGTACATGGTCCGCGACGCCGGCGTCGACGCCGAGCAGTACCAACGCGGCCTGGAGCTGGCCAAGGTGGCCACCAGCATGGAGCCGGAGAACCACTGGTTCCTGAACACGCTCGGCGTCGCCCAGTACCGCTGCGGCGAATTCGAAGCCGCCCTGGAGACCCACCGCCGCTGCGAGGAGATGAACCTCGCCAGCGGCAACCAGTACGACGCCGCCAGCGACGTCCTGTTCCAAGCCATGTGCCTGTGGCAGCTCCACCGCCACGAGGACGCCGGCGCCCTGCTCGACAAGGCCGGTCAGATGGTCGGCCCCGGCAGCGACGACGAGATCAACGGCTTCTACGCCGAGGCGACGGAGCTGATCGGCGGCTGAGCCCGCCGCCGCACTCCGCCCCGAGGAGGGGCCGCCCCCCCGGGCGGCCCCTCCTCTTCCCTTCTTGCTAGGCTAGGAGCAGCCGAGCGCCGTCCCCGCCGCGGACGCTTCGGAGGACCGCCACCCCCCTCGCCCATGCGCTCCTCTCTGCTCCTCGTGCCCCTGGCTCTCCTCGCCGGCGCATCCGCCGGCCCCCCCTTGGCCGCCCAGGACCTCGTCCACGAGGTCATCTACACCGACCTGCCCGGCTGGCCGCAGAACGACGTGCCCGGCATGCCCGGCGTCCACTTCTACCGCAGCTCGAGCTACAGCTGGGAAGGCAACGCCATCGCGGTGAGCCCCGAGGGCCACCACGCCCTGATCGCCGCCACCGACGACTTCGCCGGCGCCCGCCTGGTGCTGATGGTCGACGGCCAGGTCTTGCTCGAGGAGGGCGGCCCGGCGCCGTGGGCGCCCAGCGAGCTGATGGACAGCCTCGGCAACGGCTCGGTGGACATCAACCGCTACGGCGTACTCGGCCTGCTCGGCTTCACCGACGGACCGTCCAGCACCTCCGAATACGTCCTGAGCTACGACGGCGCCTGGCAGATCGCCGCCCAGGCCGGCGGTTCGGTGGCGGCGGTGCCTGGGGCGACCTACAACGGCTTCTCCGGCCGCTCGGCCCTGGCGATCGACGACAACGGCGCGCTCGCCTACGAGGCCTCCATCTCCGGCGGCAGCTTCGGCATCGGCCTGTTCCACGGCGGCATCGTTCTGGCGCGGGGCGGCATCGACGCCCCGACCGGACAGCTCACCGGCAACAACGACGCCTACACCGCCTTCCGCAACGGCCACGAGGTCCGGCTCTCCCCGGACGGCAGCCGATGGGCGACTACCGCCTACCTCACCTATCCGATGGTGCTGGCGGTGGACAACGCCGTCGTCGTCCAGGAGAGCTACGCCATCCCCGGCTCGGGTTCGTCCACCCTGGCCTGGGACCGCTACTCGGTCAGCTTCGACACCGCCAACCGCTGGTACGGCCTCGGGCGCTTCCTGCCTACCAACAGCAACGACCGCTGGGCGGCGCGGGACGGCGTCATCCTGGCGCGGACCGGGGCCGAGACCTGGCCTGGTTCCGGCTTCAACTGGGGTGACCGCATCGAGTGGGTGACCGGCGACGGCTACGGCGACTCCTACGTCGGCGGCGACTACGACATCCCGCCCTACAGCCTCGGGCGGACGATCGTGAAGAACGGGACCACGCCGCTGCTCAGCAGCGGCGATCCGATCGACATGGACGGCAACGGGCTCTACGACGACAACGTCACGATGTACATCGCCGAGCCCTTCGGCCAGGCCACCGACGACGGCTCGCTCTACACCGTCGTGCTGGCGCATGACGCCAACGCCAACCAGTACGGCAACGTCTTCCTGCGCATCGGTCCGCCCTTGCCGAAGCTGGAGCTCCTGAACCTCGTCGCCGGCCAGACCGCTGAGCTGAAGACCAGCCAAGCGGCGCCCGGCGACCCGGTCTACATGGCCTATTCCCTGCGAGGCCCCGGGCCGGCCACCGTGTCGAGCCCGTGGGGTCCGCTGACCGTCGCCCTCAGCCCGCCCTTCGTCCGGCTGCCGGTGGTGACCGCCGACCCGAACGGCGAGGCGGTGTACCCGACCACCGTGCCCGCTGGCGCCGCCGGCGCCTCGGTCTGGGCCCACGCGGCCGTGATCTCGCGCAACCGCGCCAGGCTCAGCAACGCCGTGGCCGCGGTGGTGCAGTAGCCCGGCTCAGGGCGCCCGCTTCTTCCCCGCCTTCGCCTCGGCGTGCTCCCTCGCCGGGTAGAAGCGGCTGGGGGCGTGCTCGCGGTCGAGGATGGCCGCCAGGCGCGCGGCGGTCTCGGGCTCCGCGGCGGCGAGGTCCCTCTCCTCGCCCGGGTCGGCCTCCAGGTCGTAGAGCGCGACGGGGTCGAGGGTGCCGAAGCGGATCGCCTTCCAGTTGCCAGCGCGCACCGCCTGCTGGAAGGGGTGGTGGATCTCCCAGTACTGGAAGGCGCAGGGGTCTTGCTCCCGCCCCAGCAGCGTCGGCAGCACCGACTGGCCGTCGAGCGAGGCCGGCGGCTCCGCCCCCGCCAGCGCGCAGGCCGTCGGGAACCAGTCGGTCATCGACCAGACGTAGTCGCTCACCACCCCGGCAGGCACCTGGCCCGGCCAACGCACCGCCATCGGCGCCCGCAGGCCGCCCTCGGTCAGGAAGCGCTTGGTGCCGCGGAAGGGGCCGTTGGAGTCCAGGTTGTCGAGGAAGGCGCGGTTCGGGCCGTTGTCGGAGGTGTAGAAGACGATCGTGCGCTGGTCGAGCCCGAGCTCTTCGAGCAGGTCCAACAGCCTGCCGACGGTCTGGTCCGCTCGCGTCACCATGGCGGCGTAGTTCTTGTCGCGCTGCGGCCAGGGCCGGTCCCCGTACGGGGCGTCCGAAGGGATCTCGTACTTGCCGTGCGGCAGGGTGTACGGCAGGTAGAGGAAGAAGCGCTGATCCTGGTGCTCGCGCACGAAGCGCAAGGTGTCCTGCTCGAAAAGGTCGTGGACGTAGACCTGGCGACCGCCGTCCTGGTTGCCCTCGATCTCCTCGCGCGCGCCGTCACGCCACAGCCATCCGGTGTAGTGGTCGTGGGCGTGGACCTGGTCGAGGTAGCCGTAGAAGTGGTCGAAGCCCTGCTTGTCGGGGCTCCCCGAGGTGCCTGGGTTGCCGATCCCCCACTTGCCGATGCCGGCGGTGACGTAGCCGGCCTGGCGCACGACCTCGGCCACCGTCAGGTCCTCGTCTTCCAGGAAGACCAGCGGACGGCGGCCCTCGAACTCCTCGAGCGCGCCGGTGGCCGTGTTGTCGCGGCGGCGGGTGTGGCCGGAGTGGAGCCCGGTCATCAGCACCGAGCGGGTCGGGGCGCACACCGCCGAGCCGGCGTAGTGGTCGGTGAAGCGGATGCCCTCGGCGCACATGCGGTCGAAGACCGGGGTCTGGATGTGCTCGGAGCCGTTGGCGCCGTAGTCCCCCCAGCCGGCGTCGTCGACCATGACGTAGACGATGTTCGGCCGCTCGGCGGTGGCGGGCTGCTGCGCCGCGGCCGCGGAGCCGAGCAGCGTGCACAGGATGGTGAACGGGACCAGGCGCATGCGTCGGAGTGTAAGGGCTAGAGTGGGCCCGGCCCGCTCGGCCGACCTCCGCATGCGCTCCGCTCCTCGCACCCTGCTCCTGGCGTCGGCCGCCTCGCTCGCCGCCGCCCTGCTCGCCGCCGCCCCGTCCGAACCGACCGCGACCGCCGCCGGCCGGGTCGAGGCGCCGCGGCCGGCCAGGAAGCCGAACCTGCTCATCATCCAGACCGACGAGCACAACTTCCGCACCCTGGGCTGCTACCGCGACACGCTGCCGCCCGAGCAGGCCTTGGTGTGGGGCCCCGAGGCGGTGGTCGAGACCCCGCACATCGACCGGCTGGCGCGCGAGGGCGTGCTCTGCACCAGCTTCTACGCCACCTCGCCGGTGTGCTCGCCGTCGCGGGCCTCGCTGGTCTCGGGCCGCTACCCGCAAGGGACGGCGGTGGTCGGCAACGACATCCCGATGGCCGACGAGGTCGTGACCTTCGCCGAGCTGCTGCGGCGCCAGGGTTACGCCACCGGTTACGCCGGCAAGTGGCACCTCGACGGCACCGCCAAGCCCGGCTGGGCCCCGGCGCGCGACTTCGGCTTCGCCGACAACCGCTATCTCTTCAACCGCGGCCACTGGAAGCAACTCGAGCTCACCGACGACGGCCCGCGGGTCAAGGCCCGCAACGCCAAGGGCAAGCCGAGCTACGGCGTCGCCGGCGCCGACGAGCAGAGCTTCGCCACCGACTGGCTGGCCGACCGCGCGATCGAGTTCATCGACGCCCACGCCGACGAGCCCTTCTGCTACATGCTCAGCCTGCCCGATCCGCACGGGCCGGACACGGTGCGGCCGCCCTACGACACGATGTTCCGCGACCAGCCGTCCCAGCCGCCGCCGAGCTTCGCCATCACGCCGGAGCAGGCCCCCGCCTGGGCGCCGGTGCAGGGCAGGTTCTTACCGATGGCGCCCTA
Source organism: uncultured Planctomycetales bacterium (assembly GCA_964482495.1). Classification (GTDB taxonomy): domain Bacteria; phylum Planctomycetota; class UBA1135; order UBA1135; family UBA1135; genus J029. The sequence continues at coordinate 15,728 of CAYZXS010000023.1, forward strand.
CTTCGGCATGGTGAAGTGCATCGACGACAACGTCGGCCGGATCCTGGCGGCGCTGGAGGAGCGCGGCGTGCTCGACGGCACCATCGTCGTCTTCACCTCGGACCACGGCGACCTGCGCGGCGAGCACCACCGCCAGAACAAGGGCGTGCCCTTCGAGGCGTCGGCCAAGGTGCCCTTCGTTGCGCGGGCACCCGGCCTGCTCCCCGCCGGCACTCGCGTCGACCAGGCGCTGGGCACGGTGGACTTCCTACCGACGATCATGGCCCTGATGGGCGCGCCGACCGCCGGCCTCGAGCAGGGCCGCGACGCCTCGCCGCTGCTGCGCGGCGAAGCCCCGGCGGAATGGCGCGACGTCGCCTTCCTGCGCCAGGCAGGCCGCGAGGGCGAGGGCTGGCTGGCGGCGGTCAGCGACCGCTACAAGCTGGTGGTCCACCCGGAGGAGGCGCCGTGGCTGTTCGACCTCGAGCAGGATCCGGACGAGCTGCGCAACGCCGTCGAGGACCCGGATTTCCGGCCGGTCGCCGCCGATCTGGCCCGGAAGCTGCTCGGCTACATCGACGCCTTCGACGACCCCTACGGCGACCACCCGAAGGTCCGCGAGGACCTGGAGGAGCTCGCCGGGGCCGACTGATCCCAGCCGGGCATCCGGCCGCTCCGCGCTACCAGCCGGCCGCCCGTTCGATCGCCCGCGCCACCTGCGCCCCCAAGGCTGCCGACCCGTCCGCCGTGAAGTGGACGTTGGCGGACTTCTGAATCTCCGCCAGGCGCGGCAGCGCGAAGCCGTGCAGGTCATTGACCGCGACCCCAGCTTCAGCCATCAGCCCGAGCGCGATCTGGTTGTAGCGGACGGCGTCCTCGGGCGCGCGGTGCGGCCGCAGCTCACCCTCGGGCACGGGGGTCGTCGTGGCGAACACCAGCCGCGCGCCCGTCGCCTGGAGCTTGGCCAGGATCTCACCCAACTGGCGCTCGTAGCGCTCCGGGGAAGCCTGGTGCGGGTCGGCGGGGTCGTTTGAGTTCTTGCCCGTGTCGGCCTTCACGCGCTTCAGGTCGTGCAGACCGAAGTTGAAGTGAATCACATCCCAGCCGCCGTCATCGAGTGCCAGCCAGCGGTCGACCGCCTGCACGCCATGGTTGGTGCCCTGGCAGTTCTCTGCCCGCTTGCCGTCGGCCGCCATCGGCCGCACCACCACCGCGCGCTCGCCGAGCCGCGCCCGCACCTCGGCCGTGTAACCGATCGAGATCGAGTCGCCGAGGATCAGGACCCGGATCGGCGGCGCCAGGGGCTCGGCCGGCGTCCCCGCCGGAGGCAGGTTGGCGCAAGCGGCGAAGGCGGCGAGCGAGACGGCTCCGAACACGAGCAGGGGCCAGGCGTGCATGGCGCCTAGCCTAGCTCGCCGCGGCGGTGGGCGCCGAGACCCGGGGCTAGCCGATCGACAGCGCCACGCCGTTGGTGAAGCTCAGCGAGCCGAGGTCCATGGCGTGCATCCACACCGGCACGCCGGCCGTGCCCGCGGGCACCGGCAGGCTCAAGCTGGCGGTCCCGGTCGCGCCGGCGGTCATCGCCGGCAGCTCGACGTAGGGCGCGGTCAGCAGCAGGTCGCCGTAGGGCGTCGTCGTGGGACCGCCCCCGTAGAGCGAGTACCCGTGCCGCACCGTCCCGCCGGGCGTGGCGTTGTCGACCTGGATCGTGCAGACGCTGCCCGCCACCAGGTTGCTCACCGAGAGCACCGGGCCGGCGGCGCCCGGCTCCTCGAGCTTCAGCGCCATGTCGGTCTCCGGCAGCGGCGTGCACACCCACCAGGTCACGCCGGGCGTATCCAGCGACCAGGCCATGCAGCTCAGGCCGAGGTTGGTGTCTTGGGGCGCCATCTCCCAATTGAAGCTGGAGCCGGAGCCGGAGGAGCCGGTGCAGAGGATCTCGACCCAGTAGTCACCAACGGCCAGCGGCTGCGAGCTCGGCAGGGTGTACTCGAAGCGGTACTCGTCGAGCCAGACGCTCGCCCCGGCCGGGAAGCTGGCGCCGGTGGCGGTCATGGTGGGCGACACGCCCAGGTAGCTGGCGATCACCGCGCCCGGCTCCATGCCGAAGAGGCCGGCCGGGTTATCCAGGTGGACGTAGATGTCGAAGGTGTCGGTGCCCGGCAGGTCGTTGTCCCAGCCGCCCCACCAGGTGATCTTGCCCAGCTGCGTGGCGCTCGACACGGTGAAGTTGTCGGCCAGGGCTTCGACGCCTTGGTGAGCCCAGAGGCTGAAGAGCTGGCTCGGCTGCTGGTCGAGCAGGGTCTGCTGGGCGAGGGCAGCGCCAGGGAGGAGGTCATGGCGGAGAGGATGGCGCGGGGAAGGGGCGCCGCGGCCTCAGTGGCTCGCGGCACTTCCATCATTTCAGATCTCCGTGGCGGCGGCGGCCTTTCTCCGGCGGATCCGCGGCCTGCGCGGGGCTAACTTGGGTCACCGCGATGAGCCTCCGCCCCCTCCGCGACGCCCTCCGCTGGACCCTCGGCGCGCTCGCCGCGGTGCTCGTGCTGTGGTCCTTCGCGCGCGTGGCCGGTCGAGAGCTCGGCGCCGCCGACCGCGCCGCCGCGGTCGAGCTGACCGTCATGCACTGGTCGGGCGAAGGCGGGCAGGAGGAGGACCGCATCGTGCTCGACCTGCTGGCCGGCTTCGAGGCCGCGCATCCGGGCGTGAAGGTGCGGCGCATCAACCCCGGAGACTCGGGCAGCTACTACACCAAGCTGCAGACGATGATGGCGGCCGGCGAGCCGCCGGACGTCTTCTACGTCGGCACCGAGCGGCTGGCCTCCTTCGCGTCGATGGGGCTGCTGGCGCCGGTGGAGCCCTTCCTGGAGGCGGACGACGCCGCGCAGGACCCGGCGGCGTTGCGGCTCGACGACTTCTACCGCTCCACCGTCGACGCCTTCCGCTTCGACGGCCTCGCCACCGGTCGCGGCGCCCTCTACGGCATCCCGAAGGACTTCACGACGGTCGGCTTCTACTACAACGAGGATCTCTTCGCCCGCGCCGGGGTGGCCGCGCCGGCGGCCGGCTGGACCTGGGACGACTTCCTCGCCGCCGCACGCGCGGTCGGCGAAATCACCGAGCCGGACGGCAGCCAGCCCTACACCGGCGCCGAATTCGTCACCTGGCCGACCATGGTGCGGGTCTTCCTGCGCACCTGGGGCGTCGACCTGGTCACCCCCGATTTCCAGACCCTGCGGTTCGACGACCCGGAGGTCTACACCGCCCTCGACCGCCTGCGCTCCTGGCGCCACGACGAGCCGCGCACCCTCACCAGCGGCAAGTCGAAGGTCGCCACCGGCGCCAGCGTCTTCCGCACCGGCCGCGTCGGCATGGCCGGCCCCTTCGGCCGCTGGGTGGTGCCGAGCTACCGCCAGATCGAGGACTTCGGCTGGGACTTCGCGCCGCTGCCGCGCGCGCCCGGGCGCGATCCCGAGAACGTGGTGCTGACCGTGGCCTGGTCGGTGTCGCAGCGCACCGACCACCCGGACGAAGCCTGGAAGCTGGTGCGGCACCTGTGCAGCGCCGAGGCGCAGGCCGCCGCCGCGCCGCTCGGCCTGGCGGTGCCGACGCTCCGGGCGGTGGCCGAGAGCCAGGACTTCCTCGACCCGGCGGCGGAGCCGCAGAACGACCGCGCCTACCTCGATCAAGCCGATTACGCGCGCGGCGTCGATTGGCCAGCCCAGCCCAAGTTCGAGTCCCTGCTCGGCTCGCGGCTGGACCAGGGCATCAAGACCGGGGACCTCAGCCTGCCCGAGGCCATCGCCAGCTTCGAGGGCGCCTGGGCCCTGGAGAGCGCCTCGCCGCTGGCGCGCGGCGACTTCGACGCCGTGCCGTGGAGCCGCCTGCTCGGCTGGGCCGCGGCGCTCGGCGGCGCCGGTCTGCTGCTGGCGCTGGCCTGGTGGTGGCGCACCCGCCCCGGCCGCCTCGCCGTGCGCGAGGAGCTGGCCGGCTGGCTCGTCATCTCGCCCTGGCTGCTCGGCTTCCTGGTGTTCCTGGCCTTCCCGATCGGCCTGTCGTTGATCCTCAGCTTCGCCAAGTGGAACGGCGTCGCCACCCTCGAGCAGGCCGAGTGGGTCGGGCTCGGCAACTACGCCCAGCTGCTCGGCCACGACGACCGCTTCCGCGTCTGCCTGCGCGTGACCGCCTACTACGCGCTGCTGGCGGTGCCGCTGGGCCAGGCCTTCGCGCTCGGCGCGGCGCTGTTGATGAACTTCAAGGTGCGCGGCATCGGCTTCTTCCGCGGCGCCTGGTACCTGCCCAGCGTGCTCGCGGGAGTCGGCGTGGCCGTCCTGTGGCGCTGGGTCTTCGACGGCGATCACGGCCTGCTCAACGCCGCCCTCGAACCGCTGCTCGCCCCGCTCGGCGCCGCCCCGCCCGAGTGGTTCGGGGCCGACGCCGCCGCCTGGGGCCCGCCGGCCTTCGCCGTCATGGGGCTGTGGGCGGTCGGCGGCTCGATGATGATCTACCTCGCCGGCCTCAAGGGCATCCCGCAGGAGCTCTACGAGGCAGCCGAGATCGACGGCGCCGGCGCCTGGCGCCGCTTCCGCTCGGTGACGCTGCCGATGCTGTCGCCGGTGATCTTCTTCAACCTGATCATGGCGGTGATCGGCAGCTTCCAGGTCTTCACCCAGGCCTTCGTCATGACCGGCGGCGAGCCCGGCGACCTGACGCGCTTCTACGTCCTCTACCTCTACAACCAGGCCTTCGAGTTCTACGAGATGGGCTACGCCTCGGCGCTGGCCTGGCTGCTGCTGCTCGTCACGCTGCTGCTGACCCTCATCGTCATGCGCGGCTCGAAGCGCTTCGTCCACTACGAGGCGCTGCAGTCATGAGCGCCGCCCCGCTCCGCCGCCCCGGCGCCGCCGTCCGCCTCGCGCGCCGCCTGCTGCCCTACCTGCCGCTGGCCTTCGGCGCCTTCGTCATGCTCTTCCCGCTGTGGTGGATGCTGGCGATCAGCCTCGAGACCCCGGGCCGCGCCGGCGCCGCGGTGGCCGGCGGCGGCGACTTCTCGTGGTTCCCGGACGACCCGCAGTGGCGCAACTACCCCGACGCGCTGGCGCAGCTCGGCACCCGCCGCTGGGACGGCTTCCTCGACGCCCTCGCCAACTCGGTGGTGGTCACCGTGCTGACGGTCGTCGGCCAGGTGCTCTCCTGCAGCCTGGTCGGCTACGGCTTCGCCCGCATCCGCTTCCGCGGCAGCCGCACTCTGTTCGTGATCATGCTGGCGACGATGATGCTGCCGCCGCAGGTGACGATGATCCCGCTGTTCCTGCTCTTCCGCAGCCTCGGCTGGGTGGACTCTATCCTGCCGCTGGTGGTGCCGGCCTTCTTCGGCAACGCCTTCTTCATCTTCCTGTTCCGCCAGTTCTTCGCCCAGGTGCCCGAGGCCCTGGTCGAAGCCGCCCGCATCGACGGCTACGGCCACTTCGGCATCTGGCGCAAGGTGATGCTGCCGCTGTGCAAGCCGGTGATCGCGATCTGCGCCGTCTTCACCTTCATCTTCGCCTGGAACGACTTCCTCGGCCCGCTGATCTACCTCCACGGCGAGGAGCAGGCCACGCTGGCGGTGGCGCTCAACTCCTTCCGCAACCAGTACGGCGGCTTGGAGGACGTGCAGTACCTGATGGCGGTCTCGATCGTCACCATGGTCCCCTGCATCGCGCTCTTCTTCGTGGCGCAGAAGCAGTTCGTCGAGGGGCTGGGCAAGGGCGCGGTGAAGGGCTGAGCGCCCCCCCTCTCTCGGCCGGTTCAGCCCGGCCGGGAAATCGCCGATGAGGAGTCGTGGCCCCCGCCATGAAGGCAACCCCCATGCAGTCTCAGGGCCGTCCCGCGCCCGCGCCGGCTCCGCAGGGGGACTTTCACGCCTTCCTCCGCGAGCGCTGCTGGCGCCAGAATTTCCTCAAGGGTTACGTGGCCGACGCCGCGGCCATGGCGGCGATCTTCATCACCGCCTGCCTGCTGCACTGGCTCGCCGCGCCGATGCCGCTGCTCCGGATCGGGGTGACCCTGGCCGCGGCCTTGGCGCTGATCGCCCTGCCCACGCTCTCGGTCGCCCGCCGGCCGCGGGCTGACCCGGGCCCTCCCCTGGTGGCGGCCTTCCTGTTGCTGGCGGTCTCGATCGCCTCGGCCTCGGCGCAGCTCGACGCTGCGGTCGGTGCGCCGGCGGCGGTCTTCACCGGCTTCGTGCTCGCGGCCTTCTGGGTCTCCTACGCCGGCACCGGCGGCCCCGCCCTGGCGCGGCCGGCCGTGACCGCGGCGGCCTTCGCCCTCAGCTACACCGCGACGCTCGGCTGGGCCTTCCCCGGTCCGAGCTTCGGCCTCGCGCTCAGCACTTCCTGCATCGGCGGCACCCTGCTCGGCTGGTTCGCGGCGACGGCCCACTACCGCAGCCTGCGCTCGTCCTACGACCTGAGCCAGGCGCTGGAGCAGGCGTTGGAGCAGGCCAAGGGGGCGGCGCAGGCCAAGGCCGACTTCCTCGCCAACATGAGCCATGAGATCCGCACGCCGCTGAACGGGGTGCTCGGCTCCCTGAGCCTGATGGAGCGCTGCGAGCTCCGAGAGGAGGCGCGCGAGCACCTCGCGATCTCCCAGGCCAGCGGCAAGGCGGTGCTCTCGATCATCAACGACATCCTCGACTACTCGAAGATCGAGGCCGGCAAGCTCGAGCTCGAGGAGCGCCCCTACGACCTGGTGACCCTGGTCGAGGAGGCGGTGCGCATCTCGCGCGCCGGGGCCGCCGGGAAGTCGGTGGAGCTGCGGGCGGAACTGGATCCCGCGATGCCGCGGCAGGTCCTGGGGGACGACAACCGCCTGCGCCAGGTGCTGCTCAACCTGCTCAACAACGCGCTCAAATTCACGGAACGCGGCAGCGTCGTGCTGCGCGCCGGCGTGGCTCGGAAGGACGGCGACTGCCTCGAAGTCGCCTTCGCGGTCGAGGACACGGGCATCGGGATGAACCCGGAGCAGCTCGGCCGCCTGTTCCGGCCCTTCGTCCAAGCCGATAGCTCCACCACCCGCCGCTTCGGCGGCTCCGGCTTGGGCCTGACCATCTGCAAGCAGGTCGTGCAGTGCATGGGCGGAGAGATCTGGGTCGAGAGTGAGCGCGGGGCCGGCAGCACCTTCTCCTTCACGGTGCGGCTGGGCTGCGGCCAGGGACTCGCCGGCGACGGCGTGGACGCCGCAGCCACTCGGCGCCGCCAGCCGGCGCGGCTGGAGGGCAAGCTGGTCCTCGTCGCCGAGGACAACCGCGTCAACCAGATGCTCGCCCGCAAGATGCTCGAGGTCCTCGGCCTGCGCGTGGTCATCGCCTCGAACGGCCAGGAGGCGGTCGAGCTCTTTCCGCGCCGGCGCTGGGACCTGGTGCTGATGGACTGCCAGATGCCGGTCCTCGACGGCTACCAGGCCACCCGCCGCATCCGGGAGCTGGAGGGAGAGGGTCGCCGCACGCCTGTCGTCGCCGTCACGGCCAACGTCATGCCCAGCGACCGCGAGCGGGGGCGGAAGGCCGGGATGGACGACCGGCTCGCCAAGCCTTACGACCTCGAGGAATTGACCGAGCTGCTGCACCGATGGCTGCCGATGGAGCCGGCCGAGCAGGCGGCGGCGGGGCGGAAGGCGGGGGCGCGAAGGCCCGGCGGCTGAAGCCGAGGCGCGCCTAGAATGGGCCGCTCATGGCCCGGATCCAGCTCGACGGTGTCGCGAAGGTCTACCCCGGCAACGTGCGGGCGGTGGACGGCGTCGACCTCGTGGTGAGCGACGGAGAATTCGTGGTGCTGGTCGGGCCTTCGGGCTGCGGCAAGTCCACCACCCTGCGCATGGTCGCCGGCCTGGAGGAGATCTCCGAGGGCACGATCGCCATCGGCGACCGCGTGGTCAACGAGGTGCCGCCGAAGGACCGCGACATCGCCATGGTGTTCCAGAGCTACGCGCTCTATCCGCACCTGAGCGTGCGCCGGAACATGGCCTTCGGGTTGGAGCGGCGGCGGCAGCACCGAGGCCTGGTGGCCGGGTTCCGCGCCGCGGCGCGCGAGGAGCGGGCGGCGATCGAGCGCCGGGTCGAGGAGGCCGCCGGCCTGCTCGGCATCACCGCGCTGCTCGAGCGCAAGCCGGGGCAGCTCTCGGGCGGCCAGCGGCAGCGGGTGGCGGTCGGCCGCGCCATCGTCCGCGACCCGGCGGCCTTCCTCTTCGACGAGCCGCTGTCCAACCTCGACGCCAAGCTGCGGGTCGAGATGCGGGCCGAGATCAAGGCGCTGCACCGCGAGCTGGGGGCGACCACGCTGTACGTCACCCACGACCAGGAGGAGGCGATGACCCTCGGCGACCGCCTGGTGGTGATGAAGGACGGCTTCGTGCAGCAGGTGGCGCCGCCGGCCGAGGTCTATGACCGCCCCGCGAACCGCTTCGTCGCCGGCTTCGTCGGCACGCCGCCGATGAACTTCCTCGAGGGGCGGCTGGAGCGCAGCGACGGCGCGGGAGCCGCCGATGGCCGGCCCTTCCGCGTCGGTGACCAGGAGCTCGCGCTGCCCCCCGAGCTGGCTCGCCGGCTGGACGGCGATCGGGCGGTGCTCGGCCTCCGGCCCGACGCCCTGCGCCCGGCCGCGGACGGCGCCCTGCGCGGAGAGGTGACCACCATCGACCACCTCGGTGACCGGGCCGACGTCTACTTCCGCGCGCCGGGGCTGGAGCCGCAGATGGTCTGCCGCACCGAGGCCCGGCCGGCGCTGGCCGAGGGCGGCCCGGCCGCCTTCGCCGTCGACTGGGCGGCCGCCCACTTCTTCGCCGCCGACGAGGCCGGCGCCCGGCTGGGTTGAGGCGTCGGCCACGCCTCCGCGGCTCTCGGAGCGGACCCTAGGGAACCGGCGGGGAGGGACCGCGCGGCACCGGGATGTCGCTGGAGGCGGGAAGGAGCGAGGGAAGAGGGTGCGACAAGAGCTGCGACTCTTGGGGGGAGCGCAGACAAAAGATAGCAGACCAAAGCCGGGCCGGATCGAGCGGCGACGCTCCGGTTTCGGCGGCGGATATCGCCGCGCCCTAGAAGTCGTTTCGCGGCTGTGAGCTATCGTCGATTCGAATCGGACGCCGGCGAAAAAAACAGCGGTCGGCGGAGGACTACTGCAGCTCCACCTCGCCGATGCCGCTCGAGGCGCTCGGGGCGCCGATCAGGCGCAGCTCGATCTCGCGCACGCGAGTGCGCTTCGGGAAGGCGAAGCGGGTCTTCCGCGAAGGGTCGGGGTCGAGGACCAGCTCCGCCGCCGCCACCTTGCCGTTGATGAGCAACTCGACGCGCGCCGGGCGCGGCGCGGCGCGGTCCCGGGCGCGGTTGCCGGCGTGGCTGATCAACAGCGCCCGGGCCGGAACCGCCCGCTTCAGCTCCAGCTTCCACCACGGCGAGGCGTCGCCGCGCCGGTAACGCCAGCCGCGGCTGTACAGGCCGTCAGCCGCGGCGGAGGCGGACGCGTCGGCGCCCGCCCGGCTGGAAGCGCTGCATTGGAAGTCGGCGCCGCGCAGGAGGTTGCGGCCGGAGTCGGTGGCGTAGCCGAGCCGGATGTCATCGAGCACGGCGCTGGTCTCGATCTGGAGCGGTGCGGACTCCAGCACCCGCTCCGGGGCCGTGGCGGGATCAGCCGCCGCGTCGGCCTCGGCGCCGGCGGCGGTCGCGCCCTCCTGGGGCGGAGCGGCCACCACCACCCGGGCCCGCAGCCACCAGGAGCCGTCGCTCGGGAAGCCGTGGCGGAGGCTGAAGCGCTCGTCGCCGTGCGGCTTGGAGGGGTCGCCGTCGACCTGGCCGAACGGCACGAAGGAGCCTGACACCGTCCGGCTCGCGGAGTACTCGACCCGCTTGACGCGCAGGCCGTCCTGCTGCTCTCCGGGCCAGGCGAGGTCGGCGCGCGCTTGGTCGCCGAAGCCGCAGACCCAGATCGTGACCGGGCCGGCGCCGGTGGCGCGCAGCGACACCGCTCGCTCCGGGTCCGCTTCGCCCCAGGCCCGCGCCCGCGCTGCCGACTCCCCGGTGTACGCCAGGCTGGCGCGCTTCAGGAACAGCAGCGCCAGGCAGGTGTCGGTCTCCTCCCCCACCTCGCCACCCCAGCGGCCCTCCCGGGTCTGGCGCGCGACCAAGAAGCGGGCGCCCTCCGGATACCACTCGTGGCTGCCGATGCGGTCCTGCTCCAGGAAGGAGCCGGTGCGCTCGAGGCCGTAGAGGTAGTGGTAGAGCCACTGCTGGCCGCCGGGGCCGCCCGTGGCGCTCGGGTTGCGTTCGACGCTCCAGCGACTGGAGAGCCAGGCCAGGCCGAGCTCCCGCGCGCGCTCCAGCTCCTTCCCCAGCTTCCGCGACAGCTTGCGGCCGAGCGCCTGTTCCGCAGCGGTCAGGGTGGCGACGCCGGCGGCGGTCATCGAACCGGTCGCGCCGTGCGTCGGTCCCCCGCCGGGAGGTCCATCCCCGCCGGGTCCTCCCGGTCCCCCAGGGGGCGGCCCTCCCGGCGGCGGGCCGGCGTCGCCCGGCAGGTAGGAGAAGCCCGCGGCGCTGGCCTTGCGGTCCCCGCCGACCTGGCAGCGCAGCACGCCCTCGACCAAGTCCTTCCAGGCCTTCGCCGGCACCTTGAGCCCGCGCGCCTGAGCCGCCCGCATGCCGAGCGCGGCGTACTGGCTGTTCGACAGGTCCGCCACCGGCGTGTCGCCGTAGGTGAACAAACCGCTGCCGTCCTGCTGCTCCAGCAGCTGATCCAGCAGCTCCTTCATGCGCGCCTCGGCCTCGTCTCCGGGGCGCTCGCCCCAGGCCATCAGCATCCAGGCGAGGTTGTAGGTCAGCTTGTCGCTGGGCTCGTGCGCCGCCAACCAGGTGTAGCCGAGCTCGACCGCCGGGTGGTCCTGGGCGACGCCGCAGCGCAGCAGCGTGTAGAGGCACATCGCGGTCTGGCCGCAGGGCGACTCGGCGCCGACGAATTCCCAGGAGCCGTCGATGAGCTGGGCCTCGACCAGCGCCTCGACCCCGCGGTCGATGGCGCGGTCGGCCTGCTCGGCGAGCCCGGGGCCGCCGGGGGCTTGGAGGAACAGCAGGAGCAGGAGCGGGATCATGCGACCTCTAGAACAACAAGGAGGGCGGCGCCGGGTTCCGGCGCCGCCCCAATTCTGGTCTCGCGCGAGTCCCTACTGGACCTGGATGGCGAGCTGGTTGCTTCGGGCTTCGCCGACGGCGGCGACGTCGACCGACTGCATCCAGACCGTGCGGCCTGCGAGGCCCGCCGGCACGTTGGCGCTCATCGAGGCCACGCCCCCCGGGTCGGCGGTCAGGCTCGGAAGCTGGCTGTAGGGCGGCGACAGGAAGATCGGGCCGTAGGGCGTGTTGATCGGGCCTTCGCCGGCCAGGGAGTAGCCGGTCAGCACGGTGCCGCCCGGGGTGCAATTCTGGACCGTGATGGTCGCGGCGGCGCCGGCGACGGCGTTCGCCACCGAGAGCACCGGGCGGAACCACGGCGTCGAGATCTTGATCGCGTCCTGGTCGAAGTCCGGCACCAGGCCGTGGCCCGACTTGAGCTGCAGCTCGTTGAAGCGGAAGTCCGGGTAGTAGATGTCGATGTCCGGCGCGGTGACCAGCGGATCCGGGTACTCGGTCGGCGGGTCGAGCCAGAGCATGCAGTGCTCGTCGCCGGCCAGGAACTCGATCTTGCACACCAGGAAGGTCTCGACGTCGATGTTCGAGCCGACCACGTAAGCCGCGGGCGCGGCCCACGGGCGGTCGAGGCCCCACTCCTCTTGCGGGTAGGGGCTGCCGACCATCAGCTGCTCGCCGACCCACTGCCAGGCGAGGGTGACGCCGCCGTAGAGGGCGTCGCCGCCAGCGGCGCGGCGACCGCGCCAGCTGAACCAGATCTCGGTGCCGTCGGCGCCGAGCAGGCCGTTCTCGGTGATCGCCTCGAGGCTGCGGGTGTCGATGCTGCGGTAGGCGCCTTCGTGCTCGATCATGGTCGTGCCCATGCCGCCGACCGGGTCGTAGCCGGGCACGTTGACGACCGCGACGTCGCCGTTGTTGCCGGCCCACCAGGTGCCGAGCCAGCCGTAGCCGCCGCCGAGGCCGCCGAGATTGCCGGCCGGGTAATCGAAGCTCTCGAAGCTCAGGGTCTCGTAGTTCTGCGCCGTCGCTTCGGGCGCAGTCGCGGCCGCGGCGAGCATCGCCGGGACGGCCAGGGTGAGGATGCGGGTGCAGTGGGTCATGGCTTATTGGATGGTCACCACCAGGGGGTTGCTGAGGGCAGGAGCGGGGCTGATCTCACCGGCGTGGGTGTAGACGGTTCGCCCGCTGAGGGAGGGAGGAAGGGGAACGGTCAGCTGCACGAGGCCGGTCGGGCCGGCAGTGGCAGGCAGCTGGTGGATCGGCGGCGACAGCATGGCGGCGCCGAGCGGGGTGTTGGTGGGGCCGGCGCCGGTCAGCGAGTAACCGATGACGACGCTGGCGCCGGGCGTGACGTTCGAGACCTCGACGATGGCGGCGGAGCCGGCCACCGTGTTGGTGATCGACAGCAGCGGCCGCCAGGCTTCGGCGGAGAACTCGAGGGCGTCGAAGCTCCAGCCGTGCAGGTCGGGGCTGTTGCCGGACTGCAGCCGGATCTCGTCGAAGCTGAAGTCGGTGACCACCACGTCCAGGTCGGGCGTGGTCACGGCCGGGTCCGGGAAGGCCGTGGCCGGGTCCAGCCACAGCCGGACCTGGTCGTCGCCGGCCAGGAAGTCGATGCGGTAGACCAGGTGGGTCTGGGTCATCACCGAGGAGCCGGGCACGGTCACGGCCGGGGAGCCGGGGCTCTCCAGCCCCCACTCGATGGTACCGCTCGGGCTGCCCAGGAACAGCTTCTCCGGCCCCAGCCACTTGACCAGCGACAGGCCGCCGTAGTCGTCGTTGCTGGTGACGTCGCGCATCGACAGGAAGCTGACGTAGAGCACGGTGCCGTCGACCCCGAGCTCGTTGTTCGGGTCGGCCAGCGACCCGAGCGCGGCGACGTCCACGCGGCGGTAGCTGCCGTCGTTGTCGCGCACGGTCTTGGCGCGGTTGCCGATGGCGTCGAGGCCCGGGGTCTCGATGAAGGCGGCGTAGCCGCTGCCTCCGGAGTACCACTTGTCGGCCCAGCCGGTGCCGCCGTCGGAGGGCGTCACGAAGCCGAGCGGGCCGGGGGCGTACTCGAAGCTCTCGGTGGCGAAGGTCTCGTAGACCTGCGCGCGCAGGTCGGCGCCGGTCATGGCGGCCGCGCCGGCGAGCAGGAGGGCGAGCGGGATGGTCTTCATGAGGAAAAGGAGGGATGCAGGTTCACTGCGACAGGATCACGACCGAGTAGGGACCGATCGCGAGGTCGCCGGTGTAGGGCATGCCGTCGCGGCCCTGGTTGAGGGCCGTGAAGTCGACGCTGGGGTAGTTGCCGAAGCTGGGGTCGTAGCCGCCCCAGTCGCTGTTGAAGCGCACGTACCAGGTGCCGCCGCGCGGCACGCCGAAGAGGTAGCTGGGGTAGGAGCGGTTGGCGAAGTTGGCGATGACGACCACGTCGTCGCCGGCGCCGCCCTGGTCGTAGCGGTGGAAGGCGACCACCTTGTCGTTGTCGTTGACGTGGTGGACGTTGACGCCCTGGCCCTTGAGCCCGGCGGTGTTGTTGTGCCAGTCGCGCCGCAGCCGGATCAGGTCGCGGTAGAGGTCGTGGATGCCGGCGAAGGTGGTCAGCTTGCTCCAGTCCACCGGGTCGGTGTCGGAGAAGTAGCCGTCCTCCAGGATCTCCTGGCCCTGGAAGATCATCGGCACGCCGGGGCTGGTGAAGACCAGCGCCGCGGCCAGGGTGCTGCGCTTCTTGGAGTACCAGCTGGCGGCGTTGCCGGGCCAGATCTCCTCGGGCACGCGCGACTTGCCGTTGGCGACCTCGTCGTGGGACTCGGTGTAGATGACGCGCTGGGTGCCGTCGCCGTTGTAGTTGTGGGTGATGGCGTCGCGCACCGCCCACATGCTGCGGTTGTTGTCGAAGGGCTCGATGACCGCGGCGCGCATCGGGTGGACGAACTCGGCGTCCCACTGGCTGTCGAAGCCCGCGCCGCCGGCGCCGGTGGGCTTGGTGATCCAGTCGCTGCCCCACATGTCCTCGGCGATGCTGATCTTCCAGCCCTGCTGGGCGTCGATGTCGTCGTTGACCCACTGCATCAGCGACCAAGCCTCGGGGATGTCACCGAGCGGGCCGACCCGCATGTAGGAGGTCGAGTCCCAGCGCAGGCCGTCGATCCGGTAGTCCTCGAGCCAGTTGAAGACGTTGTCGCGGATGTAGGAGCGGACCTCGCCGCGGTCGTAATCGGGCCGGGTGTCGCCCCACGGCGTCTGGGCGCGCACGTCGTTGTAGAAGTAGATGCCGCCGTAGCCGCCGGCGGACCAGCCGTCGAACTGCCACAGGTCCAGGTCGCCGGGGCCGTAGTGGTTGTGGATGATGTCCATCACCACCGCGATGCCGTGCTCGTGGGCGTCCTTGATGAAGCGCTTGAGCTCGTCCGGCCCGCCGTAGCGCGACTCGACCGCCCACGGGTGCGCCGGGTTGTAGCCCCAGGAGAAGTCGCCCGGGAATTCCATCACCGGCATCAGCTCGATGACGTTGACCCCCAGGTCCTGGAGGTAGGGCAGCTTCTGCCGCGCGCTCCAGAAGCTGCCGGGCAGGCCGCCGGGCGAGTCGTTGAAGGTGCCGACGTGCATCTCGTAGACGACCATGTCGTTCCACGCCGGCGTGCTCCAGCTCTGGGTGCCCCAGTCGAAGTCGTCGTGGTCGTAGACCACCGTGTTGCCGACCGAGCTGGTGACGCGGTGGGCGCGCGGGTCGTTGCGCCACTGGGTCCACAGGCCGGTGTCGATGACGTACTGGTACTCGGCGCCCGGGGAGACGTTGCGCACGTCCAGTGACCAGTTGCCGTTGCCCTCGGAGACCAGCGGGTTGAGGCTCGAGGACCAGTTATTGAACGTGCCGGCGAGGGAGACCGCGGCGGCGTTCGGCGCCCACACCCGGAAGGCGGTGCCGGCGGCGCCCGGGGTGGTCGAGCTGTAGGGGTTCGCCCCCATGCCGTCGTGCTGCGACGGGATCAGCTCGCGGCCGTAGCTGATCTGGTACTGGGTGCCCTCGGGCCGCCAGACGCCGATGTGCCAGGTGCCGCTGGTGAGCACCGTGGCGGTGGTCCCGTTCAGGACGACGCTCTCGCTGCTGCTGCCGGCGACCGCGGACTTGGCGTCGAAGGCGGTGTGGCTGGGGCGCTGGGCCTTGCGCAGGTAGAGGTCGGCTCCGGCGCCGGTGCCCTGGGTGGTCTCGACCCGGATCTGCGGGTCGCCGTCCCACACCGTGAACTGGTAGTAGTCCCATCCGGCCTTGGCCGGCGGCGCCTGCGCCTTCGGCAGCCGCGGGCTGACTTGCTGGGCCGCGACCTGGCCAGCGAGGCCAAGGAGCAGGGCGAGGGGAAGGTAGGGGAAGCGGATCAAGGCCTTGGAGAGTCCGCGCACAAGGGTCGATGCTAACGGAATTCCCGTGGACGGCGGGGAGTCTTTTGAAATTCTCCCCAGGATTTCATTAAGCCCTGGTTTGCACTCCAGGTAGGGTTATTCTACCCCTGAACAAGGCCCTCGGCTTGGCTGTCGGCCTCTCTCGTAGGCCGATTCCGCCCGCTGGGCTACAAATCGGACCGCTCCGGCCGTCCTCGGCCGCGAACCTCCCCATGCCTCTGGAAATCGTCGATCAGGGCGAAGGGCGCTGGCAGGTCACCTTCCGCTACCGCGCCACCCCTCCGCCGGCCCCCGCCGCGCCGGGCGGGTCTGCTCGCGCCGGCGTGGAGACGGGTCGTGGAGCCAGGAGCGCGGCGCCGGGGCGGCCGGTGAGCCTGGCCGGCACCTTCAATGCCTGGGATCCGGAGGCCACCCCCATGGTCCTGGACCCGGAGACCGGCTGCTGGAGCGTCACGCTGGAGTTGCCCGAGGGCGAGCACCTCTACAAGTTCGTGCTCGACGAGGAGCTGTGGGAGCCCGACCCGGACAACCCCACCACCCTCGAGGACGCCTTCCTCGGCACCAACTCGGTGCTGGAGCTCGGCCGCCTCGCCGGGCGGCTGCCGTCGCTGGCGATCGGCGACGAGGGCCAGTGGCGGGCGGTCACCTCGCCGCGGCGGCTCGAGATCATGGAATTCCTGCTCTCGGCCGCGCCCTGTTCGGTGGCGGAGTTGGCGGAGGTCATGGACGCGGCCGCCGATGGCCTCTACCACCACCTGCGGATCCTGAAGAAGGCGGGGCTGGTGCGGGAGGTCGGCAAGGTCGACGTCGCCGGCCGGGCGGTCCCGGTCTACGACGTCGTCGCCCGGGAGCTGCGCTTCCTCGAAGCCGAGGACCCCGAGCGGCTGACCGCGCTCTGGCGATGCCTCGGCCGCCGGGCGACGCGCCAGCTCCAGGCCGCCGGCAACCCCGGCGAGACCCGGCTGTCGCTGCGCTCCGACACCGGCTGGCTCGACGCGGAGATGCTCGGCAAGGTCCGCAAGCACCTCCAGCACATCCACCGCATCTTCGCCGAGGGCCGACAGAGCCGCGTCGGCTCGCTCTACTCCCTGACCCACCTCCTGTCCCCGATCGAGAGGTCGAGGCGAAATGCGGGGTCAGACATCGATTGATAATCGAAGTCGGACATCGATTATCAATCGATGTCTGACCCCGTTCTTAGGTACCGCCTCGCTCTCAGCGCCAGCCAGGTCGTCTGCAGGACGCCGCCGGTGACGAAGGTGCAGACGGCGAACAGGATGCCGGTCCAGGCGCCCCACGCCACGCCGATGCTGAGGCCGGCCAGGGCGACGATCACGTAGAGCATGACCGCCTCGGTCACGCCCCGGGTCCGCCGGTGGTGGACGAGCACGCCCTGGAACCAACTCTGCAAGGCCTGGTAGGCCGGCATCGGCACCGTGAACAGGATGGCGAAGGCGGCCAGCGCCGCGAGCTCGGGCTTGAGGCCGTAGACGCCGCGGAACATCAGCTCGCCGACCGGCGTCAGCGCGAGCAGGGCCAGCAATCCGGCGGTGGCGGCCGCGAGCAGGTAGGCGAAGCGCCGCAGGCTGCGCGCGGCGCCGGGTTCGCCGAGCAGCGCCACCACGACCTCGTTGTAGGCGAAGCCGGTCGAGCGCAGCAGGAAGACCAGCCCGTGCACCGAGCTCCACACCGCGAGCGACGGCAGGGCGTCGGGCATGCGCGACATCGCCGCCGAACCCGCTGGCTGGATCAGCAAGGTCAGCAGCGGCGTCATCGCCAGCGGCAGGTAGAAGCGCAGGAAGGAGCGCCGGGACAGGCGCTCGGCGGCCGGGGCAGCGGGGTAGACGCGGTCGCGCAGGACCGGGCGGACGCAGTAGCCGGCGAAGACCGCCTCGGCGGTGACGCCGGCCGCGATCGCCAGCGAGCCGACGACGATTCCCGGGCCGATCGCGAGCAGCTTGCCGCCGGCGAGGAAGACCACCACCGTCACCATGCGCACGAAGGTCCCGACCGCGACCAGTCGCGAGCGCTCGAAGCGGATCAGGACGCCCTGCTGGAAGCGGCGGTAGGCGATCGCCGCGGTCCACGGCAGCATGATCTGCAGGCCGAGGCGGCCCGACTCGAGGACCTCCTCCGGCGCGCCGATCAGCCCGCGCGCCACCAAGTCGTAGAGCGGGGTGAAGGCGATCGCGGCGTGCAGCAGCGTCAGCAGGCCGGAGCTCCACCACATGAAGCGGCGCACCTTGCGGTAGGACTCGCGGTCGACGCAGAGCGCGGTCGACGCCGCCAGCAGCATGATGATCGGACCCTCGACCACCAGCGCCACCGGGAAGACCACCGAGCCCCAGGCGGCGAGCTGGATCTGCTGGTCCGCCATCCGCGCCACGAACATCGTGAACAGCGGCGACTCGCAGCCCATCATTCCCCAGCTGAGCGCCAGCGGGAACCACAGCCGGAAGACCCGGCCCAGGCTGACCGCGCGGGGAGTGGCGTCGGGCACGCTTGCTGTTCTGGAATGAGAGGTACGACCTCTCAAAACAATCGATGTCTGACCCCTATCGGGCGGTGGCGCGCTCTTCGGCCAGGGCTTCGAGGTGCTCGACGGCGTCGGTGGTGGGGTAGTCGCCGGTGAAGCAGCCGCTGCAGAAGGCTTGGACCTCGGGGTTGCCGGCGCGGGCGGCCTCGACCATGCGGTCGAGCTCGAGGTAGACCAGGTGGTCGGCGCCGATCTCCTCGCGGATGCCCTCGTTGTCCTTGCCGCGGGCGATGAAGTCCTCCTTGGTCGCCATGTCGATGCCGTAGGGGCAGGGCGAGGTCAGCGCCGGGCTGGTCACGGCCATGTAGACCTTCTTGGCCCCCGCCGCGCGCGCGATCTCGATGATCTTGCGGCTGGTGTTGCCGCGCACGATCGAGTCGTCGACCAGCAGCACGTCCTTGCCCTCGAACTCCAGCGGGATCGGGTTCAGCTTGCGCCGGATGGCGCTGCGCCGCTCGGTCTGGTTGGGCATGATGAAGGTGCGCCCGACGTAGCGGTTCTTGATGAAGCCCTCGCGGTAGCTGATCTTCAGCTCCTGCGCCATCCGCATCGCCGCGTCGCGCGACGAGTCCGGGATCGGGATCACCACGTCCGGGATCGGCGCCCCGCTCTCCAGCCACTGCTTGCCCAGCGTCTTGCCGAAGCGCCGGCGCGTCTTGTAGACGCTGATCTCATCCAGGAAGCTGTCCGGCCGGGCGAAGTAGACCAGCTCGAAGATGCACGGCCGGTGCGGCTGGTCGATCACCTGCACGAACAGCGGCTCCTCGCCCGGGCGGACGATGAAGACCTCGCCCGGCTTCAGGTCCCGCACCCGCTGGAAGCCGATGACGTCGAAGGCGACGCTCTCCGACGACGCGCACCACTCGGTGCCGAGCGGCGTCTCCCGGCGGCCGACCACGCAGGGCTTGATCCCGGTCGGGTCGCGGAAGGCGAATAGGTAGTTCTCGGACAGGATCCCGCCCACCGAGTAGGCGCCCTTGGTGCGGCGGAACACGCCCTCGACGGCCAGCCGGATGCGGTCCTCCATCGACGCCACCGGGTCCGCGGCGTGCAGCGCCTGCGCGAAGGCGTAGAGGATCGCCTCGACGTCACAGGAGCTGGTCAGGCAGATGTTCTCCTGCGGGAACAGCCGGCCCTTCAGGTCGAGGAAGTTGGTCAGGTTGCCGTTGTGGGCCATCCCGACGCCGAAGGGGTAGTTGATGTAGAAGGGCTGGGCGTCCTCGTCGCTGCCCATGCCGACCGTCGGGTAGCGGACGTGGCCGACCGCCAGGTTGCCCTTCAGGCGCGCCATGTCGCGGCCGCGGAAGATGTCGCGCACCATCCCGTTCTGCTTCCGCAGGTGGAACTTCCCGTCGAAGCTGAGGATGCCCGCGGCGTCCTGGCCGCGGTGCTGGAGCGCGATCAAGCCCTCGTAGAGCTCGGCCGCGACGTCGGTTCCGGGGAGGCCGGCGATGCCGATGAAGCCGCACATGGCCGGGCATTCTACCCGCCGGCCGGGGCGGCCCCGGGGCCAGAGGCGCCGTCGTCGGCCGCGGCGGCGCGCAGGGTCAACAGGACGTCCAGCAGGTCGGGCTGCTCGGCGTCCAGCTCGGCCGCCCAGCGGCGCCGCTGATCGTGGTGGCCGTAGCGCGGGTCGTAGTAGCGCTCGAGCAGGACCTCGGCCACCTGGCGCCACTCCCCCTGGTCGAGCCAGGCCGACAGCTGTCCGGTCCACCTCTTCCCGAGCCGCTTCTCCAGGAAGGGCAGCCGCTCGCGCAAGGCCGCGGCGTGCTCCGGGCTGGGCAGGTACTCGGCCGCCAGCACGCCCACTCGGTAAGCCATGCTGGCGTCGATCCGGACCTGGACCGCCCCCTCCATGGCCTCGAAGAAGGCGGCCGGCACCACCGCGTCGCCGACCTTGCGGCTCTCGCCTTCGACGAACCACGGCCCGGGCCCGAGCTGGGCCAGCCGAGCCAGGAAGGCCGACTCGAAGGCCTTCTGGCTGGCCGGGGCGAGGCCGACGTCGCCCAGGATCGACGAGCGGTGCTGGGCGAAGGCCTCCAGGTCGATGGTGGAGCCCGGCGCCCGGCGCTCCAGGTCCGCCAGGATCCGGGTCTTGCCGACCCCGGTCGGCCCGCGGAGCACGATCAGGGGCATGGCCGGGTCGAGGCCCTGGAGCTGGCCGCGGACCCAAGCGCGGTAGCCCTTGTAGCCGTCCGCCAGGTGCAGCGCCCGGGTCTCCCCCAGGGCGTGCAGCAGCGCCACGACCGAACGCGAGCGCATGCCGCCGCGCCAGCAGTGGAGCACGATCGGCGCCTCGGGGAGCGACTCGGGCGGTCCCCAATCGTGGCCCTGCCGAAAGTCCCGCGGCCGGCCGGGAGCGGTCAGCTCGTGGAAGCGCGGCCTCCAAGCGGAGTCGGGGACGGGATGCCCGAGAATCTCCCGCAAGAGGTCGGCGAGCCGCTTCTCGACAATCGAGAGGCCTTGTTCCATCGCGGCCTCCGGGCTCGCCTTGGCATACAAGGTGCCGACTACGGCGCGCTGCCGGTCATCGAAGAGCGGCACGTTGATCGCCCCGGGCAGGTGGTCTTCCTGGTACTCCCGAGGGCTCCGGAGGTCCACGAAGCGGACCCCAGGCAGGCGGAGGGCGGCCTCGAAGGAGAGCGTCGGGAGCCCCATGGAACCAGGGATTCTAGCCCGTCCCGCTCAAGGACCGGCGCCGCCCCGCCCGATGGACGGGTGTAGCCGGCACCGGCTGTCCCCGTTTCCCCCTCATCGTCAGGCAATCAGCCGCCCGTGTCGGAGTCTCCCCACCTTTTTGAGGCCTTCCTCCAAGACCGCTGGCGGCGAGCGAACCTCTACGGCTATTTCGCCGAGTGCATCGGCCTGATGGCCATGCTGGGAGTCACGATCGGGATCGCGATCTTCCTCACCCCGCTGCCGCTCCATTGGCTGGTCCCGGCTCACATCTTCGGCATCCTCTTCTGCGGCCTGCCGACCCTGGTCAGCCAGCGCTCGAACACCGTGCACCGGCGGGGCTTGGCGGTCTTCGACTTCCTGACCTTCGCGGCCATCTTCGGCGGCATCTCGGGCGCGGTGGACGTCCACCTCGGCATGCCGGCGGTGCTGGCCACCTGCTTCCCGATCGTGGCCGCCTGGGGCATCTACCCCCAAACTCGCTCCGGCGCGGTGCTCCGGCCGATGGCCACTTGGATGGTCTTTGGCGCCGCCTACTTCCCGCTGTCGGGGTGGTCCTTGACGGGGCCGTACCTGCTGGTCTTCGCGCTCGCGGGCATCGGCGGCTCGATCTGCGCCGCGCTCACCTCCCACACCCTCTGGGACTCGCTGCGCCACTTGTTCGAGGCCAACTTGCGCCTCGACACCGCGGTCGAGGAGGCCCGCGCCGGCACCCGCGCCAAGTCGGAATTCCTGGCCAACATGAGCCACGAGATCCGGACGCCGATGAACGGGGTGATCGGCTTGCTCAGCCTGCTGGAACGCACCCGCCTGGACGAGGAGCAGCAGGAGCTCGTCGGCACGATGCGCTACAGCGGCCGCACCCTGCTCGGCATCGTCAACGACGTCCTGGACTTCTCCAAGATCGAGGCCGGCCGCATGGAGCTGGAGCAGATCGGCTTCAAGCCCCGCGAGCTGGCGGAGGAGGCGGTGAAGATCGTCCGCTCCGCAGCCGCCGGCAAGCCGCTCGAGGTCCGCTGCGAGGTGGCCCGGGAGGTCCCCGAGACCCTGGTGGGAGACCCGGTGCGGCTGCGGCAGGTGTTGCTGAACCTGCTGAACAACGCGGTCAAGTTCACCTCAGAGGGCGAGGTGGCGCTGCGGATCAGGGCGGAGCGTACCGGCCCCGGCGAAGTCCTCGCCAGATTCCACGTCCAGGACACCGGCCTCGGCATGAGCCGGCATCAGCTCGAGCTGCTGTTCCAGCCCTTCACCCAGGCGGACAGCTCGACGACCCGTCGCTTCGGGGGAACTGGCCTCGGCCTGGCGATCTGCAAGGAGCTGGTCGAGAAGATGGGCGGGGAGATCTCGGTCCAGAGCGCCCCTGGCGAAGGCAGCACCTTCTCCTTCACCGCGCGCCTCGCGACGACCGGCCTCAGCGGCGGGTTCGCGGACGCGGAGCAGGGCGACGACCCGCCGCTCGACGCCCGGTTCTTCAACGCCACGGTCCTGCTCGTCGAGGACAACCCGGTGAACCAGACCCTCGCCCGGAGGATGCTGGACGAGCTCGGCCTGCGCTCCGACCTCGCCGAGGACGGGCTCCAGGCGCTGGCCGCCATGCGGGCCAAGCGTTACGACCTGGTCCTGATGGACTGCCAGATGCCGCGCATGGACGGCTTCCAAGCCACCCGAGAGATCCGCGCCATGGAGGACGACAGGAGGTCGGTGCCGATCATCGCCCTGACCGCCAATGCCATGGCCGGCGACCGGGCCCGGGTGCTGGACGCCGGCATGGACGACTACTTGGCCAAGCCCTATGACTTCGAGGGCCTGCTCGCGGTCCTCGGTCGCTGGCTGCCCTGGTCCGCCGAGGAGCCGGCGGCGGCGCCGCGCCGCGCCTCCTGACCAGGGTCTCTCAGGCGGGAGGCACGGCTATCCTCTCGGGGTCATGTCGGACGCCCCTGCCCTCGCCTCCTCCAAGCTCGCCCAAGTCATCCGCGAAGGCATCGCCGAGCAGCCGGTCTCGGCCGCGCCCAACCCGCTGTGGACGCGCATGCGGGAGCTCGGCACCGAGCTCTGGCTCGACACCGGCGACATGGACCTCGCCGCCGGCTTGTGGAGCGCCGAATTCACGGCGCTGACCACCAACAACACGCTGCTGAACATGGAGATCCAGAAGGGCATCTACGACGCCTGGATCCCCGCGGCGGCGGCGGCGGCCAAGGAGGACCAGCCGGGCCTCGACGGCCAGGACCTGGTGCTCGAGATCGCCTTCGCGCTCAACGCCCGCCACGGCCTGCGCCTGCACGAGCGCTTCGGCGCCTACGTCTCGGTCGAGCTGCACACCGACCTGGCGCACGACGCCGAGCGCTCGGTGGACTACGGCCGGCGCTACGCGGCGCTGTGCGACCACTTCATCGTCAAGGTGCCGCTGACCCCCTCGGGGCTGATCGCGGCGCGGCGGCTCGAGGACGAGGGCATCCCGGTCAACTTCACGCTCGGCTTCTCGGCGCGCCAGAACCACCTGATCGCGCGCTTCGCCCGGCCGAGCTGGGTCAACGTGTTCATGGGCCGGCTGAACGCCTACGCCGCCGGCGAAGGGCTCGGCGACGGCGCCTGGGTGGGCGAGCGAGCCACCCTGGCCAGCCAGGCCACCTTGGTGGCGCTGCGCGAGGCCGGCCACTGCGGCACTCGGCAGATCGGCGCCAGCATGCGCGCCGGCGAGCAGGTCGGCACCCTCGCCGGCCTCGACGTCTTCACCATGCCCTGCCCGGTGGCCGAGGGGTTCCTGGCGAGCGAGCCCGACGCCGCCGAGCTGGCCGACCGCACCGGCGCCGACTACCGGCCCGCCTGGGCCGAGGGCGTCGACCCGGTGGCCGAGGGCGTCGAGGACCTCTGGGAGGTCGACGCCGACTTCCAGGCCGCCTGCGACCGCCTGGCCGAGCTCAACCCGGCGACCGCCACCCCCGAGCAGCTGGTCGACCTGCTGCACGAGGCGGGCCAGGGCAGCGTCTTCCCGCGGCTCAGTGACGAGGAGCTCGGCGCCATCGCCGCCGAGGGCAAGCTGCCCAAGCGCGACCGCTGGGCCCGCGACGTCGCCTCCGGCCGCTGCGGCCTGGACGCGCTGTTCACCCTCGCCGGCCTGCTCGCCTTCACCAAGGACCAGGCCGCCCTCGACGAGCGCATCCGGTCCTGCTGAGGTGGTGTCAGGCTCAGCTTGAGCTAGTGGTCGCCGTCGACGTAGCCGAGATCGGCCAGGGCGGCGCTGCCGGTGTCGGCGGCGATGGCCTTAACCTTGGGCATCTCCTCGAAGGCCGCCTCGAGCGCCTTGCGCATCTGCGCCACTCGCTCCGGGTGCTCGGCGGCGAAGTTCTGGCCGTCGCCGACCCGGAGGTCGTAGAGGTACTCGAAGTCGCCGTTCTCGGTGCGGACGTACTTCCAGCCTTCGGCGACCCAGCCCTGTAGGCGGGTCTCCTGGTTGGTGTCGCTGTAGGCCTCGAGGTAGAGGCCGACCGGCGCCCGCTCGGCGCCCTTCAGCGCCGGCACCAGCGAGCGGCCCTGCAGGTAATCCGGCGCCTCGGCGGTCTGGCCGGAGAGCTCGAGCAGGGTCGGCAGCAGGTCGATGTGCGAGGCCGAGCCGTCGCTGATCCGCGTGCCGCCCGGCAGCATGCCCGGCACGCCGTCCTGCGGCTTGATCACGCAGACCACGTGCTGCGTAGCCTCGAAGAGGCTGGGCGCGTGCAGCACCTTGACGCCGCCCTCCGGGTAGAGCTCGGGCATGTCCTGGCCCTCGCCGAAGCACTCGCCGTGGTCAGCGGTGAGGGCGACGATGGTGTTCTTCAAGCCGGGGTCCTTCTCCTCCAGCGCCGCCAGCAGCGTGCCGACCTGGGCGTCGAGGAACTCGATCTCGGCCCGCTGCAGCACCATGCTCTCCTGCACCTCGGGGTTGGCGGCCTTGGGCCCCTCCTCGGCGCGGGCGCGGGCGCGGGCGACGTACTCCTCGTAGACGCCCGTGGTGTCGCGCGGGTCGTGGGCGTCGAAGAGGTGCACCCAGCTGAAGATCGGGCGGTCCTGCTGCCGCAGCCAGTCGGCGGCGCGGCCGACGGTGATGTGCCCGGGGGTGGTCGTGGCGACGAAGTCGATGTTCGGCGGCATGAAGGTCGCGAACAGCGGCTGCAGGCGGTCGAAGAGGACCACGGTCCGGACCAAGAAGCCGGCGCTGTGATAGACCGGCAGCTTGGCGGAGATCACCGGGCGATCGTCGAAGTGCTCGAAGCCGTGGAAGAAGCCGTACTGGCGCCGCACCGGCAGGCCGGAGACGAAGCCGCCGGTGGCGTAGCCCTGCTTCCGGAGCAGCTCCGGCAGGCGCGGCACCTCGGGGTCGACGGCGTTGCCGTTCACGCGCAGGCCGTGGCTCGGCGGGTAGAGCCCGGTCAGCATCGAGTTGTGCGCCGGGCCGGTGATCGGGGCGATGGTGTGGTAGCGCTCGACCAGCACGCCCCCGGCCGCCAGGCGGTCCAGGTTCGGGGTGTCCAGGCCGCCGCCGCCATAGAGGGGCAGCGAGTCGGCGCGCACGGTGTCCCAGGAGATCAGGACCACGTTCGGGCCCTCGCCGGCGGGGAACTCGTGGTCCTTCACCAGGGGCGACTTCTCGACGTTCATCCACAGGTAGCCCAAGGACAGGAAGGGCGTCAGCAGCCCGGCCAGGGCCAGCCGCGGCACCCACGGGCTGGGCTTCAGCAGCCGCGCCGGCACCAGCCAGATCCAGGCCACCAGCACCACGGCGGCGGCGATCCAGGCCCAGTCCACGCCCAGGTCGAAGGGGGCGCCCGCCAGATCCAGCCACTGCCGCGGGTCCTGCGGCCGGTTGCTGGCGTAGTGGCGCATCCGCACCAGGATGTAGAGCCCGAGCACCGTGCCCAGGATCGAGGTCGCGCGGCCGCGCTTCTCCGGGTCGCGCAGCAACTGCCACAGCAGCATGGCGGCGAACATCGCCAGGAAGACCATGCCCATGCCGGCGTGCTGCTCCTGGCCGACCAGGCCGAGCTGCGCCAGCAGGCCGTGCGAGCCGACGTAGAGGTGCCGCCGCAGGTGCACCATCACGACCGCGCCGAGGAAGAACCAGCTCTCCCAGGACAGGCGGTCGACGCCGGGGACCTTGGACAGGACCCAGCCTCCGGTGCCGTAGACGACCATCGGGGCCAGGATCGCCATGGCCACGAACCACGGACCCGACGAGAAGTGGATCAGACTGGACAAGACCAGGCCGGACTCCAAGATGCCCAGAGCCCAGCCAACGAGAATCGCACGGGATGCCTTCATGGTGGGGAACCGGTAATTATGACAACGGATCCCCTCCTCTGGAGCCAGGAATCTCGATCCGACGCCCGGATTTCCCGAGTTCGGCCTATCGCCGGGGGCCCTGTCCGCCGCCGCCGGGGGGCTGCCGCCTCCCCGGACCACGGCTGGGGCGCTGCCGATCGGGGCGGCCGGCGCCCTCTCCCTCGTCAGGTCGGGGGTCGAAGCGCCGACCAGGATGATCGCGCTCCCCGGGAGCTCCCGGGCGCATGCCCTGCCTGCCTCGCCGCCGGCCCTCGCCGGGGAAGGGCGGCGGGCCGCCGGGGCCGCCGCGGGAGAAGACCTCGGCCTTGGGGATGCCCTTGCGCAGCTCCCCGATGGCGATCAGGAAGTCCCGCGACGGCATCTCGGCCAGGGTCCGCTGCTCGTGCTCGTCCAGCTGCCACTGCTCGAACCAGCCGCGCTGCCGGCCCTCGGCCAGGCCGCGCCACTTGCGGGCGTCCAGCAGCGCCGCGGCCTGTTCGACCGCGGGGGCTTGCGCCAGCCACGCGGCGGCCTGGTCGCCGATCCAGCCCTGGGTGTGGAGCTCCTCGAGCTGGCGCTGGAGGTCCCCGCCGCGGATATCGGCGATCAAGCGGTCGGAGGCGCCCAGGCGCTCGCCCAGCGGCCGGCCGCGGAAGCCCTGCCCGGGCGGCATGCGCCCTTCGAGCTGCTCGTGGCGGCGGCGGAGCCGCTCGTGGACCTTCTGGTCCAGGGCGTCGTCCCGCTCGGCGTCGGGCAGCGCCTCGAGCCGGGCGCGTTCGGCCTCGTCGAGCTCGAACCAGACCTTGCGGCGGTGCCGCTCGACGGCCTCCATGCGGTCCCGGAGCGCCTGGCGCTCCCCGGGGCCCAGCCGCTGGAACTGCTCGTGCCGGCTCCGGAACTGCTCGCGCTCCTCGGGGCTGAGCTGCTCCCACCATCGCCGCGCCTGCTCCCGGCTGGCGCCGGGGTCCTGGGGCGCGGCCTCCTGGCCGGCGGGATCTTGGGCGCCAGCGGCGGCGACGCCCGGTTCCGCGGCGACGCCCGCGGCGCTGGCCGGCGGGGTCAGGACCTGGGCCAGGCCGAGCAGGGCGGCGGCGAGCATCACTGCCCCTCCTCCTCCAGCTCCCAGGTGCCGAGGGTGGCGTCCCGGAGGCCGAGTTCGAGGTCCTCGTCCACCAGGAGCTCCCAGGAATCCAGCAGCGCCTGGTCCTGGTAGAGCGCGTCCAGCTCGTCCAGGAACTCGCTGCTGAGCTCGCCGCCGCCGGCGATCTCCGCCTCCCCCGTGCTGGGCGGAGGCAGGACCTCGACCTCGGGCTGGTCCCGGCCGAGCCAGAAACCGACGGCCAGGAGCAGGAGGCCGGCGGCGGAGCGGGCCAGCCAGCTTCCGAAGACGGGACGCAGGATCCTGCCCGCAGGCGGAGCCTGGCCCTCCTCGGCCTCGATCCGGCCCCGGAGCCGCTGGGCGAAGCCCGGGGGCACCGGTTCGCCCGGATGGCGGTCCAGCAGGTCGTCGAGCCAGTCTTCAGTCATGTTCCGCTTCTCGATAGGGGGTGAGGATCTCGCGAAGCTTGGTCCGCGCCCGGTGCAGGAGGGATTTCGTGGCCTTGGGGCTGATGCCCAGGACCTCCCCGATCTGCTCCAGGTCGAGGCCGTCATAGTGCTGCAACACCAAGGCGGCCCTCTGGTTCTCGGGGAGACGTTCGAGCGCCTCCTCGATGCGCTGCGCCCAGCTGCGCCGGTCGCTGTCCTCCCACGGGGCCTCGGTCCCGGCGTCCTCGAGGTCGATGCGCTCGCCCTCGGCGGAGCTCGGCAGGGCCACCTCCCGGCGCCTCTTCCCGTCCCTAAGTCGATTCAGGGCAAGGTTATAGACGATTCTGTAGAGGAAGGTGCCGAGCTTGCCCCGGGGCTGGTAGCGGTCCTTGGCGCGGTAGAGCCGGAGGAAGGCCTCCTGGGCCAGGTCCTCGATCGCGGCGGCGGGGCCGAGCAGGCGGCGCAAAAGCCCAAAAACTTGTCCCGAGTAGTGCTCGACGATCTCGTCGAAGGCCGCCTCGTCGCCGGCCTGGAAGGCCAGCATCCACTCCACGCCGCGGTCGGCGCCGCTCTCAGTCACCAACGGATCTCCGGATCCGGGCTCCGACCACCCCGAGCATCCGCTCGCGGGGCACGGGGCCGTAGTGACGGGAATCGCGGCTCGAGCCAGGGTTGTCTCCGAGGAGGAAGTACTCGTCCTCCGCCAATTGCAACTCCCTGGAGCAGCCGAAGGTTCCGGCGGGATCGCGGAAGAGGTCCCGGCCCACCCGGATCCGCCGCAGCATCACTTGGCGGCCTCCGAAGCCGGCCTGCTCGAAGGGCGGGCCGGGGGCGGAGTCGATCAGGTCGGTGGCCGTGATGGCGGCGAAGGGCACCGGGTCGAACAAGGGGTGGCCGTCCAGGCAGGCGTAGAGCAGCTGGTCGACCTTGCCCAGGAACAGCTGGCCCTGGCGGAGCCCGGCCGGCACGTCCGCGACGGCCAGCAGCTCGTCCTCCTCCCAGAGGGTGCACCGGCCCTCGCCGATCGCCAGGGTGAAGGTGGTCGCGCCCTCGATCACGAGCAGCTCGAACAGGCTGCCGTCCTCGAGCAGCTCGAAGTCGGCCGCCAGGCCGAGGTCGGAGGCCGGCCGGGCGCCCTGGACCAGGCCCGCGTCGCCGAGGAAGCCGTCCAGCGGCACCGAGCGCAGGTAGGCCCTGCCCTGCTGGTGGTGGAAGGCGGCGCCGGCGGGCTCGCCGGCCTCGGCCACGTTGAATTGGGCCGGGATCTCGCCGCCGGCGGCGTCGACCAGCGGGACCAGGTCTTCCGGGCCCGCCACCGGGCGCTGGTGGCGGTCGCCGCCAACGAAGAGGTCGCCGTCGAGCAGTTGGATGCGCTCGCCGGGCAGGCCGGCGACCCGCTTCACGGCCACGGTCTCGGTGTCGGGCTCGCGGAAGACCACCATCTCGTGGCGCGCCAGCGGCGAGACCCAGACCGGGGCGGTCAGGCGCAGCTCGCCGTCGGCCAGCGTCGGCAGCATCGACGGCCCGACCACGCGCACGGGCTGGAACAGCAGCCCCGTCACCGCCACCAGGGCGAGCGCCAGCAGGAGCAGCGGCCGCCGCATCAGGTGACCAGCAGCAGGTGGGCGGCGCCGAAGAACAGCAGCACCGCGGAGAGGTCGCTGACCGCCATCATCACCGGGCCCGAGACCAGCGCCGGGTCGAGGCCGGCGGCCTCCGAGCCCATCGCGATCGAGCTGGCGGCCGTGGCGGCCCAGCTCATGGCCAGGAGCAGCGAGACGCCCAGGGAGAGGCCGATCTGCCAGTCG
Source organism: uncultured Planctomycetales bacterium (assembly GCA_964482495.1). GTDB lineage: Bacteria > Planctomycetota > UBA1135 > UBA1135 > UBA1135 > J029. Next base: position 45,087 of record CAYZXS010000023.1, read on the forward strand.
CCCGTGAACAGCGCCGCCGCCGGCATGGCGATGAGGCTGCACAGCGCCCCGAGGGCCACGCCGACCTGGAGCTCGCCGAGGAAGACCGACAGACGCCGGCCGGCGACGATCTGGCCGACCGCGAAGCCGCGCACCAGCACCGCGGAGGTCTGGGTGCCGATGGTGCCCGCCAGCGCCAGGACCATCGGGATGAAGGACAGGATGGTCAGCCAGGTCTCGCCGCCCTCGCCGCCGCCGGGGATCTGGTCGGCGGGCGGGGCGAAGTAGCTCATGACCCGGGACATGGCCAGGCCGGCCAGGACCGTGATCAGCAGCATCGGCGCACGGTGCACGACCTTCTTCCACAGGGCCTCCGAGGCCTCGGAGGCGCCGCTCGCGCCGGCGAGCAGCAGCACGTCCTCGGAGCCCTCCTCCTCCAGGACCTCGAGCGCGTCGTCGGCGGTGATGATGCCGACCAGGTGGCCGCGCGGGTCCAGCACCGGGATCGTGGAGAGGTTGTAGTGCAGCAGCCGGTGCACCGTCTCCTCGCGGTCCTCGTCGACCCGGGCGTGGATCACGTCCGGGTTGGCGATGTCGCCGATGGCGTCGTGGATGTTGGCTTCGAGCAGCTCCCGGACCGAGATCACGCCGGCCAGCTCGTCCTGCGGGCCGGTGACGTAGAGGGCGTCGATGGTCTCGGCGTCCTCCCCCTCGCCGCGCTTGATGCGCTTGAGCACGTCCCCCACCTTCTCCTCCGGCCGGACGCCGATGAACTCGGTGGTCATCATGCCGCCGGCGCTGTCGGGCTCGTAGGCGCCCAGGTGGCGCAGGTCCGAGGCGTCCTCGTCGTCGGCGTGGAGCAGGGCGGCCTGGCCCAGGGGCTCGGGCAGCTCCTCGAGCAGGTCGGCGCCGTCGTCGGCCGGCAGCAGGTTCAGGAGCTCGCCCAGGAAGCTCGGATCGGAGTCCTGGAGCAGCTTGGCGGCGAATTTCGGCTCCGCCTCCTCGAGCACCTCGGCGGCGAGGTCCTGGCTGAAGCTCAGGAACAGCCTGCGGGCCTCCTCCTCCGGGAAGTCCAGCCACAACACGTCGGCGATGTCGGCGACGTGGGCCCGGTCGTGGGGCACGTACGCGGTGCCTTCCGGCCGCTCCAGGTGCTCCTGGAGCGCCTGGAGCACCTGGTGCCGTCGTTCCCGCCTGCGAGCCCGCGCCATGGTCGGGGATTATAGGTTTCGCGACGGCATACAATGGGCAGTCCATGACCCCTCTCGAAGGCCTCCTCCAGCTCTGCGACCAGATCGGCGAGCTCCAGGCCCGGAACCCCAGCGCGGATTCCGAGGCCGCCGCCAGCACCCGCGCTCAGGCCCAGGAGCTGCGCGACCGCTTCTTCTCCGAGCTTCCGTCGCTGAAGGAGCACGCCGTCGCCTCCACCTTGGACGACGCCGAGCTGCTGCTGCTGGCCCTGCTCTTCCACCGCCGGCTGGCCGGCGCCAGCGACCCCCTGACCGGTGGCAGCCTGATCGCGCTGCTGCGCCACGCCGGCTTCAGCCGCAGCCGGGCCTTGGCTGCGCTCGGCCCGGACGGCCGCCTGCGCAAGGAGCAATGGTTGTACGCCCAGGCGCAGCCGCGCGGCCACGAGCCGCTCGACACCTGGTTCTCGGCCTCCTCGGCCGCCATGACCTTGTTCTGGGCGCCCGGCTGGAGTGGCCAGACCGCCGACGACCCCGTGCGCCCCGGCTCCCCCGCCGAGCCGCGGGCCTACCGCGACGAGGAGGAGTTCCTGTGGGAGCTCTACGGCTGGCGCAACCTGTGCATGTCGCGGGCCGAGGCCTTGTTCCCGCCCGACGACCCGAGCGGCGCCGTCTCGCCGCGCTTCCGCCAGCTGCGCCAAGCCGCCCGCACCGCGCTGGTCCTGATCCGCCGCCGCCTGCGCGTCACGCCCGGTGGCAGCGCCTTCCGGATCGAGGACTTCCGCCGCGAGCAGAAGCTCGGGGTCGACCACCTGCTGGTCGTCGTCCACCTGCTCTTCAGCGAGTTGGTGGAGGGCGAGCCGTACATCTCGGCGCTCGAATGCCTGCGCGTCGCATCCGAGAGCCGCACCGACCTGTTCGGCAAGCGCCGCATGATCGGCCCCAGGGGCCGGCTGCGCCGCTCCGGCATCGTCGCCGCCACCGAAAGCCACGAGCTCAGCAAGGCGCTCGCCACCGACCTCACCCTGGCCGACTGGGCCGCCGACAAGCTGCTCGGCGGGGTCGGCCTTCCGCCGCGGCTCGATGACCGCGAGATCGACGACTTCCTGAAGGGCGATGAGTGACGACAAGGCACACGAGGACCTGATCTTCGACTGGGAGACCCACGGCCACCACGGCCTGCCGGCGCCGAAGGGCAAGGTCCAACTCGACGACGAGACCCTGCGCGACGGCCTGCAGTGCCCGTCGGTGATCGACCCGCCGCTCGACAAGAAGATCGAGCTCATCCACTTGATGAGCGAGCTGGGCATCGACACCGCTGACATCGGCCTGCCCGGCGCTGGCGTCCACGCGCGCGAACACATCCTGGCGCTGTCGCGCGAGATGCTGTCGCTGGACATCACGCCCAACGTCGCCTGCCGGACGGTGGTGTCGGACATCGAGCCGGTCGTCGACATGGTCCAGGAGCTGGGCCAACCGATCGAGGTCTGCACCTTCATCGGCTCGAGCCCGATCCGCGCCTACGCCGAGGGCTGGGCGCTCGACGCCATGGTGACCAAGGTGCGCGACGCGGTGCGCTTCGCCAAGGGCCACGACCTGCCGGTGCTGTTCGTGACCGAGGACACGATCCGGTCGACGCCGGAGATCCTCGACGCGCTCTACGGCGCGGCGCTGGAGGAAGGCGCTGACCGCGTTTGTCTGTGCGACACCGTCGGCGCCGGCACGCCGGGCTCGGTGCGCAACCTGGTGTCGTGGATGAAGCGCTACATGGTGGCGCGCAACTTCAAGGCCGGCATCGACTGGCACGGCCACCGCGACCGGGGGCTTGGGCTGGTGAACACCCTGTCGGCGCTATCCGAAGGCGTCGAGCGGGCGCACGCCTGCGCGCTGGGCATCGGCGAGCGCGCCGGCAACGCCGAGATGGACCTCTTGCTGGTCAACCTGAAGCTGCTCGGCTGGATCCAGCGCGATTTGTCGAAGCTCGGCGAGTACGTGCGCGTCGCCAGCGAGGCCGTCGGTCGCCCGGTGCGCAAGGAGTACCCGGTCTTCGGCGACGACGCCTTCGAGACCGGCACCGGCGTCCACGCCGCGGCGGTGGTCAAGGCCTTCCGCAAGAACGACACCTGGCTCGCGAACCGCGTCTACTCCGGCGTGCCGGCGGACGAGTTCGGCCTAGAGCAGAAGATCAGCGTCGGCCCGATGAGCGGCAAGTCGAACGTCGTCTACTTCCTCGAGAAGCGCGGCATCGAAGTCACCGAGGAGCGCGTCGACGCCATCATGACCGCCGCCAAGTCGAGCGACCGGCTGCTGACCGAGGAAGAGGTGTTGGCCTCGGCTCCTTGATTCCAATCTGATCAAGAACCCGATTCGGCGACTTCCGCGCCCCCGCACTCGCACTTGAACGAGGGGGAGTGGGTCGGTAGCCTACGGCCTCAGCCGGACGAAACGGCTGGATTTCGCGGCGCATTCCCGCCGCTACCCTGAAACTCAAAGTACTGATGCTTTTCTCAAATTGCCCTCTTGGGCGGACCAAGCTGTGGATTCATGCCGCGCTGGCCTTCATGCTCGCCCCCGAACTCCTCTCTCAGTCTTCAGGCTCTGACGACTGCAACGAGACGACAAGGCGGCTTGACCAACCCGCCGGCTACACCGGAGAGTCGAATGATACTTGCACAGTAATCACATTCTCCGTGGCCGGCCAAGAACTCCACACCAAGGACAAGTGCTGGAGAGGGGGAGCGCACTACAACACTTCTCTCTATCGTTGCGAGGGAACACTTGTCGGATGGAAGTGCGACCCGAAAGGGAACGAAGTTCTCGTGAGAACCTGGGAGGGCGGATCCTGCCCCACGCTCCCAGATATCTCAGAGCTCGGTGAACTAAGCTGGGACACTTTTAAGAAGGTCCCAGACCTCCTGGCAAAAGCGCTGAAGTGCGTGCCTCCCAAGGAAGATTCCAGCAAAGATCCTTCCGCCAAGGTCGAGGAATGCGAGGATGGCGAGGAACCGGAAACGATCTCCGGCGAAGTTCGTCTCGGTGGCTCCGGCCATTTCCACACGATGTGGAATGGGAACCCTAGCGGACTCCTCGGCAATGGCCTGCCTTGGTGGAATCCGTTTCTGAGCCCCTACGATTCGGCACAAACGGCAGACCCTTATTCGCTCCAAGGCATCATGCGCTCAGTGGCGATCCACCATGATGTTCCTCCTGGCTTTTCCCTGAGTGCTGACGTCACGATCTCCCATATTCCTGCCGCCGCCACCGACCCCGATCACGTCAGCGTCGCCAATCTGGTGGGCAGGCTCTCCGCCAACGGCCAATTCGACCTCGTGCAAACGCAGCCCGCCGTAGGAGATGGAGGCGTTCCCGCCACGGTTACCCAGAGGGTCACTTTCGACGGCTCCCTCGTCCAGCAGCTTGTCTCCGGCAGCGAAGCCGGCAACGTGATCCAAAGCACTTACCCGAGCGATCTCCTGAGGCTTGCCTATCTGACCTACATCGAGCCCGTCTACTGGTGGGCGACCGATCCGCTCACCCTGCCGCTTTTCGACGGAATCGTCTTTGCGGAGAACCCCGGGGCGCTTCCTGATTTGGTGGAAGTTACCCGGGAACACCCTGGGCAATCTGGGAGCTTCCCGGGCACGAGGTGGGTCGTCAGTACGGCCGAAGCTGTTCCCCACCCTTATCTCTTCCAGATCCTCGATCCCGCGGGGGCGGTATGGCATGACGCCACCTACGAGTCGTATGTCGTGCGTGGTGGCTTCTGGAGGCCGCGTGTCATCAAGTCCACCAGCTATCTGGACGGCACCCCTGACGGTCGCCGCGTTGTCACCGAGGTTCAGATTCTCTCCGGAGAAGTCCTCTCTGTGGCAGAGGCAGCCCAAATCCCCGGCCAATGGGACGAGGACATTCTGTGGCAGGTCTGGGAGTAATCGAACACTAGACTCGTCCTGACACGCGACACGCCGACGCGCCCGGAAGCTCCGTCTTCCGGGCGCGTCGTCTCCAATCGCCAAGAGCTGGCGGGGATCCCGCCGGCTATCCGCGACCGCCCCTACCAGAAGATGGCGTAGAGCATCGCGGTCAGCAGGACGACGATGCCGCCGTAGAGCTTCACGCGCGGGTGGGGCGTGACGTCGATCCGGCTGGTCGGCATGACCCTTGGCTCGGCCAAAGGCGCCAGCTTTGTCATCACCAGCATCACCGTCACCAGCGTCAGGAAGATCAACGCCATGTGGTGCAGGTAGGGCCAGGCGTTGAAGTCGGCGATCCACTGGCCGGGCAGGAAGTGCTCGCCGAAGCGGCAGATGGCGTAGAGCGCCAGGCCGAGCACCAGGCCGGTCTTGGCCGCGGCCGGCGGCGTGCGCTTGTTGAGCAGGCCGACGACGAAGACCGCCAGGATGCCGGGCGAAATGAAGCCCCAGATCTCCTGGATGTACTTGAAGACTCCTTCGAATGAGAGGATGAACGGCGCCCACAGGCAGGCGATCAGCACGAACACCGCGGTTGCCCAGCGGCCGACGCGCACGTCGTTGGCCGGCGTGCTATCCGGCTTCAGGTACCTCTTGTAGAGGTCGATGGTGAAGATCGTCGACGCCGAGTTCACGCCCGAGTTGAAGGTGCTCATCACCGCGCCGCACAGCGCCGCCAGCATGATGCCGCGGAACTCCGGCGGCAGCAGGTTGGCGATCATGTGCGGGTAGGCGCTGTCGCCGGCGCCCTCGCCCAGCTTCTGGCCGTAGAGCTGGAAGGCCATGATCCCCGGCATGACGATGATGAAGGGGATCACCAGCTTGAGCAGCGCCGCGAACAAGATGCCCTTCTGGCCCTCGGCCAGGCTCTTCGCCCCCAGGGCCCGCTGGGTGATGAACTGGTTCAGGCCCCAGTAGAAGAAGTTGGGGATCCACATGCCGCCGATCAGCACCGCCAACCAAGGCAGCTCCGGGTGGTCGAGCGGCTTGATCACGTGCAACTTGGCTTCGTTGTGCGTGACGAAGGTCGACCAGCCGTCGAGCAGGCTGCCGTCGCCGAGCTCGTTCAGCGCCAGCACGGTGACCAGCGCCCCGCCGAGCAGCAGCGCGCCGCCCTGGATCAGGTCCGACCAGACCACCGCCGTCAACCCGCCGTAGATGGTGTAGGCGCCGGCGATGATGCCGATCAGCCACACGCCGGCGACGGTCGACCAGACCTTGGCGCTCTCCTGCCACGGCGCGTCGGCCGCGGTCGACAGCTCGAACCAGCCCGCGAACAGCTCCGGCAGCCCGAAGATGCCGTTGAGCATGGTCGCCCCGGTGTAGAGCACGCCGGCCAGCAGCACGATCACGTAGGCCGCCATCAGATAGCCGGCCATGATCGCGCGCGTGCCGTGGTCGAAGCGGTGCTCCAGGTACTCCGGCATGGTGTAGATGCCGGCGCTCAGGAACTTCGGCAGCAGCCAGATCGCCACCACCACCAAGGTCACGGCCGCGATCCACTCCCAGCTCGCCACCGCCAGGCCGATGTCGCTGTAGGCCTGGCCGGCCATGCCGACGAAGTGCTCGGTCGAGATGTTGGAGGCGATCAGCGACAGGCCGATCAGCCACCAGGTCAGCTTGCGCCCGGCCAGGAAGTAGTCCTCGGTGCTGCGCTCGCGCCGCGAGGCGTAGAGCGACACGCCGACGACCAGCGCCAGGAAGCCGAGGAAGACGACCAGGTCGGTCGCAGTGAAGGTGATGCCGCCCACGGTGCGGCCAGGATAGCTTCGGCGGATAGAGGGAGCCGGTCAGGCCACCGCCGCGCCCCAAAGCGCCGTCACCGGGATGAGTTGGATTCCATCGCCGAAGGGCAAGATTTCTTCGCCGAGGTAGAGAATCGCGCCGCCGAGGAACCGATCTCCCAGCTCATCCCGAAGCAGTCGCAAACCCTTGGCGTCCCCGGATCGGATCGTGTGTGAGTACTTCACCTCGATCCCGATGACCTTGCCGCGTCGGTCTTCGAGGAGGAAGTCCACTTCGACACCCTTGCTGGTCTGGAAGTGGCTGATCCGGGGTTGGGTCCTGGACCAGCCGATCTGCTTGCGCAGCTCCCCATGGACATAGCCCTCGAAGACCCTCCCCGCGCTCTTCCGGTCCGTCGCCAGGTTCTCCTCGTTGACTCCCGTGAGCCAAGCCGCGAGCCCGGAGTCGATGAGCTGGACCTTCGGGGAACGAACCAAGGTCTTGCCGATGTTCGCCGACCAGGCGGGCAGCCGGGTGATCTGGTGCGCGGCTTCGAGCAGCGCCAGATAACGGCGCAAACTGGAGTGGGAAAGCCCCAGCGTGCGCGAGATCTCCGCCATGTTCAGCGGAGAACCTGCGCGCGCCGCGAGCAATCCGAACAGTCGCGGAAGATCCGCGAGGAAGTCGATCTGGGCGAGGTCCTCGACCTCGCGCTGCAAGATCGTGGTCGAATAAGCGCGGAACCACCGTTCGCGTGAGGCGCTGCTCTCCCGCTGGACTGGTTCGGGGAAGCCGCCACGGATCATGGCGCGTTCCAGGCTCGCTCCGCCCGAGTTCGCCCTCCTCTCCGGCGACTCGCCGCGGAACAAGGCGTCGATGAAGTCCTCTTCGCGGCCATGGATCTCGCCGTAGGAAAGTGGCCAGAGGCTCAGGACCTCCATTCTGCCGGCTAGTGACTCCGAGACCCGTGGCATCACGAGGACGTTGGCCGAGCCCGTGAGCAGGAAGCGGCCTGGCCGGCGATCTCGGTCCACCTCGACCTTGATCGCGGAGAGCAGCTCCGGCGCCTTTTGGATCTCATCCAGGATGGTCAGGCCACCACGACCACGGACGAAGCCCACGGGATCCTCGATCGCAGCTTGCCGGACAGCGGCGTCATCGAGGCTCAGGAAATGCGCTTCTTCCTGCTCCTCCTCCGCGAACCGGCAGAGCGTGCTCTTGCCAGTCTGGCGAGCGCCGTTGAGCAGGACGACCGGAGCCTCCGCGAGGGCATCGCGCAACGGCTGGAGAAGGCGTCTCTGGAACATGGCTGGGGTGCCTCGTGCCTAGATTATCGGCCTCTTCTGGCGATTTTTGCCGCCTTGTCTGGCGAATATTTCCCTTTCTCGTGGCGAGAATCCTCGCAAGCCCCGATCCTGGCGGGAAAGGAAATACCCTCCCTAACTGGCCCAGAAATAACACCTTAGGAGCCTATCCCAGCATGGCCGAGGCCGCCAGCGGCAGCAGCCGGCCCAGGCCCGGGCGAGCCTCGAAGCTCGCCAGGCTCCGCCCCAGCGAGCGCAGCCGCCGGTGGCTCGGGTCCCACAGCGGCTTCAGCGGCGGCCGGAAGGGGAAGCGCACCACGGACTTCTGCGGGTGGTCGAGCAGGCCGGTGTTGTGGACCCAGCCGCTGCCGGAGCGGATGTCCTCGGGCGGGTGGCCGGGGAAGGCGCCCCAGGTGGTCTGGCCGAGGGCGTAGAGCACCGCCCCCCAGCCGTTGACCGCGACCCCGCCGTAGCGCAGGCCGGCCACCGCCCGGTCGAGCGCCTCGCGGTCGGTGATCGGCGGCGCCAAGACGGTGCAGGACAGGCTGCCCCACACCGATTCATTGGCGAAGGCCACCGCCTGCTCGAGGAAGTCCTCGGCGCCGGTGGCGTCGAGCGCGCACTCGGCGACCACGCCGCAGAAGGACTCTTCGGTCAGCGCCAGCTCGCCGGCCTCGGGCGGCACGTCGGGAATGAAGGCCCACGGCAAGGCGCCTTCGGGAGTCGCGCCCGGTCCGCCGCCCCCGCCGCCTGCCTCCCCGCCGCCGTGAGACTCGGTCTGCGGGTAGTGCTCGGCGAACTTGGCCCAGCGCGCGGCCGCGCCCGGATACCAGGATTGGCGCAGCGGGGCCGCCGCCAGGGCCTGGCGCAGCTCGCTCAAGAAGGCGGCGCGCTGCGGCCAATGGCGCGAGGTCACGATCAGCTTGGCGGCGTTGCAGTTGAAGCTGCCGTTGTTGGTCACCATGCCGGCTACCGAGCGCGCCTGCTGCTTGAGGTCGGCGCGGTCCCAGCGTTCGGGCACCACCAGCACCGGCGAGACGCAGCCGAGCTCTGCGGTCACCGGCTTCGCGAGCAGCGGCGTGCCTGCGGCGCGGCGGCGCTCGCCCTCTTCACCGGTCCCCCACACGATGGCGTCGTAGGTGTGGTGGCTGCCGGTGACGTGGACCGCGTCCACCCGCTCGTCCTGGACCAGGGCCGCGCCCTCTTCGGCGCCGCCTTCGACGAAGGCCAGGAAGCCGCGCTCGACCAGCGGCGCCATCGCCTTCTCGAACACCGGCCGCAAGCCGGCCATGACCGGGTTGAGCTTCACGATCACGACCCGGTCCTCGTAGAGCAGCTGGTGCAGCGCGTCGAGCGGCGGGATCGAGCTGACGTTGCCCGCCCCCATCACCGCGCACACCCCGCCCGGCCCGCGACGCCCTCGCGAGGCGCCCTTGCCCGGCTCGACCCAGACCTCGGCCCGGGTGCCCGGATAGAGCATGCGGTCGAAGGGCAGCGACGGGAACACCGGCACCACCAACTGGTCCCCCCGCCCCTCGTGCGCGCCCGGCGCCGGCCCGATCGTGCCCTGCTCCAGGGTCCGCGCGTACTGCCGCAGGTGCCGCAGCGTCAGCGCCGGCCCGAGCACCGCCTCCTCGCCGAACCACCGCGACTCCGGGTCGGCGCGCTTCAGCTGGCAGGAGGTCCGCGCCCATTCGTCGATGACGGCGGCGGTGGCGGCGATGCACTCGCGCAGCCAGGCGACGCGCTGCGCTGCTTCGATCCCTCTCCACTCCTCCTGTCGCGCCGCGACGCGCTCCACCGCCTGCACCGGTTCCATGCCCCCGTTCTACCGTCGCGGGCGTCGGCCGGACCCTACGCCTTCAAGTCCCGCCCCGCGTCCTCCGGGAATCCAAAGTGGATCGGGTCCACCCCGGGGCGGAAGTCGCAGAAGGTCTTGTGCTCGCCGGAGACGATCTCGCCCTCCTGGCCGTAGCAATAGGGGCAGCGCTGGTGTTCGCCGACCGGGAGCTCCTGCTCGGTGCGTCGGCAGTAGACGGGTTTCTCGCAGGACGGGTTCTGCGGTGTTTGCGGTCGCTCGCTCATGAAGCCCCCGCTGCGCGGGCGCGCAGCAGCTTCCAGTTTCGTTCGATCATCTCCGCCACCCGGTCCAGGTCGACGGAGCCCTTGCGGAAGCGGCCCTGGAGCGCGAAGTACTGCTCCAGCGCCGCGCGGCTGAGGTCCGGCTCGACGTTGATCACGTGGCGATCGCCGCCGTAGGCCTCGTAGACCGGGAACAGGCCCGACCGCACCGCCAACCGCACCAGCTCGATGCCCTCGGCCGCCTCCGACTTCCAGCCGGTGGGACAGGGCGCCAGGATGTGCAGGAAGCGGAAGCCGCGCGTGTCGAGCGCGTGCTCCATCTTGCGGTGGGTGTCCTCGGGGTGCGCCAGGCTGATCGTGGCGCAGTAGGGCACGCGGTGCGCGGCCATGATGCCAAGGATGTCCTTCTTCTCGAGGTCCTTGCCCTGCGGGGTGGTGGTCGTGGTCGCCCCCACCGGCGTCGCCGACGAGCGCTGGCCGCCGGTGTTGCCGTAGATCTCGTTGTCGTAGCAGACGTAGAGCACGTCCTCGTTGCGCTCGGCAGCGGCGGACAAGGTGGCCATGCCGATGTCGTAGGTGCCGCCGTCGCCGGCCCAGGCGATCACCCGGGTGTTGTCGCCGTTGATGGTCGCCACCTGCGCCAGGCCGGTCGCCACCGCCGCCGCCGAGGCGAAGGTGCTCGCGACCACCGGCGCGCCGTAGGCCGAGAAGGGGTACTGGCCGGCGGTGACGATGCCGCAGCAGGCCGGGATCACCATCTGCACCGGCCGCTGGGCGATCGCCCGGCTGAGCAGGTTCAGGCCCACCGACATGCCGCAGCCGCCGCAGTTGGTGTTTCCGGCGCGCAGCAGCGGCTCGGCGCGGTCGGCCTCGGTCTGCACCAGGCCGCACAGCAGGGGTTCGGAGCGGGTCAGGGGTTCGGAGCTCATCAGCCCACCTCCACGATCTGCGGCTCGCCGGCGGCGTCGCGCGCCAGCAGGTCCTCCAGGACCTTCTCGAGGTGCTCGGGGCGGATGTCGCCGCCGCCGAGCCCCAGCATGTAGTTCTGGACCAGGGCCCCGGGCGCCAGCCCGCGCAGCTCGCTCCACAGGATCCCGCCCATGCCCGGGCAGATGTCGCGGTCGAGCACCGCCACGCGCTCGCGGCCGCGCAGCCAGGTGGTCAGCAGGTCCTCCGGGAAGGGCCGGAACATCCGCACCCGCAGCGCGCCGGCCTTGACGCCGCGCGCGCGGGCGGCGTCGACCACCGCCTTGGCGGTGCTCGCGGTGGTGCCCATCGACACGAACACCACCTCGGCGTCATCCATCTGGTAGGGCACGACGCGGTCGGCCGGGCGGCGGCCGAAGCGGCGCTCGAAGGCGTCCTGGACCTCGGCGTAGACCGCGGGCACGCGGTTCATCGCCTCGTGGTGCTCGCGCCGGTGGACCTCGGTCTCGTGCGGGAAGTCGAGGCCGCCGACGGTCACCGGCGTGTTCTTGACCGCGTGCGGCAGCTCCAGCGGCGGCAGGAAGTCGTCGACCTCCTGCTGGCCCGGCAGCTCGGTCTGCATCATCGTGTGCGACAAGACGAAGGCGTCCTGGCAGACCATCACCGGCAGCAGCACGCGCGCGTCCTCGGCCAGGCGGTAGGACAGGAGGGTGGTGTCGGCGACCTCCTGGTTGTCCTCGCAGTAGAGCTGGATCCAGCCGGCGTCGCGCAGCATCAGCGTGTCGCCGTGGTCGACCCAGATGTTCCACGGCGGCCCCAGGGTGCGGTTCACCGCCATCATCACCACCGGCAGGCGGTAGAAGGCCGCGGCGAAGACGTTCTCGGCCATGTAGGCCAGGCCGTTCGACGACGACGCGGTGAAGGTCCGCGCCCCCGCCAGCGACATGCCGATGCACACCGCCATGGCGCTGTGCTCGGACTCGACGCGCACCACCGCGCCCTTGTCGAACTCCTGCTTGCACAAGAGCTCGATGCACTCCGACTGCGGCGTGATCGGGTAGACGCCGCCGCCGAAGCCGCGGCCGAAGCGGTTGGCGCGGCCGGCCAGGGTCGCGGCCCGGGCCGAGGCGTGGTTGGCGCTCAGGAGTTCGGCGGTCATGACGATTGCATCTCCATGGCACTGCGCGGGCACTCGGTCACGCAGATGCCGCAACCCTTGCAGTAGCTGTAGTCGACTTCGTAGCCGCGGTCGGTCTGGCGGCGGATGATGCCCTCCGGGCAGTACACCAGGCAGGTGTCGCACTCGGTGCACTCGCCGCAGCTGAAGCAGCGGTGCGCCTCGAGCGACTCGGCCATGCCGCGGTTGACCTCGGCGAAGCCGTTCAGGCGCTCGGGCACCGGCAGGTGGCGGTCGGCGTAGACCGGCACCTTCTGGAAGTGGTCGAGGCGGATGTCGGTCACCGGCACCGCCTTGCCGCGATCGGGCCGGTCGAAGACCTCGGCCTCGACCCCGAGCGCCCGCAGCGCCAGCCCTGCCACGCGCCGGCCGTTGCCGATGGCGTGGGTGACGGTGCCTTCGCCGGTGGCGATGTCGCCGGAGGCGAAGACCGCCAGCGGCTCGTCGTCGCGGTAGATGCGGCCGTCCCGGTGCTCCCAGCCCTCGGGCAGCAGCGACCAGTCCTCGCCCTGGCCGAGCGCCAGCAGCACGTGGTCGCAAGGCACGCGGAAGGTCCGCTCCGAAACCACCGGCCGCCGCCGGCCGCTGTCGTCGGGCTCGCCGAGGTCGACCTCGGCCAGCTCGATCTCCCGCACCTTGCCGTCGCCGTGGAAGCTCATCGGCGCCACCAGCTCCTCGAGCTCGACGCCCTCGACCGCGGCCTCCTCGATCTCCTCGTGGATCGCCGGCATCTCGGCGCGGGTGCGGCGGTAGGCCACCACCACCCGGTCGGCGCCGGCGCGCAGCGCGGAGCGGGCGCAGTCCATGGCGGTGTTGCCGCCGCCGAGCACGAAGACCTCGCCCGACAACGGCCCGCCGCCGCCGAGGTTGACCCGGTGCAGGTAGCGGATGCCCTGCTCGATGCCCTCGAGCTCGGCGCCCTCCACCTTGAGGCCGCGCAGCCACTGCAAGCCGGTGGCCAGGATCACGGCGTCGTACTCGCTCTCCAGCGCCGCGATGCGCGCAGCGTCGAGCCACTCGCCGCACTTCGCCTCGACCCCCAGCGACAAGATGTCGCCGATCTCGCGGTCGAGCACCTCGCGCGGCAGGCGGTAGGTCGGGATGCCGGTGCGCAGCACGCCGCCGAGCTCCGCCTCGCCCTCGAAGATCGCCACCTCGTGCCCGAGCAGCGCCAGCTGGTAGGCGGCGCTCAGCCCGGCTGGACCGCTGCCGACGATCGCGAAGCGCTTCGGGTCGGCGCACGCGGCCTTGTCCTTGCGAGCCACCGGCGCCCGGTCAGCGATCCAGCGCTCGATGCCGCGGATGTTCACCGAGCCGTCCAGCTCGACGCGGTTGCAGCCCTCCATGCACGGCGCCGGGCAGACCCGCCCGCACACCGCCGCCAGCGGCGTGCTGCGGCCGAGGATCTTCGACGCGCCCGCCTCGCCGCTCTTGGCGATCTCCTGCACGAAGCCGATGGCGTCGTTGCCGGCGGGGCACCAGGCGCTGCACGGCGCCAAGTTCTGGACGTAAGCCGGCGCCTGGGTACGCCAGGTGCCGGTCTGGAGGCCGGTCGGGTCGCTGCTGGTGTGGGTGATCAGCGGCAGCACCTCGGGCCGCGCCGGCGCCGGCGGCGCTTCGACCGCGGCGGCGGGCTCAGGGGCTACCTGGACCGCCGGCTCTCCATCGAAGACCACGGTCTCGAAGGCGTCCTTGGCGGCGTCGAAGTTGCTGAGCAGACCGAGGCCGCGGTAGACCTCCTGCAGCTCGGCGAGCTCCACCCCCATGACCCGCGCCCAAGCGCCAGCCAGGGTGGTGTTGACGATCACGACCGACTTGGTGCCGATGCCGTGAGCGCGCGCGATCGCGGTGGCGTCGACCACGGCGATGCGGAAGGCGCCGAAGCGCGCCTGGTGGGCGGACAAAGGCTCGGGGCTGTTCAGCAGCAGGGTCCCGCCCGGCTCCAGGCCCGTCACCACGTCATCCCCGAGCAGGGTCGGGTCGAGCACCAGCAGGTGGTCGGGGTGGTAGACCTTGTTGCGGTTGGTGACCAGCCCGTCCTCGACCCGGGTGTAGGCCCGGACCGGCGCGCCCGAGCGCTCGCCGGCGTAGTCCCCGAAGGTCTGGACGCTCTTTCCCTGGCGGGCGTAGACCGCCGCCAGGATCTTGGCGCAGGTGACACCACCCTGCCCGCCTCGGCCGTGTAATCGGATCTCCATGAAACAACTCCGGTGGGCGCACCAAGCCCCACCGAGATGTTGCTAAACCCTGGCCAAGGAGGGCGCAACGCCTAGCGAGAGCCGCCCGCGGGGGGGGCCGAAACGGCCCCCGCGAAGCCCCAGAGCACGGTCTGGACCTCGCGCCGGGCGAGCACCTCGAGCACCGGTTCGGCCTGGCCGACGGTCGTCTCTTCGTCCAGGTAGAGCACGACGATGGCCCGCTTCGGCACCTGGCCGAGCTGGCTCCAGGCCTTCAAGGCCTGCTCGTCGCTGGCCTGCGGCACCTCGCCGAGCGCCGGCGGCGGCGGGCCGCCCCCCCACTCCAGGGCCGTCAGGCGCGGCTGACCGTCATCGCCGATCTCGATATGGAATCCGGTCGAATGGGGTTCCAGGTCGGGGGCCGCGGCGATCTCGACCAGGGTGATCAGGGCTCCGCTGGCCAGACGGCTGTCGATCCGGGGCACGCCGTCCGCGATGTCCGGCTTCCGCACCAGGCCGTCGATCTCGGCTGGAGCCGGAGCGGCGGGCGTGTCGGGAGCCGGGGCGGCAGCGGCGGAGCCGTCCAGCTCGGGGATCGGGGCGGGGGGGGGGCCCCCGGCCGGCCCCCCCGCCGCGGGGGCGCC
>CAYZXS010000024.1:0-59736 GCA_964482495.1 uncultured Planctomycetales bacterium
TCGAGGAAGGTCCAGCACTCGGTCTTGCCGGCGCCGCCCGGCGCCAGCGAGCCATCGGGCGGATGGACCTGCAGGGAGAGGTCCTG
This sequence comes from uncultured Planctomycetales bacterium, assembly GCA_964482495.1. Lineage (GTDB taxonomy): Bacteria > Planctomycetota > UBA1135 > UBA1135 > UBA1135 > J029. Next base: position 87 of record CAYZXS010000024.1, read on the forward strand.
CTCCGTCTCCAGGAACTTCACCAGCAGCGGGAAGCGGTCGCCGGCACCGGGCTCGGAGCGGCCGAGCAGCTTGCGGCCGTGCTGCTCCATGAGCTCCCGCAGGGAATAGCCGGCGGTCAAGCCGCCGCGGACCACGGACTCGCTGCCCTCGACGTCGCTCAACTCCCAGGTCTCGCCCAGCGGGCCGTCGAAGGGGGGCCGCCACTCCAGATCCTCGGCGAGCCTCGAACCGCCCCAGACGGTCTGCTTGCCGATCCGCTCGAAGAACAGCGGTTCGCGAGGCACGGAAGGGGCTTCCACGGCCGGTCAGTTTACCGTCGCCCGAGAGGGGCAGCGGCCGGGTAGGCGGCGCCGAGCGGCTACCAGAGCTTCCAGATCGGCTTCCTGCGCTTGCGGCGCGCCGGCGCCCGTCGGCGGCGAACACGCAGGCCGTCGACGTCGAGGTCGTGGGTGGCGCGGGTGCTCTCCCCCGCCTGGCGCATGTAGCCCTTCCAGACCTTGCCGTGGGGGGCCGCAGCGGAGCCGTGGAGCCGCCGCACGACCAGGTGGGCGGCCTCGTGGACCAGGACGTGCCGGACCTGGTCGGGGTGCCGCGCCAGCAGCCGGGGGTTCAGCTCCACCACCATGTCATCCAGCAGCGCTCGGCCCACGGTCGTCCGCAGCCGGCCGTTCCACCGGATGCCGATCGCCGCCCGCAGGTCGATCACCTGCCACAGGTCCAAGACCTCGTCCAAGGCCACCTTCAAGCGCTCCTCGGGCCACTCGGTGAGCAACTGGGCCAGGGCCTGGGCGGCGTCGGGGGCGGCGGGCACGGGGAGAAGCGCGATCGGGCGGTCGAGGGCCGGAGGAACATCTTGTATCACCGGGGCGCCTCCGGGATAAGGTGGTCCCATTGCCCAATTTGGAGGATTGCCTTGCTCTCTGCCCTGGTCCTCAGTCTCTTCGCCGCCCTGCCCCAGGACGATTTCCCCGCCAAGGCCCCCGCGGCCGACGCCGACGCCCACGTCGCTTATCAGGACACCTCCGCCGGAGGCCTGCGCTACCTCTGGTGGCTGCCGGAGGGCTACGACGGCGAGTCCCCGCGCAACCTGACCGTGATCCTGCACGGCACCGGCCTGGACTACCGCTGGGGCGCCTGGAACAACGCGCCCGGCGTCTTCCGGCCGGGGGACATCGTGGTCTCTGTCGACGGCCCCTCCGCCGGCCGGAACAGCACCCGGCTTTTCCTGGGCGAGCCGCGCGACGCCGAGGCGGTGCGGGACTTCCTGGCCGAGCTGCGCCAGAAGTTCGCCGTGAAGGACATCTTCCTCTACGGCCACTCCCAAGGCGGCTTCTTCGTCGTCTACTACGCCGGCGAGTTCCCGGAGACCGTCGCCGGCGTCGTCGCTCACGCCTCCGGCGCCTGGACCTGGACCAAGGAGTCGAAGGGCCTGCGCAAGGTCGCGGTGGCCTACATGCACGGCACCGCCGATCCGGTGGTGCCCTACCGGCAGAGCCCGGGCAGCCGCGGCCACTTCGTCGAGGCCGGCTTCGAGCTCACCCACCTGCGGCGGCTGATCCGCTACAACCACTGGCCCAACGCCAAGCGCGCCAACGAGGCCCTGGCCTGGTGCGAGGGGATGACCACCGACTCCCCCGACGCGGCCCTCGCGGCGGCGCGGGACATGCTGGCTCCGAAGGGGACCGACCAGTACGGCTTCGAGACCGTGCCCTCCTTCAGCGGCGGCTACGAGGTGCTGCGGCGCTTCACCAAGAAGGGCTACCGCCCCTTCAAGAAGAAGGCCTCGCCCGAGCAGACGGCGCAGGCGGAGCTGTGGATGGAGCAAGTCGAGGCCCACGCCGAGGCCCACGTCGCCGAGCTCCAGCAGACCACGCCCAAGAAGCTGAAGCTCGACGGCGGCCCGTGGCTCGGCCACCTGATCTCGCTGCGCGAGGACTTCCGGGGCGTCCCACCGGTCGAGGACTACGTCAAGAAGACCGGCTTCGACAAGACCCTGAAGAAGCACGAGAAGGCGGTGAGCGCCTTCTTCGAGGCCTGGTACGACGAGAACGCCAACGTCCGCAGCCGCTTCGAGGCGGCGGTGACCACCATCGGCGACTGCTACCTCTACGAAGGCCTGCCCTTCGACCTGGCCAAGCAGATGGCCGAGTGGAAGCAGGACGCCAGCAGCTACGTGATCCCCGAGGACCTGCTCGAGCAGTACGCCGACTTCGAGGCCTGGGAGCAGGGCTGGAAGGGCGGGCTGGAGCGCTACCAGGTGGTCTGGAAGCGCTGGGAGGGCGTCGGCGGCGGCTAGCCGGCCGCAGGGGCGTGCCACCAGTAGAGCGAGGTCGAGCCGTAGTCGCGCTGCTCGATGCCGGGCAGATCGCCGCGCTCGGCCTGGCTGAGGATCCCCTTCGGGGTGTGGACCACCGCGGCGCCGCCGGGGCGCAGCTCGGCCGCCAGGAGGCAGAACAGCCGCCAGACCTCCTCGCGGCCGCGGCCCTGGAAGGCGGCGTAGGGCGGGTCGAAGAAGACCAGGTCGGGCGGGGCAGGGGCCGCGTCCAGGAAGGCCCGGGCGTCGAGCTTCTGGACCTCGACCCGGTCCTCGTAGCCGAGCAGCCGGGCGCTCTCGAGCAGCTGCCGGGCCGCCTTGGGGTGGCGCTCGACCGCCACCACCTCCCCCGCCCCCCGCGACAGGGCCTCGAAGCCGAGGATCCCGGAGCCGGCGTAGACGTCCCAGACCCGCGCCCCGGGCAGCAGGCGGCGCAGGTGGTCCATCATCGCCTGCCGCGCCCGCTCCACCAGCGGGCGGGTGGCGCGGACCTCCGGGACCGGGAGTTTCCGGCCGCGGTGCTCTCCGGCGGTGATGCGCAGCACGGTGCGTAGAATAAGCGGCCGATGCCCCGGCTCCACGTCAACATCGATCACGTCGCCACCGTGCGCCAAGCGCGCCAGGTGCGCAACCCCGACCCCGTCGCCGCCGCGGTGATCTGCGAGCTGGCCGGCGCCAACGGCATCACCGTGCACCTTCGCGAGGACCGGCGCCACATCCAAGACCGCGACGTCAGGGTCCTGCGCGAGACGGTCAAGACCTTCCTCAACCTCGAGATGGCGCTGACCCAGGAGATGGTCGGAATCGCCCTCGAGACCATGCCCGACGCGGTCTGCGTCGTGCCGGAGAAGCGCCAGGAGCTGACCACCGAGGGCGGGCTGGACGCCGCCGCCGCCGCTCACCGGCTGGAGCAGGTGCTGCCGCAGCTGCACGAGGCGGGGGTCGCCAGCAGCATCTTCGTCGACCCGCTGCCGGAGCCGATCGAGGCCTGCGCCAAGGCCGGGGCCCAGTACGTCGAGCTGCACACCGGCGCCTATGCCAACGCCCGCGGCGCCGACCGCGAGGCCGAGCTGCAGCGGCTCGAGACCGCGGCCCGCTACGCCCACGAGCTCGGGCTGCGGGTCAACGCCGGCCACGGGCTGGACTACGACAACGTCCAGCCGGTGGCGGCGCTGCCCTACGTCGAGGAGCTGAACATCGGCCACGCCATCGTCGCCCGGGCGGTGCTGGTCGGCCTCGACGCGGCCGTGCGCGAGATGCAGGACCGGATCCTCGGCGCCGACCAGGCCGAGGACTGAGGAGCGACGGTCCCGTGGGCGCGCCGACAGAAGTCCACGTCAACGCCCGCTTCCTGGCGGAGCCGCTGACCGGCGTGCAGCGGGTCGGGCGCGAGATCCTGGCCGGCTTCGACGCCATGTACGCCGCCGGCGAGATCGACCCGGCGCGCTACCGCGTGGTGCTGCACCTGCCGCGGCTGCCGGAGCAGGACCCCGGCCTGCCTCACCTCGAGCTGCGGCCGGGCGGGGCCCTGCGCTCCCACGCCTGGGAGCAGCTGAGCCTGCCGCGGCGGGCCGGCGACGGCCTGTTGCTGAACCTGAAGGGCACCGCGCCGGTTCGGCATCGCCGCAACCTGGTCCACCTGCACGACGCCGTCACCTTCGCCTGGCCGCAGGCCTACTCGCGCCGCATGCGCGCGGTGTGGGGCTACGTGGTGCCCCGCGCTGCCCGCCGCGCCAAGATCCTGAGCGCGGTCTCGGCCTTCACCGCCGGCGAATACGAGCGCCGCTTCGGCATCCCTCGCGAGCGCTTCACGGTGCTCCCCAATGGCCACGAGCACGTCTTCGCCGCCGAGGCCGATCCCGGCATCGTCGACCGGCTCGGGCTCGAGGACGGCCGCTACCTGCTGGCGGTGGGCAGCCTCGACCCGCGCAAGAACTTCGCCGGCGCCGCCGAGGCGGTGCGCCGCGCCGAACTCGAGGACGTCCCCCTCGTGATCGTCGGCGGGCCCAACCCGCGGGTCTTCGCCGAGCGGGGCACGGAACTGCCGCGGCAGGCCCTGCACGCCGGCCGGGTCAGCGACGGCGAGCTGCGCGCCCTCTACGAGCACGCCTTGGCGCTGGTCTTCCCCTCGCACTACGAGGGCTTCGGCCTGCCGCCGCTCGAGGCCATGGCCCTGGGCTGCCCGGTGGTCGCCAGCGACGCCGCCTCCCTGCCGGAGGTCTGCGGCGACGCCGCGCTGCTGGCCGCTCCGGAGGACCACGGCACCCGCGCCGAGCAGCTGCGCCGCCTCGCCGAGGACCCCAGCCTGGGCCTCCAACTCCAGGTAAAGGGCCGGGCGCAGGCCGCCAACTTCCGCTGGCAGGCCTGCGCCCGGGGAATGTGGCGGCTGATCGCCGCCGAGCTGGCGTCCTAGAAGCCGTCGTCGGAGCTCATGCCGCCGCCGAGCATGGCGCCGATGTCCATGACGTTCACGCCCTCGGGCGGCGTGTAGGCGAAGGCGTCCTCAGGGATGTCCTCCTTCTTGAGGAACTTGAGGTTGCTCATTCCGATCAGGACGACGTCCTTGGTGCCGTCGTTCATGGCCGTCTCGAGCGGGAAGCCGGTCTTGGCGTCCAGCACCATGCGGAAGTGCTTCAGCTCCATCTCGGCGTAGTCCTGGCTCTCCAGGATCTCCTGGGAGATGTCGCCGGTGATCTCGACCTTGCCGTCTGCTTCCACCACCTTGAAGTTGTGGTAGTAGTTCTCGAACAGGTCGCGCACCTGCTCCAGCTGGTTCATGCCCGAGCCGGGGCCCATGCCCATGCCGGACTGCTGCAGCTTCTCCATGTGCTTGACGTCGGCCTTCATGACCTGCTTGCCCATCATCGGGTTGTCGGACTCGATCCAGAGGGTCTGGCCGTCCGACACCATCTTCAGGGTCATGTCCATCGGGTCCATGGGCGCCATGGTGAGCTTCATGTTCATCGTCGCCCGCATGTGCTGGGCGTCGAGCATCATGATGTGGCCCGTGTTGTCCATCTTCAGCTTCTGGCCTTGCGCGACCATGTCGACCTTCATCGAGAGGTCGTACTCGGCGGGCTGGCCGACCAGCTTGTCGATCTTGTCGACCCAGACCTTGACCTCCTCGGGCAGGCCGGGCTTCTCGGCGTCCTGGGCGAGGGCGGCAGGCGCCAGCGACAGCAGGAGGGCGGCGGGAAGGAGCAGTTTGTTCATGTCTTCAGGTTCCTCTAGCCGTCGGTCCGGCCTTGGTTGTCTTGGTCATCCTCCGCGCCGTCGGCGTCGGCGCCGCTCACGACGGGCTCGACCTTGCCAGTAGGCACGAAGACGAAGCGCTTCCGGTCGATCTTGTCGGCCTCGGGGAAGCGGACCTTGGTGAAGGTGTAGCCCAACACGGTCTCACCGGTGAATCGCTGGATCTTCCAGCTCCGGGGGAAGCCGGTCTCGCGGTCGAGCACGACCACGATTTTCTTCGGCACGACCCCGCCGAGCAGCGGCACCATCTTCGACTTGCCCTGCTCGCTGACCTCGGCCACCAGCTCGACGCTGTCCTCGGAGAGCTCCACGGTCTGTTCGCCGGTGTAGTCGAGCAGGGCCAGGAGCTGCTGGGCGGGGTGGACCCGGCCTTGGAAGACGTCGCCCTTGGCGAAGGCCTTCACCTGGGCGAAGGGGAGGTCCTGGACCATGCCCTCGCCGGTGTCGAGGTTGGTCACCTCGTTCCACTGCTTGGCGCCGTCGCCGAGGGTCCGGCGCAAGGTGTGGACCTTTTGGTCCTGATCGGGCCAGGTGATGGTCACCGCCATGCGGATGGCGAAGTGCTCGGCGTCGAGGAAGAGCAGCTCGCCCTCGCCCACGCGCTCCGTGCCCCGGTAGGTCATGGTCATGCCCTGCTCGAGCTCGACCGGCTTCTTCGAGACGGCCGCCAAGCGAGAGACCCAGGCCTCCGGGGTCTCCTGGGCCAGGCCGGGCGCCGCGGCCAGGCCGGCGGCGAGGAGGATCAAGGGTGCGAGGGGCTTCATCAGAACTCTTCTTCGACCTCTGCGCCGGATTGCCGGAGGGCCATCTCGATCTGGGCGGTGAAATCAATGGCAGGAGGACCCTGGTAGCGGAAGCTGTCCTGGTCCATGTCCTCGGGGAAGCTCAGCCCGGTGACCCGGAGCGCCAGGCTCCCCTCGTCGCCGGCCCGGATCGACAGGGCGCGGGGGAAGGCGTGCTTGGCGTCGAAGTCCAGGCTCAGGGCCAGCTCCTCCGGCCCGCCATCGCCTTCAGGGATCAGCTCGCTCAGGTCGGCCGTGAGGCGCTTCTGCTTGCCACCGTCCACGGCCTCCTCGGTGAACTTGAGGGCCGAGGCCATCTCGAGCAGCTCGCCCGGGTTCATGCCGTTGGCGTCGACCGGCGCGTTCAGCAGCGCGGCCGGGCCGCCCTCGAACAGATCCAGCCGGAACTTCGCGGCGAAGGCGCCGCCCTGGCCCTGGTCGATGTGGAAGTGCAGGTACTCGTCATCGGCGAGCACGTGGAGGTCGACCTTCTCGGTCTGCCCCTCGCGTCCGGTCTCGAGGCTGAAGTCGAAGGCGAACAGCCCGTGGTAGAAGTAGCGCAGGTGGCCGGTGCCCTTGGCGGGGCCGTCCGGGCTGTCGAGCTCGAGGCTGAGGTCGCACTCCCAGGGCCGCTCCAGGTTCTTGGCGGCCTTGGCGAACAAGGGGTGCAGGTCGCCGAGCGCGAACTCCGCGGCGGCGGGCGCCGCCGGGGCGGAGTCGGCCTCCTGGGCGACCGTGGGCGCGGCGAGCAGCAGCGCGAGGGGAAGGGTGAGGTGGAGTTTCATGGCTAGCAGGCGGCGTATTCTAGGCCGCAGGGGGACATCGGGCCGGGATCCGTAGGGATACGGAGGCCCGTGATTACGACCTTGTGCCGCCCTTTTCGGCCGTTTTCCTCCCGCGGCGAGCCGATTGCCGCCCGAAAAAGGACCGCCGCCGGCACCGCGGATCAGAAGAACAGAGCCAGGACCAGCCAGAAGACCTGGAAGATACCGAGCCAGATCTTGGCCATCCGGCCCAGCAAGGTGCCGAAGAAGGCGCCGAGGCCGACCTTCATGCTCTCCCGGCCCTGGCGCTGAGCGAACTGGAACTCGAACAGGGCAGCCCCAGCGAAGGAGCCGGCGGCGCCGCCGAACAGGGTGCCCAGGGGCGGGAACAGGGGCGTCAGCAGGATGGCGCCGCCGATGCCGCCGAAGAATGCGCCCCAGAGGCCGAGCCGGGACGCGCCCGTCTTCTTGGCCATGCCCAGGGAGGCCACGAATTCCACCGCCTCCGCCACCAGCGCGGCGCCGGCGATGATCCAGAAGTCCTGCCAAGGCAGGCCCATCAGCGGCCCCAGCAAGGCGAGGAAGGCCACCACCACGTTGCCAGGCAGACCGAAGGGGATCAGCGCCAGGCTCCCGAGCGAGAGCAGGCTGAGCAGGATCTTCCCGGCGATCAGGAGGGTGGCTTCGAGCAAGGGGGTGAGGGGGCAGCGGCGGCGCGGCGCCCCTTCTTGGGAGAAGCCGCGCCGGCCTTGCGGACGGGATCAGTCGTGGAAGTCGGAGTCGCCCTGGGTGTAGTGCCAGTGGGCGGAGTCGAAGGCGTCGAGCAGGAACAGGTTCTCCGGGTCGTGCGGGTCGTCCTGGATCAGCAGGCAGATCACCGCCCGGTCGACCGGCTCGCGCTCGCTGACGCGGCAGCCGGCGAGCGCCCGGGCGCCGGCCTCTCCCGAGCTGCCGGGGAGCGGCGCGACGTGGAAGAAGTCGGCGCCGCGCCGGGCGGCGTCGCGCAGCGCCCGCGAGAACAGGGCCTCGGCCAGCCGCGGGTCGCCGCCGTCCAGGTAATCGAGCACGGTGCCGAGGCGCGTCCCGTCGCGCTCCCAGAGCCGGGTGACGATATAGCCGGCCAGCTCGTCGCCCTGCCTCGCCAGCCAGATCCGGTGCTCCCCCATGGGGCAGTCGGCGAAGCGGTGGTTGAGGGCCTTGGCGTCGCGCACGCAAGCCACGCCGTACCGGTCACGGAGCCGCAGCCACAGCAGGTCGGTCTCCGGGCCGAATCGCTGCCGCCGCTCGAAGCGGTAGTCGCGCTCGGCGGCGGCGGCGCGGGGCGGCCGCAGGCGATCGGCCACCGAGGCCATCAGCCTCCCGGCCACCCCGAGGCGAGCGCGGGCGGCGGGCCGGAGGCTCAAGCGGCGCTCCCAGGTCCGCAGCTTTGCCAGCGAGCGGTAGCAGAAGAGGCGCTTGCCCAGCACCCAGGCGGCCTTGTTGATCTGGCCGCCGAAGGCCATGCGCAGCTGCCGGTCATAGGCCTCGCGCACCAGCTTCGAGACGATCTTGCGGTACAGGCCGATGCTGCGCCAATCCTCGTCGGTCGCCATCTCGCAGGTCTGCATGAACAGGACCTCGCGGCCGTCGATCCAGATCCGGCGCGGCCGGCCCCCCATCGCCGCTACCACCTTGCCGCTGGGCTTGTGGGTGGCGACGGCGGCGAAGCCCTCGCCGTCGGCGTAGTCGAAGAACTTCCAGCGGTGGTGCTCGAGGGTCCGGCTGACGCCGAAGACCCGCTGGAACAAATCGTTGACCGCGGTGGCGTTGTCCTCCCGCAAGGTCTCGATCCGGAGCTCGTCAGTCTCATCGAGCGGACAGGGGACCGGGATATACTCGCGCAGGTCGATGCGGTTCGCCTGGTTCCTGCTCTTCGCCGTCGCGCTCGCCTCCGGCGTCCCGGGCTGCCTCTCGGCTGCCCGCGACTGCTGGTCCGGCGCCTGGCTGGAATCCGGAGACGGCTTTCTCTTCTGGTTCACCTGGATGGAGGACCCAGGATTCCGCCGCTTGGTCGCAGCGGCTGCTGCAGCGCTGTTCCTGATCCTGGCTGCCGCGGCGAGCTCGCGCCTGCCCTGGCTTCGTCCCGCTGATCTTATCGTCCGGACCGCTGGAAAACCCGCGTTGGCCGCTGCCGCGGTCGCCCTCGCCGTCCTGCCCCACTTGGTCGCCGCCTCCGCCGGCCCCGCGACCGAAGGCCGGCCCAAGGTCCTGGTGGTCCTGCTCGACACGGTCCGGCTCGACCACGTCGGCTGGGGCGGCGCCGAGCGCGACACCACGCCCCGCCTCGACGCCCTGGCCGCCCGCGGGGTTGCCTTCGAGCAGGCGATCTCGCCCTCGTCCTGGACCAAGCCGGCGGTGGCCTCGATCCTCACCGGGCTGGTGCCCAGCCGGCACCAGGCGGTCGGCCGGCCCACCCTGGACTGGTACTCCGCGCTGCCTGCCGACCGCCGCACCGCCGCCGAGGCCTTCGCCCGCGCCGGCTACTTCACCGCCGCCGTCTCGAGCAATCCGAACGTGGCGAGGCGCTACCGGATGCTGCAGGGCTTCCACGAGACCTTGAAGGACACCCGGCTCGACGCCGAGCAGGCGATCGAGGTCGCCGAGGGCTTCCTGGGGCGAGCCGGAGACCGGCCCTTCTTCCTCTACCTGCACCTCAACGACGCCCACTACCCCTACGAGGCGCCGGCGCCCTACCTCGGGCTCTACGGCGATCCCGCCGCCCGGGTCCGGCTCGACGGGGACGCCAAGAACGGCTTCCGGCTCGGCCGCGAGGACTGGGGCGAGGCCGAGGTCCAGGGCATGCGCGACGGCTACGACGAGGAGATCCGCTACCTCGACGAGCAGGTCGGCGCCTTCGTCGAGCGCATGCTGGCGGAGCACGACGACCTGGTCGTGGCGATCCTGTCCGATCACGGCGAGGAATTCCTCGAGCACGGCGACATCGGCCACGGCCATACCCTGAACGAGGAGCAGCTCCGGGTGCCGTTCCAGCTGGCCTGGGGCGAGGCCATCGACCTGGCCCCGCGCCGGGTGACGAGCCAGGTGAGCACCCTGGACCTGCTGCCGACCTTGCTCGAGCTGGCCGGCCTGGGCTGGCCCGAGGGCGCCACCCCGCTCGACGGCCGCAGCCTGCTGCCGGTGCTGCGCGGCGAGGAGGGCGACCGCCCGGCCTTCGCCGAGACCGACTCCCCGGGGAGTCCGCGGTCGGGGTGGAGCGGCCCGCTCCGCGCCTGGCGCCGGCCGGACGCCAAGCTGGTGATCACCGACCCCTGGTCGGAGCAGGCCGGCAGGAGCTGGCTCTACGACCTCGTCCAGGACCCCGGAGAAGGGGTGAACCTCGCCGGCGAAGGAGCGCTCCTGCGCCAGACCCTGGCGGACGAGCTGCAGGCGTCGGGCTGGTTGATCGAGAAGGAGCCGCTGCGCCTGCAGACGGCCGACACCTCGGACGCCGAGCTGGCCGAGCTGGCGGAGCTCGGCTACGTCGATCAAATGGACGGCCTGGAGACTGGCCAGGACCCGGAATTCCAGCCAGGGGCGGTCCCGTGGTGGCAGCCCAGGCCCGAAACGGAGCAATAGGCTTGGCCTAGATCCTGGCGCATTCCCGCAGGATTTCGCATCCACATCTGGGTTAACGTCGTTATTTTCGCAGAACCGCTCCTTGTTCTCTGTCCAATCTGCACATTCCGGGATACACTCTGGCCGCAAACGGAGACCCCATGCCTGTGACCATCCATCCGACTCACGACCACCTGAAGGCCTCCGAGGCCATCACCTCGAACATGGGCCGCGAGGAGATCCTCGCGCACATGCGCTCCCACGACGTCCGCTTCCTGCGCATGCAGTTCACGGACATCACCGGCACCAACAAGAACGTCGAGGTGCCCGCCAGCCAGTTCGAGAAGGCGCTGAACGGCGAGATCATGTTCGACGGCTCGTCGATCGAGGGTTTCACTCGCATCGAAGAGTCGGACATGCTGCTGAAGCCCGACTACGACAGCTATCGCATCGACCCGTGGCCGTCGCGCGGCGTCGATTGGAGCAACCACGGCCAGGTCGCTCACATCATCTGCGACGTACTCGACTCGGACGGCACCCCCTTCGCTGGCTGCCCGCGCCAGACCCTGAAGCGCGTCTGCGCCCAGGCCGCCGAGCTCGGCTACGCCATGAACTGCGGCCCGGAGGCCGAGTTCTTCCTGTTCCTGCGCAAGGAGGACGGCACCGCCACCACCGAGACCCACGACGCCGCCGGCTACTTCGACCTGGCCCCGGTCGACCTCGGCCAGGCCTGCCGCCGCGAGATCGTGATCGCCCTCGAGGCGCTCGGCTTCGAGATCGAGGCCGCCCACCACGAGGTCGCGCCCGGCCAGCACGAGATCGACTTCAAGTACGGCGACGCCCTCGACACCGCCGACAAGCTCTCCACCTTCCGCTGGGTGGTGCGCAAGGTCGCGCGCGACATGGGCCTGCACGCCACCTTCATGCCGAAGCCCATCTTCGGCCAGAACGGCTCCGGCATGCACGTGCACCAGTCGCTGTTCACCGAGAGCGGCAACGCCTTCTTCGACGAGGAGGCCGAGGACGGCATCTCCGACACCATGCGCTGGTACGTCGGCGGCCTGCTCAAGCACGCCCGGGCGATGGTCGCGGTCACCAACCCCTCGGTGAACAGCTTCAAGCGCCTGGTGCCCGGCTACGAGGCCCCCACCCACCTCGCCTGGTCGATGCGCAACCGCTCGCCGCTGATCCGCGTGCCCGCCCGCCGCGGCCTCGGCACCCGCTGCGAGCTGCGCATGCCCGACCCGGCCTGCAACCCCTACCTGTCCTTCGCGGTCATGCTCGCCGCCGGCCTGGACGGCGTGAAGAACAAGATCGAGCCGCCCGAACCGGTCACCGGCAACGTCTACCGCATGAGCGAGCGCGAGCGGAAGCGGCTGCGGATCAAGAGCCTGCCCGGCGACCTCGGCGAGGCCGTGACCCACCTCGAGAAGGACGCGGTGATGCGCGACGCCCTCGGCGAGCACATCTTCGAGCAGTTCGTGCGCGCCAAGAAGGCCGAGTGGGGCGACTACATCGCCGCGGTGCACCCCTGGGAGGTCGACCGCTACCTGACGACGCTGTGATCGGAAGGGCGGCCTGACCGCCGCGCGGCGCCGGCTCAGTCGATGAGCCGATCGCCGGTTGTGGCGGTGAGCTCCGCGTAGAGCTCCGACAAGCGCCGGGTCATCGGACCCGGCGCTTCGCCGTTCCCGATCGGCCGACCGTCGACGGCCTCGATGCCCGCCAGCTCCCCCATGGTGCCGGTGCAGAACATCTCGTCGGCGCGGTAGACCCAGGTCAGGGAGTAGTCCCCCACCTCGACCGGGATGCCGTGCTCGCGGCACAGCCCGAGCACGGTGGTGCGCGTGATCCCCTCCGGACAGGCCTTGGTGGTCGAGGTCCGCACCACCCCACCCTGCACCAGGAAGACGTGGGTGGCGTTGGTCTCCGCGACGAAGCCGTCGCGGTCGAGCATCAGCGCGTCGTCCACACCGGCGTGGTTGGCCTCGATCTTGGCCAGGATCGACTGGATCAGGTTGGCGTGGTGGATGTTGGGGTCCATGCAGTCCGGCGGGAAGCGCCGCACGCTGCTGGTGGCCAGGGTCAGCCCGCCCTTCTGGTAGACCGGCGCCTTGTGCTCGGCGAGCACGATCAAGGTCGGACCGGCCTGGTTCAGCCGCGGGTCCATTCCAGAGGTGACCTTCACGCCCCGCGTCAGCGTCAGCCGGACGTGGGCGCCGTCGCGCATTCCGTTCGCCTCGAGGGTGCGCTTGATCTCCTCGCGGATTCGCTCCTTGGGCGGGATCTCGGCGAAGGCCAGCGCCTTGGCCGAGCTCACCAGCCGGTCGAGGTGGGCGTCCAGCGCGAAGATCCGGCCGCCGTAGAGCCGCAGACCCTCCCAGACGGCGTCGCCGCCCTGCACGGCGGAGTCGAAGGGGCTGATGCCGGCCTGGTCGCGGTGGACCAGCTCGCCGTTGATGTTGATCAGGAGGTCCCGGTTGCGCTCGTCGAAGCTCTGGAGCATCGCGGCAGTCTAGCGGGGGCCGCGCGCGGGATCAGCCCGCGGGCTGACGTCGGGAGCGGGCGGCGCACAGCTCGAGGGTGCGCTCGAGGGCGTGGGCGAAGGAGCCGGGGTCGGCGCCGCCGGTGCGGGCGAGGTCGAAGGCGGTGCCGTGCATCGGGCTCACCCTCAGGATCCGGCCGCCGACGAAGACCGTGTAGGCGGTCTGCCGGCCGAGCAGCTTCAGGGGGATGAAGGCCTGGTCGTGGTAGAGCGCGATGACCACGTCCCACGCGCCCGCGGCGGCCTCGGCGAAGACGACGTCGGGCACCGCCGGCCCCGCGGTCTCGAAGCCCCACTCCTCCCGCGCCCGCCGGATGGCCGGGCGGAGGACCTTGCGCTCCTCGTGGCCGAAGGCGCCGTCCTCGCTGGCGTGGGGGTTCAGCGCAGCGAGCACGACCCGGGGATCGGCGAGGCCCAGGACCTCCCGCGCGGCCTCGTGGGCGATCCGGATCTGCTTCTCGACCAGGTTGATCTCCAGCCGCTCCACCGCCTGCCGGAGGCTCATGTGGCGGGTGGCGAGCAGGACCCGCATCGAGCCATTGCAGGCGAGCATGCCGTAGCGGCGGCTGCCGCACAGCTCGCCGAGGATCTGCGTCTGCCCCTCGAAGGCGAAGCCGGCCAGGTGCATGCTCTTCTTCGAGGTCGGCGGGGTCAGCAGGGCATCGGCCTGCCCCTCCAGGCACAGGCTGCCGCCGCGCAGGATGGCCTCGACCGCGGCCGCGCCGAAGGCCGCCGACGGCGCCCCGGCGGGGTCGACCGGCTCCGGGTTCTCGAGCTCCAGCACCGGCAGCGGCGCCCCCTCTTCCCTGGCGAAGCCGTCTTCGGCGCTGGCGACGCTGTCGAGCTCGACCGAGAAGCCGCGCTCCTCGGCGACCCGCCGGAGAAAGCCGTGATGGCCGATCAGCAGCGGCCGGCAACGGCGCCGGACCTCGGGCCGCGCCAGGACCTCGAGCGCGATCTCGGGCCCGATCCCCCCCAGGTCACCCTGGGGAACCGCCAAGCGGGGCAGCATCCCGCGCGTCCGCGATCAGGGTCGGTAGGAGATGAGGAGCTGAGCGCCCTGCAGGTCGACCTGGATGACCTTGGCCTCCAGTGACGACTCGGGGGGCGGGCTCATCGTCAAGGTCACCTGGCCAATGAACTCCGGGTAGTTGGCGTAGGCGATGAGCGGGATCGGGACGTTCTGGGCGATGATCGGCTGGTCGACCTCGCCATAGGGGGACACGACGTGGATGTTGCCGCCGAGGTAGCCCTCGGGCAGGAAGTGCCAGAGGTCGGTGGAGCCGTCGGCCACGGTCGGCCGGTCGAGGACCACCACTGCGCTCTCCACCAGGCCGAGGCAGGCCCAGCCGGTCCGCCGGTCGATGTAGCCGTTCCCGGCTCCGAAGGCATCGACGAGCTCGTACTCGAGCTCTGGAGTGCCGATGACTCCCAGCGTGGCCGGGTAACCGAGCAGGTCGAAGGAGCTCGGCTTGGGCGAATGGAACGGCACCCAGAACAGGTCGAGCAGGTCCGGGTCGACCATGCAGGGAAGACTGCCGACGACCGGATTGTCCCCGCGGTCGAAGGAGTTTTCGCCGTTGAAACCTCCGCTGCCACCGACGACGGGCGGCACGGCGACCAGCCCTGTGACCAGGGCGACACCGAGGAGGAGGTCACGGATTCGGAGAGGACGTGCCATCAGGCTGCGAAGAAGGCCGGTTCAGCTGCCTCGATCTCGAGGCGGAAATCGTCGTCTTGGCCGAGCTGGGCGAGCAGCTCGGGGTCCTGGTGGAGCCAACCCCTGGCCTGTTCCCAGACCTCGGGGAAGCCAAGACGGATCCGCCGGAGCATCGCGACAGCCGCGGACAGATCGTTGAGGGAGAGGTGCTCGACAGCGATGTTGTAGAGCACGAACGCGAACTCACGCTTGCGGTGCAGGAGTCCGCTGGCGACCACCCAGCGGTACATGCGCAGGGCGAAGCGGTGGTCGCCCAGGCGGTCGTAGAGGAGGCCCAGCTGGATCGCGGCGTGGGCCCGGTTGACGTGCCGGTCGGTGCGCAGGAAGACCTCGCGGTACTCGCCCGCGGCGCCGTCGGTGTCACCCATCAGCTGGTGGACGAAGCCGGAGTAGAGGCGGGCTTCGGCGAACTTGGGCTTGAGGCGGAGGGCCTCGTCGAGCAGCCGGCGGCCCTGGTGCAGGTGGTCCTCGGACCGCCCCCGCAGGGCCTCGGGGTCGACGCTGCAGGCGCCGGTGCTTTGAGCGGCCTCGGCGGCCTCGGCGGCCTCCGTCTGCTCGAAGGCGTCGATCTCGACCGGCTCTTCGGCGACCTCGAGCAGGTAGTCGCCGTCATTGGCGAGCAGCACGTAGGCCTTGCCGAGCTGGTAGAGGGCGGTCGCCAGGCGCCGGATGATCTCGGCGTCGGTCATGCCCTCGAAGAGGTCCTCGCCGCGCAGCCGGCGCATGCGCCGCGCCAGGCTGCCGGGGACGGCCAGGTCCTGGTGGGCCAGGGCCTGGAGGCGGATGGCCTGGAAGAACTCCGAGCAGGACTCGCAAGTCTCCAGGTGGGCGAGGCCGCGCTTGGCCGACTCCTCGGGCAGCTCGCCGTCCAGCAGCGCGCTCAGGTCGCGCTGGAAGCCGGCGCACAGCAGCCGGCCGGAGGACCGCGTGCTGCGCATCACCTCGAGGAACTCGGAGCGGTCGTACATCAGAGCTCCGCTCCCTCGGGTTGGGCGGCCATGGCCTGCCGGTCGGCGGCGTCCTGGCCGGCCTGGAACTTCCGCTTCATGATCGTGAAGATCTTGCGGCGGGCGCGGAACACCATCATCTTCAGGTTCTCCACCCGCACTTCGACCTGGGCCGCTGCCTCTCGGTAAGGAAGTCCTTCGACCTCCACGAGGTAGAGCACCCGCTTCTCGCGCGGCGTCAAGCAGCGATAAGCCTCGAGGTAGAAGTGCAAGTAGAGCTTCCAAGCCCCGACGAGTTCATCCGCGGCTTCACGCTCGGCGGTGTCCTCGAGGGGAGTGGAGACCCGGTCGTCGGCGAGCTCGAGCGGGACCTGGTCCTCGGTGTCCCGGTCGGCTGCGCCGATGGGCAGGACGCGGTCGCGCTGGGCGCGGCGGCTGTGTTTGAGGACCGTGTTCCGGATGATGGAGTGGGTCCAGTTGCGGAAGGCGGACTTCCGGTCCGGCTTGAACTTGAACGGATAACGGTAGACATTGAAGAAGACCTCCTGCAACACATCCGACGGGTCCACCGAGTAGTAGGACCGCTTCAGGTGGTGGTAGATGAGGCGCAGGAAATCCTCATGGTTCAGTTCGTACAGCAGGGCGAAGGCTTCCTTGGAGGCCGTGTCCTTGTAGACGGCCATCAACGCGGTCGAGACCGCGTCGCGGTTGCGCGCCGGTTCCTTGCGGTAGCCGGCGGCCAACTCGACCAGGTCGCCTGCCCCTCCTTCCGAAGCAAGGGTCGCCACGAAAGCTTCGAGCCGGTCGGCGAAGCCTTGGAGGCGCGGGGGCTGCGTTCGGGCGAAGGTCATGGGGCAATCAACCTAAATCTAATAGAAACCGCCGGTAACGCAAATTCCACCCCTCGCGTTCCGGTCTCCGGCGGGAGCCAATGGGGGCCACAGAATATCGGGTTCCTAAGGAAGCCCTTTCCTGGAAGCGAGTTAACCGGAATCGAAGCGGATCGGAGCCGAATTCCCCGTGCCTAACCCGCTGCCGCCGCCCCCGCCCCCGCTCCAGGAAGCCGCCAGAATCGCGGCGGAGCTCGACCTGGAGCTGCGGGCGGCGGTCCCCGCTGGTCCGCTCGCGCCGGAGCCCCTGGAGCGCCTCGACGCCTGGTTGGCCGACGGCCGCGCCGAGGGCATGGATTGGCTCGAGCGGGGGCGCCCGATGATGGGCTCGCTGTGCTCCTGGAAGCCCTGGGCGGGCTCGGCGCTCCTGTTCACGGCCGCCTACGACCGACCGGCGGGGGGCTTCCGAGGCGGCGGCCGGGTGGCCCGCTACGCCCTGGGCCGGGACTACCACAACCAGCTCGGCCGGCGGCTCGAGAAGCTCGGGCGAAGGCTCCGGGACGCAGGGCTCATCCAGCGGTTCCGGGCCGTGGTCGACGCCGCCCCGGTGCTGGAGCGGGAGTGGGCCCTGCGCGCCTCCACCGGCTTCCGCGGCAAGAACACCCTCGTCCTCGACCCGGAGCGCGGCCCCTGGCAGCTCCTGGCCGAGCTGATCGTCGACGCGGCCTGGCCCGAATGGACGCCCGCCCCGCCTTCGCCGAGCTGCGGCAGCTGCGTGAGCTGCCTGGAGCTCTGCCCGACCGGAGCCCTCGACGCCCCCTGGTCGCTCGACCCCAGGCGCTGCATCTCCTTTCTGACCATCGAGTTCGACGGCCTCATCCCGCGCGCACTGCGGGCCCGGATGGGCGACTGGGTGTTCGGCTGCGACCTCTGTCTCGAGGTCTGCCCCTTCGGCGGCGGCGCCGACCACAGCGCCACTTGGGGCGAGACCCCGGCCCTCCAGCGGTGGAGCCTGGAGGAGATGCTCGAGGCCACCGAGGCAGAATTCGACCAGGCCTTCCGCGGCAGCCCGATTCGGCGCGCGGGCTGGGCTGGACTGCTCCGGAACGCCTGCGTCGCCCTCGGCAACCTCCGCCGAGGCGCGGGCGCCCTGACCGCCGCGCTGCGGCACCCCGAGTGGCTGGTGCGGGCCCACGCCGCCTGGGCCCTCGGGGAGCTCGGCGAACGGCAAGCGCTCGCGGAGGCGTTGGCCGCGGAAGAGGATCCGCGGGTCCGGGAGGAGCTCCGAGCCGCCCTCGAGGACCTCACCTAGTCTATTTTATCGGACTCGAAAGTCCCGATTTTCAGACTCTCGCGGATCAGCGAGGGGCTCGCCCCGCCTAGGAAATCCAATTAAAACAGTGCTATAAGTTCCTATTAAACCAATCTTTATGGAGGCTTCTCTGGAACCCTCTGGCTGCAGCGGCAAGCCGTTTGCACGAGGTCCAGCCTTCCTTCCGCAGCTTCCCATCCCCTTCCACCCCTACTCCTTCCCCTCCAGCACCATGCGGCACACCGGGTTTTACACGGAGACGAAGTACTGTCCCCAGTGCGACGACTATGTCCGCTTCCTCCAAAGCGTCCAGGCTTGTTACTGCGTTGAATGCGGATCCAAAGTCCATCTGTTTAGCGTGGACGACCGCAAGGCCTTCTTGAATCGGATCAAGGAGGAGAAGGCGGCCAAGAACAACGGGCAAAAGCGGGTTTCCTGACTCCTGGCCTGCGGGGCGCGCCGCCCGGGGGGGCGGAGCGCCCTGCAACCTCTCCCCGTGGCGGCTCCCTGAATCCCGGCTCACCCGAGCCGGAGGCCGCCACGGAGGAATTACCCTCTCTGGGTGCGCCCGCCCCTGTTCCGCCTCTGTTTCCTGCTGAGCCGCGGCCTTTGCGGCGACCGCGACCCCCTCGCGGTCCTCGAGGCTGCCGTCGCCGGCGGCGTCGACTGCGTCCAGCTCCGGGAGAAGGAGGCCTCGCTCTCCGATCAGCACGCCTGGGGGCGCAAGCTGCACCGCGAGTGCCGGCGGCTCGGGGTGCCGCTGATCGTGAATGACCACCTGGAGCTCGCCCTGGCGCTGGGTGCAGAAGGGGTCCACCTCGGCCAGGACGACCTCCACCTGGACGACGCCCGGCGGCTGGCCGGCGACCAGCTCTGGATCGGCCTGAGCACGCACGACCTCGAGCAGCTGGACGACGCCGCCGAGCTGCGCGCCGACTACGCTGGCTTCGGGCCGGTTTTCGCCACCGAAACGAAGGGATATGAGCAGGGCCTGGGCCCGGAGCACCTGGCGGCGGCCCTGGCCATCGCCCGGGTCCCCGTGGTCGCGATCGGCGGCATCCACCCGGACAACGCCTGGATGCTGCCGGGGCAGGCGGGCGTGGCGGCGGCGAGCGCCATCGGCCTGGCGGAGGATCCGGAAGCGGCGGCGCGCGGCCTGCTCTCCGGTCGGCTCTGAAGCGCGGCGAGACCTGCCCAGAGGAGGGCCACCAGTGTTATCGTGCGGGACGATGAGCCTCTCCCGCCGAGAGTTCCTCTCGCAGTCCGCCGCGGCCGCCTCCGCGGTGCCCGCCATGGGCGCCGGCCTGGCGCCCGAGCGCGCTGCGAACGAGGATTCCCCGCCCGTCGCCGGGCCGACGCCCGCCGCCGTCCGCCTGCGCGTCAACGGCGCCGACCACGAGCTGACGGTCGAGACCCGCACCACCCTGCTCGAGGCGCTGCGCTGGCAGCTCGGCCTCAGCGGCGCCAAGGAGGTCTGCGGCCGCGGCTCCTGCGGCGCCTGCACCGTGCTGCTCGACGGCAAGCCGACCCTCGCGTGCATGACCCTCGCCGTCGACGCCGTCGGCAAGGAGGTCACGACCGTCGAAGGGCTCGGGACGCCGGACGCGCCGAGCAAGGTGCAAGCCGCCTTCGCCGAGCACGACGCCGTGCAGTGCGGCTACTGCACCCCGGGCATCGTCGTCGCCACCGAGGCGGCGCTCCGCGACAAGCCGGGCTCCACCAGCGGAGAGCTGAAGCGGGCCATCGCTGGCAACCAATGCCGCTGCGGCAGCTACGGCAAGGTCTTCGACGCTCTGCACGAACTCAGCGGCGAGCCGCCCGCGCCGGTCCTGCCGGGCAACCGCGACGCCAGCCTCGAACCGGAGCTGCCGCGAGTCGACGGCCCCCTGAAGGTCTGCGGGCGGGCGCGCTACTCCGCCGACATGAACCGCCCCGGCATGCTCTTCGCCCGGCACCTGCTGTGCCCCTTCGGCGCCGCCAAGCTGGTCTCGGCCGACGTCGAGGCGGCGCGACGCCTGCCGGGCGTGGTGGAGGTGGAGGTCGGGGTCGGCAAGGACTACCGCTACAGCGGCGCGCCCGCCGGCCACGTCTGCGCCGAGTCGCAGGCGGCCCTGCGCGACGCCGTCGCCGCGCTGGCGCTGGAGTGGGACTGGGAGCCGGTCGAGACCGATCCCCTCAGCCTGCACCAGGCGCAACACGGCGCCTTCCCGCCGACGCGCGAAGACCAGGCCGGTTTCGACGAGGCCGACGAGGCGGCCGCCGCCCTGGACGGCGCCGCCGCGGTGGTCGAGGCGGTCTACCGCACGCAGGTCCAGGTCCACACGCCGCTCGAGCCGCACGGCGCCATGGTCGATCCGACCGTGTCCCCGGTTCAGTGCTGGGTCAGCACCCAGGGGACCTCTTCGGTGGTCGAGGCGATGGAGCGCGGCCTCAACTCCAACAAGAAGGAGGGCGAGGCGCGCCTGACCCAGGAGGACTTCGAAGTCCGCTGCGACCACATCGGCGGCGGCTTCGGCAGCAAGCTGACGCCCGGCCGCGAGGCGCTGCTGGCGGCGCAGCTGGCCGCCCGCCACGGCCGCCCGGTGCGCGCCTTCAACGACCGCGAGGGCGAGCTGCTCGACACCGGCAATCGCCCCGGCTCGCTGCAGTACTACCGCGTCGGCGCGGAGGCCGACGGCAAGCTGCGCGGCGGCTTCATCCGCACCGCCGGCCTCGTCGGCGTAGGCGGCGGCGGCGGCGTGACCACGCCCTTCCTCTACGACTTCGGCGCCGTCGCCAAGAGCCACGCCGATGTCCGCGGGCCGCACGGCGCGCCGCGGCCCTTCCGCGCTCCGGGGCGGCCGCAGGGCGTGTTCGGCGTCGAGAACCTGCTCGACGAGTTGGCCGAGAAGCTGGGCATCGACCCGGTGGAGATCCGGCTGCGCAACGAGACCAGCGAGGTGCGCAAGGCGATGCTGGCCGAAGGGGCCGAGCGCATCGGCTGGAGCCGGCGTCAGGCCAGCGGCAGCCAGCGCGCCCGGCTGCGGCGCGGCTTCGGCTGCGCCGGCGGCGACTGGGGCAACTGGCGCGGCCAGTGCGCCATCCGCATGACGGCCAAGACCGACGGCACGGTGCACGTCTACAGCGGCATGCAGGACATCGGCACCGGCGAGCGCACGGTGATCGTCGACGTCGCCGCCGACGCGCTGGGGCTGCCGCGGGAGCGGATCGTGCTGCACCTGGCGAGCTCGCACTACCCGCCCGGCCCGGCCAGCGGCGGCTCGCAGACCGCGCGCATGACCGCCCCGGCGGTGCGCGACGCCGCCGCCAAGCTCAAGCCGCAGCTTCCGGCGTCGGCGGAGGTCACGGTGGAGGGCAAGGTCAACATGGACTACTGGGGCACCGGCGGCTCGGAGGCGGTGCAGTTCGTCGAGCTGCTCGTCGACGCCGAGACCGGCGTGGTGCGGGTCGAGAAGATCGTCGCCCTGCAGTCCTGCGGCCTGGCGGTGAACCGCAAGACCGCCGAGAACCAGATCTACGGCGGCGTGATCCAGGGCATCGGCTACGCCCTGTTCGAGGACCGCGCCACCGACCCGCAGCTCGGCTACATGATGAACGCCAACCTCGAGCGCTATCAGTTCCCGGGCGCGCTGGAGGTGCCCGAGATCGTGCCGGTGCTGTGGGGCGGCGAGGAGGGCCTCGGCGTGCGTGGGCTCGGCGAGCCATGCACGATCCCGACCTCCGGGGCGATCGCCAACGCCGTCGCCAACGCCCTCGGGGCGCGGGTGCGCGAGATCCCGATCACGCCAGAGCGGGTGCTGCGCGCCCTGGAGGGCAAGTCATGAGGCGCTTCGAGTACAAGGTCCCCGACAACCTCCCCGAGGCCGCGCGGGTCGGCGCCGAGGGTTCGGCGCGGCGCAAGGCGGGCGGCGTCGACCTGATCGACCGCATGAAGGAGGGGCTGGACCGGCCGGCGGTGGTCGTCGGGCTGCATGAGGCCCTCTCCTCGGAGATCGGCCTGGCGGACGGCCACCTGGTCATCGGCGCCGGCGCCACGCTGGCGGAGATCGGCCGGCATCCGCTGGTGCGCGAGCAGCTGCCGTGCCTGGCAGCCGCCGCCGGCGAGGCGGCCACCCCGGCGGTGCGCGAGAGCGCCACCCTCGGCGGCAACCTGCTGCAGCGGCCGCGCTGCTGGTACTTCCGCAGCCGCCACTACCAGTGCCTGAAGAAGGGCGGCGCGGTGTGCTGGGCGCAGGAGGGCCGGCACGAGCACCACGCCCTCTTCGACAACGGCCACTGCGCCGTCGTGCACCCGTCGAACGCGGCGCCGGCGCTGATCGCCTCCGACGCGCGCATGCGGCTGGTCGGCGTCGGCGAGGGCCGCGAGCTGCCGCTGGCGCGGCTCTACGCGCCGGCCTCGGCCGACCCCGAGGTCGAGTTCACACTCGAGCCCAGCGAGGTGCTGGCCGAGATCCGGGTCCCGAAGCGCAAGCTCGGCCCGCTCTGCGCCCACTACGAGGTGCGGCACAAGCAGAGCTTCGACTGGCCGCTGGCGATGGCCGCGGCCAACCTCAACGGTCCAGCGCGGCTGGTGCTCGGCGCCGTGGCGTCGATCCCGATGGAGATCCCCTGCTTCCCCCTCGAGGGCAAGAGCGGCCCCGAGCTCAAGAGCGCGATCGCCGGCCTAGCGGCCAGGGTCGCCTCGGAGGCGACGCCGCTGGAGCGCAACGCCTGGCGGGTGCCGCTGCTGCAAGCTGCTGCCCAGCGCGCCATGCTGCTCGCAGGCGGCTTCTCCGAGGACCAGTGGTAGGAGGCCTAAGGATGGAACAGAACCGCGAGATCCCCTTCGGCACTCCCGAGCGCCGCTACGTCCCGGCCTGCGCCCTGCTGCGCGCCAAGACCATGTACTACCGCATCGAAGACCAGGCGCAGCCGCCCGGCATGGTCCCCGACAGCGACGTCAACGGCTACTGGTGCGCCCAGACCATGGACGCGATCGGCCCCGACCAGACCGGCTGCTCGCCGCAGGACTGCCAGGCGAAGCGGGATTGTTTCCGGCCGGCGGTCAAGGGCTGAATCGGCCGGTCTCCAAGAACCGCTCCACCGCCTCCACCACCTCCGGCGCGCGCATCAGCCAGGTGTGGACGCGCTCGACCACCAGGAAGTCGGCGGCGCCATCGAGCCGCGTCTCCTCGACCGTGACGACGCCGTCGTCGTCGCCTTCGAGCAGCGGGTTCCAGCCCTTGCCGTCGCCCTTGCCGCCGGCGACGATCCCGAATTCACAAGGCGGCGGCGGCACCAGGCCGCCGTCCTTCACCGCCAGCTCGCCGCCGGCCGGGCCGGCCAGCCACTCGAAGGGCAGGAAGTCCTTCATGGCCTCGGCGATCGCCGAACCCTGGCTCGGCGGCGCCAGCATGACCAGGCGTCCGACGGTGATGCGCTCGCGCCAGGGGTCGCCCTCGCGGGCGAGCAGGGCGCGGACGACCAGGCCGCCGAGGCTGTGGGTGACGAAGCTGACCTCCTCGACGCCCTCGGCGCGGTCGAGGATGCCCGCGAGCTGGGCGGCGTGGTCGGAGAGGGCGCGGCGCGTGCTCGGGTAGGTGATGCGGGCGGTGTCCCAGCCGGCGGCGGTCAGCGCCTCCTCCATCTTCCCCCACGGCGAGGTGCCGCGGCCGAGGCCGTGCAGCAGCACCACCAGCCGCGGCTTCGGCGCCGGGAAGCCGCGCTCGACGCGGACCTTCTCGAGCGCGCTGCGGCACTCCTCCCAGCTGCCCCAGGCCTGGCGCAGGTTTCGCGGTGACAGCAGCCGGAAGTGGCCGCTGTAGACGTGCTCCTGGATGCGCCAGCCGCCCAGCCACATGCGGTCGGCCCACAACTGCAGGCCGCCGAGGGTCGCCAGCTTGACGTTCGGCCGGCCGGCGCCGAAGCGCTGCTCGAGGTCGGCGACCAGGGCGCGCTCGCAGGCCTCCAGGTCGCCCTCTTGGAGCACCTCGGCGGCTTCGCTGCTGTCAGGATCGAAGCGGACCAGGCGGTAGCTGCCGAGGGCGGCGTCCTCCTGGATGGCGAGGCCGAGGACGGGCGGGCGCAGGGGTCGGAATCCGGGATCGGCCATGGCGGGAATCGCGGCCGGCGGCGGCGCGGTGCAGAAGCTGAGCAAGCCGACGCCGAGGGCGGCGATCAGGAGCAGGCGGCGTCTCATCTTCCGGGTGAACATCGGCGAGTCATTGGGAGATCGCGCGGGCGGCTGTCACTGCACGAAGGAGCCTGACCTCTATTCAGCGACGCCGTTCTCGGCCGCTTGGAGGAGGCAGTCGGCGAAGAAGTCGACCTCCTGCAGGGTGCTGTAGATGTGGGGCGACACGCGCACGCCGGTGAACTCGTCGTGGCCGATGGGCGTGGTGAGGATCCGCTTCTCGCGCCACAGCCAGCCGTAGAGGTCGGCGCAGGGCACGCCCTCGACGTCGACCGTGGCGATGCCGCAACTCCAGCGCGGGTCGAGGCTGGTGCGGAGGACCACCTTCGGGTGCTCCATGACCTTCTTCGCCCAGCGATCGCGCAGGAAGCGCAGCCGCGCCTCCTTGCGCGCGCCGCCGACGCCCTGGTGGAAGGTCAGGGCCTCGCCGATGGCCAGGATGTTGGCGGCCGGGTGGGTGCCGATCTCCTCGAACTTGCGGATGTCCTGGCGCTGCTTCTCGTCGGCGGCCATCAGCGGCCAGACCTCGGGGATGCGCTCGCGGCGCACGTAGAGCAGGCCGGTGCCGTGCGGCGCGCACAGCCACTTGTGCAGGCTGGTGGCGTAGTAGTCGCAGTCCAGGTCGCTGATCTTGAAGTCGAAGTGGGCGAAGCCGTGGGCGCCGTCGACCAGCAGCGGGATGCCGCGCTCGCGCGCCAGCGCCGCCACCCGCTTCACCGGCAGGATCTGGCCGGTCAGGTTGATGACCTGGCTCATCAGGATGATGCGCGTCTTCGGCGTGATCGCAGCGGCGAAGCGGCGCACCACCTCGTCGTCGTCCTCGGCCGGCACCGGCACCTGGAACAGGCTCAGCTTGATGCCCTCGCGCGCCTCCCGCTGCTTGAAGGTGTTGATCATGCGCGGGTAGTCCTGCGTCGTCGTGACCACCTCGTCTCCGGCCTTCAGGTCGAGCCCGAATTGCAGGTTCTGCAGGCTCTCGGAGGCGTTGCGGGTGAAGGCGATCTCCTCCGGATCGACCCCCCAGTGGCGCGCCAGCCTCTGCCGCACGCCCTCCTTGCGCGGCTCGAGGATGCGCCACAGGTGGTGCGGCGGCAGCTCGTTGGAGAAGTCCAGGTGGCGCTTCATGGCGGCCTGGACCATCTCCGGCGACGGGCTCACGCCGCCGTTGTTGAAGTTGATGACGCTGCGGTCGACGGTGTAAGCGCGTTGGACCCCGGCCCAGAAGTCCTCGTCGCCGGCGAGCTCACTGGGGGTGCCCGGGGTGGCGGCCAGCTCCTCCAGCCAGCGCAGCGAGCGGGCGTCGAGGGCGGAGAGCGGCGTCGCCGCGGCGATGGCGCCGGCGGCGGCGCCGAGGAAGCGTCGGCGAGATTGGGGCATGGGCGAGGTCCGAGCGGATCCGCGAGCTGCGAGTCAGCCCTCGGATTCTAGCCCTCGCTGCGCAGCAGCAGCCGGTGGACCGGCCAGGGCCGCTCCTTCCAACGGAAGCGGGCCTCGAAGTCGGCGTAGCGTGGGTGGCTGTTCAGCTGGACCCTGACGGGGACCTGGTGCCAGACCGCCCCCGGCGGCTCAGCCTCCGCCCGCACCGCCTCGGCCTCGTACACGATCGCCTCCTGGACCTCGGCGATCGGGCTGCCGTCCGAGGGCGCGAGCTGCTGCTGCAGGAGCTCCCGCGGCAGCGCCGCGGCCTCGAAGCGCCAGGGCTGGTCCGGTCCGCCCTCCCAGGCGACCATGACTCCGTTGCGGCGGGGAAAGCGGAGGCGATAGCGGTAACGGGCGGTCGCATCGCGACTCTCTTCGCTGGGCTCTCCGAGCAGGAAGCCCTCCGGCCCGGCCTCGATGGCCGCCCATCCTTCGGACGAGGCCCAGCCGAAGCTGCTCCACTCCTCGATCTCGAACTCGACGCCGCTGGGGTCGGTCGGTTGCCGCGCCTGCCGCCACGCCGGTTTGCCGACGGTCTTCCAGATCTCCATGTTGTCGTCGCTGATCTCGGCGTGGCGCAGCTCGTCCCCGTGCTCGTCGTAGACGCGGAGGTGGACGGGGTGGCTCCGCGGCAACCGGATCGGCAGGACCTGATCGGTCCACCCGCCTTCGACCGTGAAGGCGACCGGGTCTTCCTCCCGCTCGGCCTCCTGATAGCAACGCACCCGGTACTCCCCGGCCGGGAGCTCGCGGATCACCGCGCCCTGCTCAGGCATCGCCACCGTCACCTGGAGCTGATCACCGCGGGTCCACCGCTCGTTGCCCGGGGCGGCGAGCCGCCACAGATCGACGGTGCTGGAGACCGGCTTCCAGGTCTCCGCGTCCACCAGGGAGAGGGCCAGCGTGCAGCTCCCGGTCTGGACCGGGTCCGGCCACGTGTACTCCTCGACCTCCTCCTCGGGCGGGGCGGGTGGGCGGTGGTGAGGACCTGGATCGGGCTGAGCCTGCGGCTCGATGGGGAGTTCGGCGCGCCCGCGAGGAACGGCCGATGACGCCGTGGCGGCGGAGAGCGGCTCGGCCTCTGCCACGACCTCGGCCACAGGTTCGACGGGCGCCGGGGCGCCGCCGCCGCCGACCCACCACAGGACGAGGAGCGACGCCCCGAGGAGGGCGAGGAGGAGCTTGGACCAGGATCGGGACATGCTTCGAAAGTCGGTCAGCGCCATCGTAGAAGGAGGGTGCCGAAGTCGCCGCGCGTCTCCGGTGCCGCCCACCCCCGCGGGTAGAATCCCGGCTTCGCCGCCAACTAGCGGCCACCTCAGCACCGGTTCGTGAACTTCCTGCTCCCGCTCAGCATCCTGGCCCTGGCCGCCGGACCGCTGCTGTTCCGGCTCACCAGCCGGTCGCGCGGCGCCATCGCGGCGCTGGACGGCTTCGTGCGCGTCGCCGTCGCCGGCCTGCTGCTGGTGCACGTCATGCCCGAGGCCTTCGCGCTAGCGGGGTGGAGCGCGGCGCTGGCCTTCCTCGGCGGCATGGTTGTGCCGCTGCTGATCCACCGGGCGATGCACGGCTCCAAGGGGACCGGCCTGATCGCCGAGCTGGGCCTGGCGGTGGCCGCCCTCGGCCTGCACGCCTTCCTCGACGGCGCGGCGCTGGTCGAGCACGACGAGCACGGCGGGCTCAGCAGCAACATGCTGGCGGCGGCGGTGATCCTGCACCGGCTGCCGGTGGGCGTCGGCGTCTGGTGGCTGGTGCGGCCGCGCTACGGCCGCCCGGCGGCGACCGCGGTGCTGGCGGCGCTGGCGCTGGCGACCGCGGCGGGCAGCCTGTTCAGCGACAGCGCCCTGGCCGGCGCTTCCTCGGCCCTGCTGGCCGGCTTCCAGGCCTTCATGGTCGGCGCGCTGCTGCACGTCGTCATCGGCCACACCTTCCAATTGAAGGGCGGGCTCCAGAGCGGGCTCGAGCGCGCCTGGTCCGGCATCGGCGGCCTTGCTGGATTCGGCCTGCTGGCGCTCTTCAGCGCCCTGCACGGCCACGCCGAGGGCGAGCTGGCGGCCACCCCGGCGCTGCAGGCCTTCGTCGAGCTTGCGGCGCAGAGCGCGCCGGCGCTGCTGGCGGCCTCCCTGACCATCTGGGTCACCAAGGCGCTGGTGCCCGGCACCATGGTGCGCTTCTTCCAGGGGCGCACGCGCTTCGGCCAGGCGCTGCGCGGCACCGTCGCCGGCCTGCCGCTGCCGATCTGCTCCTGCGGCGTGATCCCGATGTACCGCAGCCTGATCCAGGCGCGGACGCCGGCCCCGGCGGCGCTGGCCTTCCTGGTCGCCGCGCCCGAGGTCGGCTGGGCGGCGATCCTGCTGTCCCTCGGCCTGCTCGGCCCGGAGATGACCGGGCTGCGGCTGGCGGGCGCGGCGCTGCTGGCGCTCGGCGTCGGCGTGCTGGTCGGCGGCATGGCCGAGCGCCGGCGCCGGGAGCAGGAGCCGCCGCCGGCCGACGAGGCCCGGCCGCCGCTGGCCGAGCGCGTCCGCGCCGGCTTCCGCTACGGCTTCGGCACGGTCATGGACGACACCGCGCCGTGGATCGTCTTCGGCCTGCTGATCGCCGCCATCCTCGAGCCGACCCTGGAGGCCGACCTCCTGCTCGGCCTGCCGGCCGGTGTCGACGTGCTCATCGCCACCCTGATCGGCCTGCCGCTCTACGTCTGCGCCTCGGGCTCGACGCCGCTGGTGGCCGTGCTGCTGCTGAAGGGGCTGTCCCCGGGCGCGGCGGTCGCCTTCCTGCTGACCGGCCCGGCGACCAACGTCACCACCGCCGGCCTGCTGGCGCAGATGCACGGCAAGCGCGTCGCCGGCGCCTTCGCCCTGGTGATGATCGCGCTGGCGGTCGGGCTCGGCCTGGCCACCAACGCCTTCCTCGGCGGCTACCAGGTCGCCGAGGCCATGCCGCACCACCACGAGCACATCGGCCCCTTCAAGTGGCTGTGCCTGGGCCTGCTGACGCTGGCCTACCTGGCTTCGCTGCTGCGGCTGGGCGTGCCCGGCTTCCTCGGCAAGGTGATCCGGCCCCACGCCGACGACGGCCCGCCGCCGGAGTCCTGCTGCGCCGAAGCGCCCGCCCCCGAACCCTCCCCCTGCTGCGAGAATGCGCAGCCCGATGCCGCGCCCCCTCCCCCCGACCCCGAGGGCGGCTGCTGCGGCGACTCCGACAAGCCATGAAACGCGCCCTCTGCCTGATCCTGTTCCTGCTGGCCTTCGCGCCCGCCGTGGCCGCCCAGACCGCCCGCGGCGAGGCCCGGCCGTGGCCGCACGAGTCCTCCGACATCCCGGTCGACCCGCGCATCCACTTCGGCAGCTTCGCCAACGGCCTGCGCTACGCCTGGGCCGACAACGGCGAGCCCGAGGACCGCTGCTACGTCCGCCTGCACGTCAATGCCGGCAGCCTGGCCGAGACCGAGAGCGAGCAGGGCATGGCCCACTTCCTGGAGCACATGGCCTTCAACGGCTCGGAGAACTTCCCGGCCGGCACCCTGATCGAGTGGTTCCAGGAGCACGGCATGAGCTTCGGGGCAGACACCAACGCCCACACCATCTTCAGCGAGACGGTCTACAAGCTGGATCTCCCGACCAGCGACGCCGAGACCCTGCGCGAGGGCTTGATGGTGATGCGCGACTACGCCGACGGCCTGCTGATCGAAGAGGAGGAGGTCCAGGCCGAGAAGGGCGTCATCGACGGCGAGCAGCGCGAGCGCGACTCGGCCGGCTTCCGCATGTTCAAGAAGCAGCTCGACCGGGTCTTCGCGGGCTCCCGTTACGCCGCGCGGCTGCCGATCGGCACCAAGGAGGTGCGCGACGCCTTCACCGCCGAGTCGGTGCGCGCCTTCTACGAGAGGTGGTACCGCCCCGAGCACATGACCCTGATCGTGGTCGGCGACCTCGGCGGGCTCGACCCCGTGGCGCTGTTCGAGGAGGCCTTCGCCAGCATGGTGCCGCCGCAGGGCCGGCCGGCGCTGGAGCCGGTCTGCGGCGAGGTCGACAGCTACGAGCACGCCTTCGCCATCTACGAGGAAGAGATCCCGTCGGTGACCCTGACGGTGGCGGTGATGACTCCCTACGAGGACCGCTTCCCGACCCGGGCCCACTGGGTCGAGGACCTGGCCCTCGACTACGCCCACGGCATGGTCAATCTCCGCTACAGCGAGCTTGCCAAGCAGGAGGACGCGCCCTTCCTCGGCGCCGGGCTGGGCGCCGGCGACGAGCTGACGGTGATGCACAGCGAGAGCCTGACGGTGCAGTGCAAGCCGGAGCAGTGGCAGGAGGCGCTGAGCTTCTGCGAACAGGAGATGCGGCGGGCGCTGGAGTTCGGCTTCCAGCAGGCCGAGCTCGACGAGCTGCGCGCCGACATGCTGCGCGGCCTGGACGAGGCGGTCGAGCGCGAAGCCACCCAGCACAGCTCCGGCATGCTCAACGAGCTGCTGCTGGCGGCTGAGGAGCGCTACGTGCCGACCGACGCCGAGACTACGCGCGCGATCCTGAAGCCGGCGATCGAGGCGCTGACCGTGGAGGCCTGCCACGCGGCGCTGGTCGAGGCCTGGGACGCCGGGCCGCTGTCGATCACCGCCACCGGCAACCTCGACCTGGGCGAAGAGGACGGCCAGCAGCTGCGCGCCGCGCTCGAGGCCAGCCGCGCGGCGCCGGTCGAGAAGATGGAGGAGATCGTGGTCTCGAGCTTCGCCTACGCCTCGAGCGCCGACGCGCCGGGCGAGGTGGTCGAGCGCACCCACGTCGAGGACCTCGACTTCCACCGCCTGCGCTTCGCCAACGGCGTCACGGTCAACCTGAAGCGGACCGACTTCAAGGAGAAGCAGATCCTGATCCAGGGGAACCTGGGCGAGGGGGCGCTGTCGCAGGCGCCCAGCATCGAGACCAGCGCGGTCGACTTCTACGCCGACAGCGCCTTCAACGGCGGCGGCCTGGGCGCCCACGACAACGAGGAGCTGCGGCGGCTGACCGCCGGCCGCACCGTCGGCACCGGTTTGTCGTCGGGCGAGGACCGCTTCCTCTTGGGCGGCGCGACCACCGCCGAGGACCTGCTGCTGCAGTGCGAGCTGATGTGCGCCTGGTTGACCGATCCGGGCTGGCGCGAGGACGGCATGGTGCAGATGAAGCGCCAGGTGCCGCTGATCTTCCAGGGCATCAAGCACCAGCACCAGGGGCCGATGATCCTGGAGTTCCTGCCGGCGATCTACTCCAGCGACCCGCGCTTCGGCCTGCCGCCGCAGGAGGCGCTCGAGGCCGTGGCCATGGAGCAGGTGCAGGCGTGGATCGCGCCGCAGCTGGCCGACGCGCCGCTCGAGCTGAGCTTCGTCGGCGACTTCGAGGTCGAGGCGGTGGTCGAGGCCTGCGCCCGCACCTTCGGCAAGCTGCCGCCGCGGCGCGAACTGCGCGACTACCCGGCGCACCGCGAGGTGCCGGCGGCCCAGACCGGCCTGAAGCAGCTGCACACGGTGGCGACCCAGGTGCCGAAGTCGCTGGTGCTGATCCACTACCCGGTGGCGGACGGCATGGAGTCGGCGCGGCGCCGCGGCCTGAGCTTCCTCGGCACGGTGCTGAACGACCGCCTGCGGCTCGAGGTGCGCGAGAAGCTCGGCGCCGCCTACTCGCCGGGCGCCGGCGCCCAGCTCAGCGAGGTCTTCCCGGGCAACGGCATGATCATGATCCAGGCGATGGCGGATCCCGAGAACGTCGACACCCTGGTCGAGGCCTGCCTGGCCGCCGCGGATTCCCTGGCGACCGACGGCGTCACCCAGGAGGAGACCGACCGCCTGCGCGAGCCGATCCTCAACCAGATCCGTGACGCGCGGCGCACCAATGGTTACTGGCTGTCCGCGATCGAGGACGCCCACCGCGACCCCGGCTCGATCGAGGACATCCGCACCGTGGTCGGCTTCTACCAGGGCGTCGACGCCGACACCCTGAGCAAGATGGCCGCCGAGTTCTTCGGCAAGGCGCGGGCAAACGTGCTGGTGGTGGATCCGGAGTAGGGCGCACCGCCGCTCCCGGGACGACCCCGAGCCTAGAAGTCCTCGTCGATCAATCTCGTCCAGAATTCGATCGACCTCTTGTCGCCGGCGACGGCTTCAGCCCACTTCATGCCGCCGAACTCCGTCTGGAGATAGGCGCGGAGGTCCCTGCCGTAGTAGATGATGTCGGTCTGGTAGACCGAGAAGACCGGGTTGCCGGCTTCGTGCGGTTCGGAGGGGAGGTAGCGGTGGCTGTAGAGCGGGACGAGTTTCGGAACCTTCGCGACCTCGGCTCGGGCGACCTCCACGGCCTCCTCGATGGCGTCAGGCTTCTCCCCCCATGCCGGGAACCAGAACTCGTTGTTCCGGATGTCGAAGGCAATACCGTCGAACGGCCATGCGAAGCGCTCGGCGCACTTCCTGCCTTCCCCGCCCCTCCAGGCAGGGAAGTCCCGGCCCGAGGGCAGGAAGGCCATCAACATCGAGCGCAAGTCGGGCGGGAAACGGAATTCAAAGCGCTGCTCGGCCTCCAGGATCTCGGCCTCGGACAACCCCGGAAGGAGGGCGACTCCGGCAGCTTCGAGGAGTTGACGTTCACTATTCCAATCCGTGTCCATCTCAAGAGGGCGGGCTCTACACCCAGTGCGTTTCATCGTCTCAGGTGGAGTGTGAATAGGCCACAGGATCGTCGGCATTCCAGCGGCTCTCACCGCCTTATGAACACGATGTTCATTACCTCCTGCCTTATTCACATTTGCAGGCTCAAATGTGAATAACGAACGATCGCTCCCCCCTCCGCCCGGCCTGACCAAGGCTCACGCCTTGCGGCCCCTGCCCCTCCCTTCGCCGTTTCCCAGGCTGCTACCCTGCTCCCCCTTGCCTGGCCCCCGCCGCCTACCGAACAGGTCATGAACGAGCCGACGCGCGCAGAAGCCCTGGACGGCTTGACCCAATCGGGTCTGTCGGCGGGCGCTGCTGCTCAGGTGTCGGGCCGAACCGGCATTCCCGAAGCAGAGGTCTACGGCGCCGGCAGCTTCTTCCACCTGTTGGACGATCCGACGGTGAAGCTGCGGGTGTGCGCGGGGCTGTCGTGCGTGTTGAAGGGCTCGGCGGAGGTGCTGGCGCGGGCGGAGGCGGCGGGGCTGCCGGTGGCGGAGTGCTCGTGCCTGGCGGCCTGTGACCGGGCGCCGGTGGCGATGCGGGAGCGGGTGGTGCTGCCGGAGCTGGGGGTGGACGAGGTGGACGGTGCGGGCGGCGACTGGCAGGCGCTGCGGCCGGAACAGCCGGACTGGGGCGGCGAGGTCGGGGTGGCGCCGACCGGCGGCGATGCCGTCGGGGCGCCGAGCCTGGCCATGGACTTGGCGGGCGAGCGCGACCGCAGCGGCGCGGCCTTCGCCCGCGCAGCGGAGCTGGGCGCGGACGCCGTGATCGCCGAGGTCGAAGCCGCCGGGCTGCAAGGCCGCGGTGGCGCCGGCTTCCCGGCCGCCTTCAAGTGGAAGGCAGTGCGCGGCGAGGCGGCCGAGACCCGCTACGTGGTCCTGAACGCCGACGAGGGCGAGCCGGGGACCTTCAAGGACCGGGAGCTGCTTCTGCGCCGGCCCGACCTGGTCGTGGAAGGCTTGGCGATCGCGGCGGCGGCCGTCGGCGCGCGCCAGGTGTGGTGCTACCTGCGCGGTGAGTTCGGCGGGCCGTGGCGGTCGCTGCAGGCCGAGATCGACGCGGCGCGGGCGACGGGACGCTACGACGGCATCGACTTCCACCTGCACTCGGGCCACGGCGCCTACATCTGCGGCGAGGAGACCGCGCTGCTCGAAGCGCTCGAGGGCAAGCGCGGCATGCCGCGGCTGAAGCCGCCCTTCCCGACCCAGGTCGGGCTGTGGGGTCGACCGACCCTGATCCACAACGTCGAGACTATCGCCTGCGTGCCGGCGATCGTACGCCGCGGCGGCGACTGGTTCGCGGGGCTGGGGCGCACCGGCCCGGGCACCAAGCTCTACTGCCTGAGCGGGCACGTGGCGCGGCCGGGCGTCTACGAGGCGCCGCTCGGGGTGACGCTGGACGAGCTGCTCGACGCCGCCGGCGGCGTGGTCGGCGAGCTGAAGGCCTTCTCGCCGGGCGGCGCCTCGTCCGGCTTCCTACCGGCCAGCGAGTCGGGCCGGCCGCTGGACTTCAAGAGCCTGGCCGAAGTGGGGTCGATGTTGGGCTCGGCGGGGATCGTGGTGCTCAACAACAGCGCGAACATCGCCGAGGCCGCGCTGCACCAGCTCCGCTTCTTCGAGGCCGAGAGCTGCGGCCAGTGCGCGCCCTGCCGCATCGGCACCCGCTTCCTACGCGAGGCGCTGGAGCGCGCCTACGAAGCCGCGCCGGGCGAGCCGCGCCGCGCTGCGCTGCGCCACGTCGCCGATGCCGCCTGGCAGATGAACGAGGGCTCGATCTGCGGCCTCGGCCAAGCGGCGCCGCTGCCTCTGACTTCGGCTTTAAAGGACTTCCCCGAGGACTTCGACGCGTGATCCAGAGCCGCCACCAGCTCTCGCTCGACGGTCGATCCGTCTCCTTCACCGCCGGCGAGACCGTGCTCGCGGTCGCGGCGCGCGCGGGGGTGTCGATCCCGACCCTGTGCCACGACCCGCGGCTGGAGCCGGCGGGCTGCTGCCGCTCCTGCCTGGTGGAGATCGACGGCCGCCCGCGGATGGCGCCGGCCTGCGCCACGCCGGCGGAGGACGGCATGGTGGTCGTGACGGAGAGCGAGCGCGTGGCGCGGCACCGGCGCACGCTGTTGTCGCTGTATCTGGCTGACCAACCGGCCGACCCGGAACGCGGCGGCCGCGCCTGCGAGCTGCACGCGATGGCGGCCGAGTTCGGCGCCGCCGCGGATTGGCCGAAGATGGCGCCGTTACGCGCCGGCCGCGACGACCCCAACCCCTACATCCTCTTCGAGCCGGACAAGTGCATCCTGTGCGCGAGGTGCACGCGCTACTGCTCGGAGGTCGAGGGGGTGACCGCGATCACGCTGGCGAAACGCGGACCGCAGACGACGATCGCCACCGCCGACATGCGCGGCCTGCTCGACACCTCCTGCGAACTCTGCGGCGGCTGCATCGACGCCTGCCCCACCGGGGCGATGACCGAGAAGATGCCGCGCACCGCCGGCGCGCCGCCCGAGGCCGAACTGGAGCGGGTGCGCACCACCTGCAACTACTGCGGCGTCGGCTGCCAGATGGACCTGAACGTCGACCGCGCGGCCAACAGAGTGGTGAAGGTCACCAGCCCGCCGCCGGGCGCGACCACCAACGACGGCAACCTGTGCGTCAAGGGCCGCTTCGCCTACGACTTCATCGGCCACCCGGACCGGCTGACCACGCCGCTGGTGCGCGCCGCGGACGGATCGCTGCGCGTGGCCTCCTGGGAGGAAGCCCTGCAGCGCGCCGCCGACGGCCTGCGGGGCGTCGCCGAACGCCACGGCCGCGACGCCCTCGGCTTCGTCTCGAGCTCGCGCTGCACCGGCGAGGAGAACTACCTGGTGCAGAAGCTGGCGCGCGCGGTGTTCGGCACCAACAACGTGCACCAGTGCGCGGCGACCTGACACGCCCCCACCGTGGCCGGTCTGGTCACGACCTTCGGCGCCGGGGCGATGACCAATTCGATCGGCGAGATCCGCGACGCCGACTTCCTCTTCGTCACCGGCAGCAACACCACCGAGGCGCACCCGATCATCGCCATGGAGATGAAGCGGGCCAAGCGCCGCGGCGCCAAGCTCGTGGTGGCCGACCCGCGCTCGATCTGGATGACCACGATCGCCGACCGCCACCTGAAGCTGCGCCCCGGCACCGACGTCTGGCTGCTCAACGCCATGGCCCACGTGATCGTGCACGAGGGGCTGGTCGACGAGGACTTCGTCGCCGCCAACACCGAGAACTTCGCCGCGATGGCAGAGACCGTGGCGCGCTACACGCCGGAGGAGGCGGAGGAGGTCACCGGCGTGCCGGCCGAGGACATCCGCGCCACCGCGCGCGAGTACGCCACCACCCCGAAGGCGGGCATCTACTACACCCTCGGCATCACCGAGCACACCCACGGCACCGACAACGTCTACGCGCTGTCGAACCTGGTGCTGATGACCGGCCACCTCGGCGTCGCCTCCGCCGGCATGAACCCGCTGCGCGGCCAGAACAACGTCCAGGGCGCCAACGACGCCGGCGCCAGCCCGGTGTTCCTGCCCGGCTACCAGCGCGTGGACGATGACGACGCCCGCGCGCGCTTCGAGGCCGCCTGGGGGAAACCGCTGCGGGCCGAGCCGGGCCTGAACCTGAACGAGATGATGAAGGTGGCCGGCACGCAGCTGAAGGGCTTCTACGTCATGGGCGAGGACATCGTGCTCAGCGAGCCGAACGTGGCCAAGCTCGAGCAGGGGCTCAATCAGGTCGAGTTCCTCGTGCTGCAGGACTTGTTCCTGAACGAGACCGCGCGCTTCGCCGACGTCATCCTGCCGGGCGGCTGCTTCGCCGAGAAGGACGGCGTCTTCACCAACTCCGAGCGGCGGGTGCAGCGGGTGCGCAAGGCGGTCGAGCCGCCGGGCGAGGCCCGCTCCGACCTCGAGATCCTGCAGGACCTGGCGCGGGCTTGCGGCGCCGACTGGCCTGAGCAGGACGCGGCCGCGGTCTACGCCGAGATGGCGGCGCTGGCGCCGAAGTTCGCCGGCATCCGCCACGAGCGGCTCGACGCCGGGGGCGGGCTCCAGTGGCCCTGCGAGGACGCGGACTCGCCGGGGACCAAGTTCCTCCACGAAGGCGGCGTGCTCCGCGGCCGCGGCCGCTTCGAGCCGGTCGACTACCGCCCCTCCGCCGAAGCCGCCGACTCCGAATACCCGCTGGTGCTGTCCACCGGCCGCACCCTCTACCACTACAACGCCGCCACCCAGACCCGGCGCGAGCCCGGGCTCACCGCCAAGCAGCCCGAGGCCTACGTCGAGCTGCACCGCCGCGACGCCCGCGACCGCGGCATCGGCGACGGCGACCTGGTCGAGGTCCGAACCCGCCGCGGGGCGGTGCGCTGCCGCGCCGCGGTGAGCAAACAAGTGCGCAAGGGGTGCGTGTGGATGCCCTTCCACTTCGCCGAGGCCCGCGCCAACCTGCTCACGGTCGACGACGGCGACGCCGTCACCGGCACCGCTGAGTACAAGGTCTGCGCCGCCGAGGTCCGGCCTCTCCCGGTGGACGAGGGGGGGCCGCCCGCCGCCCTCTTCCCCGGCGCCTTCTGGGTCTGAGACCCGGCTCCCGCCCCCGGAATTCTGGGACCAGAAAGCAGGAAAACGGGCCCGGACCCATGCCGAAGTAGGGTTATCCTCGCCGCGCGCCCGGATCCCCTCTTCCTCTTCCCCGCGGCGCCCCACCCCCATCCCACCGCCGCCCTCGCTGCGGCCGCCCCACGCCCCTCGACCGATGATCGAGTATTCCGGCAAGCTCTACCGGCCGCCGTCGGAAGCCGACTCCCTCATCCTGCAGGCCACCTTGGGCTGCAGCTATAACGAGTGCACCTTCTGCGGCATGTACCGCGAGAAGGCCTTCCGCGTCCGGCCGATCGATGAGCTCCAGCAGGAGATCGACTGGGCCGTCGAGCGCTTCCCAGAGGTCCGCAAGGTCTTCCTCGGCGACGGCGACGCCCTGATGGCCAAGGCCAGCTTCCTCGAGGAGCTGCTCGACCGGCTCCATGAGGCCTTCCCGCACCTGCGCCGGATCAGCGTCTACGCCTCGCCGCAGTCGCTGCAGGTCCGGAGCGTCGAGGAGATGACGCGGCTGCGCCAGAAAGGCCTGGGCCTCTACTACCTGGGCATCGAGTCCGGCGACGACGTGGTGCTGGAGCGGCTCCAGAAGGGCGTCGACGGCGAGGAGATGATCCGAGTCTCGCGCAAGGCGGGCGAGGCCGGGGTCAAGCTGAGCACGATGATCCTGCTCGGCGCCGGCGGCCGCGAGCGCTCGCTCGAGCACGCCCGGAACTCGGCCCGGGTGGTCAACGCCATCCAGCCGCGCTTCGTCAGCACCCTGGTCATGACCCCGGTGCCGGACACGCCGCTGTGGGAGCAGCACCTGCGCGGCGAGTTCGACGAGCTCGACCCGCTGGAGCTGGCCTGCGAGCTGCGCGAGTTCCTGGCGGGGCTGGAGCTCGAGGGCAGCGTCTTCCGCTCGAACCACGCCAGCAACTACCTGGCGCTGGCGGGCACCCTGCCGAAGGACCAGCCGGCGCTGGTGGCGGCGCTCGACCGCGTGATCCAGGACCCGTCCATGGCCGGCTTCAAGCCGGAGTGGATGCGCGGCCTGTAGCGGCGGCCCCCGCGGCGGCGGAGACCGGCGTAACCGCCGCGCCCCCGGTCCGTCTTCCCCTTCGTTACCGAGAAGACATCGGACACGGAGGTCGTTGATGCACCGAAGACTCATCTTTCCCGCCGCCGCCCTGCTGGCGGCCCTGCTCACCCCGCTCGCCGCCCAGGACCCGGGCGGAGAGGTCACCGCTGACTGCCCCGACATCGGCGCGGTCCAGCACCACACCGCCACCACCACCTCGTCGGGCTTCCAGGCCTGCGACTGGGGCATGGTGGAGTTCCGCTTCGGCGGCGTGACGCTCACCTGGGAGGACCCGGTGTGCCCGCTGTTCATCCTGTTCGAGCCCTACTGGACCGAGACCGGGGAGAAGCACGGCACCTTGATCCTGCAGGTGCACATGGCGCGGGCGTTGAAATTCAACTACCGCTGCGACGAGAAGACCGAGAACTGCGTCCAGGTCTCGATCGACGAGTTCGGCCAGTACCCGGTTCACGTCGACAGCCATTGCGGTGAGCCGCCGCTGGTGACGCCGCCGCTGCCCCCGCCGCCGGGACGATGAAGCGGCGCGTCTGGGTACCGCTGGGCTCCTTCCTGGTCCTGGGGATCGTCCTGGCGGCGGGGTGGATCGGCCGCTCCCCCGCCGGGCCGGCGCCGGGTCTGGCGGCCGCCGCAGACCGGGACGGCCCGGCCGGTCCGGGGGGGCCAGCCGGCGCCGACGGACCGGCGGTCGCGGTCGACGCGCCAGCGGCGGCCGGGATGGAGCTGCTCGAACGGCTCCGCGACAAGGACAGCCGCGGCCCGACGCTGGAGCAGGCGCTGGCGGACCCCGGCCTGGCGGCCTGGGTGCTGGCCCGGCTGGAGCAGGCCGACTTCCCCGCCTCGCGGGTTCGCGAGCTGGGATGGCTGCTGCGGGCGGTGCTGACGGTGTGGCAGGACCTCGAGCCGCCGCCGCCCTTCGCCCGGCGGGGCTACCTGGAGCGGGTGGTGGCCGCCGCGGCTCGAGGCGACCGGGCGGGGAGCGCAGCGGCCTTCGCCTGGCGCGGCCAGCGACTGCTCGGGCCGACCAACCTCGACCTGGTCCACGGCGCCCGCCCCGACCGAATCGACGGCCTGCAGGCCGGCCAAACCGGCGCCGGGCGGGCCTCCGCCTACCTGGCGATGCTCGAAGACACCCTGCGGAGCCACCTCGACCTCGAGCAGGACGCGGTCGTGCTCAGCTACCTGGAGGACCCCAGCGCCCGGGTCCGGATGCTGGCGCGCCGGCTGTGGTTCGCGCTGGAACGGAGCGGCGGCTGGATCGCCGCCCTGGAGGGGCTCGGGGCGCTCGCCGACGCCGAGCGGCTGGACCTGCTGCGCCAGATCGCCCAGCAGGCGGAGCTGGGGCAGGCCGTCGCGGCCCTGCGGCTGGCGGAGCAGCGCTTCGGCCTCCACCAGAGCTTCCTCGGGGCCTGGGCCGACCTCGGCCAGCGGGATCCTCGGGCGGTGGCCGGGGTCTACGCCGAGCTGCTGGAAGCCGGTCAGCTGGCCCGGCTGCCCGAGGGCGACTATCTGGCCGACCCCGCCGCCGACCCCGGCGGCTACCAGGAGATGCAGGACGTCTTCCACGAGGCCCGGACCCGCGCCAGCCTGGTGACCGCCTACCTGGTCACGGCTGAACACCAGGGCGGGGTGGACTGGGAGCTGATCGAGTCCGCGGCCTGGCGGGAGTGGAACCCGGTGGTGCGCGGAACCGCCTGGACGGCGCTGGCCGGCAGCGGCCTGGCGGAGCCGGTGGCCAGCGCCTACCAGCAGCTGCTCGACCCAGCCTGGCGCGCCAGCGCCAGGATCCCGGGGGTGGAGAGCGACTCCCATCTGGCGCCCGGACTGGCCCAGCTCGCGGAGGCGTTGCCGGACGGCACCCTGCGAGGCTACCGGGAGCTGCTGAGCAGCTTCCGGCTCAGCGCGGACGAGCGGGCCGGACTGGAAGCGATCCTGACCCGTCGGGCCGGCGGGGACGGGGACATGTGACTCCCCCCGGAATCCCCACGAGCGGCGGGGGCTGCTACGGTTTCCGGCCATGGCTTCCCCCGCCTCTGCCTCGAATCAGACCGACTCCAACGACCCCCTGCTGAAACAGCTCGCAGGCTTCTCCGGCCTCTACTGGGTGGCCAATTGGATGGAGGTCGTGGAACGCTTCGCCTACTACGGCGTGCGCGTCGTCCTGCCCGTGTTCATGGTCGAGGCGATCGAGAACAACGGTCCAGAGTTCAACCACATCCAGAAAGGCCAGATCTACGCGGTCTGGGCCTTGGTGCAGAGCCTGGTCCCGATCTTCACCGGGGGCTTCGCCGACCGCTACGGCTACAAGCTGAACATCGCCATCAGCACGGTGCTCAAGGTCATCGGCTACCTGCTGATGGGCTACTGCATCTTCCTCTCGGAGACCTTCGCCGGGACTGGGTTGCGCGAAGCGCGGGAGGCGGGCACGGACTCCAGCCTGGCCTGGTTCTGGGCCGGCGCGATGTTCCTGGCCCTCGGCACGGCGATCTTCAAGCCCGGCCTGCAAGGGCTGATCGCCCACCAGATGCCGAAGAAGTACGCCTCTCTCGGCTGGTCGGTGTTCTACCAGATGGTCAACGTCGGCGGCTTCATCGGCCCGATGCTCGCCGGCGTGCTGCGGGTCTGGTCCTGGGACTACGTCTTCCTGGCCTGCGCCGCGGGCATCTGCCTGAACTTCATCCCGCTGCTGATCATCAAGGAGCCGGAGCACCACGGCGAGGAGAACGACGAGGGCTTCGTTGACGTGCTGCTGAACGCGGTGCGCGGCCTGCTCGAGCCGCGCCTGTTCTTCTTCACGATCGCCTTCTCGGGCTTCTGGCTGATGTTCTATCAGCTCTTCGACATCCTCCCGAACTTCATCGACGACTGGGTGGACTCCCGGGACGCCGCCGCCTTCCTCGACTCCGCGGTGGGCGGGCTGCCGATCTGGTACCTCAGCGCCCCGCTGGTGCTGATCGTCGGCGCGGTGCGCTGGGCGTGCATGCGCGCCAACGGCAACGCCATGACGCCGAAGGAGAAGGTGCTGTGGGCCGTCGGCGCCGCCGGCACCGCCTGCATCCAGCTGTGGCAGGACACGCGCCTCGCCGTGCCGATGATCAACGGCGGCAACCTCACCCAGGAGTGGGTGATCAACTTCAACGCCATGCTGATCAGCCTGTTCGCCTTCGCGATGGGTTACATCACCGGCAAGGTGCGGTCGCTGTCCGCGATCATCATCGGCATCGGCATCTCGGCGGTGGCGATCTACTCGCTCGGCCTGAGCATGAACGGCTGGTGGATCCTCGCCATGGTCGGCCTGTTCTCCTTCGGTGAGATGACCGCCAGCCCGACCAAGATGCGCTACCTGGCCTCGATCGCCCCGCCCGGCAAGGAGGGGCTCTACATGGGCTACGTCAACTTCACGGTGGGCATCGGCTGGGCCTTCGGCAGCGTGATCGCCGGCGAGCTCTACCAGGCCGACGGCGACAAGACCGTGCTCGCCTCCCGCTACCTGGTCCAAGAGGCGGGGGTCGCGGAGCAGACGATGGCGGAGATGAACAAGGTCGACATCCTGCCCTTCTTCGAGCAGACGCTCGGCGTCGACGCCTGGGAGACCCGCAACATGCTCTGGGAGACCTACGACCCCTACGGCATGTGGCAGGTGTTCACCATCATCGGCCTGGCCTCGATGGTCGGGATCATGATCTACAACTACGTGACCAAGCGGGCCGACGCCGACCCGGAGCACTCCTTCAACACCCGCGGATCGCTCTGGGTCCGGTCGGCGCTGGTGCCGATCGTCCTGATCCTCGCCTACGCCACCTACCACCGGCTCTGGATCGCGGACCGGGACGTCGTCGACTCGCTGGCCTTCATCGTCCTCACCCTGATGTTCGCCCTGATGCTGCTGATCTCCTACCTCTCGCCATCGGCGCCGGGAGACCAGCCCGAGCAGCCGCCGGCGGCCTGACGCCCCGGCCGCAGCGCCGGAGGGCCGGGACCGACGAGGACAGGGGCGGAGCCGCCGGCTCCGCCCCTGCTCGTTCCCGGAGGGCCTCGCCGGGCGTCTAGCTCGCGCCCTTCGCCATGAACACGGCGGGGATGGTCATCAGCAGGATCTTCAGGTCGAGCCACAGCGACCACTTGTCGATGTACTCGAGGTCCAGCTTGACCCACTCGTCGAAGTCCGAGATCTCGTTGCGGCCGCTCACCTGCCACAGGCCGGTGATGCCGGGCTTCACGCTCAAGCGCCGCTTCTGGTTGCGCTCGTACATGTCGACCTCGCTCGGGATCGGCGGCCGCGGGCCGACCAGGCTCATGTTGCCCTTGAGCACGTTGAAGACCTGGGGCAGCTCGTCGACGCTGAACTTGCGCAGGAAGGCGCCGACCGGCGTGATGCGCGGGTCCCGCTTCATCTTGAAGACCGGGCCGCCCATCTCGTTGTGCTTCTCCAGCTCCTCCCGCAGCGCCTCGGCGTTGGGCACCATGGTCCGGAACTTGTAGCAGGTGAAGAGCCGGCCGTTGAGGCCGACCCGCTCCTGCCGGAACAGCACGCCGCCGCCGTTGCGCTCCATCAGCAGCAGGATCGAGACCACGATCATCAGCGGCGCCGCGGCGACCAGGACCATGGCGGCGCAGGTGGCGTCGATCATGCGCTTGACCACCCGGGCGATGTCGGTCATCGGCGAGTGGGTGGCCGAGACGGTGGTCAGGCCCTCGAAGTTGTCGAAGCCCCAGCGCACGCCCGGGAAGAAGTTCTGGGGCATGCAGTAGCGCATCGCCACGCCCTGCTCGGCGGCGGCCGAGGTCAGGTCGTAGGTGGCGCCGCTCTCGTCGGGCAGGCCGTCGACCCAGATCTCGTCGATCGGCTCGGTGTCCAGGAACTCGACCAGCTGCTCGCGCGCCAGCACCGGCGGGTCGCCGGGCAGGTCCTCGCCGCTCCAGGTCGGCTGCTTGTCGGTCGGCGGGTAGACCACCGCCATGACCCGGAAGCCCCAGTAGTCGTGGGCCAGGATCCGCCGCAGCAGCGCCGCGGGGTCGCGGCGGGCGCTCGCGACCACCACCAGGTGGCGGTAGTTGTAGCCCTTGCGGCGGACCATCCGCGCGGCCGAGCGGATCATCAACCGGGCGCCGACGGCCAGGGTGGCGTTGGCGCTCTGGAAGATCATCACCGCGACGACGTTCGCGGCCTGCACCTTGAGGCCGGTCATCAGCGCCAGCAGGAACAGGAAGCACAGCCCGTTGACCAGCAAGATCCTGCTGCTCTCGTCGATGATCGAGCGCATCCGCTGGCTCTGGTAGAGCCCGGCCAGCTTGTTGCCCGTCAGGACGACGAACACCGACAGCAAGATCAGGAAGATGTGATAGAGCTCGCTCCGGGTGAAGTCGCCGGCGTCGGCGACGAACCACGAGCGGAAACGCACTCCCACCGCGTAGGTGAGCAGCAGGAGGCCCGCGTCGAAGTAGACGAGCAGGCGGTGAACGAGAAGGCGGTGTCGTCGAAGCATGGCCAGCAGGGGAGAGCAAGGCCGCCGACGGGATGCCACTTAGGCGATCCGAGGGGGTGGATCCCAGTATAGCCTGCTGGGAATGCCCGCCCCCTCCGCCAGCGAGAGGAACAGCTCTTCTCGATCGCCCACCATGCGCTGTGTGCTGAAGTACTTCTCGACCTTGGCGCGCGCCTCCAGGCCCATCTGGCGGGCCCGAGCGGGATCCTTCACCAGTCGGAGAATTCGGTCGGCGAGCGCCTCGTGGTCGCCCTCGGCGATCAGGTAGCCGTTGACGCCCTCCTCCACCTGCTCGTCGATGCTCCCGACGTCGGTGCAGACCACCGGGCGGCGGGAGGCCATGGCCTCGAGCACTGAATTGGGGAAGGTCTCGACCATGGCGTAGGAGCACAAGACCGAGAGGTCGGCGGCGGCCAGGATCTCCGGGATGTCGGAGCGGCTGCCGAGGGTCCGGACGGCCTCGTCCAGCCCCATTTCCGCACGCATCTGCTCGATTCTCGGCCGCTCCGGCCCGTCCCCCACCATCAAGAACC
The DNA here is from genome assembly GCA_964482495.1 of uncultured Planctomycetales bacterium. Taxonomy (GTDB): domain Bacteria; phylum Planctomycetota; class UBA1135; order UBA1135; family UBA1135; genus J029. The sequence continues at coordinate 44,130 of CAYZXS010000024.1, forward strand.
GGGTCTCGGGCACCTCCCGCACCACGAGCTCGGCGGCGCGCAGGAGCAGGTCGTGGGCCTTCTCGATCCGGAAGGCGGCGACGTGGCTGACCACCGGGGCGTCGGCGGGCAGCTCCAGGGCCTGGCGGGCCTCGACCCGGCCGGCGCCCTGATACCGGTCGAGGTCGACGCCGTTGTAGATCACCACGACCTTGTCGCGCGGGAAGCCCTCCTCCTCGACCAGGTAGCGGGCGGCGCTCTGAGCCACGGCGACGAAGGCGTCGGTCATGCCCGCCAGCCAGCGGTTGGGGCGGTCGATGATGCTGCCGCCGTGCGGGTTCTTGGTCGAATGCAGGGTCGAGACGATGCCCCGGACCCCGCTCAGCTTCGCCGCCAGCCGGCCCCAGAACATCCGGTCGCCGCCGTCGCCGATGGTGCAGACCACCCGGATGCCCTCGCGCTTGATGATCCGCCGCAGCCGCCACAGCACCGCCACGTCCTTCTTGCTCCGCAGCAGGCCCGAGTAGAGCCGGACGCCGGCGGCCTCGACCTCGGGAGCCAGGGCGCCGGGTTCCTTGAGGCAGACCACCACCGGCCGCACCCGCGCCGGATCGGTCTTCTGGACGATCTCCGCCACCTTGCGCTCCATGCCTCCGACCCGGAGATCGGTGAGCACGAAGAGCACGGGGACGGGCAGGGTGGGTTCGGCGGCCATGCGAGGGTGGTGGCTAGACTGTCGCCCCCCAGGCTAACGCCGCCCATGGACCGCCAACGCGTCGCCCTCCAGCTCCTCCCCACCCTCGCCCAGGGCGGCGCCGAGCTGTACGTCTACCGGCTGACCAAGCTGCAACGCGGCGGCCCCTTCGCGCCGGTGGTGTGCTCGATGCTGCGCAGCGGGCCGACCGAGGCGCTGCTGCGCGAGGCCGAGGTCCCGACCGAGGTCCTGGGCATCGAGCGGGCCTCGATCCGGCGGCCCTGGGCGGCGGCGCGCGACTGGCGCCGGATCTACCGCGGCGTGCTCGAGTTGGCGCGGCGGCACCAGGTCGACCTGATCCAGACCCACCTCTCCGACGCCGACTGGATCGGCCTGATGGTGGGCCGGAAGCTCGGAATCCCGGTGGCGCTGACCTTCCACTCCTCGAAGCTGATCCCGCCGGAGCGGGACCCGCGCGAGCTGCGGGCGCGGCTGCGCGTGGGCATGCAATCCCGCTTCTACCGCCGCGCCGACGCCCTGATCGCGGTCGGCTCGGAGGTCCGGGACAGCCTGCTCGAGTTCCCCGGGGTGGTCCCCGAGCGGGTCCACCTGGTGCCGAGCGCGATCGAGGTGCCGGAGCCGCGCGCGCCCGAGCAGCGCGCCGCGCTGCGGCGCCGCCACGCTGACCTGATCGGCGACGCCGACGCCGTGCTCGCCACCGTCGGCCGCGCGGTCGAGAGCAAGGGCCACGACCGCCTGATCCAGGCCATGCCCCGGATCCTCGAGCGCCACCCGCGCACCCGGCTCTGGATCATCGGCGACGGCCCGGCGCTGCCCGCGCTGCAGGCGGAGGTCGAGCGGCTGCGGCTGCAGGACCAGGTGCTGCTGCTCGGCGGCCGCAGCGACGTCGCCGAGCTGCTGCCCTGCGCCGACGTCTACCTGACCGGCACCCACCGCGAGGGCCTGGGGCTGGCGGTGGCCGAGGGCATGGCGGCGCAGCTGCCCGCGGTCGGCTACCGGGTCACCGGCATCGTCGACATCATCGAGCCCGACGGCAACGGCGTGCTGGTGGAGGACGGCGACCTCGGCGCCTTCGCCGACGCCGCCTGCGCCCTGCTGGACGACCCCGAGCGCCGCCAGCGGCTCGGCGCCGCCGGCTACCAGACCGCGCTGCGCTTCGACGTCCGCCGCTCGCGGGAGCAGACCGAGCGGATCTACCAGGAGATGCTCGAGCGGCGCGGCTGAGCCGCGCAGCCGGGACCGCCAACCTGCCCGGCGATCAGGAGCGCCGGAGGACCTTCAGGATCCGCCCGACGTCCTCGCGCTTCGGGATCACCAGCTCCCGGACCTTGACCCCGGTCAGGTGGCGGTAGATCACGGCCAGCAGCAGGCCGAAGAGCGAGTAGCAGACCAGCGAGGCGAAGCCGGCGCCGACGATGCCGTGGCGCGGGATCAGGTAGAAATTGAGCCCGATGTTGACCGCCAGCGCGATCAGGGCGCTGATCGCGGCGTAGCCCGGGAAGCCGCGGCCGAGCAGGTCGGTGTTGGCGATCTGACCGACGTTGCCGAGGACGATGCCGGGCAGGATCAGGGCCAGGGGCAGCACCGCGCCGGCGAACTCCTGGCCGAAGATGAACGGCACGAAGGGCCAGGCGAGCAGCGCCGAGACCAGCGCCAACGGCACCGCCACCAGCAGGAAGCTGCGGGTCACGAGCGGCGTGAGGACGTCGGCCTCCTCCTTGCTCTTGCCCATGATCCGCGGCACCATCGCCCGCTCGACCGAGAAGCCGACGATCTGGAACATCATGGCCAAGGCCGCGGAGATCGAGTAGATCCCGACCATCTCGGCGTTGCCGAGGTAGCGCACGAGCACGACGTCGAGCCGGAGCAGCAGGTAGACCGCGATCGAGGTCGGCATGGCCTTGATGCCGAAGGTGAACGCCTTCCCGGCCAATCCCAGGTCCGGCTTCCACCTCCCGACGACCACGAACATCAACGCCACCAGGGCGACCGCGTCACCGAGGGCGAATGACAAGGCCCAGGCCTTGACCGCCGCCGAAACCGTGGTGCCGTCCCAGGAGAAGAGCAGCGGGACCAGGACCGCGAAGCTCCCGGTCTGCACCACCTTGGCGACGTTGGCGGCCAGCACCGCGCGCCGGCCGACCAGGGCGCCGCTCAGGAAGCCCTCCAGCATCAGCAACGGCAGGCCCAGGATGGCCAGGGAGATCGCCAGGCCGAGGTCGCCGCCGAGGGCCTCCAGGGCCTCGCTTCCTTCCGCCTTGACGAACTGCTCCAGCTGCGGGAAGGCGGCGAAGAGGCCGGCGCAGAAGATGAGGCCGACCACCAGCGAGAACGCCAGCAGGTTGGCGGTGACCGAGCCGGACTTTGAGGGTTCCTTGACGATCTGCCTGGTGCAGGCCATCCCGAAGCCCATGTGGGAGACCGCCCGCGCCAGGTCCGGGATCAGGATCACCAGGGCGTGCAGGCCCTTGCCCTCCGCCCCGAGGCCCCGCGCGACCATGACCCCGCCCACGAATTGCAGACCCACCGCCACGATCTGCAGCGCTGCGCCGCCGAGGCTGTCGCGGAGGAAGCTCATCTGGGGAGGGGCTCCTGGATTCCAGGAGCAGGATTCACCGTCTCGAAGCCTAAGCAAGTTTCGCCCGCCGGTCCATGACGAAAACCCGGCGCTCGAATAGACTTAGAGGCCCTGGATTCTTGAGCGCCCGCCGGGCTCGTCCCGCGCCGCAACCGGCTTCGGTTTCGCCCAAAGTCTTCGAATCGTGAATAAGGCCAACGCCTGCCTCGCCACCCTAATTCTCCTGTTGTCCCCGGGTTGCGCGAGCGTGGTCACCCTCAACGCTCCCTTCGAGGGCCCGCCCGCCACGCCGCTCCCTGCGCCCTATCGGGTATCCCCGGGCGACGGCCTGACCCTGGAGTTCTCCCGGGTCTTCGCGCCGGTCGAGGACTATCGCCTCGGCGTCAACGACCAGCTCTCGATCCACGTCCAGAAGCGGGACGACCTCCAGCTGGACACCACGATCGCCCCGGACGGCACCATCGCCTTCCACTTCGTGCCCCGCTTCAAGGCCGCCGGGAAGACCCTGGACGAGGTCCAGAAGGTGCTCCAGGACGGCCTAGTCGCCGCCGGCATCGCCAAGGCGGAGGTCGACGTCTTCCTGCTCGCGGGCGACACCCTGACCCAGGAATTCATCGACATGCTGCTGCGGAGCCCCACGGGCTCCACCCGGGAGCTGACGGTGAACCGGAACGGGATGATCTCCCTGCCAGGGACCGGGCAGGTCGAGGTCGCCGGCGCCACCCTCGAGGAGCTCGAGAGCGACCTCAACGCCATGCTCCAGGAGCGGATGCCGAGCCTCCAGGTGATCGTCAACACCTCCTTCAACGCCGAGGCGATGTACACCGTCGTCGGCGAGGTCGTGCGCCCCGGCACCTTCACCATGGCCGGCGACGTCTCCCTGATCGAGGCGGTCGCCAACGCCGGCTGGGAGACCGAGTACGGCGAGCTCAGCCGGGTGCTCCTGATGTCCCGCGGCGACGACGACGTCATCGAAGCCAATCTCTACGACGTCGACGATGCCCTGGCCCACGGCAACCCGCTGCCGATGGTCCGCGTCCGCCCGCGGGACGTGGTCGTGATCCTGCGCACCGGCGTCGGCAACACCAACCGGGCGATCGATCAATACATCCGACGCAACCTGCCGATCAATGTCGGCGTCTCCTATCGCCTGAACACCGGGAACTGAGCCATGACCGCGCCCCCCAACACCGAACGCAGGACCGACACGCCCCGCCGCGTGATCCGCGCGCTGTTCGAGTTTCGCAAGGCGATGCTCGGCTTCTTCGTGCTGTTCTTCGCCTTCCTGATGATCATCGCCTACAACTTCCCGCCGATCTGGGAGGTCGAGGGCAAGGTGCTGGTGAAGTCCGGACGCTACAAGGCGCCCACCGGCGTGGCCACGGCGAACACCGCCGCGCGGCTCGACGCCACCATGGAGGACGTGGTCGGCGAGATGACCATCATGCTGAGCTACCCGGTGCGGCAGCGCACCGCCGAGCGGCTGATGGCCGAGCAGGGGCTGGAGGAGAAGGAGGCGACCTTCTTCAGCAGCCTGATGGACGGCTTCGACGAATTCTGCTACTCGATCGGCCTGAAGAAGAAGCTCGACCCGAAGGAAGCCCTGATCCGGCAGCTCGACAACAAGATGGTGGTCGAGATCGAGCCCGGCTCGAACGTCATCAACCTGATCTACCACCACTTCGGCAAGAAGACGGCGGTCCGGACCATGAACTTCCTGCTCGAGGAGTACCTGGAGCAGCACACGACGATCCACAGCGAGGGCCGGGCCCTCGGCTTCTTCGAGGTCGAGGTCGCCGCCAAGAAGGCCGAGCTGGACCGGCTCCAGCAGGAGATCACCGACTTCCGGATGAGCCACGACGGCGGCGACCTGACCCAGCAGCGCTCGCTGCTGGTGCAGGACCTGAACGCCGACCGCCAGGCGCTGCTCTCCCTCGACGCCGTCGACGAGACCGAGGAGAACCTGCTCCAGGCCTCCTCCCTCACCGAGCACCCGGAGCTGGCCAACTACTACAACCGCCTGCTCGACCTCGAGGCGCAGATCACCCGCTCCGAGGGCATCGACCCCGACGCCGAGGAGCTGGCGCGCCAGCAGTTCGCCTCCACGAGCCAGAAGCTCCTTGAGCAGATCCAGGCCAAGAAGGCCTTCCTCACCCGCCGGGTCTCCAACCTCGAGGCCGAGGTCAAGGAGGTCGAGAAGGACCGCGCCTACTACGAGGACCTGCTCTCGCAGCGGTCCGAGGTCGAGGCCACCTACCGGCAGTACACCGCAAAGCAGGAAGAGCAGCGGATCGCCCAGGCCATGGACGCGGACCAGCTGACCAGCGTCCGGGTGATCCAGCACGCCACCATTCCGGTCAAGCCCTACTTCCCGAACCGCTTCGTGCTGGCGCTGCTGGGCTTCATCCTCGGCATCCCCGGCGCGATCGCCTTCGCGCTGCTGCGGGCCTACTTCCACGGCCGGGTCTCCACGGTCCAGGACGTCGAGTCCGAGCTCGGCCTGCCGGTGCTGGCCTCGCTGGCGCGGCTGCCCAACAGCGCCTTCACCTCGGGTCTTCCCGAGCCGGTGATGAAGGGCGCCAAGCTGGTGCTCGCGGCCATCGAGCAGGCGGAGGTCAAGACCGTCTGCCTGGCCTCCTCCACAACGGGCGAGGGCGCCGCGACCATGGCCTCGGCGGTCGCCGTCGCGGCCGCGCTCGACGGCAAGTCGGTGGTCTTCGCCACGCCCGACGGGGTCGTCAACCCGGCGGTCCAGACCGGGAACGTCACCGTCCTCGACCTCTCCGGCATGGGGGTCGCCGAGCAGAAGAAGGCGGTCGAAGCGGCCGGCGCCGAGGCCAGCCTGGTGGTCATGTCGGCCCTGCCGCTGGCGGGCGCAGACGGCGGCCTCTACGCCTCCTCGGCCGAGGCCGCGGTCTTCGTGGTCAGCGGCTCCGGCGTCCACATCGAGGTGGCTCGCCGCGGCCAGTCCATGCTCGACCGCTACTGCGACAAGGTCCTCGGCGCGGTCCTGACCCAGCGCCGCGACCCGATCCCGCGGCTCCTCTACCGCCGCGTCTGACCCCGTGGCCTTCGGCAGCCGCCGCGACACCTTCGACCTCGACGGGCTCTCCGGCCAAAAGGAAGCCCCGTCGGCGGTGGTCGGGGTGGTCACGGTCACGGCCGCGGCGCTGGCGGCCCTCGGCGCCGCCGTCACCCACTACGGGGGCGGCCTGTGGCAGCTCGTCATCCTGATGGCGCTGCTGATCTGCACCGGGCTGTCGGCCTGGCTGCTGACCTACCGCCAGTTCATCAACCTGGTCACGGGGCTGCTGGCCTTCACCTTCCCGATGGCCCTGAACCTCCAGGTCTACGAATTCCCGCCGGGGGTCCTGGAGCGCGGCATGCCCCCAGGGGTGGCCTTCTGGGAGAAGGACATCTTCCTGCTGATCCTGTGGGTGGACTGGTTCGTCGACGTCTGCCTGCGGCGCGACCGCCCGACGCCGAAGATCGGCCCCGCCGCCCGCTGGCTGGGCCTGATGGTGCTGGCGGCGCTGATGTTCCCCATCCACTCGGTCTACCTGCCGGGCTCCTTCATGCTCTGGGTGGAGCTGGTTCGCTACGCCCTGGCCTTCGTCTACTTGTCGAAGAAGGTCGACCAGGTCTCGGTGCTGCGGTGGATCGTCATCGGGGTCTGCGCCCAGGTCTGGATCGAGAGCCTGATCTCGTGGGCGCAGTACGCCACCGGGGGCACGCTGGGCCTGAAGTTCCTGGGCGAGACCAAGATCCGCGCCGAAGAGATCCCCGGCGGCGCGCTGATCCGCACCGGCGCCCTGATGGGCCACCCGAACCGCTTCGCCGAGTGGCTGGTCCTGGTCGGGCCGCTGCCGCTGGCGATGGCGCTGCAGCGGAACATCTCCGCCTTGGCGCGGGGCGCCTTCTGGGCCACCTTCGTGGTCCTGAACATCACCCTGGTCCTGACCTTCTCCCGCGCCGGCTGGGTGTGCGCGGTCTTCAACTGCTTCGCCACCTACCACCTGGCCAAGCGCCGCGTCGGCCTGCCGCAGGTGCGCAGCATCTGGGCGCCGGTGATGGCGGGGATCGTCGTCCTGGTGGTCATGTTCATGGGCATCGACGAGATCCAGCGGCGGCTGACCGCCGACGACAAGGGCTCGACCTTCGCCCGGGTGCCGCAGTTCATCACGGCGTTGAGCGTGATCGCCCACAACCCCTTCTCCGGGGTCGGGCTAGGCTCCTACACCGGCAACATCCACAAGTACGCGGCCTTCGACGGCCGCTACGCCAGCACCCTGACCTTCCGGGTGCACAACGGCCTGCTGCTCTGGGCGGCCGAGGCCGGCCTGATCAGCGCCATCGGATACGTCATGTTCTGGTTCCACAACCTGAAGAAGGCCTGGGGCGTCTGGCGCCTCAAGGACGACTTCCTGGCCCTGGTCGGGACCGCCACCTTCGTCGGCCTCATCTCCTGGTGGGTCAAGAGCATGTACAACATCCACTCGCCGCTGACCGACCACGCGATGTGGATGCACGCGGCGCTGATCTACGTGGTTTACAATTGCCACCGCAGGATGCAGCGCGAGGAAGGCCTCCAGGCCTCATGAGCCGCGGCTTCCTGCCGCTGCGCGCGCTCCGGAAGCTGTTCCGGGAAGGGCCGATGGAGGTCCTCCGCGCCTTGAAATGGAAGTTCTACCGGCACAAGGACCTGATCGTGTGCGAGCGGGCCCTGGACCTCCCCATCCAGGAGCCGCCGCGCCTGATCCTGCCCGAGGGTCTGGTCGTCACCCTCGCCACCCTGGACGACCTCGACAGCTTGGCGGCTAATTTCCCGATGAAGCGGGAGTGGTACCGCCAGCGGCTGGAGACCCCCGGCTACTACTGCACCATCGCCCGCCTCGACGGCGCGGTCCTGGCGCAGCAGTGGTTCTGCACCTGCCCCCACTACGACCCCGAGATGCGCTGCCTGATCGAGCCCGGACCCCGCGAAGCCTACTGCTTCGAGGGCTGGTGCCTGCCCGAGCGGCGCGGCTTCGGCGTCAGCCACCTCGGCATGAAGCACTGCATCGAGGAGGTCCTGCCCGGCCGCGACGTCGACCGGGTCTTCACCATGCTGGAGGCCGGCAACCGCCCCACCCGCCGCTTCCACGCCCGCTACGGCTTCCAGGACGTCGGCCGCAAACGCCACCTCCGGATCGGGCCCTTCTGCTTTAATTCCAAGATCAAGCCCCTCCTGCCCCGCTCCGAAGCCACCACCGGATGAGCACCATGTCCCCCGCCCGCCGCCTCCCCTTCAACGCCCTGCTCGGCTTCTGCGCCGGCTGGGCCGTCGGCGCCCTGGAGTCCCTGGTCGTCACCAGCTCCACCGACCTGGCCTTCGTCGACCCGCTCGGCGACTCCTTCCGGGTCGCCCTGCGCTACGCCACCGCCGGCGCCGTCGGCGCCGTCGTGCTGGCCTTCCTGCCGCGCCGGCTCCGCCCCAACCGCGCCTCCTCGGTGCTGTTCACGACCCTGGCTTGCATGGCCTTCGTCACCGGCACCTCGATGATCCACCAGGTCTACTACGGCGGCGTCTCGACCTTCGCGCTCGGGCCGCTGGTGGCCAACGGCCTGCTCGCCGGCGCCTGCCTGGCGGCGGGCTTCGGCCTCGGCCGGGCGCCGGCTCCGGTGGCCGTGATCCTGGTGCTCTCCCTCATCGGCCACGGCGGCGTCCTGGCCAGCGCCTCCAAGCACGCGCCGACGCAAGGGCCGGAGGTCTCCGCGGCGGAGGCCGGCGCGCCGAACGTGCTCTTCATCCTGATCGACACCCTGCGGGCGGACCACCTGCAGAGCTACGGCTACGACAAGCAGACCTCCCCGACCCTGGACGGCATGGCCCAGGAGGGGCTGCGCTTCGACCAGGCCTACGCCCAGGCGACCTGGACCCGGCCTTCGGTGGCCTCGCTGATGACCTCGCTCTACCCGGCGAGCCACCGCACCAACCGGCTGGACATCCGGGTCCCCTCCGAGCTCCAGACCATGGCCGAGACGGTCCAGGCCGAGGGCTACACCACAGCCTGCTTCTCGGCCAACCGCAACGTCTCCGAGGTCTTCGGCTTCGACCAGGGCTTCGGCACCTTCTGGACCCACGCCTCGGCCGAGCTCAACTCGGTTCTGCGCTTCACCACCTGGGAGCGGGTGATGGAGATGCTGCGGGTCCGCAGCGCCGCCGACCGTACCCCAGAGACCAACCGCGCCGCCGACCTCACCGACCGGGCCCTGAGCTGGAGCCGGCAGCACGACGGCTCGCCCTACTTCCTCTACGTCCAGTACATCGACCCGCACGGTCCCTACCTGCCGCCGGCCGACTTCCTCGAGGAGATCGGCATGGAGCAGCCCAGCGCCGAGACCCTGAGCAACGCCAACCCGGTCCACGGCAAGCCGCCCTTCCCCTTCTTCGGGGTGGAAGAGTTCAGCCACGAGCGGCTGGCGAAGCTGCGCGAGCTCTACGACGCCGAGATCATGTACTGCGACCGCGAGGTCGGCCGGCTGCTCGACGGCATGCGCGAGCTGGGCCTGCTCGACAACACCTACGTCATCGTCACCTCGGACCACGGCGAGGAGTTCTTCGAGCACAAGCAGTTCGGCCACGGCCAGTCCGCCTTCGAGGAGCTGGCGCGGGTGCCGCTGCTGATCGACGGCCCGGGCATCGAGCCCGGGGTGGTCGAGGGGCCGGTGGAGCTGATCGACCTCTACCCGACCATCGCCACCTGGGTCGGCGCCCCGATCCCGGAGCGCATCCAGGGCAGCGACCTCAACGACCTGATCGCCGGCGGCGACCGCGGCGGCGCCACCGAGGCGCTGATCAGCAACCTGCGCTCGTCCGAGCTCACGGCCTGGGTGATCGGCAAGGAGAAGCTGGTCCGGATCGAGCACCAGGGCGAAGTCCGCTGGATGCTCTTCGACCTCGCGACCGACCCGGGCGAGCAGGACGACCTGGCCGAATCCAAGCCCGAGCGGCTGGCCGAGCTGAAGGGTCAGCTGCTCGACCGCCGCAACGCCGCCGGCGCCTACCAGGTCGGCGACGTCGAGACCGCGGAGATCGACGAGGAGATGCAGCAGGACCTCAACGACCTCGGCTACGTCGAGGACGAGGAGGAGGAGTGAGCCCGGGTCAGGCGGACGGCGACGACAGCGGCAGGCGGCGCGAAGGCTAGCCATGCACCAGCGCGTCTGCCTGGGCGGCGTCCCGATCCTGACCTTCCACAGCGTCCGCCGCCGGCGCACCGAGGCGCTCGGACCGGGCGGCGAGTTGACCATGCCCGACCGGCCCTTCGAGCGGCTGCTCAGCGGCCTGCGGCGGCAGGGCTACCAGGGCATCACCTGCGCCGAGCTCTACGCCCACCTGAAGGCGGGTGCGCCGCTACCGAAGCGGCCGGTCCTGCTGACCTTCGACGACGGCTACCTCGACAACTGGAGCTACGTCGCGCCGATGCTGCGCCGCCACGGCCTGCGCGGCACGGTCTTCGTCGCCACCGACTTCCTCCACCCCGACCCGGAGGCGGTGCGGCCGACCGTCGACCAGCAGCCGGACGCCCCGGAGCGGGGCTACCTGTCGGCGGCCGAGCTGCGGCTGCTCGACCAGGAGGGCACCCTGGAGGTGCAGTCCCACACCGCCGGCCACGGGCGGCTGCCGGTCTCCGGGGAAGTGGTGGACTTCCACCGCCCCGGCGCCCGCTGCTGGTGGCTGGAGCGCGGCCGCGGCACTCCGGAGCAGAATTCGCGCGAGGAGTCCGACGCCCTGGCCGGAGTCGTGCCCTGGGGCGCGCCGGTCTACCGCTCGGAGTGGGCCTCGGCGGCGCGCGCGATCGAACCGGACCCGCGGCTGGAGCAGGAGCTCTGCGCCCTGGTCGCCGACGGCGGCGGCGCGGCCTTCTTCGATCGTGCGGACTGGCGCCAGGTCCTCGAGCAGCGGGTCGAGGCCGGCCGCTGGCAGCACCGGGAGGAGAGCGAGGAGCAGCGCCACGAGCGGATCCTGCGCGACCTCGGCGGCGCCAAGCAGGTCCTGGAGGGGATCCTCGGCCACGAAGTGCCCTTCTTCGCCTGGCCCGGCGGCGGCTCCAGCCCGTGGGCGGTGCGCATCGCCCTGGATGAGGTCGGCTACCGCGCCACCTTCGGAACCAACCGCGTCTGCGACGGCGTGCCCCTCGACCTCGAGGCCATCCCCCGGGCCTACTTCCGCCAGAACTACCGCGGCCGCGGCGCCGGCTGGCTGCGGGCCATGCACGCTCTCGGCGTCACCGGCTGGGAGGCGGGCCGCTGGTCCGGCGCCGCCCGGCTGTTCGTCGCCAACCGCCTCATGCGCCTCTTCGAAGACCCCTCGGCGCCCAACGCCTGATTGGTGTCAGGCTCCTTCACGCAGTCTGGGCGAGACTGCATGAAGGAGCCTGACACCGGAGGGTCACTCCTCCTCTTCGACGTCGAGGTAGCCGAGGTGCTGCAGCGCGTGGCGCTGCTCGAGGTCTAGGTCCATGCCGGCGTTGCCGCGGACGGGCAGGCCTTCGAGGAAGGCCCGACCCTCCTGGAGCAGGGCGTCGAGCCGGGCCGGCTCCTCGGCGGCGCGGTCGCGGTCGCCGGTCTCGACGTGGTAGAGCGAACTGCTGCCGTCGATGGCCCAGACCGCCTTCCAGCCGTCCTTGACCCAGCCCGACAGGCGCTTGTCGCCGAGCCGCCGCTGGTAGGCCTCCATGTAGCGGCCGCGGCCGGAGAGCGGGTCGGGGTCGCCGCCGGCGGTCAGCGCCGGGACCAGGCTGCTGCCCTGGGCCGAGGGCAGCGGCGGCAGCTCGGCGAGCTCGAGGATGGTCGGCGCCAGGTCGACGTGGCTAGCCGACGTCTCCAGGCGCTCGCCGCGGCGCGCCTCCGGGGTCCGCCCGGGCAGCCGGATCACCGCCGGCACGCGCTGGGTGGCCTCGAACAGGCTGGCCTCGTGGTTCTCGAGCAGGCCGCCCTCCCCGAAGCACTCGCCGTGGTCCGCGACCAGCAGGATCAGGGTGTTCTCGAGGCCGGGGTCGCGGCGCTCCAGCGAGGTGCGCAGCTGGCCCAGCAGGTGGTCGAGCCAGGCGATCTCGCCGCGCTGCAGCACCACCCGATCCTCGAGCTCGGGCGCGACCGCGTGCGGCCCCTCGTCGCGCCGGGCCAGGGCGGCTTCGCGGAAGGCCTCCGGCGGCGTGTAAGGGCCGTGGGCGTCGAAGAGGTGGACCCAGAGGAAGGTCGGCCCGCTCTGCTGCTCGTACCAGCTCACGGCCCGGTCCACGGTCAGCGCGCCGGGCACGGTGTAGCGGCTGCTGGCCTGCTCGGGGATCAGCTCCCGCAGCAGCGCCGAGGAGAAGCGGCACAGCTCGCCCAAGGTGTCGATCAGGTTGGCATCGGAGCGCCCGTCGAAGTGCTGGAAGCCCTCCGAGAAGCCGAAGCTGGCGCGGATCGGGTAGCCGGAGACGAAGCCGCCGGTGGCGTAGCCGGCCTGGTCCAGGATCACCGGCAGCAGCGGCAGACCCTCCGTGAGCAGGCTCTCGCCGTTGGCGCGCAGGCCGTGGCTGGGCGGATAGAGGCCGCTCAGCATCGAGGCGTGCGCCGGCGCGGTGATCGACGCCGCGGACTGGAAGTCCTCGAACAGCGCGCCTTCGGCCGCCAGCCGCTCGAGCTCGGGCATGTCGAGGCCGCCGCCGCCGTAGAGCGGCAGGGTGTCGGCGCGCACGGTGTCCCAGGTCACCAGGACCACGTTCGGTCGGTCGCCGGCGTCGGCGCCGCTGCCGGAGCGGATGACCACCGGCTCCTTGCCCGAGAACTCGAACAGGATCACGAGCAGCAGCGGCAGGCCGAGGCTCCCCATGCCGACCCAGCGCGGCAGGACCTCGGCGGTGCCGCGCACGGCGGCGCGGTAGAGCAGCAGGGCCGCGATGCCGCCGGCCAGCGGCCAGGGCCAGCCGGCCATCGCCGGGAGGCCGTGGAACTGGTGCAGGTAGTAGAGGACCAGGCAGCAGCCGAGCGGGACCAGCACCGCCCACGGCGGCCGGACGGGTGAGAACCGGCCGATCAGCCAGCCGCCCCAGCCATAGAGGGCCATCGCCACCAGGGCCAGGGTCAGGACATAGACCCACAGCGTCCCCGCGAACTGCGCATTCGAGAGGATTAGTCCAGCGTCCCAGGCTCCCAGGGCCCAGCCTGAGAGAAGGCCGTCGATCGCAGCAGGTCGCCGTGCCATCGAGGCAAGAGCATAACACTGGCCGCCCCTGTCGCCTCACTGCCTGGGCGGGCCGGGAGCCCGGGCGTGGTATCTTGAGGGGATGAACGAGGTCAACGCAGCGCCTTCGATGCCCGCCAGGGCCGTCCGCGGCTTCCTCGCCGGGGCCTTGCTGGGGCTGGCGGTGGGTGCCGTGGAGAGCTGCCTCCTGCTGACGGTTGCAGGAGTCGGCGTCCGCACACCCTTGCCCGAAATGCTTCGGATCGAGGCCTACTACCTCCTGTTCTGCGGCGGCCTGGGCATGGTCCTGCACGGCCTGTTCTTCCGCCGCGCGCTGGCCCGGGCGGTCGGCTGGACCGCCGGCCTGACCGTGGTCCTGCTGGCCGGGGCCTGGCTCGCTTCGGGCCTGTTCATCGGCAAGGATCCGGGCGCCGGCGCCCTCTACGGCAGCCTCGCCGCCGGCCTGGCGCTGGCCTGCGTGGTCGGCTGGTTCGGGGGCAAGCTCGCCGCTCGCGGCTCCCTCGCGGCAGTCTTCGCGCTGGTGGTGCTCGGGATGTCCCACGGCGTGGTCCTGGTGGCGGTGGACGAGGGCGCCAAGGCCGAGCTCGGCATCGAGGCCTACCAAGGGGAGGCGCCGCCGAACCTGGTCATGATCCTGATCGACACCCTGCGCGCCGACCGCCTCGGCTGCTACGGCTATGAGCGGCCGACCTCGCCGGTGATCGACGAGCTGGCCGCGAAGGGCACGCTGTTCGACGCCGCCTACGCCCACGCATCATGGACCCGGCCGTCGGTGGCGTCGCTGATGACCTCGCTCTACCCGTCGAGCCACGACATCCAGGATGACCTGGACGCCCTTCCGGCGAGCCTGCCGACCCTGGCCCAGGTGATGAAGGCCCGCGGGTACCACACCGCGGCCTTCTCGGCCAACCCGCAGATCTCCCCTACCTACGGCTTCGACCGCGGCTTCGACGTCTTCGGGGAGTCCGGCAGCCACCTGGTGCGGCGGGCCGCCATCGGGCTGCTCGAGCACACCGTCAAGCGCACCATCCGGCTCCGGCTGCTGCCGGCGCTCGCGGGCGGCGGCGACGGCAAGCCGGCCAAGGCCAAGAAGAAGGACCCTGAGCACGCCGGCGCGGCGCTCCTGAACAAGCAGGCCTTCCGGTGGCTGGACGGCTTCGACGGCGAGCAGCCCTTCTTCCTGTACATGCAGTACATCGACCCGCACACGCCGTACTCGCCGCCGGTCGACCTGATCAACGAGGGCGGCCAGGCGCCGGTGTCGCTGCCGGCGACCTACATCGACAAGGACGCGCCGCCCTTCCCGCTGTCCGAGTACGCGCGCGCGGACGACGAGGTGCTCGAGGGGCTCTCCCGGCTCTACGACGCCGAGATCCGCTTCGTCGACCGCGAGTTCGGAAAGCTGCTCGAGCGGCTGGAGCAGCGCGGCCTGCTCGAGAACACCTACATCGTCGTCACCTCCGACCACGGCGAAGAGCTCTACGACCACAAGCAGTGGCTGCACGGCCAGTCGCTGTTCGACGAGCTGGTGCGGGTGCCGCTGGTCGTGACCGGCCCGGGGGTCGCGACCCAGGTGGTGGCCGAGCCGGTGGAGCTGGTCGACCTGCTGCCGACGGCGGCCGGCTGGTGCGACGTCGAACTCGACTTCGACAAGCACGGGCGCGACCTCGGCGGCGTGCTGGCAGGCGGCGCCGGCGACCCCGAGCGGGTCGTGTTCAGCGAGCGCGAGGGAACCTACGCCATCCACGCGGTGCGCCGCGGCGACCACAAGCTGATCCGGATCACTTCGCCCGAGGGGATCACCTGGATGGAGTTCGACCTGTCCCAGGACCCCGGCGAGCTCCAGAACCTGGCCGAGGCCCAGGAGCCCGACGGCGAGCTCCGGCGCCTGCTCGACCAGGCCGTGCTGGTGTCCAGCGCCTTCCTCGGCGAGCGCTCCGGCAAGGTCGAGGCCGAGGGCGACGTGGCCGAGGCCCTGGGTGAGCTGGGCTACATCGACCTCGAGGGGTCAGACATCGATTGATATTCGGGGTCGGACATCGACTTTGTGGAAAAGGGTCCGGCTGCGCTGCGCGCAGCCGGACCCTTTTCCACAAAGTCG
>CAYZXS010000025.1:0-56878 GCA_964482495.1 uncultured Planctomycetales bacterium
GCCTGGGTGGCGGCGGCGCCGCCGGCGGTCGAGGCCGCAGCGGGATCGGCGGCTGCCGGCGTGGCCGGCGGGTCGGCGGCGGCGGGCGAGCCGCTGGCGGTGGCGCTGGTGCCGTCGCCCAAGACGGACGCGGCGCCGGCTTCCGGCTGCTCCTCGCCGGTGCAGGCGCCGAGCAGGAGGAGCGGGAGGAGGATCAGGAGGAGGCGGTTCATGGCCGGTCGGGCTTAGTGGCGGCGGTCGCGGACGATGGCGGAGATGGCGAGCACTTGCGGGTCGAGCTCGCTGCCCTCGGGGAAGTGGATGCGGAGGCGGCCGGCGTGGGTGCCGAGCGGCGCGTCGCCGCTGATCGAGACCTTGGCGACGTAGGCCTTGCCGGCCTCGCGCACCGTCAGCTCGGCCTGGAACAGCTCGGAGTCGAGGACCTCCAGCTGCGGCTCGGGGATGTCCTCGCCCGTGGCGGAGAGGATCTGGACCCGGCGCACCGGGGTGGCTCCGCGGTCGAGCATGCCGAAGGTCAGGCGCTGGTCCGGCTGGTACTTGACCGGGCCGTAGACGTTGGCCTGGAGCACGATCTCGAGGCGCCGGTCGATGCTGGTCCGGGCCAAGAAGCTGCCGTAGTGACGCCGGGTCTCGGCGTCCTTCAGCAGCCGGATCCGGAAGCGCTTGATGACGCGCTTGCCGTCCGGGGTCGGCTCGGCCTCCCCCACCTCCTCGATCAGGAAGCCGGGGGGGGTGTTGACCCACTGGGTGATCGTGAAGTCCTCGATGGCGCTGACGATGATCTCGCGCTCGGCGCCCTTGCGGGCGGGGACGTCGCCGAACAGGGCCTGGCGCGGCGTGACGACGAAGATCGGCTGGATCAGGGCCTGGATGTCGAGCTGGATCGGCATGTCCAGTCCGTTGCCGCGCAGCTTGATGTCGGTCTTCTTCAGCTCCTTGAAGGTGCCGGACTCGAACAGGCCGAAGACCCGGCCGGAGTAGCCCGGCTCCATCGGCTCGCCGAAGACATAAGGCTGGCCGTTGTATTCGATCTTGATGTCGGTGCAGCCGCAGGAGGGCGCGGCCTCGGTCAGCACCAGGGGCTGCTGGCCTTCGATCCGGAACGGGAACTCCAGCGGGTGCTCCTCGTGCTGGGCGATCTCGCCCAGGTCGATGGCCTTGGTCTCGAACAGCATCTTGCTGTCGGAGTACTCCTTCGCCGGTTCTTGGTCGGGGCCGCCGGGCTGGACCGGGGAGCCGTCGGCGACCGGGCCGGGGCCGGCGCCGTCGCCCGTGGGCGAGGCCCCGCCCGGGCTGCAGGCAGCCGCGGCGAGGACGAGCAGGAGGAGGGGGTGGCGAAGGCGAGCGATCATCTGCGTGCAGCGAGGTGAGGAATCCGACTTCATTCCACGACACCGGCCAAGCGGATCTGGCGGTCGAGAATGTGCTCCTCTCCATCGACCCGATGGGACAGCCGGAGCAACAAGTTCCCCGAGAGGACTTTCTCGGAGGGGCCCGCGGGGAGGACCAGGCGCAGGCGGTAAGTCTTGGAGGGGGTCAAGTTTAGACAATCCACCCGGGCGCCGGGGAGGCCCTCTAAACGATACTCGGTGACCGCCAGTTCGCCGCGCGAAGTTCCGAGGTCGACGGTGGCGTGGATCTCCTGGCCCGCGGGGACCAGGCCCAGCCGCAGGATCCGCGCCGGCCGGGTCCAGACCACCTCCTCGATCCGGTACTGGAAGGGCAGGATGGTCGACAAGCCATTGTCGGCTCGGAGCTTCAGGAACCAGGCCTGGTCGCCAGGGTCGCTCCCGGCGGGGATCGTGACCCGGAAGGGGTGCTCGAGGGCCTCGCCGGCGCTGGGCAGGCCTTCGACCTGGACCCCCGCCGGAGCGCCCAGGGCGGCGAGCTGGCGGTGCGGTTCCCGGCCGCGGACCCGGAAATCGACGGTCCAGGGCCCCTCCCCCTCCAGCGGGCCCGGGGTCCACCGCGGCGGGTCGATCTCCAGCCAAGGCTCGAGCAGGCTCCGGACCTCCAGCGAGGCCGGCAGGCCGGGTCCAGCGCCGCGGACCACCACCAGCGTGTCCTTGCGGCCCTGGAAGCCGGTGCTGTCGTATTCCACCACGATCTCGCCCCGGGTGCCGGGCGCCAGCTCCCCGCCCAGGCCCCGGAAGCCGCCGCCGACCTCCAAGCGCGGCTCCAGGCAGCCGCAGCCCGGGGCGAGCTCCTCGATCCGGACCGTCTCCTGGGCCACCACGAAGGGGAAGCGGACGGTGCGGGTGCTGCCGCTGATCATCTCGCCGACATCGACCACGGCGCGCTCGAAGCGCAGCCCAGGGGCCTCCGGCGGCCCGGAGCCGCCGCAGCAGGCCAGCAGGGCGGCCGCCGCGCTGGCCGGGAGCAGCCAGCCGGCCAGCGCCAGCGATCGGTGTTGCCATGTCATCGGAAGCCTCCCAATATAGGACCGTGCCGGGGATCGCTCACTGCCGCATCGCCCTCCTGCTGGGCCTCCTGCTCGCCGGGCTGGCGTCCTGCGCCTGCCCCGCCGAGGCCCGGCTGCTGGCCGAACGGCCCGACTTCCGCACCCCCGAGGCCGCCGGCCGCAGCTTCCTGGCGGCGGTCTCCTGCGACGACGCCGAGGCCGAGTACCGGTGCGCCTCCGAGGCCCTGAAGGCCGAGCTCGGCGCCACCTTCGACCTGTGGCTGATCGGGCGGGCCGAGCTGCGCGACGAGGTCGGCGAACTGCTGCTGTCGCGGGCCTCCTCCCTCGACTTCCTGGGGGTCCGGGTCAGCGAGATGGGCCTGCTCACCCTCTGGGGCCGCGGCGAGGAGCCGCTGCTGGGGCTCTGGATGGTGGAGCAGCACTACTTCGACCTCTACGACGACCGCGGTCCGGTCCTGGGCGAACTGCTCGACCAGCCGCCCGGAGGCTACCTGAAGCAGGAGGGCACGCGGCTGGTCCTGGAGATCTCCGACGCCCTGCCGAAGCGCTTCCCCGGCTTCGACGAGGTCCGGAAATTCGAGCTCGGGAGCGAGTGGAAGCTCCGCGGTCTGGAATCCTTCGATTCGGCCCGCTAAAGCCCTTTCGCTTGGCAGTTTAAGGCCTTACATCCCGAGCAAATGCCCGCGAGTCGCAGCAAGAGTAAGAATCGGTACGTCTCCACCTTCGGTCCCGGCATGCCCGCCGGCATCAGCGACCAGAAGGAGGTCCTCGGCGGAAAAGGTGCAGGATTGGCGAAAATGAGCCAGATCGGCCTGCCGGTGCCCCCCGGCCTGACGATCACCACCCAGGCCTGCAACGCCTACGCCGCCACCGGCGCCTTCCCGGCCGGCCTCGAGGCCGAGACCCGGAAGGCCATGGCCCGGCTCGGCAAGGCCATGGGCAAGACCTTCGGCGACCCCAAGAACCCGCTGCTGGTCTCGGTCCGCTCCGGCGCCCGGGTCTCCATGCCGGGAATGATGGACACGGTCCTCAACCTCGGCCTCAACGAGCAGACCGTCGCCGGCCTGACCGCCGCCAGCGGCGACGAGCGCTTCGCCTGGGACTCCTACCGGCGCTTTGTCTTCATGTACTCGGACGTGGTGCTCGGCATCGACGGCGAGGAGTGCCCCTTCGAGGCCATCTTCGACCGCCACAAGAAGCGCCTCGGCGTCAAGGGCGACACCGAGGTCAGCGCCGCCGACCTGAAGAAGGTGGTCAAGGAGTGCCTGGCGCTGGTCCGCAAGAAGACCGGCAAGCCCTTCCCCACCGACCCCTGGCAGCAGCTCTGGGGCGCCATCGGCGCGGTGTTCTCCTCCTGGGGCAATGACCGCGCGGTCGCCTACCGGCGCATGCACGGCTACCCGGACGACTGGGGCACGGCCGTCAACGTCCAGGCGATGGTCTTCGGCAACCTCGGCGAGACCTCCGGCACCGGCGTCGCCTTCACCCGCAACCCGGCCACCGGCGAGAAGGTCTTCTACGGCGAGTACCTGCGCAACGCCCAAGGCGAGGACGTGGTCGCCGGCACCCGCACCCCGCACCCGATCGAGGACCTCAAGGAGGACTGGCCGCGCATCTACAAGGAGCTGGACCAGGTCCGCAAGACGCTGGAGGACAACTTCCACGACATGCAGGACCTCGAGTTCACGATCGAGAACGACCGGCTGTTCATCCTGCAGACGCGCAACGGCAAGCGCACCGGCCTGGCAGCGGTGCGCATCGCCACCGACCTGGTGAAGGAGCGGAGGCTGAAGAAGGAGCAGGCGCTGCTCCAGATCGAGCCGGACGGCGTCACCCAGCTGCTCAGCCCGGTGTTCCGCGGCAGCGAGAAGGACAAGGCGCTCAAGGCCGGCCGCCGGCTGGCCAAGGGCCTGAACGCCGGCCCCGGCGCCGCCACCGGCCGGATCGTCTTCACCGCGGCCGCGGCCGAGGCCTGGGTGGCGCGGGGCGAGCAGGTGATCCTGACCCGGCAGGAGACCTCGCCGGACGACATCCGCGGCATGAAGGCCTCCGAGGGCATCCTGACCCAGCACGGGGGCATGACCTCGCACGCGGCGCTGGTCGCCCGCCAGATGGGCAAGGTGTGCGTCGCCGGCTGCGGCGAGCTCGAGATCCTGCCCGCCAAGAAGACCCTGCGCGCCGGCAAGAAGGTCCTGCGCGAGGGCGACTGGCTGTCCCTCGACGGCACCACCGGCGAGGTCATCGAGGGCAAGGTGGACACCCGCCGCTCCGACTTGCTCCGGGTGCTCGCGGGCAAGACCAAGCCGAGCCGGAACGGCGACGACGCCCGCTTCCGCCAGGTCATGCGCTGGGCCGACTCGGTGCGGACGATGAAGGTCCGCGCCAACGCCGACCAGCCCGACCAGGCCAAGATGGCGGTGGCGCTGGGCGCCGAGGGCATCGGCCTGTGCCGCACCGAGCACATGTTCTTCGGCGAGAAGAAGCTGCCGGCGATGCAGCGCATGATCCTGGCCGACACGGCCGCCGACCGGCGCAAGGCGCTGCGGAAGATCCTGCCGCTGCAGCGGCGGGACTTCGAGGGGCTGTTCAAGGCCATGGGCTCGCGGCCGGTGACGGTGCGGACCCTGGACCCGCCGCTGCACGAGTTCCTCCCCCACACCGAGAAGGACCTCAAGAAGCTGTCCAAGACCATCGAGATGCCCGCCAAGGACATCCGGGCCCGGGTCGACGCGCTGCACGAGTCGAACCCGATGCTCGGCTTCCGCGGCTGCCGCCTGACCGGGCTGGTGCCCGAGATCCTCGAGGTCCAGGCCACGGCGGTCTTCGAGGCCGCGGCCAACGTCCGCAAGAAGGGCGTCCGGGTCCGGCCGGAGATCATGATCCCGCTGGTCGGCCACCACCAGGAGCTGCGCTCCCATGTCGAGGTGGTGCACCGGATCGCGAAGGAGGTCATGGCCAAGAAGAAGGTCAAGATCCCCTACCTGGTGGGCACCATGATCGAGGTGCCGCGCGCGGCCCTGACCGCCGACGCCATCGCCGAGGTCGCCGAGTTCTTCTCCTTCGGCACCAACGACCTCACCCAGACCACCCTGGCGGTCTCCCGCGACGACGCCGGCAGCTTCCTGCCCAACTACATCGACCGCGGCATCTACGAGCGCGACCCCTTCGCCACCATCGACCGCGACGGCGTCGGCCGGCTCATGCGGCACGCGGTCCAGCAGGCCCGCGACGGCCGGGAGGACATCAAGCTCGGCATCTGCGGCGAGCACGGCGGCGACCCGCTGAGCATCGAGTTCTGCCACGAGCTCGGCCTGGCCTACGTCAGCTGCAGCCCCTTCCGCCTCCCCGTAGCCCGCCTCGCCGCCGCCCAAGCCGCCCTCAGATAGGGGTCAGACATCGATTGTTTTGAGAGGTCGTACCTCGACTTCCATCGCCAAAGGGCACCGCGCGAAACGCGCGGTGCCCTTTGGCGATGGAAGTCGAGGTACGACCTCTCAAAACAATCGATGTCTGACCCCGTTCAGGCGAGCATGCCGGTGAGGCGGTGGAGGACGGAGGCCAGGAACTCGCGGGGGGTCGGCGTCTCGGAGTTGGGGCAGACGGCGGTGGCCCAGCGCCACTCGAGCTTCTCGCCGAGCAGGTCGATCATGCCGCGGCGGCGCAGCTCCTCGCCCACCCGCTCCGCGAACAGGCGGGCGCCGGCGGGGCCGGTGTGGGGCAGCAGGGCGACGAAGGTCCGCGGGTCGAACTGGGTGACGATGTCGACGTCGCGAGTATCCAACAGGATGACGCCGGCGATGTCGAGCAGGACCTCGTCGTTGACCTCCCCGTCGAAGGCGAAGCCGGCGAGGCCGAGCGGGAAGCGGAAGCGGGTGGAGCGCTTGAACTCCTCGTCCAGGCGGTGCTCCCAGTAGGACAGGGTGTAGAGCCCGGACTCCTGCTCGGTGATGGTCTGCACGAACTGGTCGCGCTGGCTGGCCTCCCGGCCCTGGAGGATCGCCCCGAGGCTGCTGCCGAGGGCGCGGTCATCGGGGGAGATCGGGTCTGGGCGCAGCGGCCGGGCGGCGCCGAAGGGCGAGGCCAGGCGGTCGGCGAGCTCCTCCGGCGCCACCGGCTTGGCCAGGGCGCCCTGTGCTCCGACGAAGCGGGCGAGGCCGTCGGCGTCGAGCAGGTCGCCGTCCGAGAGCAGCCAGATCAGGGTCTTGGCGCGGCGCAGGAATCCCAGGGTCCATTCGTGGGCGCTCTCCGGCGCCAGGAGCGCCGGATCCACCACCACCTGGCCCTCGATCGCGTCGGCCTGGGCCTCCAGGCTGGTCAGGTCCTCGATGGAGGTGACGGTGGAGATGGCGTCGCCGGCCAGGCGGGCCGCCTCCTGGCAGGAGGCGACGACGGCGGGGTCGGCGGAGACGATGGTCAGCGGACGGGTGGGCATCTTCGAATCAGCTCAAGCTTCGAGGAATTCAGCGTTGTTGTGCACGCCTTGGACGTCGTCGTTGTCCTCCAGCGCGTCCATCAGGTCCATGATCTTCTGGCCCATGGCCGCGTCGACCTCGACCGTGTTCTTGGGAATGTAGCGGATCGCGGCGTCGGCGACCTCGTAGCCGCCCTCCTCCAGCGCGGTCTTGATCTCCATGAACAGGCCCATGTCGGCGGTCACCCCGAGGATCTCCGCCTCGTCCGTGGTGACGTCGTCGGCGCCGAGCTCCAGGGCGAACATCATGAACTCGTCTTCATCGGCGGCCGGGCCGGCGCGCTTGACCGCGAAGGCGGCCTTGCGCTCGAACATCCACAGCACCGACCCGGTGGAGCCGAGCGAGCCGCCGCGGCGGTCCAGGATGTGGCGCATGTCCGGAGCCGTCCGGTTCCGGTTGTCAGTCAGGGCCTCGATGATGAGGGCGACGCCGCCGGGCCCGTAGGCCTCGTAGGTCACCTCCTCGAACTGCACCCCGTCGAGCTCGCCGGCGCCCTTCTTGACCGCCCGCTCGATCGAGTCCTTGGGCATGTTGTCGGCCCGGGCCCGCTCGATCGCGTAGCGCAGCGACAAGTTCATATCGGGGTCGGCGCCGCCGGTGCGGGCGGCGTTCATGATCAGCTTGGCCCACTTGCTGAAGATCTTCCCGCGCCTCGCGTCCATCTTGGACTTGGTGCGCTGGATGTTCGCCCAATGCGAATGTCCTGCCATCGGTTCTACTCCGGATCACGCGGCGCTGCGGCCGCGAGGAAGCTTAGCAGGCCTCGACGCCCCGCCCGCTCCGAAAACGGCGCCGCGCGGCCGCTGCGCCCAAAAAAGAGAAGGACCGCCTGCCCCCAGGCAGGCGGTCCCGGTCGGATCGCAGCGCGATCAGCGCTTGACCCACTGGAAGGCCCGGCGCGCGCCGCGCAGGCCGTACTTCTTCCGCTCGACCATCCGCGGGTCGCGGGTGAGCAGGCCAGCGTCACGGAGCCGCTGGTAGGAGTCCGGGTAGAGCTTCAGCAGCGCCCGGCTGATGCCGAGCAGGACCGAGCCAGCTTGGCCGGTGATGCCCCCGCCCTCGGCGTTGACGAAGACGTCCACCTTGCCCTCGACGCCGACGCTCTTGAGCGCGGCCATGGCCGCGTTCTGGTCGAGCTGACGCGGGAAGTACTCCTTCATCGGCTTGCCGTTGATCACGAAGTCGCCGCTGCCGGGGCGCAGGCGCACCCGGGCGCGGGCGGCCTTTCGGCGGCCGGTGCCCCAGTGGAACTGCTTGGGGCCGAGCTCGACGACGCGGCCGGTCGGATCGACCTCCGGCTCCTCCTCGACGATCTCCTCGACGAGCTCCGGGTCGACGGCGACGCCGTCCTCGGGAGCGGTCTGGGTGCTGTTCTCTTCCATGCTGTTAGCTCAGCTTCTCGAAGGGCTTCGGCTGCTGGGCGGCGTGCGGATGCTCGGCGCCGGCGTAGATCTTGAGGTTCTTCAGCATCTGCCGGCCGAGGGTGGTCTTCGGCAGCATCCGCTGGACCGCCTTGCGCAGGATCCGGTCAGGGTGGCTCTCGAGCAGGTCGGCGTAGGTCTCGACCACGCGGCCGCCGGGGTACCCGGTGACGCGGGCGTAGGTCTTCTTCTCGGCCTTGAGGCCGGTGACCCGCACCTTCTCGCAGTTGATGACGACGACCTGGTCACCGCACAGGTAGTGCGGGGAGTAGGTCGGCCGGTGCTTGCCCATGAGGACCATGGCGAGGTCGCGCGCCAAGCGGCCGAGGACCTGACCTTCAGCGTCGGCCAGGAGCCACTGCGGAGCGTGGGTTTGCGGGGTCCCGTGGGAAGTCTTGGGTCGCATGACGATTCTGGATCTCTTCCGAAACCGGGTCCGGCTCCGGCAAAAGGCCGAACAGTCTAGTCTCCGGACCCTCGATCCGTCAAGGCGCCTTCGCCCCCTAAAGCGGCCGCCGAAAGAGCCTTCCGTCCTCACCCAGCTCCCACCGGGCGGCCTCCCCGCCGCTCTCCCCCGCCGCCCACCAGCGGAGCAGGCCGAGCCCTCCTTCGGTCGCCGCGGGACCGCCGCTGCGGGGGGCCCGGAGCGGGTGCACCTCGAGCCAGGCGCTGGCCGGCCCCGGCCCCGGCGATTCGGCGGGCAGCCGCCGCGCCACCCCCCAGCAACGGCCCGTCCCGACCCGGATCTTGCCGTCGGCGCCCGCCTCCAGGGCGAAGCTGCCGGCTGGCCGGAGCAGGGGGCCCTGCACCGGGTCCCACTCCCCTGCACCCTGGCGGAGCTCGAGCATCCAGGAGCCGCTCGCGTCCTCGTAGCGCAGCTCCAGGCGGTCGGGCGGCCGCGCCAGGAGCAGGGCGGCGCCGGCGAGGAGCAGGCCGCCGGCGCGCAGCCGGGCCCGCCACGGCGGCCGCGTGAAGGCCAGGCCGAGCTGCCAGGCGGCGAGCAGGGCAACCAGGGTCCAGGCCCGGCCGCGGAGCGGCGAGTCCTCCAGCGGCCGGGGCTGCAGTTCGGGTGGCGGGACGAGGTCCAGGCCCGCCAGGGCGACGCCGGCGGGCAGGGCAGGCGGCGCGGCAAAGGGCGCCGCGAGGGGCGGCGCCGCCAGGGCCGCCCAGGGCACCGCCCGCGCGGCGGCTTGGGGCAGTTGCCGCTCGCCGAGGGCCAGCAGCGCGGTGAGCAGGGTGGGGACCAAGAGCGCCGCCGGCACCAGCCACCCCCACCGCCCTGGTCGGCGCCAGGCCGGCAGCGTCGCGCCGGCCAGGGCCAGCAGGAGCAGGCCTCTCCAGGCGGCGGCGTCGGGGCGCAGGGCGTGCAACGCCAGCCAGGCAGCCCCGTGGCCGAGAAGGAAGGCGATCCGGCGCCGCCGGTCGGAGCGGGGAGGCGCGGCCTCGGGGCGGGCGGCCTCCAGGATCCAGCCCAGGGCCAGGGCCCGCGCCGGGCTGAGCGCCGGCAACAGCGCCGCGGCGCCGTAGGGCAGGAAGGCGGCCAGGCCGAGGATCCGGGCGCCGGCGCTCAACGGAGCACGTCGGGCAGCGGCAGCTCCGCGCCCGAGGGATCCAGCAAGCGCACCCGGGGCAGGTCGAGCATGACGTGGGCCAGGCCCTGCAGCCCGGGGTAGGCGCGCATGACGGCCACCAGGCGCTGGGCCTTCAGCTCGGCCGGCACCCCGCGCGGGTCGCGAGAGGCGTCGGACCGGCCCCAGTGCAGCCGGCAGCCCTCTCGGGTGACGAAGGCCAGGGCCGGCGGGACGCCGGGGGCGTGATCGGGATAGCCCGGCTGGCGGTCGATCGCCACCAGGTTGCCGCCGAGCAGCTCGCGCACGGCGTCGAACTCGTAGACCGCCCGCAGCGCCTCCTGGATCAGCGGGTCGGCGACGCGGCCGCCCTCGGCGGGCAGGGAGTCCTCGCGCTCGGCCGGCACCCGGGCGAGGAAGCCGAGGTGGCGGGTCTCGAGCCCCTCCGGCAGCACCGTGCCGTCGAGGCTCACCGGCACCAGCCGGCCCTGGTCGAGCACGGCGACGCCGAGCACGCGCGGCTGGAAGTCCAATTCGATGCCCTCGGGCAGGCGCAAGCGGGCCTCGACGCTCTCCGGGTCGATCCAGGGCAGGTCCTTCAGCACCCGCGCGGCCACCAGCGGGGCGTCCGGACCGAGCAGCTCGACCTCGGGGGCGGCGGCCAGCGCCTGGTGGAGCTGGAGCTGCCACAGCTCCGGGAGGCGCTCGGGCAGGGCCTCGACCCGGTAGTTCGAGAGCGGGCGCATTTCCCCCGCCTCGACCCCGCCGCCGTTGAGGTGGGCCGCCCACCAGCCCAGGAGGGCCAGCGCGGTGACCGCGGCAGTGGCGAGGAGGCGACCGTTCATCCCCCTAGTTCTAGCTTGACCCCCCTCCCGGTGCCACCGAACATGCCCCCCATGGCTGCGGCCGGACCGACGCAATTCAAGGGATTCGACCTCGCTCCCTTCCAGCGCCGCGCGGCGGCGGCCCTGGACACGGGCAGCAACGTCCTGGTGGCCGCCCCGACCGGCGCCGGCAAGACCCTGGTGGCGGAGTACGCCATCCATCAGGCGCTGATGCAGGGTAAGCGGGCCCTCTACACGGCCCCGATCAAGGCCCTCAGCAACCAGAAGTTCCGCGACTTCCGCAACGACGAGGCGATCGGGGACGCCGGCCTGATGACCGGCGACATCTCGCTGCACTCGGACGCCCAGGTCCTGGTGATGACCACCGAGATCCTGCGCAACACCCTCACCGAGGACCCGGAGAAGCTGGCCGACGTCGGCGTCGTCGTCTTCGACGAGGTCCACTACATGGACGACCCGGAGCGCGGCTCGGTGTGGGAGGAGACGCTGCTCTTCCTGCCCAAGGACGTGGTCGTCGTGGCGCTGTCGGCGACCATCGCCAACCTGGGCCAGTTCGCCGCCTGGCTGGAGCGGGTGCGCGAGCGCGAGGTGGTGGTGGTCGAGGAGACCAAGCGGCCGGTGCCGCTGAAGCACCTGCTCTTCCACCCCAAGGCCGGGATCTTCCCGCCGTCGCGGCTGAAGCAGGTGCGGACGCGCTTCGCCAAGCGCAAGAAGGACCGCAGCATGAAGCGGCGCGACGACGGTCCGCTGCTCGACGCCCTGATCGAGGACGGCACCCTGCCGGCGCTGTTCTTCTGCTTCTCCCGCCGCCTGTGCGAGCGCAAGGCCCTGAAGGCCGCCGGCTGGTTCGAGCTGCTGAGCAAGCAGGAGGCGAAGCAGGCGCTGGCGGTGTGGGCCGAGGCCAAGGAGGAATTCGGCTTCGACGACCAGCGCGGCACCCTCGGCGAGCTGAAGAAGATGACCATGAACGGCGTCGCCGCGCACCACGCCGGCATGCTGCCGATGCACAAGGAGATGGTCGAGCGGCTGTTCACCCACGGCCTGCTCAAGCTGCTCTTCACCACCGAGACCTTCGCCCTCGGCATCAACATGCCGGCCAAGGCGGTGGTCTTCGACTCGCTGACCAAGTTCGACGGCGTCGACTTCGACTACATGCGCACCCGCGACTACCTGCAGATGGCGGGGCGCGCTGGCCGGCTGGGCATGGACGAGGCCGGCCTGGTCTACTCGGTGCTCGAATTCGAGGACGTGGTCGAGGCCCCGATCCACCGCATCCAGAGCGGCAAGGTCGAGCCCGTGATCTCGCGCTTCGACCTCGACTACGCCACCCTGGTGCACCTGCACGGCGCCGCCGGCAACGAGGGCGCCGCCGAGGCCTGGGAGCGCAGCTTCGCCGCCTTCCAGGCCCGCGAGCACTCGAAGAAGCGCGAGGAGCAGAACCGGCGCCGCATGCGCGGCCAGATCGAGCGCCGCTACCGCTTCCTGGACACCATGGGTTACGTCGCCGGCGAGCGCGAGATCAAGGCCCGCGGCAAGACCTGCCTGCACCTCTACGGCTTCGAGATCCAGCTCACCGAGCTGCTCTTCGAGGGGGTCTTCGAGGACGCCGACCCGCCGGCGCTGTGCGGCCTGATCGCCTCGGTGATCCACGAGAGCCGCCGCCGCGAGGAGTTCTGGCGCAACGCCCTGCGGCCGATGCGAGGCCTGCTGCGGCGGGCCAAGGCCGCGGTGGACTACGCCATCGACGCCGAGATGGCCGCCGGCCTGCAGCCGAGCCTGAAGCCGATCGACGAGGCCATGACGCCGGCCGTCTACGAGTACGCCAGCGGCCGCG
Organism: uncultured Planctomycetales bacterium; assembly: GCA_964482495.1. GTDB lineage: Bacteria > Planctomycetota > UBA1135 > UBA1135 > UBA1135 > J029. The sequence goes on from CAYZXS010000025.1 coordinate 12,563, forward strand.
AGTTCGAGGAGCTGGCGCGCTTCACCAACGCCGCCGCCGGCGACTTCGTGCGCGTGGCCCGGATGACGGTGCAGTACCTGCGTCACCTGCGCAAGGTGGCCCTGCAGGGCGGCCAGGACGACCTGGCCGGCCGCTTCAGCGAGGCCGTAGACTGCATCTACCGCGGTCCGGTCGACGTCCGCGCCGAGCTCCGGCTGGGCGACGACGACCGGCCCGAATGACCCACTACCGCTTGGCGCCACCCCCGCGCTGCCGCCGGGCCCAACGGAGACCCTACCGATGATTCTGACCGCAATGCTCGGCGCCGTGGTCCTCTTCCCGCCGCAGGACGCGGCGGCGGAGAAGGACCCCGCCCGCGCGCTCTACGAACGGGCGATCAAGCGCTTCGCCAAGGCGCCCGCCCTCCACCTCGAGGCCTCCCTGACGATGTCGATGGCCCTGCCCGGCATGGAGGAGGAGCAGGACCTCGGCACCTTCGAGCTGACCGGTCAGCTCGCCAAGCCGATGTACGGCAGCATGGCGATCGAGGGCAAGATCTCCTTCATGGGCCAGAACCAGGAGATGTCCATGGAGATGGTCGCCGACGGCGAGACCGTCTACCAGCTCGACCACCAGCAGCAGACCGCCATGGACATGGGCGGCGACTGGGGCATGGTCTTCGAGCCGCCCTTCGGCTTCGACATGCTCGCCGCCCGGGCCAAGCTCGACCTCCCGGCCTTCGACGAGATCGCCTTCGCCGAGGCCGACGAGGCCCACGCCGGGCTGACCGGCCTGGTGCTCGAGACCGAGAGTTCCCGGCGCGTGATCTGGTTCGACGCCAAGGAGAACCTGAAGGAGTACCACTTCCGGAGCACCGACGCCGACGCCATGGAGCCGACCACCCTGATCAAGTTCCGCTCGGTGGAGCTGCCCAAGGAGGTCGACGCCAAGAGCTACAAGCGCACCGTGCCCGAGGGCTACGAGACCATGGACCTGGGCGACCTGGGCTACGTCGAGGAGGAGGTCGTCGAGGGCGAGGACGACGGCGTGCCGCCCTACGCCAAGGACCTGCTGCCGGTCGGCGCCGAGGCACCGGACGTCACCTTCATCGGCATGGACGACGCCAAGTACACGCTGTCCTCGCTGCGCGGCAAGACCGTGCTGCTGAACTTCTGGTTCTACCACTGAGGCGGCTGCCGGGTAGAGATGCCCGAGCTCCAAGACCTCTGGTCAGAGGTCAGCGAACAGCGGGACGACGTGGTCTTCCTGTGCGTGAACATCGGCGACGAGAAGGACGTCATCAATGAGTGGTGGGAGAAGGACGGCTTCACCATGGCTGCGGTGCGCCAGGACGGCAGCGCCGTCAGCGAGGCCTTCGGGGTCATGGCCTACCCGACCAACTACGTCATCGGCCCGGACGGCAAGGTCGCCTACCGCGACGTCGGCTGGGACGAGGCGGCGGTCAAGAAGCTGATCAAGGAGTAGCGCCCCTCCGTGACGCGGCCCCGGCCCGGCTTCGGCTAGGCTGGGGCCGTGCTGCGTACCGCCCTCGCCCTGACCGCGCTGCTGGCCCAGGAGCCGGCCCAGGCCCCGGCGCCCTCCCCCGCCGAGTCCGACCCGGCCGCCGTGGCGGCGGCGGAGGCGCTCGCGGAGCTGCTCCGGCCCTGCAAGGAGGCGGAGGGGGTGGAGGCCGTGATCCGGATGATCGGGGAGCTGCCGCGTGACCCCGAGGGCGGCGAGCCCCAGCCGCCGCTGCTGGTCGCTGACGTCCGCATCGAGCTTCGCTTCGCCCGCCCCAGTCACGGCCGCCTGAAGATGAAGGGCCGGATGCTGCAGCCCGCCGCTGATGGCGCCGCCGCCGCCCCGGACCAGGACCCGGTCTACCGGCAAGTGGACAGCCTGCTGCTCGGCGACGGCGAGGGGCTATTCCTGATCGCCGAGCCGGGGGCCTCCGCCGAGCGGGTGGCGACCACCGTGGCCGAGCTGGGCGACGACTGGCCCGGGCTGCTGCCGCTGCAGGTCTGGGCTGGGATCCCGCCGGACTCCGAGTTCAATGTCCTGTCCTTGGCCGACCCGCCGCGACCAGGATGGCGCGGCTTCGCCATCGAGCAACCCTGGCTAAGGATGGAGTATTGGTTCGACGGGGACGGTGGCTTCCGGTCGGCGTCGCTGGACGCCAACGCCGAGCTGCAGGAGCTCCTGGCGAACCAAGGGCAGCCGCGGATCCCTCGCTATCGCATGAAGGTGGAGAAGTGGCTGCTGCACGAACGAGCATCTCCTGAGCAGTTCCAGGTCTCCCTCCCCGAAGCCGAGAGCTCGGGGACGGACGGCGCGCCCTAAGGCGTGACCTCGATCCCCCACGCGACAGTCGATGCGCTCGGCAGGTCGGGAGGCCGGTAACTGACGGAGGCGAAGACCAAGCGCCGGCCAACCAAGGACGCGGCGTGTCCCGGCGGCACGTCGGCGTAGAGGTGCGCGTCCCCGTTCCAATTCAGGATCCCGCTGGTACGCGTGAACACCCCCAAGCGGCCGCCGTCGCGCATCCGAATTAGGAGCGGATCTCGACTGAGAGGGACCGCAAGGCCGTTCCAGTCGATCGGCCCCGTGCCGTTGAGTGAGCCCAGCAACTGGAAGCTCAGGCCGGCGTCGGACTCAGGGAAGTCGAGCCAGAATTGGACGACGCCGCCGGAAGCGGCCGAGAGCTCGACCGCGTCCGCCTCGATCAGGCGATCGAGACCGCCGAGCAGCACGGCTCCCGCCCGGGTGAAGCCGCCGCGGTCGGAATTGGGCGCACCGGTCGCGAAGTCATCGAGGCCATCCCCATCCAGGTCGCCGGCGTCCGCGAAGGAGCTGCCGAGAGAGCGCGTCTCCAGACCGTCCCGCAGGACCAAATAGCGGTGTCCGCTGCGGTGGATCACCCAGAGCTCGGCAGCATCGCTGTTGTCCGGGACTGCCCCGATCAGCAACTCGCGCGAGCCGTCCCCGTCCAGGTCGCCGGCGAGTCCGACCGAGCTGCCGAAGGAACCGCCATCCCGTTCGCCCTCGTAAGAGGAGAGGTGGACCCCGGAGGCGCCGGACAGCAGGACCGCCTGGCCGGCCTCGGCCCAGGGGCCTGCAGGAGCTCTGGGCGCGCCGACAAACAGCTCCGGGAAGCCGTCGCCGTCGAGATCCGGCAGGCCAGCGACGGAGCGGCCGAATTCGTCGCCGGCGGCGATACCGGGATACGCGGCGATCACCCCCCCGCTGGCGCTGGAGCGCAGCTCGACGGTCCCTGGCCGGCTCGCGCCGAGATCCGGGATGCCGACGAGGAGATCCGCGAGCCCGTCGCCGTCTGCATCCTCGCATCGAGCCAGCGAATAGCCGAAGGAGTCGTCGTTGGAGCCTCCAAGGATCGAGAGGAGGACTGAGCCGTCTGCGCCCGAAATGAGGTGCACGGCGCCCTGCCAGCCGCTGGCGTAGAGATCGCCGCAGGCGAGGTCGATGATGCCGTCGCCGTTCAGGTCGTCCACCGCCACGAACGGCGAGGAAAGGCGGCTGAGGGGCCCGGGCAGGTCGGTAGTCCATATGGTCTGGCCGTCTGAGCCGGACAAGGCGTGGACTCGGCCGGTCACCGTTCCCCCAAGGTCGAACCAGGGCTCGACGACGTAAGCCTCGCGGACCAGGTCGCCGTCCAGGTCGCTGCCGACCGCCACTGCGGCGCCGAAACGGCTGCCGCCGACGGTCGATCCGTGAGACCACAGGAGCGTCCCAGTCCGCCCGGACAGCAACAGGATCTCTCCGGGCGGATCCCGGTGGCCCATCCCGCCGGGCGCGCCGACGAGCAGCTCCCGGCAGCCGTCGCCGTCGAGATCAGGGAAGGGAGCCAAGGCGCGGCCGAACTCCGCTCGCTCTGCAGGATGGGCGTGTTCGCCGAAGCTCTTCCAAAGCCCGCCCAGGACCTGGGCCGGAGCGGACGGGCGAGTCGCGATCACAGCTCCGGCGATCAGCACCAAAGCGGCCGCCCGGGAGCGAAGGGGAGCGCGTCTGGCAACAGCCGGGAGCGGGAGCGCGGAGATCACGGCAGCACCTCCAACGCGACCGAGACCGACGCGATGCGCAGGCTGTCTGGAGGCGTATAGGACAAAGCGCACAGGTGGACCTTGCGGCCGACGTAGCCCGCCAATGCTCCAGGCGGCAGGTGGGCCTCGGCGGCGGCGTCGCCCCTGAAATCGAGCAGGCCGCGTAGGCCGGGGAACCAAGGGAGCTCTGGAGTCTTGAGACTCCAAGCGGTGAGGAAGTCCCGGGTCAGCGGCACCTCGAGGCCGTTCCAGAGGGTCGGGCCGCTGCCGTGGGCCGAGGCGAGGATGGCGTAGCGCCGGCCGCGCTCGCCGGTCGGAAACTCGAGTTGGAAGGAGACGGTGCCGCCCGCGGCGGCCGAGAGGCTGGCGCGATCGGCGCCGAGGCAGGGCTTGTAACCGAAGCCGGTCAAGCGGCCGGAGCCGGCGAAGGGGAGTTCCGGCGTCAGCGGCGAGTGGGCGAGCCCGTCGGGTCGGCCATCGCCGTCGAGGTCGCCGGCGGCATGGAGGACGCGGCCGAATGATTCGTGGGCGGACCGCCCGTGGATTGTCTGGAGCAGCTCCCGGCTTTGGAGCTGGTGAACCTGCACCCGGCCAACGGCGGCGAGGCCGGCGAGGTCGGCACTTGGAAAGCCGAGCAAGATCTCGTCGTGGCCGTCGCCGTCGAGGTCGCCCGGAGCGGCGAGGGACCAACCGAATCCCTCACCCGGGACCGACCACGTCCAGCGGTCGAAGGTGGCGCCGCTGGCCCCGGACAGAAAGCGCAGCTCGCCGACCACGCCTGCGGCACCTGCGGCCCCAGGAACGCCGACCAGCAGGTCGTCGACGCCGTCGCCGTCTCCGTCGGGAATGGCGACGAGAGCGCTCCCGAAGGACTCTTGGAGGGCGCTGCCGTCGGCCTGCCACAGCACCCGGCCATCGACCGGGGACACCGCCAGGAGATACCCGGCTCCGCTGATGCCCGCGGCGCTCTTGTCGGGGCCGGCCGCCACCAGGTCGGCCCAGCCGTCACCATCGAGGTCGCCGGAAGCGAGGAGAGGATCGCCGAAGCCGAAGTGATGTGGGCTTCCCACGGTGCCCTCGATCTCCTGGAGGACCGCCCCCGTGGCACCGGAGCAAACCACGAGGACGCCGCAGGCGGGATTGGAGTTGCGCCCGGCGTCCGGAGCGCTGGCGGCGAAGTCGGCTACGCCGTCGCCGTCCAGGTCCGGCAGGGCGACGACGCGGCTGCCGAAGCTGTTGTTGCGCGCCGAGGTGTCGACCTGCAGCCAGGTGGCGCCTGTCACCGGGGAAAGGAGGTGGACCTCGCCGAAACCCAGGCCGATGGTGGTGGCGCGAGAGGCGCCGACGAGGAGCTCCGGCCGGCCGTCGCCGTCGAGGTCGGGGTAGCGGTCCAAGCCACATCCGAAGTTGGAGGAGGGATCGGTGTGGGTGACCGTGAGCAGCAGGGCGCCCGTGGCACCGGATCGGAGCTCGACCAGGCCTAGGTTCGGAAGCCCGACGGCAATGTCGTCTGCGCCGTCCCCGTCGAGGTCGCCGAGGCCCACGCAGCGATTGCCGTAATACTCGAGGGAGGTTCCGTGCCAACCCTCGATCTCGAGGTGTTCAGACCACGCGCCGCCGACGAGCTGGGGCAGGGCCAGAAATGGGAGAGACAGGAGCGACATGTCAGAGAGGCGTCAGGGGTCGAGGAAAGGGGGGAAAGCGGCCAACGGCTCAATCCGCTGCAGAGAGGAGCACGCGGCAAACCACGTGCCGCCTATTCGCGGCCCGATAGAGGGCGACCGACGTGCGGGAACGAACGAGGCCGTGCGCTAGCATGCAGCGACGGCGCCCGCCCCGGCGACCCTGGCGGGGTGGTCCCCAGCCCGCCCTGGCCGACGCCAGGCCAACCCAGAATGAAACTCCGCCCCGGCGACCCTGCCCCCGCCTTCCACGCGACCGCGATGGACGGGAGCGACTTCAACTCGGCCCTCCTGCGCGACCGGCGCTGGCTGGTCGGCTTCCACCGCTACGCCACCTGACCGGGTTGCCAGCTGACCGTGCGGCAGTTCGCCGCGCGTTACGACGACTTCCGCGCCGCCGGCGTGGAGGTGCTGCGCATCTTCCCCTCTCCCCTAGAGGCCATGGCCCCCTACGCCGAAGGCTCCCTGCGCGCGCCTTACCCCGTGCTGAGCGACCCGAAGCGCCAGGCCTTCGACGCCTTCGGCATCGAGCGCCGCTGGCGCGGGCTGCTCTCCCGGGAGGGCTGGCGGCGCAGCATGGCGGCCTCGAAGCAGGTCGCCAAGCCGAAGTGGAGCGACATGCTGCGCGACGGCATCCGCGGAATCCCCGCCGACTTCCTGGTCGGCGCCGACGGCCGCATCGAGCGAGCCCACTACGGCGCCCACTTCAGCGACGGCCTGACCGTGTCGGAGGCGTTGGCCTGGGCGGGGTCAGACATCGGTTGTCAATCGATGTCGCACCTCGATTAACAATCGATGTCTGACCCCAATACGGCGCGCACGGGGGCGGCGTCGGCGCCCTCGAGCTTCAGCGGGAAGGCCATCAAGGTGTAGCGGCCGGGCGGCACGTCGCGCAGCGCCAGGCCCTCGAGCACCGCCAGGTCGCGGTCGGCGACGGCGTTGTGGCTCTCGAGGGCCTTGTCGTCCTGGAGGTCGATGGAGGGCGTGTCGATGCCGATCAAGCGGACTCCCTTCTCCGCCAGGAAGAAGACGAGCTCGGCCGACAGGCTGGCGAAGTCAGCGTTCCACTGGTCCGGATCCGGGAAGCTCCCGGTCTTGAACAGCACTCGTGGCGTCTCGATCGGCGCCTGCAGATCGGCCGGGCGGATCCGTTCCCCCGGTCCGACCAGGGCATCGACCACCTGGCAGGGCCCGAAGTAGAGCTCGAGCGGCCGCTCATGGATCGCCGGCGCCCCCTGCCGGTAGTGCCGCGGCGCGTCGGCGTGGGCCCCGACGTGCACCGTGGTCTGGATCCTGGACAGGTCGAGCGGGTCCCCCTTCGCCAGCCACATCAGCTCCTCCCGCGAGTAGGGCGTGTCTCCTGGGAACACCCCGATGCGCGGGCTGACCAGCGGCGAGATGTCGATCAGGCGGCCCAAGGCCTCAGCCCTCCGCCGGCCCGCCGGCGGCGTCCCCGGCCAGGGCCAGGACCTTGAATTCGACCGCGATCGGCGTGGGCAGCGATCGGATCGCGATCGTCGTCCGCGCCGCCTGGATGCCGGAGAAGTGCTCGGCGTAGACCTCGTTGTAGCCGGCGAAGTCGCGGTCCATGTCGACCAGGTAGGCGGTGACGTCGATCACCCGCTCCAAGCTCGATCCAGCCGCCGCCAGCACCGCGCGCACGTTGGCGATCACGGCCTCGGTCTGCGCCCGGATGTCGTAGTCGCGCGGCGCCCCGCCGGCGTCACGGATCGGACCGCCGGGGATCTGGTCGGAGCCGGCCTGGCGCGGGCCGACGCCGGACAGGAACAGCAGGTCGCCGTGCCGCCGGGCGTGCGGGTAGGCGCCGACCGGGGCCGGCGCGGCGTCGGTGCGGATGATCGGATCGCTCATGCTTGCTCCTCGGTCGTGACCAGCACGTCGCGGTCGCCGCGGTAGACCTCGGTGTCGTCCTCGTCGTACTCCAGGTCGCCGCCGGCGCCGGCGCAGGGCTCGAGGGTGACCAAGGCCGCGCCGGTCCCCCACACCGCCTGGTAGTCGTGCACCGTGCCGCGGTAGTCGTTGCTGGCGCCGGCGCAGGCGGCCAGCCACCAGATGGCCTTCATGCGGTTGTCGCCGTGGGCCTGGGCGCTGAACTGCCGCGCCAGTTGCGACACGTCCTCGAGCCGCCCTTCCCCTAGCAGCTCGAGCAGCTTGCGGTTCCACTCGTCGTCCTTGGCCGAGTGGATGCGATCCTCGGCCGGCTCGACCCAGTCGGTCCACATCCGGTTCGAAAGGCCGGTCACCGCCACCGCCGCCACCTTCTTGCCGCTCTCCTCGACGGCGTCGCGCGCCGCCTTGCCGAGCACCACGGTCTCGGCGCGGTCGGCGTACATGTTGCACGAGACGATGCAGGCCGGGATGCGGTTGCCGGGGTTGAGCAGCTCGAGCGCCACGATCGAGCCGGTGTCGATCGGGAAGCCGCGGTAGGCCACGGTGCGCGCGGTCAGCCCGCGCGCGGCCGCCTTGGCCCGGTAGAGCTCGGCGAAGTCCGGGTCCATGCGCAGGGAGTAGCGCATGGTGCCGAGGGCGTGGAAGTCGTCGTCGACCTTGGTCCACTCCGGCGCCGGGTCGGCCTGGATCTGGTGGCCGATGATGCTCGCCCACTGGGTGCTGTAGAGCATCAGCAGCTCGGCGCCGCTGGCCTCGATCTCGGCGCGCATGGCGGCGTAGGAGTCGCGCAGCGAGGCCCAGCCCGGGTTCTGCTCCGGCGCCAGCAGGATCTGCGGCTTGCCGGGGGCGACGCAGGCGCGCACCACGGAGCCGCTCACGAGGCGCCTCCCGCGGCCACCGCCGCCGCCGGGTCCCACTCGATCACGGCGTTGCCGGTGCCGATCACGGTGCCGTAGCCGTGCACGGTCCCGGGGTAGTCCGGCACGCCCAGCGCGCCGAGCAGCCAGGTCAGGCTGCCGTCCTTGCACTCGGACACCGACTGCTCGATGAAGTCAGGCATCTCGTCCAGCAGCTGCCGGCCCTCGCCGGCGCCGATCAGCCCCAGCACGCGCTCGTCCCATGCGGTCTGGTTGCGGTTGTAGATGTGCTCGAAGCGCGGGTCCTCGGGGTCGGCCGGCTCCTCGGTGAAGTGGCGGTGGCTGAGCGAGGTGCTCGCCAGCAGCAGCGCCCGGCGGCCGCTGGCCTCGACCGCGCGCCGAGTGGCCTCCCCCAAGGCCAGCATCTCGGCGTCGCCGGCCTCGTTGCTGTAGTCGAAGTAGGTCCGGGCCGAGCTGATGCAGACGATCGGCTTGTCCCACTCCGGCCGCACCAGGTGGCAGGAGGTGATCGTGCCGTAATCGACCCGGAAGTCGGGGTTGCGCATCATCGTCGCGCTGAGCCCGCCCGCGCGGGCGTGGTCGTGGATGGCCTCGGCCAGCTCGACGTCGACGCGCAGGTCGTAGTCGAAGCGGAAGAGGTTGGGGAAGATCGGGTCGACCGAGCGGCCCGAGAACTGCGGCACGCCGAGCAGGTGGTGGCCGAGGTGGGTCTTCCAGTGCGGGGTGTGCACCACCAGGACGTCGAAGTCGGCGGCCGCGAGCGAGGCCCGCAGGCGCTCGTAGCCCTCGTGCAGGGGCTTCCAGGCGCCGGCGCCGCTCGACCGCGGCTCGTTCTGCGGCGGGTTGGCGGCGTAGATCAAGTGCGGCGGGTGCGGGGCGACGATGCCGCGGACGATGCTTCCGGTGGCGGTCATGGGGTGGTCGGATTCTAGCGTTCGGCGGCCGCGGCGCGGCCGAGGCAGGCGTCGGCCTGCTCCGTTCCGAAGGGCTCCACCGCGAGCCGGCGGAGGGCCGCCGCCTGCTCCGCCCCGGCCCGGTCCCCGAAGGCGGCGACCAGCTCCTCCAGGCTCGGCGCCGGGGCGCGGGTGGCCCGGCCGCCGGCGCCCTTCCAGGCCCGCAGGAAGCTGACCAGGCCGCCCACGCCCGCGTCCGCGAGCGTCCGGTCCATCCAGGCGCCGACGAGCATGCCGCCGGAGTAGCACAGGCTGTAGGCGGCGCCGCCCTCGAAGAAGGCAGGGCCGCCGGCCTCGGCCAGGCTGAGCCCCTCCCCGGCGACGGCGGCCACCGTTGCGCGGGCGCGCTCGAGGGCGACCTGGTCCATCTCGGCGGTGATGCCCCCCGCCGCCTGGCAGGCCTGGTAGGCCATCCAATCCGTGACGCCTTCCTCGAACCAGCGCAGCTCCGGCGGCGAGGGCAGGTCCTTCCGGCCCCAGAGGTGGAAGAACTCGTGGGCCCCGAGGTGGGCCAGGAACTCACGCCCGTGCGGCAGCACCTCGTCCCCGAGGAACAGGGTCATCGCCGTGGCCTTGGGCGAGCCGCCAGCGCCGCGCCCCTCCGTCCGCGGGAAGAGGAAGGCGAAGGCGGGGGCCGGCGGCTCGCCCATCCAGTCGATCAGGCAGGCGGAGACCTCCTCCAGGACGCCGGCGTGGGCGGCCAGCCTCGCCCGCTGGCCCGGGGCGTAGAGCACCGCGCCGCGGAAGCCGCCGGCCTCGAAGCGGTCCTCCTCCCAGGCGCCGACCGGGAGCAGGTCGTTGCGGGCGGCGAGGGCCGACGGGGCGACCAGCCAGGGACCCTCCGCCGGCCAGGAGGACCGCTGCTGCCAGCCAGGCGGCAGCGCGAGACGCACGCGGCAGCGCATGGGCTCGAGCTGCGGCAGGAGCAGGAGCACCGCGGTGGAGAGCAGGCCGTGGTCCGCCTCGAGGTAGGGCTGCTCGTATTCGTCCCGCCCGGCCACGCCGGGCAGCTCCCGGTGGTCGAGCAGGACCTCGTAGCGCACGATCAGCCGCCGCGGAGGGCGCCGGAGCTCCCAGGTGAAGGGGTCGACCGCCCGGACGCCCTCCAGCCTCCCGGCCGGGCCGGAGAAGACCGGGGCCGCGCGCAGCAGCGGCGCGTGCGGCGAGACGAAGGCGTAGCGCGGGGTGAAGCCGAGCCGGAGGACCTCCGGGGCGGCCGGGAACCGGAGTTCGAGCTCCACCGGGACGGCGTGCCCCGCCCCGGCGCTGAGTTCGATGGAGTAGTCGGCCTCGGCCAGCGCCAGAGGGCGGAGCGCCCGCCGCTGGGCGCCGCTGCAGGCGACGAGCAGGGAGACCAGGACCGCGGAGACCGCGAGCGGGCGCGGCCGCCTCATCCCAGCTGCACGCAGACGTTCCGCGGCTCGGTGTAGAAGTCGAGCGACCAGCGCCCGCCCTCGCGGCCGACGCCGCTGTCCTTCATGCCGCCGAAGGGCGTCCTCAGGTCGCGCTTGAGCCAGGTGTTGACCCACACCAAGCCGCTCTCGAGCTGGGCGGCGACGCGGTGGGCGCGGTCGAGGTCGCGGGTCCAGACCGAGGCCGCCAGCCCGTAGCGGACGCCGTTGGCGATCGCCAGCGCATGCGGCTCGTCGTCGAAGGGGTGGACCGTGACCACCGGGCCGAAGATCTCCTCGGTGGCGGTGCGGCAGCCCGGCGGCAGGCCGGCGATCACCGCCGGCTCGAGGAAGGCGCCGGCGTCGAAGGGCGGCGGCAGCTCGGGGCGCCGGCCGCCGCACAGGACCTGCCCCCCCTCCTCTCGGGCGAGGGCCAGGTAGGCCTCGACCTTGTCGCGGTGGTCGCCGGAGATCAGCGCGCCCAGGTCGGTGGCTGCGTCCGCCGGATCCCCGACCTTCTTCTCCCGGACCGCGGCCACCACCGCCGCCAGGAAGTCGTCGTGGATCGAGCGCTCGACCAGGAGGCGCGAGCCGCACAGGCAGATCTCGCCCTGGTTGAGGAAGGCCGCGCGCGCGGCGCCGGCGACGGCGGCGTCGAAGTCGGCGTCGGCGAAGACCAGGGTCGGGTTCTTGCCGCCGAGCTCGAGCGACAGCTTCTTGAAGCGCGGCGCCACCGTGGCGGCGACGTGCTCGCCGGTGGCGGTGCCGCCGGTGAAGCTGATCGCCTCCACCCGCGGGTGCTCGAGCAGCGCCTGCCCGGCCTCCGGCCCGTAGCCGTGGACGACGTTGTAGAGGCCGTCCGGCAGCCCCGCCTCGGCGGTGATCTCCCCGAGGAGACTGGCCGTGCGCGGGGTCAGCTCGCTGGGCTTGGCGACCGCGGCGTTGCCGCAGCCGAGCGCCGGCGCCAGCTTCCAGGTCAGCAGGTACAGGGGCAGGTTCCAGGGCGTGATCAGGCCGACTACCCCGAGCGGCCGCCGCAGCGTGTAATTGAGGGCGTCGGCCATGGCGTGGCAGCCGCCCTCCATCTGCCGCACCGCCGAGGCGAAGAAGCGGAAGTTGTCGACCGCGCGCGGGATGTCCAGCGAGCGCGCCAGCGCCAGGGGCTTGCCGGTGTCCTCCGATTCGGCCCGGGCCAACTCCTCCAAGCGGGCCTCGACGCCGGCGGCGATGTCCTCGAGCACGCGTGCGCGCTCCTCGACCGGGCGCCGCGCCCACTCGGGCTGGGCGGCCGCGGCGGCCGCCACCGCCCGCTCCACCTCCGCCGCGCCGCCGCGCGCGATCGACCCGATCGCGGCGCCGGTGGCCGGGTTGAGGTTGTCGAGGCTGCGGCCGTCCGCCGAGTCCGACGCCGCGCCGTCGATCCAGTGGCGCGCCCTCACGCGTGTGTCTCCCAGTCGTACTCGTAGCGGTCGCGGTTCGGGTCCCACTCGTCCCAGGTCGGGATCGCCTCGAGCAGCGGCAGCCGCTCCGGCGGCACCACCCCGGGGACCAAGAAGGCCTTCTGACGGTGCAGCGGGTAGGGGTTGCGCAGCTCGACGCCGAGCACGCCGAGCACCGCCCGCGCCAGGTACCAGGTGGCCTGCGGGTTCCATCCGTGGGCGACCTTGATCACCACGCCGAGCCCCTCAGGGTAGTCCTCGTGGACCACCGACAAGCCGAGCAGGCCGTCGGCGCCCTCCTTGGCCATGACCGCGCCTTGGCCGGCCTTGAGGATGGTCGAGTCGAGGCGGTTGAAGCCGCCGACCAGGTCCGGGTAGCGCTGCATGGACTCCCAGATCCAGTCCTCGTCGCGGGTGCGCGCCAGGCCGGCGTAGAGCAGCGCCAGCTCGGAGACGGTGTTCGACAGCGTCGGCAGGCCGCAGCCGTCGCGGGCGACCCGCAGCGGCTTCCAGTCGGCGCCGAGGAAGCGCCGCACCTCCTCGAGGTAGGCGAGGAAGAAGGGATGGTGCGGCAGCATGTAGCCGGCCTGCTCCCAGCCCTTCTCCTGGCAGCCGCGCAGCACCGCGGCGTGCTCGCCGGAGCAGGTGTGGAACCAGCGCCGTGGCCGCCGCACCTGGCGCCCGAACTGCACCAGCGGCACGTCCAGCGGGGTCTGCATCAGGCCCCAGTCCTCCTCCGCCAGCATCGACTGCGCCGCGGCGACGTGCTGGGCGTCGCCGTTGTGGCTGGCGACCGAGATCGCCTTCTGCTTCCAGTCCAGTCCGGCGAGCTCGTCGGCGAAGACCTTCAGCATCAGCGGCTTCATCATGCTGCGGCCGTAGCACAAGACGTTGCCGCCGAAGCTGTGCACCACCTCTCCGCCGCTGGCCCAGGCGACCGCGCCGTGGATGGTGGTCTCGGAGACGCCGTGGCGCCGGTAGTCGACCAGCGGCTCCCACTCGACGTCGCGGCCGGTCGGGATGTCCGCTTCGGCCTCTCCCAGCGGGCTGCGCGGGTAGAGCGCCGCGCGCGGGCCCTTCTCGATGCTCTGCTCCTTCACGCGCGGCAGTATAGCCACGGCCCTCAGGCCAGGGCCGCGCCCAGCCGAGGCGCCACTTCCCGCGCGAAGCGCTCCATGCCGCGGATCACGCGCGCGCAGTCGTGGTCGTAGAAGTCGAACCACAGCATCAGGCGGTCCTCGGGGTGGAAGCGCTCGGCCGCCTGCGCCGCGATCTGCTCCGGCGTGCCCATCAGCGCGTTCTCGGTCGCGCGCGCGACCTTGGCCGGGTCGATGGTGCCCTCGAGCGCCTTCCAGTACTCACCCAGCGCGGCCTCGGCGCGCGCGCGCGCGGCGGCCTCGGTGTCGTCGAGGAAGACCATCACCGTGCGCGGCATGTGGCCGCGCTTCCAGGGTCCGCCGTCCGGGTGGAAGGCCGCGGTCATGCGCTGGTGGGTCTGCTCGATCACCTCCGGCTGCGTGATCGAGAGGTTGAAGACCTGCACCGGGCTGATCCGGTTCAGCTCCTCCTGCAACGCCGGGTCGTGCGAACCGACCACCGGCACGCACAGCTCGCGCCGCCACTCCTGCGGCACGACCTTGATCTCCTCGAAGACGAAGCGCTCGGCGAATTCGATCCGCTCCGGCGCGGGGCCGCCGTGCTGCTCGCTCCAGGCCGCCTGCACCCGCGCCCAGTCCTCGTCGTTGCGGAAGTCCTCGCGTCCCAGCGCCGACCCCGGCGAGTCCTCCGAGCGGATCACGTCGCCGCGCAGCAGCCGCAGGAAGACGTGCGCCGCCTCGCGGAAGACGCGGCCCTTCAGCGCCGGCCAGGCCGCGGCCTCGACCGGGTCGCGGGCGTCGACGCCGTAGGCGCGGTTCATGAACTCGAAGCGCCCGGCGGCGAAGCCGAGGTGGATGCGGCGCCGCTCATCAGGCTCGCAGCCGTGCAGGGCACAGAAGGCCGCCACCCGCTCGGCCGCGGCCACCGGCCCGCCGTTGCACAGGATGTTCATCACCGCCGAGCCGCACTCGATGCGCTCGGTGCGGCGGAAGACCTGGTGCGCCAGCTGGCAGAAGTCGGTGTTGAGCCCGACCTCGCCCCGGAAGTGCGGCACCACCGGCCGGCGGTTGCGCTTCTGCACCTCGGTCGAGAGGTGCGACTCCGCCACCCAGGCCACGCCGTAGCCGAGGGCGTCGGCGGCCTCGACCTGGCGGAAGAAGCTCCGGAACATCTCGGCCTCGCTCGGCAGCTCCCCCGCCACCGGCGTGTGCGAGATCGAGAAGAAGACGTCGAAGTCCACTGCCGCGCCTCAGATCGAGTTCAGCCGGCCGCCGTCGACCGCCAGGCTCTGGCCGCGCACGTAGGCCCCCTCGGGGCTGGCGAGGAAGGCAGCCGCCGCCGCCAGCTCCTCGGGGCGGCCCAGCCGCCCCTCGGGGATGCTGGCCAGCCAGGCGGCCTCGACGGCCGCCTCCTCCACCCCCTGGCGCTCGGCGTTGCCCTGCTTCAGGCTCGCCAGCCGTTCCGTGTCGGTGAAGCCTGGCAGCAGGTTGTTGATCGTCAGCCCCGGCGGCAGCTCCTTCGACACCGTCTTCGACCACGAGGCCATGGCGCCGCGGATGGTGTTGCTGACCCCGAGGTTCGGGATCGGCTCCTTCACCGAAGTCGAGATCACGTTCAAGACCCGGCCGTAGCCGGCCTCGACCATGCCCGGCAGCAGCCGCTGCACCAGCAGGTGGCTGGCCATGACGTGGCGGCGGAACGCGCGGCCGAACTCGTCGACGCCCGCCTGCAGGATCGGGCCGCCCGGGGGGCCGCCGGTGTTATTGACCAGGATCTGCGCCGCCGGAAGCTCGGGGAGCTCGAGCTGGTCCAGGTCGCAGACCACGCTCCCGGCCAGACCGAGCGTCGCCAGCTTGTCCGCCGAGCGCGCCAGGCCCCAGACCTCCGCGCCCTCCTCCCGGAAGCGCAGCGCGATGGCCCGGCCGATGCCGGAGCTGGCGCCGCAGACCAGGGCGGTCAAGCCGTCCAGCCGCCGCGGCGCGGTGTTGGCCTCGGCGGTCATCAGTACCCCCCCTGCTCGCCCTCGCCCCAGAAGCGGTTGCGCACCTCCCACAGCTCGGGGAAGAAGCGGTTCGGCAGCCGCGACTCGAGGAAGGCCTTGCCGGAGCTGCCGCCGGTGCCCTTCTGGCCGCCGATGGTGCGCGACACCATCAGCACGTGGATCGAGCGCCACTTGCTGAACAGGGTGTCGAGGTCGAGCAAGGCCTCGCACACCAGCACCCAGTGGTAGTGGTCCTCGGGCTTGAGGTAGAGCTCCTTGAGGCAGTCCACCAGCCCCTGGTGCAGCTCGTGCGGTTGAGTGGTGTCGCGCTCGACCAGCTCCTGCGGCACCGGGTGGCCGTCCGCCGCCAGCGAACGCAGGAACTCGTCGTAGACCGACGGGCCGTCGAAGGCGCGCCGTAGCCGCTCCCGCGCGAAGGCGTCGTCCTCGAAGAACTGGAAGAACCACTCGTTGCGCAGGCCGTAGGCGAATTCCATCTCGCGGTACTGCACCGACTGGAAGCCGCTGCCGGTGCCGAGCCCCTTGCGGAAGCCGGCGAACTCCACCGGCGTCAGGGTCGACAGCAGCTGGATCTGCTGGCACAGGGCCTCGAGGATGGCGTTGACCCGCTTGACGACCTTCAGCGCCCGGCTGACCTGGCCGGCGCGGAAGGACTGCACCAGCAGGCCGGTCTCGTGCAGCATCTCCTTGAACCACAGCTCGAAGCTCTGGTGGATGATGATGAAGAACATCTCATCGTGGTGCTCCGGGTCGCTCTGCGGGTGCTGCAGCTCGAGCAGCTCCGGCACCTTCAGATAGCTGTTGTAGTTCAGCTCCTCCAGGACGAGCTTGTCGTAATCGGCGGCGTTCTGGCTCACGGCGGCCAGGATACAATCCCCCGATGGCCTACTGGCTCGTGAAGGAAGAACCGGACGAGTACCCCTTCGAGGAGTTCCGGACCGAGAAGCGGACCGCCTGGACCGGGGTCCGCAACTACCAGGCACGCAACAACCTGCGCGCCATGGCCAAGGGCGACGAGGTGGTCTACTACCACACCGGCAAGGAGCGGGCGGCGGTCGGCACCGCCAAGGTCGTCAAGACGGCATACGCCGACCCCACCGCCGCCGAGGGCGACTGGTCCTGCGTCGACCTGCGGGTCGGCAAGGCCTTCCGCCGCGCGGTCGGCCTGAAGGAGATCAAGGCCGACCGGACCCTGGCCGAGTGCGCCCTGGTCAAGCAGGGTCGCCTTTCCGTCGTGCCGCTCGAAGAATCCGAGTTCCAGCGCCTGCTGGAGCTGGCCGCCGCCCCCGCCTGAGCCCATGCCCCTCCCCGACCGCTGGGTGCGCCTGGCCGGCAAGCCGCGCGGCCCGCGCGCCTTCCGGCGCGACGTCGCCGACGCCTCCCCCGGCCTCGAGGCCGGCGACCTGGCCGCCCTGCTGCCCGCCGCCGGCGACGAGGTGCTGGGCTGGGGCGTCTTCCACCCCGACTCCCTCATCACCTGGCGCGAGCTGCGCCGGGGCCCTGAGCCTCCTGACGAGCAATGGGTGCGCGATCAGGCCGAGGCCGCCGCGCGCCGCCGCGTCGACTCGCCCGAGGTCGACGAGGCCCTGTGCCGGATCATGCACGCCGAGGGCGACGACTTCCCCGCCATGGTCGTCGACCGCTACGGCGAACTGCTGTCCGTCGAGCTGTTCTCGACCGCCGCCGTGCCGCTGGCGCAGATCGCCCTGCCCGTGCTCCACGAGTGCCTCGGCACCGCCCACCACCAGGTCCGCCTCGACCCCGCCGTCGCCCGCGCCGAGCACGAGCAGGCCTTCTGCGAGCGCTCCGAGGGCTGCCCCGAGGTGCTCCAGGTGACCGAGAACGGCCTGCGCTACGAGATCGACCTGCGTCGCGGCCACAAGACCGGCTTCTTCCTCGACCAGCGCGAGAACCGCGCCCGCCTGCGCCGGCGGGTGGAGGGGCTGGACGGCGCCGAGGTCCTCGACGTCTGCTGCTACACCGGCGGCTTCGCCCTCTCGGCCGCCGCCGGGGGCGCGCGCTCGGTCACCGCCATCGACCTGGACGAGGAGGCCCTGCACACCGCCAAGCGCAACGCCAACCTCAACCAGGAGCGGCGGGTCAAATTCACCCAGGCCGACGCCTTCAGCTATCTGCGCACCCTCGCCGCCAACGAGCGCCGCTTCGACGTCGTCGTGCTCGACCCGCCGAAGTTCATCTCCAACCGGCGCGAGGTCGAGACCGGCACGGCCAAGTACCACGACCTCAACAAGCTGGCGATCCCGCTGGTGCGCGAGGGCGGCCTGCTGCTCAGCTGCTCCTGCTCCGGCCTGCTGAGCGCGGTCGACTTCCAGGAGCGCGTGCGCCAGGCCGGGCGGCGCGCCGGCAGGACCCTGCGGCTGGAGCGCCTGACCGGCGCTGGTCCCGACCACCCGGTGCGGCTGGACTTCCCCGAGGGCGCGTACCTGAAGGCGATGTGGCTGCGGGTCGGCTGAGCCGTCAGACGCGCTGGACCAGCGCCGCCAGCGGCCCGCCGCGAGGCTACTGCCGCCCGTCCGGGTCGTAGACGTAGCCCTCGAGGCGGCGCCGGTCGACGCCCTCCTCGGTGGCCTTGCGCCGGCGCAAGACCAGCACCTCCTCGCGCCCGTCGCCGTCGAAGTCGCGCACGGCCATGGCTTGCGGCAGGGCCCATCCCTCCGGGGCAGGCCGGGTGAAGCTCGGCTTGGTGGACTCCGCCAGGTCGAGCAGCACCGAGGCGCGCCCGAACAGCCAGCCGACCAGCTTGTCGGCGTCCAGCTCCAGGCTCTTGCCGCCGCGCAGCAGGTCGCGCAGGAACAGGCTCCCGGTCTCTCCCAGCATCGCCGGGTCGCGGACCAGGCCGCGCCATCCGCGCAGGCGCCCGTCCGGCTCGAGCAGCACCAGGTCGCTCTGCACGCCGTCGCCGTCGAAGTCGGCCAGGCGCACGATCGTCCGCCGCAGCTCGTCGGCGGCGTCGCGGCCGGCGTAGAGGTTCTTCAGCGACGGCGACTTCACCGCCAGGCTCTTGCTCTGCGGCATCGGCCGCTTGCGGAAGCGCCCGTTGCCCAGGCCCTCGTACGCCAGCAGGTCGAAGTCGAGGGTGAAGCTGAAGACGGTCCAGGTGAGCATCCGGGCCAGAGACACGTCCTCGACCCGCAGCAGCACCAGGTCCGGGATGTCGTCGTTGTCCACCGGCACGGCGTAGGCGTAGAGCACGTTGCCTGCGGTCGGCAGCTGGTCTCGCGGGCGGCGCAGGTCGAGGCCCTGCTCGCCGCCGAGGTAGACGATCACGGTGCCGCCGGCGAGCACGATCAGGTCGTCGGCGCCGTCCAGGTTGAGGTCCGCCCACTCCTCCCAGACGCCTTGCTGGGAGAGGCTGGCGAGGTTGCCGACGTCCAGCTGCAGCTCCGGGAGGCGCTCCTCGAAGCGGGCCAGGTCGACCTCGGTGGTCGGGTCCGGCGGCAGGCCGTCCTCGCCGGCGATGTACTGGAAGATCCCCTGGCCGTCCTGCAGCAGCAGGTCCGGGCGGCCGTCGCCGCTGAGGTCGCGCATCCGGATCGCAGGGATGCGCATGGTCCGCGACACCCGGCCGAGCAGGTCGCGGCGGCCGGGCTGGCCGCCGACCTCGAGCCGCAGCGAGGTGCTCATGCGCAGCTCGGGGCCGGAGACGAAGCCGGCGGCAGAGCCGAACCAGAGCCGCACCCGGTCGCCCAGCGGCACCACCAGGTCGGCGACGCCGTCGCCGTCGGCGTCGCTGATCAGCTCGGCCGGCCGGTGGCCGCGCGGGATCCGGCCGCGGGCACCCAGCTCCGGCAGGAGGACCTCCCAACGCAGGCCTTCCTGGTCGTACCGCAGCCGCTGCAGGCTGTCGCCGTCGACCAGGAGCAGCAGCTCGTCGAGGCCGTCGCCGTCGGCGTCGGCCACCGACCACAGGCCGGCCTCGCCCGGCATGGAGGCGAGCTGGTCCTCGCCGTCGGCGTTGGCCCAGCGCAGCTCGCGGCCGCGGACCTGCACCAGGTCGGTGCCGCCGTCCCCGTCGAGGTCGAAGAGGGCCAGGTGCCCGGGCTCGGGCTCGATGACGCGGAAGCCGTTCTGGGCGGGGAGCGCGGCGGCGCCGGCCGCGGCCAGGAGCAGGGCGAGGAGCGGCCCGCGCATCAGCGCCTCCTCGCCACGTAGACCTCGACCGCCTCGGGCTTCCTCACCACCAGGTCGCCGATCTGGTCGCCGTCGAGGTCCTCCACCAGGACCAGCGAGCCGAGGGCCTCGACCTCGAAGCGGCGCTGCGGCCGCGGCGAGACCTCGCGGTCGCCGTCGTCGTCTCGGATGGCCCGGACCTCGAGCACGCCGGCGGAGTCGCTCTCCAGCAGGTCGGCGCCGCCGTCGCCGAGCAGGTCCGCGGGCACCGCCGGGACGACGCTGAAGGCGGTGAAGTCGTCGGCGTCGTACTCGCGCTCATAGCTGAGGACCGGCCGCCTGCCGTGGCCGCCGTCCTCGCGGGCGGCGTAGCCGAGCACCCGGTGCTCGATGTCGACCTTGCCGCCGCCGAGCACCCCGACGTCCAGGCTCCAACAGCTCAAGACCAGGTCCGGCCTGCCGTCTGCCGGGGCCAGATCGGCGAGTCGCGGCCGCAGGAGGTCGGTCTCGGTCGCGACGATGCTGTCGGGCTTGGCGAGGATGGCCTTGCCCTGGCCGCGGAAGGGGTCGAGGAAGAGCAGCACCTCCCAGTCCACGGCCAAGGAGAAGCCGGTCTCGCGACGAGTGACCATGAGGTCCACCGCCGGCCCGCCGCCGGCGTCGACCAGCTCCAGGCCGGCGACCTCCCAGTCGCCGCCGGACTCGTAGGGCATCACCAGGTCCGGCGCCGGCGCGAAGCGCGGCGACTGCTCCTCTGGCCCCAGCCGGTGCACGAAGAGGCTGCCCTGCCACTCGTAGAGCAGGTCGAGCCGGCCGTCGCCGTCGGCGTCGGCGAACCACGGCAAGGGCAGCTGCTCGGAGGCGTAGGCCGCCGGCGGCAGGGCCATCGGGCTCGGGTCCTCGTCGGGGACCATGAGGTCCGCCAGCGGCTGGCCCGCGACCGCCACCGGGCCGAGCTTGAAGGAGACGTCCAAGGCCGGCCGGCGCCCCGAAGCCGGCTTCAGCTCGACGTCGCCGAGCACCGCCCCGTCGGCGGCGAAGACGCGGAAGCCGGTCCAGGTCGGCAGCGCGACCTCGTCCCGGCCGTCGCCGTCGAGGTCGGCCACCGCCGGCCAGAAGGGCAGCTGCCGGTGGGAGGGCAAATCGAGCAGGAAGTCGGCGCCGCCGATCTTGTGGATGCCGCGGTAGCCCTCGGCCTGCGTCGGCAGGGCGAAAGCAGAACCGCGAGTGGTGAGCAGCAGCTCGACGCCCGGGTGCTCGGGCAGGAAGTCCCCCACCCCCCAGGAGACGATGTCCTTCTTCATCACGACGCGGCGGTCCGGTCCCGCGGCGACGGCGCCGTCCGCGCGCAGCCGGTGGACCTGGATCACGCGCTCGCCGTCCTCCTCGCGCACGGCGAGGAAGAGGTCGCGCAGGCCGTCGCCGTCGGCGTCGGCGAAGGTCAGCTCGAGCAGGTCGCCGTCGACGGGCAGCACGCTCTTCACGTGCGAGACGCTCTGCGGGAGAGCGGCGAGGAGCAGCGGCGCCAGGATCATTCGGACTCCCCGCCGGCCGGGTGCATGCTCGACTCGAGCAGGGCCTCGCCGGACTTCCAGGAGATCAGGGACAGGATGGAGTATTCGGTTTCGTGGCCGAGGGATTGCTTCTGGAAGATCGACAGCAGGATGAGGTCGCCGACCACCAGCGACTCGCGCTGCTGCGACGGGTCCTGGCTCCAGCTCCACAGCGGCCAGAAGGAGTGCGAGACCAGCTGCCGCTCCGGGCTCCAGGCGCGGAAGCGGACCTGGCGCTCCTCCCCGTCCGGCCGGCGCAGCACCATGCGCGCCTTGTCCCCTGGGCGCAGCTCCAGGCGGAGCCGGCGCACCAGCTCCGCCGCCGAGCCGGGGTCGGCCCCCTGGAAGGAGATGACGCGGTCACCCTCGCGGGCGCCGGCGTCTCGTAGCGGGCTGTGGGCGGCGATGCGGCCGATCTCGGGGTAGGCGCCGTCGCTCCGGCTGTCGCGGAAGGCGGCCCGGACCAAGGCGCGGTCGACGTGGTAGAGCAGGCGCACCTGCCCGAGCGCGGAGCGGAGCTCGACCGCTACCGGCACCTCCAGCACCGCGGTGCCGCGCTCTACCCGGAGCAGGGCTTGCCGGGGCTGCTCGACGCCGCGCAGCAGGGACTCCAGGCGGCCGGGGTCGTCGACGGGGGTGCCGTCGAAGGCCAGCAGCACGTCGCCGGTGCGCAAGCCGGCGCGCTGGGCCGGGGAGCCGGGAGAGACGCTGACCACGCGGACCCCCGGTCGGATCTCCAGTTCCTCGAGGCTGTCGGACTCGTTCGGGGCGACCTCGGCGCCGAGCCAACCGCGCTCAGCAGGCTCGTCCTCGACCGCGCCCTCGAGCTCGAGCAGGCCCTTCGGCGCGGGAAGGGATTGGTGCACAGCGCAGGCGGCGAGGGGCAGCAGGCTGAGGGTGGCGGCGATGGTCCGCAGCATCAGAGTCTCTTACGCGGGAAGAGGGAGGTGGCGACGGCGAAAAAGACCGCCGCCTGGATCCAGGTCCAGCGCAGGCCCTGGGCCAGCGCCTCGGGCGACGGCGGCACCGTGTCGGTGAAGCCGTCGCCGATGCGACGGGCGATCCGGAGGGCGCTGTCGTTGCCCATGCCCGGCAACCAGTCGGCGAACACGAAGCCGGCCTTATCGGCCATTTCCGGGGCGAGGAAGACGCTGAAGAGGACAACGAGGGTGGTCGCCGCCCCGCTGGCGAGAGCGCCGGTCGGCAGGAGGATGGAGAGCAAGAAGGCGAACAGGGCCAGCGCGACCAAGGGGGGAACCGCCTGCCGCAGCGCCTGGCGCACGCCGCTGGCGACCTCGTCCTCGAGGAAGACCAGGTACGGGATCTGCGAGTAGAAGTCGTCGTCCTCTGGCAGCTCGAAGACCGGGATGCCGAGGCTTTCGCTGGCCTCCGGCCCTTCGAGGCCTTCCTCCTCGACCAGGTGCACCCAGGCCGCGAGGTCGCCGCCGTTCATCCCCCGCTCGGCGAGCCAGTCGTCGAAGCGCTGCTGCGCGCCGGCGTCCTCGGTGGCGAAGAAGGGCTCGGAGACCGCGTGGCCGCCGTCGTAGAGCAAGGCGCAGCCGAGGCCGGCGGAGAGCAGCGCCGCCGCCCCCAGCACGAAGGGGCAGAAGACCGCCGTCAGGCCGCGCGCGGCGGCGTAGGCCGGCCGGGAGATGCCGCGGGTCAGGGGATCGCGCACGGCGCAGTGGGCGATCTCCCGCGGCAGGGCGCCGCCGACCAGCACCAGCGCCGCCAGCTCCGCCAACGCCAGGCCGAAGCCCGCCGCCTGGGCGAAGCGCGGCCAGAAGTTGGCGCGCGCCGCGTCCACGTTCTCGGCCAGCCCTTCGCCGCCCGGCAGCACCGCCGGCGCCGCCCAGGTCCCGAGCACCTGCAGCAGCACCCCCAGGACCACCAGGACCAGGCCGAAGCGCAGGCTGCGGCGATGGAAGAGGGCGTAGAGCTCGCCGCGGAGGGCCCGAAGGAAGCCGCTCATGCCTCCTCCTCCGCGCGCACGGCCTTGCGGAAGAGGTCGACCAAGGTGGCGCGCTGGCGGTGGAATTCCTCCAGCCCCACCCCGGCCTGCGCCAACGCGACCAGCAGCGGCGCCAGCTCGGTGCCGCCGTCGATCCGAGCGCGGATGGTGCCGTCGCCGAGCGGCTCGGCGTCGCGCACGCTCGGCCAGGAGACCAGCAGGCGCAGGGCCGGCTCGACCTCCGCGCAGCGCACCGTGAGGCCCTCGCCGGCCTGCTCCAGCAGCGACCGGGTCTCGCCCTCGAGCAGGGTGCGGCCGTCCTCGATGACGCCGATGCGGGTGCAGACCTCTTGGACCTCGCGCAGGTGGTGGCTGGAGAAGACCACCGTCACCCCCTCGTCCGAGGCCAGCCTACGGAACAGCTCCAGCAGGTCCTCGACGCCCTCGGGGTCGAGTCCCGAGAGGGGCTCGTCGAGGACCAGCAGCCGGGGGCTGCCGAGCAGCGCCCGCGCCACCGCCGCGCGGCGGCCTTGTCCGTGGGAGAGCTTGCCGCCGCGGTTGTGCTGGCGGTGGGTGAGCCCGACGAGTTCGAGGGCCTCGTCGATGTCCCGCCCGCCGCGTACGCCTCCGCGGATCTTGGCCACCTCGAGGTTCTGGCGGACGGTCAAGGTGTCGTCCAGGCCGGGCGGGTCCAGCGCAACGCCGACCGGTTGCTCCAGCGCGTGCAGCTGGCGCGCCGGCCGGCCGAAGACCTCGCAGCGACCGCGGAACTTGGGCAGGAAGCCGAGCAGCGCGCGCAGGGTCGTGGTCTTGCCAGCGCCGTTGCGGCCGAGCAGGCCGTAGAGGTCCCCAGGGCGCACCTCGAGGTCCACGCCGCGGAGGATCCGGGCGGAGCCGAAGCTCAGTTCCAAGCCTTGGGCGAGCAGGGCGGGCGCGCTGGTCATGCGTGGAGGGCGAGGCCGTCCGCCCCAAGGATAGAATCCCCAGCACCATGCTGAAAATGCCGCTCGTCCTCCTGCTCCTCGCCGCCGCACCCGCGGGAGCTGCGGCCCAGGGTCCGCCGGCCGCGCGCGAACCCGGCAAGGTCCTGGCCAAGGCGCTGCTCGGCGACCTCCTCGGGCCCCAGAGGACGCCGACCGGCTCCGCCCAGGGTTGGATGAGGGTCGAGCCGGTCCTGGGAGGCCAGTGGGTGCGGGCCATCGGCGCCTCGCTCGTGGACGGGCGCCCGCAACACTCCTTCCTCCAGATGATGCGCGAGGCGCCGGACGGCGCGGTCGAGGCCTGGCTCTTCGAGTCCAGCGGCCGCTTCTCCCGCTGGACCGGCCAGGTCGAGCAGCGCGGCATGTCCCTGGAGTGGCGGGACGAAGAAGGGGTGGTCCAGGCGCGCCAGGACTGGGGCTTCGAGAACGGTGACTGCGACTACCGCTTCCTCCGCCGCGCGAGCGCCGACGCCCCCTTCGTCCCCACCCTCTCCGGCCTGCTGCGCGCGGGCGGGAGCCGGCCGAGCTGGGAGCCGTCGAAGGAAGCCCGGGAGCGCCTGGCGGCGAGCCCCTACGCCTTCTACCTCGGCAGCTTCCGCGGCAAGGAGACCAGCTCCTTCGGGGACAGCGAGGGCTCCACGCGCACCGAGGGGGTGCTGGACGGCGAGTGGTTCCACTCCGTCTACCGCTCGATGGCGGGCGGGGCGGTGGTCTACGAAGGCCGCGGGCTGATCCAGTGCGACGAGAAGGGCGCCTTCGCCCTGCACTGGTTCGACACCTACGGCGAGTACCAGCGGCTCGACGGCCAGCTCGAAGAACAAGGCGCGGTCGCCCGACGTCGCGACGCCGAGGGGCGGGTGGTCGAGCGCCACACGGACCGCCGCACCAGCGTCGGCTACACCTTCACCATCGAGCAACGCCCGGATCCGGAGTCGCCCTGGAGCCGCTTCATGACGGCGACCTACACCAAGGAGACCCGAGCCGCCACCGACTCGGACGGCCAGGGCGGAGACTGAGGCGTGATCCGCGCCGTCACCTTCGACTGCTTCGGCACCCTGATCGACTGGCGCGGCGGCCAGCGCCGGGTCCTCGAGCAGTTGCCCTCGCTGCGCGGCCAAGAGGACCGCATCGAGGGCCTCATCGACGCCCGCGGGCCGATCGAGCGCGAGCTCCAGGCGGCCTCCTGGCGGCGCTACGAAGAGGTCCTCGCGGAGTCCATCGACCTCGCCTGCCGCGAGGTCTGCGGCGTCGCGCTGACCGAGACCGAGAAGCGCGCCTTCGCCGCGGGCCAGCTCGGCTGGCCGGCCTTCGAGGACACCGTCGAGGGCCTCCAGCTGCTCACCGAGCGGCTGCCCGTGGGCCTGCTCAGCAACTGCGACGACCTGACCCTCCGGCTGTGCGCCCACAAGCACCTCGAGGCACCGGTGACCCTGTTCGTCTCCGCCGAGCAGGTGCGCTCCTACAAGCCGGCACACAAGCACTGGGGCGCGGCCCTGGCGGCCCTGGAGCTGGAGCCGGCGGAGATCCTGCACGTCTCCTTCACCGCCGAGTACGACCTCGAGCCCGCCGCCGCGCTCGGCTTCCCGCTCGGCTTCCTGGCCCGCTACGGGGCCGCGGCGCCGGAGGGCTTGGAGTACGCCTACCGAGCGCAGGACCTGCCGGAGCTGGTCCGCGAAATCCTGGCCGACCTCGGCTGAGGGTCAGCCGGCGGCGCGCCCCGGCGCCGCCCCGCCCTCGGCCCGGAACAGCTCCTTGATGCCGCCCAGACCGGCCAGGGCGGCGCCGGCCTCGAAGGGCAGGAAGACCGTCTTGTCGCCGGAGCGCTGGGCGCCAATCTCTCCCAGCGCGCCGAGGTAGTTCACCGCGAGCCGGTACTCGGCGGGCTCCATGCGCTCGCCTTCGAGGGCTTCCCCGACCAGCCGCAGGGCCTGGGCCTCGCCCTCCGCCACCTGGCGGCGGGCCTCGGCGTCGCCCTCGGCGCGCAGCACCTGGGACCGGCGCTCGCCCTCCGCCTCGGCGATGGCGGCATCGCGCTTCCCCTCGGCCTGGAGCACCTGGGCCCGCTTCACGCCCTCGGCCTCGAGGATCCGGGCGCGGCGGTCCCGCTCCGCGGTCATCTGCATCTCCATCGCGACCTTGACCGACTCGGGCGGCGTGATGTCCTGCAGCTCGACGCGGTTGACCTTCACCCCCCACTTGTCGGAGGCCTCGTCCAGCACCTTGCACATCTTGCCGTTGATCTCGTCCCGCGAGGTCAGCGTCGCGTCCAGGTCGAGGTCGCCGATGATGTTCCGCAGGGTGGTCTGGGCCAGCTTCTCGAGCGCGTTGGGCAGGTTCGCGACCTCATAGACGGCGCGCTTCGGGTCCGTGATCTGGTAGTAGAGCAGGCCGTTGACGCCGATCACGACGTTCTCCTTGGTGATCACCTGCTGGCGCGGGAAGTCGAGCACCTGCTCGCGCAGGTCGACGTAATGGCGCGGCAGGTAGGAGATCACCGGATCGCCTTCGTAGCCCTCGGTGACCACGCGCCACTGGAGCGGCCGGCGCTTGTCGATGATCGGCCAGATGATGTTGATGCCCGGCTGCAGCACGCGGTGGAATTTTCCGAGCCGCTCGATGATCACGACCTGGGCCTGCTTGACGATCTTCAGGCCCAGCATCCCCATCACGACCACGAAGGCCGTGACGGCCAGGAAGATGAGGAGGAGGGGATCCATGCCCCCCGCTACGCCGGTCGCGGGCCCTTCATTCGACGATCAGGCGGTTGCCGTCCACCCGGACCACGCCCACCGTGTCGCCTTCCAGCAGCGGCCCGCCGGAGGCCGCCTGCGCCCGCCACTCCTCGGCGCCGATGCGCACGGCGCCCACCCCGCCCGCCGGGCAGGCGCTGGTGACCCGCCCGCTCTGGCCGATCAGGGCGTCGATGTTCGTCGGCGGCGCCTCCTCCTGGAGCACCCGCAGCAGCAGGGGCCGGAGGCTGAAGAAGGACAGGAAGGTGACGCCGGCGAAGACGCCGATCTGCAGGGTCAGGTCGTGCCAGCCGCAGATGTCGGCCAGGGCCGCGCCGAGGCCGCCCGCGCCGAGGCAGGCGAGCACGAAGCCCGGCGTGAACATCTCGAGGATGCCCATCAGCAGGGCGAACAGGAACCAGAAGTGCCACGGCAGGAAGGCGTCGAATTCGAACGCCTTCCCCACCGTCTCGAAGAAGCTCGGCTCGGGGGTTTGGATCAGCATGCGCGAATCTCCGCCCGGCCGGGCCTCCCCGCCCAGGCTCTTGATCAGGAGCCGCTACGCGCCAGCTCCAGGCCGACTTCGATGGCTTTTTCCAGCTGACGGTCCACTTCGGCGGCGTGGTCGCCGGGCAGGTTCTCGACCGCGTAGTCCGGCGGACAGCCGTTCAGCTCCATGTTGGTCATGGTGCCGTCGTTGACGAACCAGCCGCGCATGGGCATCCGCACCATCGAGCCGTCCAGCAGGCCGGCGGCGCCGGTGGAGATCACCGCGCCGTAGGTCTGCTTGCCGACCACCGGGCCGCGGCCGAGGGTCTTGATCGACCAGGAGAAGATCTCGGCGTTGGAGTAGCTGTTCTCGTTGCACAGCACCACCACCGGCTTGTCCCAGGTGGCGAAGATGCGCCGCCCCTGCGGGTAGCCCTCGCCGCCGCCGCGCGGGATGGTGCGGGCGTGGTCCTTGACCATGAGCATGCTGAGCACCATGTCGGTGGTCCAGCCGCCGCCGTTCTCGCGCACGTCGATCAGCAGCGCGTCCTTGCCGGCGCCGGCGTGGTACAGGTCGCGCTCGAAGTCGAGCAGGCTGGGGGTGCCCATGCCCTCGATGTGGATGTAGCCGAGCTTGCCGCCGCTGGCGTGCTCGACCTTGGCGCGCGCGACATCGGCCCCGCGCCGATACAGCTGGCCCCGCAAGGCGCCACCCGCCTGCGGCCGGATCAGGAAGCTGCGCTCCTCGCCGTCGACGCCTCGAACGGTCAGCTCGGTCTCCTGGCCAGCGGTGCCGTCCATCAGGCGGTAGAAATTGCCGCCGGCCTCGACCGACTCGCCGTCGACCGCCAGGACCACCTCACCGGAGCGGAGCCGGCTGGCCTCGCGGTGCGCGGGCCCGCCCTTGACGACCTCACGGACCTTGCGGCCCGGGCCGGGGAAGCTGTCGTCCCAGATCACGCCGAGGTCCCCGGTGGCGCTGCGGTCTTCTCCTCCGCCTCCGCCGCCGAAGTTGTAGTAGCCCATGTGGCTGGCATTCATCTCGCCCAGCATCCAGTTCATGAGCTCGTCGAAGTCCTCGCGGGTCGAGGCCGCCGCGGCGATCGGCTGCCACTTGGCCAGGGAGCCGGCCCAGTCATGGCCGTGGAAGCCCGGGTCGTAGAAGCCGCGGTCCAGGGCCCGCCAGCCCTGCTCCAGCACCGCCTGGCGCAGGGCCTGCTCGTCGCGCCGGAAGCGCACCGAGAAGCCGTAGGTGGTCGCCTTGCCGCCTCGGCCGACCACCTTGCCGCCCTTGGTGTAGTAGATCTCCTTGTCGTGCTGGGTGAAGGAGCCGACCGAGCTGGACTCGAGCTGCTTCTCCTCCCCCTCCCAGAGGTCGATCTCGAAGAAGCCGGTCTCGACCCCGCGGCTGCCCGAGGTCAGGCGGGTGCCGAGGCCGGAGTTGAAGTAGACCTTCTCGGAGCCGGCGTCGAAGCCGAGGGCGGTCTCGTTGCCCTCGCGGCGGGTCAGCCGGCGCAGGCGCAAGCGGATGTCCTCGAAGTCGATCTGGATCGGCTCGACCTCGTCCTCCTCCTCCTTGTCCTCAGCCTCGTCCTGCTCCTCGTCGGCCGCTTCCTCGGCGGCCGGCTCCTGCCCGGGCTCCGGGTCCTGCGCCGGCTCAGCGGCGGGCTCGGAGGACGGGTCCGCAGCGGGATCCGCGGGCGGCTCGGGCTCCGGCTCCGGGTCCTTCTTCTTCTTCGGGTCGTCCTTCTTCTTGGCCTTCTTCGCGGCCTCCTCGGCCTCGAGCCGCTCGCGCTCGGTCAGCTCCGTGTCGCCCTTGCGCAACCACGCGACCCAGACGTCGGTCTCGTCGAGCATCTGGCGGCGCGAGGTGAAGACCAGCTTGCGGCCGTCCGCCGACCAGCGCGGCGAGCTGTCGTCGTCCGGGTGGCGGGTCAGGTTGAAGGGCTGCACGCCGGGCGCGTCCTCGGCGAGGCCTTCGTCGAGCGCGGTCCGGACCAGGTAGACCTCGGTGTTGTAATCGGCGTCGACCTTGGAGTAGGCGATCCAACGCGAATCGGGCGCCCAGTCGTAATCGGGGGTGTCGAAGCCGTCGGTGAGCACGCGGACCACCTCGCGGGACTCGGCGTCGGCCACCTGCAGCTTGCCCGGGTACTCGATCCAGGCCAGCAGCTTGCCGTCCGGGGAGAGGCTCAGGCCGATCTCGTCGACCTCGGTCGAGGTCAGCCGCTCCTCGGCGAAGCGCCGCGACCGGTAGAAGGGGGTGTCCTCGTCGGCGGGCGCGACCCGGTAGATCTCGCTGTTGCCGTCCCGCTCGGACAGGAACAGCAGCGCCTCGCCGTCCTCGACCCAGACCGGGTTGCTGTCGGGCGCGGGGTGAGTGGTGACGCGGGCGCAGCGCTCGATCTCGTCGTGCTTGCGCAGCACGAAGATGTCGCCGTCAGCGACGAAGGCGATCGATTCGCCGTCAGGGGAGACGGCGAGCTCGTCGGCGCCGCCGGAGACCGTGACCTCGCGCTCATCCGGCAGGCGCGGGTCGAGGCTGCCGTAGACCGCCAGCTCGCGGGCCTCGCCGTCGGCGGTGCCGATCAGCACCAGTCCGGCGCCCAGCTCGGCGACCACCGCGCGGCCGTCGCGGCTGATCTCGGCCTCTCGGAGCGATTGGCCGCCGGGGTGGAAGACGGGCTGCGGGTTGCCGCCGGCCGCGGCCACCGACCACAAGCCGAGGTCGCGCCCGCCCTCGTTGCCGTCGCAGGCGCGGTCGCTGAGGAAGTAGACCGTGCGGCTGTCGCCGCTCCACATCGGGTCGAGGTCGTTGCCGTCGAAGCGCGTCAGCTCGCGGTGGGTGCCGGCCTCGACGTCGTAGATCCAAAGCGCGCTCGACGCCGGGCCGCGGTAGGCGCGCCGGCGCGGGTCGCCGTGGCCGCGCTCGTAGCAGACGTAGCGGCCGTCGGGAGAGACCGCCGGGCGCAGCATCGGCGCGTCGATCATCAGGGTCGGGGTGCGGCCGTCGCGGTGAGCGACCCAGGCGCCCTGGCCGCGGCGCGAGTAGCGCCGCTCGCGGGTGGCGCCGACCAGCAACGAGTCGCCGTCCAGCCAGCCGTGCAGGCGCTCGCTCTCCGAGTTCCAGGTGACCCGCTCGGGCTGGCCGCCGGCGGCAGGAATCAAGTAGACGTCGAGGTTGCCGTGGCGCGAGCTGCCGAAGGCCAGCCACTCGCCGTCCGGCGACCACTTCGGCCGGCCGTCGTAGGCCTGGTGCGCGGTCAGGCGGCGGGCGTGGCCGTCAGCGACGTCGGCGACCCAGACGTCGCCTTGGTGGCTGAACGCGACCTGGCTTCCGTCCGGGCTGAGCGCGGGGTGACGCGGCACCTGCAGCTCGCTGCCGGGGAGGCCGGCTTGGGCGGCCGCCGGGGGCGCCGGGAAGACGGCGTGAGACACCGAGGCGCTGCCGCAGGAGACGGCCGCGGCGGCGAAGGTCAGGACCCAGGGGAGAGAACGCATGACGGAGCAGAATAGCGGCGTCCCCACCAGGAGGTGGAGACGCCGCTGGAATCCGCCGCCGCCGGCGCTCAGTTCAGGGCAACGACCGCGATCTCCAGCCGTAGCACGCCGCGGCTACCGAGGAAGCCGGGCGCCATGCGCTCGATCACGAGCTTGCCATCCGCGTCGAGCTGGAAGCGGCCGTCGACGCCGAGGCGGGCGATCTCCGGGCGCTCGATGGCGACCACGTCGGCGGGCTTGCCGCTGGTCATGCCGTCGCCGTGGTCCCCCGGGCTGGTCTCCCGGCTCAGGGTGAGCGTGATCGGCTCCCCGGGCTGGACCTTGGTCAGCTCCAGGTCCAGGTCCACCGCCCCGCCGGGCAGGGTGGTGACGGAGCCGAGGATGCCGTCGAAGAAGGTCTCGAAGGTCGGGTCGGCGATCCGCGAGGCCTGGGCGACCTCCACGTCCCAGTCGGTCAAGGCCATGGAGAGATCCCCGCTGGCGAAGCGGACCGGCGACGA
The DNA here is from genome assembly GCA_964482495.1 of uncultured Planctomycetales bacterium. Classification (GTDB taxonomy): domain Bacteria; phylum Planctomycetota; class UBA1135; order UBA1135; family UBA1135; genus J029. The sequence goes on from CAYZXS010000025.1 coordinate 43,788, forward strand.
CTGCAGGACTTCGCCGCCGATCTCGAGCAGCTGGGTGCTGCCCTCGGCGTTCTGGACGCTGGCGCGCAGGGAGAGCCGCACCGGCCGGCAGTGCTCGGCGATGGCGCCGCGGACCTCTTCCAGCTGGTCCTCGACCGCGCCGCCGGAGAAGGCGAGGTAGCCGGAGGAAGCCGCCCAGGTGTCCCCCACCAGTTCGAGGCTGTTCTGCAGCCGCTCCCAGAGCTCGGGGTCTTCGGCCAGAGTGGGCGCCAAGCACACGGCGACCGCGTCGCCGGCCGCGAGCGAGGCCGGCGGCACCGGGCCGCCGCATTCCAGCTCCAAGACCAGGGAACGGTGGCCCTCGCCGGGCAGCAGGAAGCTCGTGGCATGTCCCGGGACCAGCAAGCTCCGCCAGCCGCTCTCGGCGACCACCTGCCGCAGCCGGTCGAAGCCCTGGATGGCGGAGTAACCGGTGTCGATGGTCTCGTTGGGGCCGATCCCGGAGTCCACCACCGCCAGCTCGGCCTGGTAGCCCATTCCCGGCACCGGGAGCAGCTCCACGGCGATCGAGGAGCCGGCGAACTGGGAGCCGTCGATCGGGTCGGCGATGGCGCTGTCGCAGGCGATCTCGACGTCGAGGCCCATCACCACCGACCGCGTCAGCAGGTCCCGGATGGCGGCCGGCTGGCCCGGCTGCACCTGGTGGCTGCCGGCCAGGATCAGCTCCCCGGTCTCGGCGTCCTTGAGGGCGAAGCGGAGCGGCACTGGAGCCGTCCTCGCGTACTCGGACCACCGGGCCAAATCCCGCTCTGACCAATGGTTACGGCTACCGACGTAGACCTGGAGGACCGCTTCGTCCTCAGGGTCGAGCAGCAGCATGGCCTCGTCAGAGGTCCAACGGGGCGACAGGGCCTGCCAGACCGGAGGGCCTTGGTTCCAGCTGCCCTCCTCGGCGACCTCCCTCATCTGGTAGTCGCTGATGACGTGAGTCGGGTGGGGGGAACCGGCAGGGAGGTCCTGGGGCGGGGGCAGAAGGAAGGGCAAGAACAGGGCGCTCAAGATCATGTTCACTCCGTGGTTGGATGCAGCCGCTAAAGGGGAGCCCCGGTCCGGTAACGCGAACTGGCCTTCAGGAGGCCCGCCGAATCGGCCGATTGGTTCAAGGTAACGGTTGGCCAGAGCCCGCCGGAACCAACATCCCCGCAACCGCTCCGCCTCGCCCTCGACCCGCTGAGCGGAGCCCCTCCCCCGAATACCCACCTCCGATGGACATCCTGATCGCCGAAGACGACGCCGTGACCCGGCGGATGCTTCAGAAAACGCTGGAGAACTGGGGACACCGGGTGATCGCCGCCAAGGACGGCGAAGAGGCCCTGGCCGCCTACACCCGCGGCGGCATCCACCTGGTCCTGACCGACTGGATGATGCCCGGCATGGACGGCCCGGAGCTGGTGCGCCAGATCCGCAGCACCCAGCTCTACACCTCGATCCAGGCCTACCTGATCCTGCTGACCTCCCGGAACTCGGTGGAGGACCTGCAGGCCGGCTTCGACGCCGGCGGCGACGACTTCATCGCCAAGCCCTGGAACGACATCGAGCTCAAGGCGCGGGTCCAGTCCGGGATCCGCCTGGTGGAGTTGCAGGCCGAGCTGGAGCGCATGGCGCACACGGACGCCCTGACCAGCCTCATCAACCGGCGGGCGCTGGTGGAGTCGCTGCGCCGGGACGAGGACCGGATGCGGCGCGAGAACCGCCCGATCGGCGTCGTCATGACCGACGTCGACCACTTCAAGTCCTTCAACGACCGCTACGGCCACGACGTCGGCGACCAGGTCCTACGCCTGGTCGGCCAGTGCCTCGCGGCCAGCGTCCGCGGCGGCGACTACTTCGGCCGCTGGGGCGGTGAGGAGTTCCTGCTGGTGCTGCCCGGCGCGGACATCATCCAGAGCGCCGAGGTCGCCGAGCGCTGCCGCATGCTGCTCGAGTCGCAGCGGCTGCGCACCAAGGACGGCCGGGTGCTCCACGTCACGGCCAGCTTCGGCGCCGCCGCGACCGAAGGCGCCTCGCGCGACGACATCATGACCCTGGTCCAGCAGGCCGACAAGGCGATGTACTGGGCCAAGGACAGCGGCCGCAACCGGGTCAAGATCTACGTCTCGAGCGCGGATCCGGCGCAGCGCCGGAAGCCCTGAGCGGGGCGGCGCGGCCGAGCTGCCACAGCCGCCAGGCGGCGTAGACCAGGAACAGGCCGAACAACCGCGCCAGGAAGACCGGCGGCAGGACGAGGTCGCGCAGGTAGACCGCGAGGACCGCGGCGACAGCGGCGCTCGGCACCAGCCAACGGGCGACCCCGGCCTCGATCCGATCTTGCCGCCGCGCGATCCAGGCGCCGCGGAGGGCGGTCGGGATCATCGCCAAGAGGCTGGTGGCGGCAGCGGCGGGGAAGCTGAAGCCCCCCGCCAGGTAGACGAGGCCGGGCACGACGACGACGCCGCCGCCGACCCCGAACAGGCTCGAGCAGACCCCGGCCCCCACCCCGAGGGCCAGGACCAGCGCGGAGTGGGGCCAGCTCCCCGCGACCGCCAGGCCCTCCAGCTGCCACTCGGGCGGCCCGATCAGGTTCCGCGAGGCCGCCAGGAGCAGGAAGCCGATGAAGACCATCCGCAGCGCCCGCACCGGCAGCGAGACCAGCAGCCGGGCCCCGAGCGGCGCTCCCAGCTGCCCGCCGACGGCGACCAGCAGCGCGGTCGTCCAGGCCAGCTGATCCGGAGCGGTCTTCCAGCCGGCCAGGGCAGCCACCGCGGCGATCGGAGCCACGGCGACCAGCGAGGTGCCCAGCGCTCGCGGCAGCGGCATGCCGAGCAGGGCCAAGACGGGCCCGACCACCAAGCCACCGCCGATGCCGAGCAACCCGGAGAGCAGCCCGGCGGCGGCCCCCACCGCCAGGGCGGCGCCGGGCCGGAGCGGCGGCGCGGCGCTCACCGCTGCCGGATCCGCTCGGCCAAGCCGGTGGTGCTGCGCCCCGGGAGCAGGTCGATCAGGTGGACCTCGCCGCCGCGGGCCTCGACGAACTCGGCGCCCACCACGCCCTTGTCCTTCCAGTCGGCTCCCTTGGCGAGGACGTCGGGACAGACCTCCTCGATCAGCCGCTCCGGCGTGTCCTCCGGGAAGCCGACCACGAGGTCGACGCACTCGAGCGCCGCCAGCACCTCGGCGCGGTCCTCGAGCGGGTTGAAGGGCCGCTCCTCGCCCTTCAGCCGCCGCACCGAGGCGTCGTCGTTGACGCCGATGACCAGGGCGTCGCCGAGGCCGCGAGCGGCCCGCAGGTAGCGCACGTGGCCGGCGTGGAGGATGTCGAAGCAGCCGTTGGTGAAGACGATCCGGCTGGCCTCGCGGCGCAGGGTCGCCAGGGCGGCGGCCAGGCCGCCGGGGTCCACGATCTTGTGAGCCGGGGAGGCCGCCGAGAGGTGGTGCAGCAGCTCCTGGCGACCGACCGCGGCGGTCCCGACCCGGGCCACCGCCAGGCTGGCGGCGGCGTTGGCCAGCCGCACCGCGACCTCCCAGTCGCGGCCGGCGGCGAGCGCTACGGCGAGCATGGCGATCACGGTGTCGCCTGCGCCGGTGACGTCATAGACCTGGCGCGCGGCGGTCGGGAGGTGCAGCGGCGCCTGGCCCTCGCGCAGCAGGAACATGCCCTCGGCGCTGAGGGTGACCAGCAGCACCTCGACGCCGGCGCGTCGCCGCAGCGCCTCGCCGCGCTCCGCCAGGGCCTCGAGATCGGGCATCGGCTCGCGCGCGGCGGCCTCGGCCTCGGCGCGGTTGGGGGTGATCGCGGTCGCGCCGCGGTAGACCGAGAAGTCCCTCTGCTTGGGGTCGACAAGGCTCGGAGCTCCGCGGCGGCGGGCCTCCTCGACCACGCCGGCGAGCACCTCCGGGCCGAGCACGCCCTTGCCGTAGTCGCTGATCACCACCGCCTGCCAGTCGGCCGCCCGAAGCGCGGCGAGCAGCTGCTGGATCTCGGCCTCCGACAGCGGCACCGGCTCCTCGCGGTCCACCCGCAGCATCTGCTGGTTGCGGGCCATGACGCGGATCTTCTGCGTCGTCGGCCGCGAGCCGCAGCGCACCAAGCCGGCGGTGTCGGCGCCGCAGGACTTCAGGTCGACGTCCATGCGCGCGCCGGACTCGTCCTGGCCGACAGCGCCGAAGCAGCTGACCGCCGCCCCCATGCCGGCCAGGTTGGCCGCGACGTTGCCGGCCCCGCCGAGCCGGTGCTCCTCGCGGCGCGCGTGCACCACCGGCACCGGCGCCTCGGGTGACACGCGCTGCGCGTCACCCCACACGTAGTGGTCCATCATGAAGTCGCCGACCACCGCCACGCGCGGCTCGCCGAGCTCCTGCAGGATCGTGATCAGGTCGCGCTCAAGCACCGTCGCCCTCCTCCATCTCGGCCATGTGCCAGCGCACCGCCTGGTGCAGCAGCGGGATCAGCAGCTCGTGCTGACCGATCAGCTGCAGGCCCTCTCCGGGGGGCCGCACGACCACGTTCTGCGTGGGCCGGTAGTGACGGATCATGTCGAGCACCGCGGTCATCATGCCGCTCAGGTCGGCGCCGGCGTTGCGCGCCAGAGCCACGCCCTTGAGGAAGGCCTCGGGCAGGATCACGGCCGAGCCGAGGTTGATCCACAGCCCGTTCTCCAGCGTCGAAACGAAGCGGCACAGGGCCTGGAAGTCGCGCAGGCTGCCCTGGCCGAGCGCGGCGCCGTCGATGTTGGGGTGAACATGGATGGTGTCGGTTCCGACCGCGACCAGCACCGACATCGGCCGCTCGGCGGCGACGCAGCGCGCCAGCAGGGAGAGCTCCTTGAAGCGGAAGTCCCCCTCCAGGATCTCCTGGCCGAGGGCCTCGCCCAGGCCGAGGCTCTCGGCGCGGACCCGGTTGAGCGCGTTCTCCCACACCTCGACCGTCTCCCCGGTCATGCCGAAGCGGCCGTCGTCGAGGGCGGCGGCGACGTCCTCGCTGGTGCGCCCGGCCAGCGCCAGCTCGATGTCGTGAATCGCCCCCGCGCCGTGGGTGCCCAGGAACTGGAGCGCGTCGCGCTCGATCAGGTCGATCAGGTGCGCCTGCACGCCGACCTTGACCACGTGGGCGCCGAAGCCGATGCCGACCGGACGCCCCTCGACCGCGCACTCGCCCCAGCGGCGGGCGAGCCGGCGCAGGTCGCGGCCGGCGTAGATGTCGGGCAGCGCCTCGAGGAAGCCGCCGAAGCCCTCGAGCGGGTCAATGGCCTGCCCCAAGGCTTCATGGCTGACCAGGCTCGGCCGCTCGTGGAGGGATACCGTCGTGGGGCGCTCGCTCATGATGGTTTCGGCCGGGACCGGTAGCGGTCGTGGATCCAAAGATACTGCTCCGGGTGCCGCAGAACGACCTCCTGCAGGGCGCAGTGGAAGGCGGCGGTCATCTGGGCGAGCTCTGCCTCTCCAGCGGGTTGGCGCGGGCTGCGGTCACGGAGCAGCGCCATGCCGAACTGGTAAGGCTGATCGCCGGGAACGCGCACGCACCAGGCGACCAGGACCGGCGCGCCGGTGCGCAGCGCCAGCGCCGCCGGGGTGCGCTCGGTGGCCGCGGGGTGGCCGAACCAGGGCACGAACAGCGGCTTGTGGTGGGCGTTCTGGTCGAAGGTCAGCACCACCGCCTTGCCGTCCCGGAGCCGGCTGAGCATGCGCTTGGCGGCGCCCTCCCGCGGCAGCACCTCGGCCTCGCCGCTGTTGCGGGTGCGGAGGAGGTCCTGGGCCAGGTAATGGTTGCGCGGCAGCCGCATCGGCGTGCCGGGCTCGAAGCCCTCGCCAGCGAGCACGGTGCTGGTCATCTCGACCGAGCCGAGGTGCGCCTGGATCACCAAGGCGCCGGCGCCGCGGTAGCGGTCGAGCAGCTCCCGCGCGTCCCCGTCGATCCGGACCCGGGAGACCAGCTCCGCCGGGCTGTGCTTGCGCCAGAGCACCATCGCCTCGGCGGCGGCGCGGCCGAGGTGGCCGCAAGAGCGCTTGAGCAGGAGGTCCCGCTCGGCCTCGGTCCGGCAGGGCAGGGCGCGGGCGATGTGGGCCCGACCGAGGGCCCGACGACGGCGCGAGAGCCAGACCAGGCGCGCCACGCGGTCCGCGAGGCCGAGCACCCACCGGTCCGGCAGCAGCCGGAGGCCGGCGAAGGCCAACCGCTGCGGCGCGGCCATCAACCACGGCAGGACGCCAGGCCGGTTCTTCCAGCGGCGCCGCAGGCGCCGGCGCAGGGAAACCGGCCGGCTCACCGCGGCGCTCCCGGGCGCACCGTCACGACAGCTCCCCTCCCTGCGGATCGCAGGCGGTCCACAAGGGCTCGAATTTGGCCGCCCGCGCCGGCAGGGCGAAGGCCTCCAGGGCCTGGCGCCAGTCGGCCTCGCCCCGAGTGAAGGTCCAGTCGATGCGCAGCTCCCAGACCGACGCCGGGGCGATGTCGTGCAGCTTGACCCCGTCCTTCTCGGTCACCAGGACCAGCTCGTGGCCGGCCCACGCCGTCAGGTCGGCCTCGGTCCAGGCGTGGTGGTCGGCCTTCCAGTCGGTGGAGGCGACCGTGACCTCGAGCGACTCGCACAGGGCCCGGAAGGACTCCGGGTTGCCCACGCCGGCGCTGAGGTGGGCGCGGCGGCCCGCCACCCAGGAGGGCGGCTCGCGGCGGCCCGTCTGGAGCTGGCGCAGCTCGCGCGGCGCCGCGGCGCCCTCGATGCGCGGCAGCGGCGGGCCGTTGCGGCAGGCGTCGACCCGGGCCCAGATCGCCTCCCGGGCGCCATCGGAGACCAAGTCCGCCCGCGACAGCACCACCAGGTCGGCGCGGCGCAATGCCGCCGCGGGCTCCCGGAACAACCCGGCGGGCAGGCAACGACCGAAGGGTCGCGTGGCGTCGAGCAGCACCACGTCGAGGTCGCGCTGCAGGCGCAGGTGCTGGAAGCCGTCGTCGAGCACCAGCACCTCGGGCGGCCCGCTGACCAGGAACTGCTGCAAGGCCCGGACCCGGTCCGGGTCCTCGGCCAGCAAGGCCTCCGGGTGGCGCTCCTCGAGCATCCGGCCCTCGTCGCCGCCGTAGCCGCGGGAGAGGACGCCAGGCGTGAGCTGGTGCTCCTCGAACCAGGCGAGGGCGTGGAACAACAGCGGCGTCTTGCCGGTGCCGCCGGTCGAGAGGTTGCCGACGGACATCGTCGGCATCGGCGGCCGGTGGCTGCGCTTCCAGCCCCTCCGGTAAGCGAGCAGCCGCAGCCGCGAGAGGCCGGCGTAGAGCCAACCCACGGGCGCCAGCGCCACGCCCAGCGGGCCGTCCAGCCAGCGGGCGAGGGTCAAGGCCCCTCCCACCAGCGGTGGCCCTCGATCCAGGCGCGGAGCCGCTCCAGGACCTCCGCCTGCGCCGGGTCGTCCGCGAGGTCGCGCCGCTCGCCCGGATCCTCAGCGAGGTCGTAGAGCTCCCAGGAGCCGAGCTCGAGGTCGTGGACCAGCTTGTGCCGGTCGCTCACCGCGGCGCGCAGCCGGGTGCGCTTGGCCGAATTCTCCTGCAGCGCGGGCACGAAGTCGACCTCGACCGGGACGACCTCCTCCGGCGCGGCGGCTTCGCCCCTCAGCAGCGGCGCGAAGGAGTCCCCGCGGCCAGCCTCGGCCGGCAGGCCGGCTAGCTCGAGCAGGGTGGCGTAGAGGCCGCGCTGCCCGAGCCGCGCCTCGACCCGCTCCCCCGCCCGAGCGCCCCCGGGCAGCCGGACCACCAGCGGCAGGTCGATCTGCTCGAAGTGCACGGTCCGGGTGTGGCCGATCCAGCCGCGCTCCGCCAGCTCCTCGCCGTGGTCGGCGGTGAAGACCACCAGGGTGTCCTGCCAGTCAGGGCGCGAGCGGAGGACCTCGAGCAGCCGGCCGAAGGCGTCGTCGACCGCGCGCACCTCCTCGTCGTAGTAGGCGTCGAGCTGGCGCCGGTCCGCGTCCGTGATGTCGCGCAGGCGGTCGCGCAGCTCCCTGGCGCCCAAGCCGCCGGTCACCCAGCCGTCATAATCCGGGTCCTCGAAGCGGTAGGCCTCGTGGTCCTCGTAGGCGACGTGAGGGTCGAAGAACTGGAGGGTCAGGAACCAGGGCTGGTCGGCGCCGCGGCCGGCGAGCCAGCCCTCGCCGAGGCGCGCCACCTCGGCCGCGGTCGAGCCGCGGTGACCGGTGGCCGGAGAGTCGAGGTAGGTGTCGAAGCCGCGCTCGAAGCCCGTGTTGCCGCTCACGCGCAGCAGGAAATTGCCCTGGACGCAGGCGGTGGCGTAACCCGCCTCCCCCAGCACCGCGGCCAGGGTCCGCGGATCCGCCAGCCGGTTGGACTCCCCGAACATGCGCATGACGCCGTGCTCCGCCGGACTCAGGCCGGTGAACAGGGTCGCCATGCTGGGCATGGTCCAAGAGGTGACCGCGGTCAAGCCGTCGACCAGCAGCGCCTCCTCGGCGGCGAAGGCGTCCAAGGCCGGCGAGGTCGGGTTGCGCTGATAGCCGTAGGCGCCGAGCCGGTCTTGGCGCAGGGTGTCCACCACCACCAGGAGGACGTTCGGGCGGCGCGCCTCCGGGCCGCCGCAGGTGGAGATCGCCAGCGCCGCGACGATCGCGGCGCACACAGCTGCAGCGGCGAGGCGCGCCCTCATTCGGCCAGCGGGTCCCAGTCGAGCGGCTCGAAGGCGCAGGTGAAGTGGCGCAGCTCGGGCGCCTCCTCGGCGATCCGGAAGCCCTTGTAGCGCTCGCGGCGGGAGAAGACGTATTCCACCGCTTCGCAGACGTAGTCCATGTGCGACTGGGTGTAGACGCGGCGCGGGATCGCCAGCCGCACCAGGTCCATGACCCCCGGCTCTTGGCGGCCGTCCTCGCGGGTCTTGCCGAACATCACGGTGCCGATCTCGACCGAGCGGATGCCGCCTTCGAGGAACAGCGCCACCGACACCGTCTGGCCCGGCAGCTCCTCGGGCGGCACGTGGGGCAGGAAGCCGCGGGCGTCGATGTAGACCGCGTGGCCGCCGGCGGGCCGCAGCAGCGGCACGCCGAGGGCGTCGAGGTGCTCCCAGACGTAGGCGGTCGAGCGGATGCGGTATTCGAGGTAGTGCTCGTCGAGCACCTCGCGCAGGCCGACGGCGAGCGCCTCGAGGTCGCGGCCGGCGAGGCCGCCGTAGGTCGGGAAGCCCTCGGTCAGGATCAAGAGGTTGCGGCACTCGGCGGCGATGCCGTCGTGGTTCATCGCCAAGAAGCCGCCGATGTTGCCGAAGGCGTCCTTCTTCGACGACATCCAGGCGCCGTCAGCGAGCCGGAACATCTCCTGGGCGATCTCGCGGGCGCTCCGGTCCTGCTGCCCCGGCTCGCGCATCTTGATGAACCAGGCGTTCTCGGCGAAGCGGGCGCAGTCGAGGAACAGCGGCACCCCGTGGCGGTCGCAGACCTCGCGCGTCTCGCGCATGTTCTCGAGCGACACCGGCTGGCCGCCGCCGCTGTTGTTGGTGATCGTCACCACCACCAGCGGCACGCGCTCGCGGTTGGCGGTCAGGTAGGCGTCGAGGGCGACGGTGTCGAGGTTGCCCTTGAAGGGGTGCTCGGTCTCGGGGCGGCGTCCCTGCTCGATGACCAGGTCGACCGCCTCCGCGCCGCTGTGCTCGACGTTGGCGCGCGTGGTGTCGAAGTGGGTGTTCGCCGGCACGGCCTTGCCCTCGCCGCCGGCGATGGTGAACAGGATCTTCTCGGCGGCGCGACCCTGGTGGACCGGGATGATGTGCTTCATCCCGGTCAGCTCTTCGACCGCCTCCCGGAAGCGGAAGAAGCTGCGCGCCCCGGCGTAGGACTCGTCGCCGCGCATCATCGCCGACCACTGCTCCTGGCTCATCGCCGAGGTGCCGGAGTCGGTCATCAGGTCGATGATGACGTCCTCGGCGGGCACCGAGAACAGGTTGTAACGGGCCTCCTGGAGGGCCCGGGCGCGCTCGGAGCGGGGCGGGAGCGGCAGCGGCTCCACGACCTTCACGCGGAAGGGTTCGATGATGGTCTGGGGGGCGAACAAGGCTCTGCTCTGGCATTCCGGCGGCGGTTGAGGTGGCGGCCGGACAATATGCTAACCTCTTGCCATGCAAGGGCCTCCGAGGGAAAGCGCGGAGAATCTCGAGTCCGCCCTCCTGTTTCTCGGACGCTCGCTCGGCGGCCTGGCGGCCGGCCTCCAGCGCCTGCTCCCCGGCGACCAGCTGGAGCTGCTGGCGAAGGCCGCGGGGAGGAGGCGGCCCGGCCTGCGCGGCGCCCCCGAGGTGGTCGCCGACGGCGTCATCCGGCTGGCCAAGTACCGGCAGCAGGTGGTCCAGGCCCTGATCGAGTCCCTTCCCGAAGCCGCGGACCTGCCTGAGGAGCTGCTCGTCGATGACCGCCTCGAACTGCTCCGGCGCGGCGCCTTGCTCGGCCAGCTGCGGCGGGATCTCTGCGGCCCCGACCAGGCCGACTGGGAGCGGGCCGAGCGCAACCTGGAGCGCTGGGCCGCGCGCCTCGACCCCGCCGCGGCCGACGGCGGCAACCACCAGCCCGCGCCGGGGCCGGCGGCCGCCAAGCCCCGCAAGGAGCCGGCCTCTCGGGTGCGCAAGCTCGAGGACGAGAAGCGCGGCCTCCAGGACCGCCTCAAGGACCAGCAGCGCCAGCTGTCGCGGCTCCAGGACGAGCTCGGGCGGGAGCACAAGCGCCGCGAGAGCCTGCGAGAAGAACGGGACGAACTCCGCGCCCGGGCCGCCGAAGCCGATACCCGGGCCGCCGAGTCCAAGCGGCGGCTGAAGGAGGCCGGATCGCCCTCCGACCGGGAGCGGCTGCTGGTGGGCGAAGCCGAGGAGGCCCAGGCCCGCCTCCACGTCGTCGAGCAGAAGTTCGCCATCATCCTCGAGGAACGCGACGACCTGCGCGCCTGCCTAGAGGACCACGACCGCTTCTCCAAGGTCGTCGAGGAGGAGGTCCCCTCCTTCCGCGACCGGCCCCTGACCCAGGCCGAGAGCCGCCTGGCCGGCAAGCTCGCGGAGCGCGCCAGCGCCGGGCGCACCCCCTTCCGGGTCCTGGTGGTCGGCGGCGGCGAACCACAGCTCCGGCACCAGGACAAGTTCGCGGAGTACGTCGAGGTGCTCGGCATCACCGGGCTCTGGCGCATGGCCGAGTACACCTCCTGGCACAAGGAGATCGACCTCCTCAACCGGGACATGGAGCGCAAATTCGACGCCCTGGTCGTGCTCCACTGGAACCGGACCACCTTCACCCGCCGCGCCCGGGACATCTGCAACCAGCAGGGGCAGAAGCCCTGCCTGACCTGCCACTACGAGGGCTTCGTGTCGCTGCGGCAGACGATGCAGGAGTGCCTGCGGCAGCTCTTGGCCCGCGACGGCCGCGCCGGCTGAGCGGGGGCCTGGGATCGACGGGACCGGAGCGGGATCAGGCGAGCGTCGGGCGCTCTTCCTCTTCGTCGTCCGGAACGAGGTCGATCAGGCCGCGCTCCATCTCGGTCAGGGCGATCTCGATCGGGTTGTCCACCTTCTCGAGTTCGGCGTCGAAGAGCGGCGCGTCCCCACGGATGACCTGGCGGACACGCTTCTGGAGCAGGACCGTGCGCTCGAAGGAACCTTCGATCACACGCTGAAGACGCTGGGGCAAGGTGAGGCTCATGGGCGGTTGGCTGGCCAACTGCGGCCCCGCATTCTAGGGCGTGCCCCGGGCGGGTCAAGCCGTGCCGGCGGACCGAGGACGGGGAAATGGCCCGGCCATGCCCTATCCTGAGGGATCATGGAGCGCCGCGCCCCCTTCTCCGAGGCGGAATACCAGGCCCTGCTGCCCCAGGTCCGGATGCCGGGCCGCTACATCGGCGGCGAGGTCAACCAGGTGGTCAAGGATCTAGAGGCCGTCCGGCTGCGCTGGGCCCTGGTCTACCCGGACGCCTACGAGGTCGGCATGGCCCACCTGGGCCTGAAGATCCTCTACCACTGCCTGAACCGGGAGCCCGAGCTCTGGGCCGAGCGCTGCTTCGCCCCCTGGACCGACCTGGAGACCGAGCTGCGCCGCCGCCAGTGGCCCTTGACGACGCTAGAGTCGCGCACGCCGCTGGCCGAGCTGGACGTCATCGGCGTCACCCTGCAGAGCGAGCTGACCTACACCAACCTGCTCAGCTGCCTGGACCTCGGCGGCGTGCCGTTGCACGCGGCGGACCGCGGGCTGGAGCACCCGCTGGTCGTGGCCGGCGGCGCCGGCACCCTCAACCCGGAGCCGCTGGCGGACTTCGTCGACCTGTTCCTGCTCGGCGACGGCGAGGAGGCGGCGGTGGAGTTCAGCCGCGTGCTGCTCGAGGAGCGCGGCCGGCACCTGGACCGGGACTCGCTGCTGCGCGCCCTTGTCGAGCGTTGCCCCTGGCTCTACTGGCCGGCGCAGTGGCAGCCGCAGTACGACGGCCCGGCGCTGGCGGCGGTGGTGCCATTGGCCGGCGCCCGGACGCCGCGCCGGGCGGTGGTCTACGACCTCGAGAACGCCCCCTTCCCGACCGCCCCGGTGGTGCCCTACCTGCGCACCATCCACGACCGGATCGCGATCGAGATCATGCGCGGCTGCGTCCAGGGATGCCGCTTCTGCCAGGCCGGGATGGAGAAGCGGCCGCAGCGCTTCCGCAGCGCCAAGCGGGTGCTCGAGATCGCGCGGGAGAGCTACCGCAACACCGGCCTGAACGAGCTCGGCCTGACCTCGCTGTCCTCCAGCGACCACCCCGACCTGACCGGCATCCTCGACGCCCTGATCCCCGTGCTCCGCCCTGAGCAGGTCAAGATCTCGATGCCCTCGCTGCGGGTCGACCAGCAGGTCCGCGAGCTGCCGGAGCGCATGGCCGAGGTCCGGCGCCAGGGCCTGACCTTGGCGCCCGAGGTGGCCACCGACCGGCTGCGCCGGATCGTCAACAAGGGCATCGCCGACCGCGACCTCTACGAGGGCGTGGAGCAGGCCTGGCGCGGCGGCTTCAACGGCTTGAAGCTCTACTTCATGATCGGCATCCCGGGTGAGGAGCAGGCCGACGTCGACGGCATCGTCGCCATGGCCGAGCG
>CAYZXS010000026.1:0-56091 GCA_964482495.1 uncultured Planctomycetales bacterium
GCCGTGGGCTCCGCCGGAGCTGGAGCCGGCCTGCGAGCCGCCCGCGCCGCTGGCGCCCGCCAGGCCGGCCGCGCCGCTGCCGCTGCCGGCCGCGCCGGGCCCCCCGGCCCCAGCGCGTCCGCCAGACGGCGCGTCGCGGCCGCTGACGCCGCCGCTGCCCCGGTTCGCGTCCAGCTCCCAAGAGGTGTGGGAGTCGCAGCCGTCGCACTCCTGCGGCACGCGGTCGCCCGGCAGGTCGTGGAGGTCGCCCTCGACCGGCGGCGCCGGCGCCCCGGCGATCAGGCCGCCACCTTGAGGAGCCTCGGGGGCGAGGGCGGTGCGCTGCTGCTCCGGCTCGGGCGCCGGCGGCGCCGGGATCGGCGCCGATCCAGCGGAGCGCCTCTTGCCTCCCTTCTTCTTGCCCTTCTTGGACGAACCGCCCTTCTTCTTGCCCTTCTTGGACGAACCGCCCTTCTTCTTGGCCTTCTTGCCGCCGCCAGCGCCCTTGCGGGCCTTCTTGCCCTTGGGCTGGACGACGGGGTCCTGCCACTCCGTGCAGACGATGGGCGCGGGCAGGAGATCCGGGGTGGGCTCGGCGGCTGTCGTGGGATGTGCCGCGAGCGCGAGAGAGAGGAGCGGGAGGGGTAGAAACATGACTCTCAGGCCAACTGCGGCCGCTCTGGGCCCGAGGCAAGCGACATTCCGCCTGGCGCGGGCGCTCCCCTCGGCAAGTTCCACTCAAGGAACCCGGCCTCCGGCCGAAAGCGCCGCCGCCAAGGTGCGCGGCTCCCGGGGAGACGCTAGACTCTGCCGCTCGGCTCGTCCCCGAGGCGCCGGTTTTCCGGCCAACCGGGGCGGGCTGCCCGGTCGGGGCGTGGCGCAGCCTGGCTAGCGCGCTGCAATGGGGTTGCAGAGGTCGGAAGTTCGAATCTTCTCGCCCCGACCATTTTCTTCTTGGCCTACCCTCAGGCTTCCCGGGGGCGAGGGTCCATTTGGTCCTGCTCGCCCGTCGCAAGCCGCCGAGGCAGGACGACCCGCCTCCGGCCGAGTTCTCGGCCGCGACGCGCTCAGCCTGCGTGCACGGCGTCCCAGGTCTGTCGCAGGCTGAGGAGCACCGCCTCGGCCAGGCGCTCGATCTCCTCCTCGCCCATGGGCGTCGAGAGGAAGCCGGTGCCGGTGCCGACGATCAGGATGCCGTTGGCGTAGAGCGAGTCGATGAACATCCGCTCGGCCCGCTTCTCGCGGGGCGTCGGCCAGGCGTCGCGGTAGTCCCTCGGCGGCACGGCCTTCATGTGGATGCGGTAGGCCGAACCGGCGCCGGTGACGCTCGCGGGCACCCCGGCCTCCTCGATGACCTCGCTCAGTCGCCGGCGCGCGTAGTCTCCGAGCTCGTTCAGGCGCTCGACCGCCTGGCGGTCGAACAGCCGCATGGCCGTCAGGCCGGCGGTCATCGAGATCGGATTGCCGGAGAAGGTGCCCGAGTGGGGCAGCTGCGGGGCCTTCCCGTTGGGCTCGAAGACGTGCATCACGTCGTCATTCCCCGCGAGCGCGCCGATCGGGTAGCCGCCACCGATCATCTTGCCCATGGCGGTCAGGTCCGGCTTCACGCGGTGCCTCTCCTGCATCCCGCCGACCTCGGTGCGAAGCGTGATCACCTCGTCGAAGAGCAGGAGCGCCCCGTTCTCGCGCGTCCAGTCGCGCAGCATCTGCAGGAACTCGGGCGACGCCGGGACCAGGCCGCTGCGGTGCGGCATCGGGTCGACCAGGACGCAGGCGATCTCCTCGCGGTGCTGGTTCAGGACCTCGCGCGCCCACCGGGGGTGGTTGAACGGGATGATGATCGTGTCCCGCAGGACGCCGTGCGGCGTGCCGGCCGCGAGCGGGACCGCGTTCGGGTAATTGTACTCGCCCCAGCGCTCCGGGCCGGGGGCCTGGCTGACCTCGGCGTAGTCGTAGGAGCCGTGGTACGTGCCCTCGATCTTCGCCAGCCGCGGGCGCCCCGTGAAGGCCCGCGCGGCCTTGACGCCGGTCATGACGGCCTCGGTTCCCGAATTGACGAAGCGCATCCGGGAGTGCCAGGGAAACCGCGAGGACATGTGCTCGGCGAACTCGACCTCGACCTCGCTCGCCATGGTGAAGGCCGAGCCGCGCGGGAGCTGGTCGGCGACGGCCTCGACGATGGCGGGGTGGGCGTGGCCGTGGATCAGCGCCGCCATGTTGTTGGCGAAGTCGATCCGCTCCACGCCCTCCAGGTCGGTGATGCGGCAGCCGTCCACCGACTTGGCGTAGAGCGGGTGGGGATCGCGAAGGAGAGTGTTGCGGCTGACGCCGCCGGCGAGCACACGCTTGGCCCGCTCGAAGAGCTCCGCGCTGCGATTCATCGAAGAGTACTCCTTCTAAATGGGGGGGAGGAGGGGCGCGCCGGTCTTGGCGCAGAGCTCCTGGAAGGTGACGCCGGGCGCCTGCTCGACGAGCCGGAACCCCTCCGGGGTCACTTCGATCACCGCGAGATCGGTGTAGATCCGCGATACGACGCCGACCGCCGTGAGCGGGTAGGTGCAGCGCTCGACGAGCTTCGGCTCTCCGTCTTTGGTGACGTGCTTCGTGATCACGAAGATCGTCTCGACGCCGGCGACGAGGTCCATCGCGCCGCCGACGGCGGGGATCGCGCCGGGGCCGCCCGTGGACCAATTGGCGAGGTCGCCGTTCTCCGCGACCTGGAGCGCGCCGAGGACGCACACGTCGAGGTGGCCGCCGCGGATCATCGCGAAGCTGTCGGCGTGGTGGAAGAAGGCCGCGCCGGGCAGCATCGTCACGCGCTTCTTGCCCGCGTTGATGAGCTCGGGGTCCTCCTCGTCCGGCGCGGGCGGCGGGCCCATGCCGAGCAGGCCGTTCTCGGTGTGGTAGATGAACTCCCGCCCCTCGGGCACGTAGCGCGCGACCAGCTCGGGGATGCCGATCCCCAGGTTGACGTAGGACCCGTCGGGGATGTCCTGCGCGGCGCGCGCCGCCATCTGCTCGCGGGTCCACCCGGCGAGCCCCTTCGCGGTATCACTCACGGAAACACCCTCCCTTCTGCGATGAGTTGTGATTCGGACAGCGGCTCGGGGACCTCGATCACGCGATGGACGAAGATGCCCGGCGTGATCACGCACTCGGGATCGATCTCTCCCGGATCCACCACGCGGCGCGCCTGCACGATCGTGGTCTTGGCCGCCGTGCACATCAGGGGGCTGAAGTTCCGCGCGGTCTTGTTGTAGACGAGGTTGCCGTGGCGGTCGGCGACCTCGGCCTTGATCAGCGCGAAGTCGGCCCGGAGCCCGTGCTCCAGTACGTGGGGGCGGCCGTCGAAGTCGCGCGTCTCCTTGCCCTCCGCCAGCGGCGTGCCGACGCTCGTCGGCGTGAAGAAGGCCGGGACGCCGGCCCCGCCGGCGCGGATGCGCTCGGCCAGCGTGCCCTGCGGCACGAGCTCGAGCTCGATCTCGCCCGCGCGGTACAGCTCGGGGAACACCTTCGAGTGCGACGAGCGCGGGTACGAACAGATCATCTTCCTGACCTGTCGGTTGCGGATCAGGGCCGCGAGTCCGACCTCTCCGTTGCCGGTGTTGTTGTTGATCGCGACCAGGTCCTTCGTCCCGCGCTCGATCAACGCGTGGATCAGCTCGATGGGGCTGCCCACCTCGCCGAAACCGCCGATCATCACCTGGGCGCCGTCGAAGACGTCGGCGATCGCCTCCTCGACACTGGACAGCTGCTTGTCGATCATGGCTCTCAGGCGGTCGTCGCCGCCCCCTCGTCCACCACGGGATCGACGACGCGCGCGTAGTCGAACAGGCCGGCTTCGTCGTAGATCACGCGATCCGCGTAGTCGTCGAACCAGATCGCGTCCGGGTTGCGGGCGACGATGCACACCTTGCCGCGGTAGGGCGCGGCGTGCGCGCTGCGCAGGACCTTGAAGATCACCACCCCGTTCTCGGTGCCAGGGATCCCGGCCAGGGGCTCGTTCGTCACGGCCGCGACCTCGGTCTTGCCCTTGTAGTGTGTGATCGAGAGGCGCGCGTGCGTCTCGACGCCCGACAGGCCCTTCTGGGACTCGTTGAGCACCGTCCAGGCCGTCTCGATGGGGACGTTGAAGGCGCGGTAGGCGACGATGTCGCGGCCACAGAAGTAGTAGTGGTTGTTCACGCCGACGCGCTTGAGCGCGCGCTGCTGGATCCGGAGGGCGTCCGGATCGGCGTTGACGCCCTTGATGATCGGCGCCTGGTTCTCGATCGCCATCCATCCCCGCGCGGTGAGCGCGTCCATCGCGCGCTTGGTCTCCGGGTGCCACCGGTAGATCCCCGTCGCGTCGGGGATGTAGTCGCCGTCCGCGTCCTTCAGCAGGAATTCGTCGGGGTGGTTGAAGTGGACCATCAGGCGCAGGCCGACGTCGGGATAGGTCTCGTGCCACTTGTCGAGCATGTCCAGGAACGCGTCGTCGAAGCGCTGCGGGAAGAACGCCAGCTCCTTCGTGCCGATGCGAATCGACTCGATGCCGGCCTCCGCCAAAGCCGCCAGCCAGGCCGCGATCTTCGAGTTGGGGAGCACCATCGGGTCGCCCCCCGAGAGCAGGATCTCGCGCAGCTTCTCGCGCCCCGACTCGGGATGCCGTCCGCCGTTCGCCTCGACCTCGGCGTTGAACTCGTGGATGTAGCGGGTGACCTCCTCGACCCGTGCCAGCCCCTTCTTCGCCACCGTGCCGTCGTGCCGCTCCACCTCCTTGCGGCTGATCAGCTCCTCGCGGTAGCAGAACCGGCAATGGGCCGAGCACGTCGAGACGACGTACATCAGTCCCATCTCGTACTTGTGCAGCAGTCCCTCGACGGGGCTGTAGTCCATCTGATGACCGGGGTCCTCGGCGCCCTCGAGGCTCTCGGTCTCCATCGGCGTCGCCTTGACGATGGCCTGGATGGGCTCGCTCTTCACCGCCAGGTCGAAGTAGTGCCGCGTGATCTTCACCGGCATGCGGGCTTCGACGTCGCGCTCCGTACCCTTCAGCGAGCGCAGCGTCTCGAGCTCCTCCTTCGAGTAGAAGTTGAGCACGTCTTCGGGCGCCCGCTCGCTCAGGAAGGGCGCCAGGCCGTTGATGCTCTGGCGGTCGTACCGGGGGTCCTCGACGCTTGCGAGGAAGGTCTGTTCGCGCTCGGTCGGAAGGTAGTTGTCGGGCATGGGAGGGGCGGTTCGGAGGTCGGGGCGGCTCTCGGGGGCAGCCCCTGTAACGAAATGGACAGGAGGCGAATCGGAGTGTAACATTCGGTTCAAGCTCGCGCTACCTGTGTCGATCTCCAATCTCATCGCCGTCGCCGGAGACCGGTTGACCCCCACGGAGCGCCGCATCGCCGCGGAGGTCCTCGCGGAGCCCACGCTGCTGGCCTTCGGGACCGTCTCCGAGCTCGCGGAGCGCGTGGGCACCAGCCGCCCGTCGATCGTGCGCTTCGCGACGAAGCTGGGCTTCGATGGCTACGCTGACCTGCAGGGCCAGGTCCGCCAGGGCCTCTCCAAGCAGCTGTCGCGGCCGAGCGAACGGATCCGTCGCCCCGAGAGCTCGCTGGCTCCCGCCCGCGCCGCCGTCGCGGACGGCCTCGCGAGCGTCTTCGACGCCCTCGACGTGGAGCGCCTGGCCGAGCTGGCGCGCCCGGTCGCGCTGGCCGGGAGCGTCTGGATCCTGACCGGCGAGACCTCCCGCGCCGGCGCCCACACCCTGCGCAGCGGCTTGACCATGATCCGGCCTCACGTGCACCTGATCGACGAACACTCGAGCGGTCGCGATCTCGCCGGCGCCGGCGAGGACGACGTCGCCGTCGTGTTCGATTTTGCGCGCTACCGCCGCCATTGCGTGACGGCGGCGCAGACCCTGGCCGCGCACGGCGTGACCATCGTCGCCGTCACCGACGGACCGCTCTCTCCCCTCGCCGCCCTCACCGACCTCTGGTGCGAGGTTCGCGTCCCCGGCGTCGGTCCCTTCGACAGCTCTGTCCCCGCCGTGGCCGCCGCCGAGCTGCTCGTCGCCCACGTCGCCGGCGAGCTCGAGAGCGAGGCCCGCGAGCGCATCGACCGTACCGAGGCGCTGTGGGAGGCGACCGGGACCTTCCTGGAGTAGGTCGGGTCCCCGCTGGCCGGCGCTTCGGAGGTGGGTTCGAGCACCGGCGCCTCCGCGGAGTCGGGCCGTGAGAGGGCACGGCAGGGACGCGTCGCGCTCTCCTATCGGGCGCGAACGGGGCTGTCGAGGTCGGAGGTCCGGATCCTCCCGCCCCGACCCTCTTCACCCGGCTGAGCGGGGGCGGTGCGTCCGTCCTGCTCCTCCAGAGCCGCCTGGGGGGCAGGCTCGGTCGCCCCAGGAGCATGGGCGGGGTTCGCCCTAGCGGCCGAAGCGGGCTTCTGAGCGGCCTCCAGGCCGGATTCCACGGGCTGGCGCGGCTCGAAAGCGAGCAGCAGGCTGCAGTAGATCAGGATGGCGGTCAGGTAGTGCATGGCGGGGACGGACCCCAGATTGGTCGGAATCCCCGCGCTTCGATTGCAGCCGCTAACCTGTGCCAGCCATGAGTGAAGCCCCTCAGTTCGTCGTCATCGCCACCGGCAAGCCCCAGGGGCTTCACCCGGCCGCCCAGGAGCTGATCTCGGCCGGGATCCCGGCCCAGGTGATGCCGCCCCCTGACGGCCAGACCAATACCTGAGGCGCCAAGTACCTGCTCGCGGTCGCGAGCGACCAGGCCGAAGCCGCGGTGGCCCACCTCCGGGCGGCGGAGCAACGCCACATGACCGAGGAGGAGCGCGCCGCTGCCGAGGCGGTGGTGGACCTCGACGCGGCCGAGAACACCTGTCCGGCCTGCGGCTTCACCGTGCCGGGCGGAGCCGAGCGCTGTCCGGATTGCGGACTGCGGCTCGGCCCCGCCTGAGCGCTTCGCCGCTGAGCCAGCGGCAGGCCAGCCCGCTAGAGCGGGGCGGCCGCGGCCACCAGCCGGGCGATGATGTCGGCCGACTCGTGCATCGGCTGGCCGTCCATCACCAGGCAGGGGCACTGGTCCTTGCCCGCCAGGCCCTGCAGCTCGGCGTGGGCGGCGGAGTCCTCGCTGACGTTCGCTACCGCGACGGCTCCCTCCTGGTGGAGGTTGGCGTGGGCCAGCAGGGCCGCTCGCGAGAAGCCGCAATTGCTCTTCACGTACAGCTTGGGGCTGGCGCCGAGGGCCTCGGCTGCCCCCGCGCCGGGGTTGGCCGGCGGGTGGGCCTGGTCGACCTGTTCGCAGAGGGCCGCCAGCTCGGCGATGTCGCGCTCGCCGCCGGGGCCGACCGCCGAGGCGTGGCGGACGGTGCCGCCGGCGTCGATGATGACGGTGGCCCGGTCGGTGATGCCGGCCTCGCCCAGCCAGGCGTCGTAGGCCTGGGCGACGGCGCCCTTGGGGTGGAAGTCGGCGAGCAGCGGGAAGCTGACGCCGCCGAGGTCCGCGCCCCAATTGGCGTGGCAGTAGATGCTGTCGACGGAGACACCCAGGACCTGGGTGTTGGCGTCCGAGAAGCGCTGCAGCAGCGCTTCGACGCCGGGGACCTCGCGCGATCAGGTCGGCGTGAAGTCGAGGGGGTAGAACAGCAGCATCACGTGGCGGCGGCCCGCGAACTGCTCGAGGCTGATCGTCCGCCCGAGGTGGTCGGGCAGGGCGAACGCGGGAGCTTGGCTTCCTTCGGCGATCATGGTTTCCTCCGGTGGGGGGCTCAGATTATGACGGAGAGAATGACCCGGGAGGCGACGTTCTGCTCGGCCGCCTGGGTCCAGACCACCAGGCCGCCGGCGCCGCCGGGGATGCGCATGACGAAGTTGGCCTCGCCGGTGGCGTCGGCGGTGGCGGCGCCCATGGGCACCGGCTGCAGGATCCCGAGGTCCACGCTCAGGGCGGGCCAAGGCGTGGTGCCGAGTCCGTGCAGCGAGTAGAAGAAGACCACCTGGCCGCCCGGCTGGGCGTTGCTTGCGGTGAAGCTGCAGTCCTGGCCGGCGTAGGGGTAGCTCAGGCTGTAGTTCAGGCTCGGCGGCAGGCCGGGCGCGTCGACGCCGCGGGCGACGTTGACCCGGCCCCAGCCGTAGGTGTCGTCCTCGCCCACCGGGCCGAGGTCGTCGCAGGAACTGAGCAGCTTGGCCACCACCTGGTCGTTGTTCCAGCCCGGATTGGCGGCCCAGATCATGGCCACCGCGCCGTTGGTCAGCGGGGTCGAGAAGCTGGTGCCGCTGACCCCGGCGTAGCCGCCGCCGCGGATCGTGGTGAGCACGTTCTCGCCCGGCGCCATGCAGTCCAGGGCGCGGCCGTAGCTGGACCAGCTGGTCTTCCAGTCGCCGGGGTTGGTGGCGCCGATCACCAGCACGTTGGCCCAGTCGAAGCCCGAGTGGTTGGTGCCGCTGTTGCCGGCCGCCCACAGCAGCACGCCGCCCCAGCCGTGGATGGTGTCGCCGGTGGTGCCGACCGAGGGGCTCTCGACCCCCGAGTAGCTGACGCTGGCCGACTTGGCGCCGTTGCTGATCGCCCAGCGGGCGCCGTCCAGCAGGTCGCTCATGTAGGCGTTGCCGTTGGTCTGGTTGGTGGTCCGGATCGGCATCAGCGACACCGACCAGTTGACCCCGGCGACGCCGCGGCCGTTGTCGCCGATGGCGCCGATGCAGCCGGCCACAGCGGTGCCGTGGCCGTTGATGTCCTCGATCTGACCGCCGGCGGCCTGGGTCAGCTTGTCGGCCGAGTTGTAGCCAGACACCAAGTGCGCCGCCAGGTCCGGGTGGTTGGTGTCGACGCCGGTATCGACGAAGGCGGCGACGTAGCCGGGGTCGCCTGTGGTGACGTCCCAGGCGAGCTCCGACTGCATGTTCTGGTGGTGCCACTGGCCGCCGAAGCGCGGGTCGTCGGGGGTCTTGACCGGGGCGCAGAGCCAGTCAGGCGTGACGTATTCGTAGCCGCCGCCGGCCATCAGCTGGCTGGCGAAGCCGAACTCGTCCAGGCCGGCCGGGACCTGGATCACGAGCTCGCGGACCTCCGGGTACTCGCGGACCAGGTAGGGACGGAGCAGGAGGCGGGCGTCAGCCAGGGCGGCGGCGGTGGGCCGGGCGATCAGGCGGCCCGACAACAGACGCTCGCCGGGGAGCTCGGCGAAGTCGGCCGGCGCCGGAAGCTGGGCGCCGAGCGGCGCCAGGGCCAGCAAGGAGAGGAGGAGGGAGGGGATTGCGCGCATCGGGATGATCCTAGGGGAAACGCAGGAAGCCGGCGGCCAGGCCGCCGGCTTCCCTCGGAGGTCGGGGAGTAGGCCTTGACCTAGATGATCGTGGTCTGGACCCCGTTGCTGAACATGCCGCCTGCCAGGTCGAGGGCCTGGAACCACACCGTCACGCCGGAGGCGCCGGCGGGCACGGTGGTGGAGTAGGAGGCGTCGCCGTTCGCGTCCGCCGTCATCGGCGGCAGCTGGTGGATCGGGTTCGAGAGCTCGGCCGGGCCCCAGTTGGTGTTGGTCGGGCCGCCGCCGGTGAGGCTGTAGGCCAGGTAGACGGTGCCGTTCGCGGTGCAGTTGGCGACGTCGAAGATGGCGAAGCCGCCGGCGAACAGGGTCGGCACGGTCAGGGCAGGCGGGGTCGGGCCGCCGATGCGCCAGTCGGCCACGGTCGGCGCGGTGTTGTTCAGCGACCGGGCGTTGTCCTGCGAGCTATTGCCCATGGTGTAGCCGGAGTAGGTCACGTTCGGGCTGGAGAAGCGCTTGATCCGCGTCCCCGGCGAGTAGGCCATGATCGTCCGGTACTGGTTGTTCGGGGTCCGGTAGCCGTAGCTGTAGTTGTAGGCCGCGCCGCCGGCGTTGGCCGGGTCGTGGGCGCTGCCCATGTTGTGGCCCAGCTCGTGGCCGAAGCTGTAGTAACCCGTGGCGCAGGAGTAGTTGGTGACGCTGAAGGCGTTCGATTCGAAGCCCGGGCTGACGTTGGTCATCAGGTAAGCGATGCCGCAGTACTGGTTGTTCTTGCAGATCAGCGCCACGCAGTCGGCGTGGTAGGTGTCGCGCAGCGAGTGGACGTTGTCCATCTTGCCGTCGTTCTTGCCCCGAAGGTCGGTCAAGATCTGGGAGAAGCTGCTCGGCTCGTTGTAGCCGATCATCTCCTCGATGTGGACCAGCACCAGCCGCTGGGTGCAGGTGCTCAGCGAGTAGGCGCTGTTGGTCTCGCTGATCGCCAGGTTGATCTTCGAGGTCATGCCCGAGGTGCCGCCGGTCGAATTCTTGGCGGCGGTGGTGTAGGGCACCATGACGTCGATGTCCGGGTTGCCGGCGCGGCTGCCCGCTCCGCCGGCGCTCTCGGCGGCCGGGGCGCTATGGATCTCGTGGCTGCTGTCGATGCCGCAGGGCTTGAACAGCGACTCGTTCACCAGGCTGACCCAGTGCAGGCCGTTGCCGGCGGGGGCGACCCGGTAGAGCCGGTCGGACCAGCGGATGGAGGCGTGGGTGAACTCGTCGACGATCGAGAAGGTGATCTCGGACTCCGGCGCGCCGTTGACCCGGCCGTGCCAAAGCAGGCCGCCGCCGTAGGCCGACTCGACGTGGTCGAATTCGGCCGTCAGCGACAGGTCGTCGAAGAGGTTCAGCTCGAAGACGCCGGTATTGCCGGTCAGCGCCAGGGTGTCGCGGAGCAGGTCGAGGTCGACCTCCACCAGCCGGGTGCGGATGGAGACGTCATCGACGCCGACGCCGGGTTCGGGGGCGAGCCAGGTGTCGGAGAAGAGGAGCGGATCGGAGCCGCTCTGAGCCGCGAGCGGGGCGGCGAGCAGGATGGGGGCCAGGAAGGCGAGACGGGTGCGCATGGATTCGGATCTACGGGAGGGCACGAGGAGGCCCGGGGACGGGCAGGAGAGCCTAAGGGGAGGACGGCGGCCAGCGGCTGGAGTTCCTCCAATTCCGGCCGATCCGGGACCCTGAAGACTACCCGGTGATCGGCGCAGGTGCCGCCGATCTCATTGCTTGCGGCGCTTGAAGGTCTTCAGGATCCAGGGCTTCCAGCGGGCGTCGAATTCCTCCCAATCCATCTCGTAAGCCTTCAAGAAGGCCTTCTCCTGGTGGGCGACGACCTGCGCCGGGGTGGCCATGGCGCCGGGCTGGACCTCGGGGATCTTGCCGCTGAGCTCGTCCAGGAAGGTGGCGAAGCGCTCCGGCTCCTCCTGGGTGAGCAGGTACTCGATGCGCGACCAGATCATCATGTGCTCGGCGAAGCGCAGCTTGGAGTAGTCGGTCTTGGTGCAGAGGTCGGCGGCGGCGGGGAAGTAGTCCTGCTTCACCCGCGAGTAGATCTTGGGCACCCAATTCCACTCGTTGCGCAGGCCGGCGGACTGCTCGACGATGCCTGACCAGTTGTTGTTCTCGATGAACACCTGGCGGGCATACCAGTGGGCGAAGCCCTCCGCCACCCAGCACGGCAGCGCGTACCAGTAGTACTGGTAGGCGTGGATCATGTTGTGGGCGGTGTTGAAGGCGATGTGGCAGTGCAGCCGCGTGTCGTCGGCGTAGAAGCTCTCGTGGGCCTCGGTGGCGATTCCCAGGAACATGTTCGACCGGTCCATCTTCTTGTAGAAGAGGTGGCGCGTGGTCGCGTCGCGCTGCTGGCCGGTGAAGCGCAGCGTGTAACGGCCGAGGTCGCTCTGCTTCTCGAGCAGCAGCACCGTGAACTTGCTGGGCATGCCGAAGTACGGGCCCTCGCCCCAGTACTCGTAGTTCATCAGCCGGCCGCGCTGCTTGGGGAAGCTGCTGTCGGTGACGCCGAAGATCTCGCTGATCTCGCGGTACTGCTTCTCCAGGCGGTAGGCGAACAGGTGCAGCCGCAGCCAGGGGTCGAGGACCTTGGTCTTGGGGTTGACCGAGGGCAGCAGCTCCTTGAGCTCGGTCAGCTCGGCCCGGATCTTGGTCCGCTGCTTCTTGTCGGGCGTCGGGATCTTGTAGCTGCCGAGCGCCGAGCCGATCTTGAAGTGGGCCGTCTCCATCCAGCGGACGTCGACGTCGCCGAGGACCTCCTCGATCTTGGTGGTGCCGTGGCTGTCGGCCCAGGCGAAGGGGCCGTAGGAGACGATGCCGAGCCGCTCTCGAGCCTCCTCGTCCTCCTCGGTATAGGGGTCGGGCTCGAGCTTGGAGGCCTCCCTCTCCTTCGCCTCCTCCGCCTCTCCCGGCGGGCCGTGCTGGGCATAGAGAGGCGCGGCAGCCAGCGCTACGAACAGAGCGCCGGCTGCCGCGAGGCGAGCCGCAAGGCGTACGGTCACTTCCTGGTGACGGCCTTGCCTTGGTCAGGCTTCTTCTTCAGACCCAGATCCTTGAGCTTCTTCTCCTTGGCGATGGCCTTCTCCTTCCGCTTGGCCAGCTCGTCGAGCTTCTTCTGGATCTTCTTGGCTTGGCGCGACTTCGGCCCGTTCTTCTCGATGGCGGCGTCGAGCTGCTCCTGGCGCCACTCTTCCATCGAGTCGATGGTGTCGAATTCAGCCAGCAGCTTCATGTACTCCTGGACCGTCTTCTTCGGGTCCTTGGTGTACTCGCGCTCGAGCACGGTGGTCATCGCCGCCCACAGCTCGGTGCGGGACTGGTCGCCGCGGAGCGGGACGATGCCGGTGCCGTCGTTGGAGCAGACGAAGAGGTGCGGCGGCTTCTTGTCCTCGAACAGCGCCGTGAAGGGGTGGTCCTCCTCGAGCACGTCGTTGGGAAGCTTGACGCAGTGGAACCACTGGGCCAGCAGCAGGGTCTTCTCGTTGTCTTCGCTGGCGTTCAGCAGGGCCCAGTCGGTGCCGTTGCAGAACTTGCACTCGCGCAGGACGAGCAGCGGCCGCGGGTCGTCGCCAGTGATCCAGTCGAAGGACTCCTCGCGCGGCAGCGCCTTGCGGGCGTAGACGGCGACGGTCTCCTCGTCGGACTCCTCGATGGCGAGCTCTTCTTGGGCCACGTACACCGGATAGTCCCAGTGCATCTTGAGGCGTTGCTTGCTGGTGCGCTGGCGCACCACCTTGATCGGCACGCCGCCACCGGTCATCCCGAGGCCGCCGGCCGAGGGGCCGGGGGTCGCCGGGGCTCCGGGCGGGGCAGCGCCGGTGCCGGGAGTGGCCGGAGCGGGACCGCCAGGGGCGCCGCCACCCGTGCCAGAGGAATCACCAGGACCGCCGTAGGAGGCACCGCCTCCACAACCGCCAGGGCCTCATTGCGGGGCCGCGCTCGCCGGAGCGTTGGCGAACGCGAAGAAGGCGCTACAGGCGAGCGCCAAAGAGAGGAGAGATCGCTTCATGTTGCTGGAAGGAGTTGGACCAGGGGCGCCTGCCTTACAGAGACGCTTCCCAATGGTAACGGAGGATCAGAGTCAAATACCTAGACAAATATCGGGCTTTTCGGAGCCTTAATGCCTCTTTTCGAGGAACTCCGAGGCCGCCGTGGCCGGAATCAACGGCGGCAGGTCCAATAGCTCCAGGGCCACCCTGCCCGCGTCCAGGTTCCGGACCGGCCGGGGGCCCTCCGCGGGGGGCTGGAGGAGGCCAGGATCGGTCCACCGGTCGGGGAAGCGCTGGTAGAGGTCGGCGCCGCCGTCGAAGCAGGGGCTCCAGACCAGGAAGGGGATGATGTAGTTCACCCACAGGCCGGTTCCGCGCGAGTGGCCCTTCCAGGGCGAACCCCCGCCGTGGTCGGCGGTGAGGATCAGGCCGGGGCGGACGCCCTGCTCCGCCAGACGGTCGAGCTCCTGCAGCAGGACGCCGAGCTGGGCGTCCACCGCCGCCACCGCCTGCATGTAGGGCGAGTCCGGGCTCAGGTCCCAGCCGTGGGCGTGGCCGGCCTTGTCCGGGGCGGCGAAGTGCAGGGCCACCAGGGCGCGCTCGCCGTCGCCGAGGGCCTTGATCGCCGCTTCGACCAGGACCTCCGCCTGCTCGTGATAGAGATAGGCGTCGATCTTGTTGCGGCCGTCGTCGGCGCCGACCTGGTCCGGGCGGCCGTGCTCGGCGCCCCAGGAGAACGGGAACAGCGAGAACTTGGTCTTGCCGGCGAACAGGCCGGTGCGCAGGCCGTGGTCGTGGGCGACGTCGAAGATGCCCGGGAGGTAACGCCCGGCCTTCTGGTGAAGGGTCTCGCCCTCCGGCGGGTCGACGTTGCCGCGCCAGCCGTGCCCGCCCTCGGCCGCCATCGGCAGGCCGGTGAACATGCCGACGTGGTTCGGCAGCGTGACCGTGATCGCCGGGTCGGTCCGGGCGTTGAGGGTCGCGGCGCCGCCGAGCAGCCGGTGGAGGGCCGGCAGGGCCTCCGGGCCGCCGGAGAGCAAGGCGTCGCTGCGCAGGCCGTCGACGCTGACGATCAGGACGCGGTCGAGCGGAGCTTCGATCGGCCACCCCTGGTGGGGGAGCGGGCCGCTGAGGAGGAGGAGCAGGGCGAGCATGGCGAAAAGGAAGAACCATTCTAGGCAGCCCGGGTTTGGCCCCGGGTCCCTGAATCCCCTGGATGCCCGATTTCACCCCAGCCTCACCGATGATCCCGATGAAGAAGTTCCTGATGCTCTTCGTGCTAATGGCCGTCGCCGGCCTCGCCCTCGCTCCCTCCCTCGACGCCGCCGGCAGCCACTTCGGCGGCCTGGCCGGGAGGGTCGTGGACGCCTCCGGCAACGCCGTTCCCGGCGCCGCCGTCGAGGTCCGCGTCCACACGCCCAGCGGCCACACCTACACCGCTCGGACCCACAGCGACCGCCGCGGCCGCTACTCCTTCCACCGCGTCCCCGCCGGCCCCGGCGTGGTCCGGGCCCACAAGCAGGGCGTCGGCCGCGGCCGCGTGCGCGGCGCGATCATCGCGGGCCAGGTGGTCCGCGCGCAGATCGTCCTGAACTGAGCCGGCGGCTGCCCCGGCGGCTCTCCCGGCCGCCGCGGCGGCCCGGAGCCCTCCGCCCCGCCCGGCGCCCCGGCGCCAGGCGGGGCTATCCTCTTGCCATGAGCGACACCCTGGTCTGGTTCAACCCGCGCTGCTCGAAGTGCCGCGGCCTGCGCGCCCTGCTCGAGGAGCGCGGCGTCGAGGCGGAGTACCGCCACTACCTCGAGCAGCCGCCGACCGCCGCCGAGCTCGAGCAGCTCCGCGGCCTGCTGGGCCTGGACGACCCGGCGCCGATGATCCGCAGCAAGGAGGCCGCCTTCGCCGAGCTCGGCTTAGAGGGCGCCGAGCCGGAGCGGCTGTTGGCCGCGGTCGCCGAGCGGCCCGAGCTGCTCGAGCGTCCAGTCCTGGTTCGGGGCGGCAAGGCCGTGATCGCCCGGCCGCCCGAGAAGGCGCTGGAGCTGCTCTAGCGGCCCGAACGGACCCGCTCGACCGCCTGACGCCAGCCGTCGAAGCGCTGCTCCCGCTCCTCCGCCGGCATGCCCGGCTCGAAGCGCCGACCAGAACGCCAGCCGTCGGCCAGGTCGTCGAGCGACCCGTGGAGGCCGAGCTGCAGGCCGGCCAGCGCGGCGGCGCCGAGGGCGGTGGTCTCGGTGACCGCCGGCCGCTCGACCGGGCGGTCCAGGGCGTCGGCTAGGAATTGCATCAGCCAGTCGTTGGCGACCATGCCGCCGTCGACGCGGAGCGCCGAGGGCATGTCAGCGCCGTCGGCGACCATGGCGTCGACGAGGTCGCGGGTCTGCCAGGCGACTGCCTCCAGCGCGGCGCGGGCGATCTCGGCGCGGCCGGCTTCGCGGGTCAGGCCGAGGATGGCGCCGCGCGCATGCGGGTCCCACCAGGGCGCGCCGAGGCCGGTGAAGGCCGGCACCAAGTGCACCCGCTGGGCCGGGTCGGCGGCCGCGGCCAGGGCCTCGGTTTCGGCAGCGTCGGCGACCAGGCCGAGGCCGTCGCGCAGCCACTGCACGGTCGAGCCGGCCGAGAAGACGCTGCCCTCGAGGGCGTATGTGGGGCGGCCGTCGAGCCGCCAGGCGACCGTGCCGAGCAGGCGGTTGCGGCTCTCGAGCAGCGCGTCGCCGGTGTTGAGCAGGGCGAAGCAGCCGGTGCCGTAGGTGCTCTTGAGCATGCCCGGCTGGAAGCAGGCCTGGCCGAAGGTGGCGGCCTGCTGGTCGCCGGCCATGCCCGCGACCGGCAGCGGCGCGCCGAGCAGGTCGGCGGTGGCGGCGCCGAAGTCGGCGGCGTTGTCGCGGACCTCGGGCAGCAGCTCGGCGGGGATGTCGAAGAGGGCGAGCAGCTCCGGGTCCCAGTCCTGCCGCCGCAGGTCGAAGAGCATTGTCCGCGAGGCGTTGCTGGCGTCGGTGGCGTGGACCGCGCCGCCGGTCAGCCGCCACAGCAGGAAGCTGTCGATGGTGCCGGCGCAGAGCTCGCCGCGGGCCGCCGCCGCTCGGGCGCCCGGCAGCTCGTCCAGCATCCAGGCCAGCTTGGTGGCGGAGAAGTAGGGGTCGAGCAGCAGGCCGGTGCGGGCGCGGACCCGTTGCTCGTGGCCGTCGGCGCGCAGCCGCTCGCAGCGGTCGGCGGTGCGCCGGTCCTGCCACACGATCGCCGGGTGCAGCGGCTTTCCCGTGGCTCGCTCCCAGAGCACCACGGTCTCGCGCTGGTTGGTGATGCCGACGCCGGCCACGGCGTCCGCGCCGACGCCGGCCGCCGCCGCGGCGCCGCGGCAGACCTCGACCGTGGCGCGCCAGATCTCCTCCGGGTCGTGCTCGACCCATCCGGGGGCGGGGAAGCTCTGGCGCAGCTCCTCCTGGGCGACGCCGCGGACGGCGCCGCCGGCGTCGAAGAGCAGCGCGCGGGTGCTCGTGGTCCCTTGGTCGATGGCGAGGATCAGGCTCATGGCGTCAGGTGGAAGCGGGTCCGGGTGTCCGCCTCGACGGCGGCTTCGGTCCAGGGCATCGGCCGCAGCCGGCCCTCGAAGTAGAGCGGCAGCTGGTCGTCGAAGTGGAGGTCGGCGGGGTGGCCGCCCTGGCCGCCCGGGAGCACGATCAGCGACCGGTCCCAGTCGGCCGGGTCGGCTACGAAGCGCAGTGACGGGCCGTAGGAGACCTCGACGCCGTCGCCGGTCCAGGAGCCGCCGAAGGCCGCGACGGTGGTGGCCGAGCCGGGCAGCGGGAAGGGGCCGCGGTTGAACCAGCGGCCGATCAGAGGCGCGCTGCCCAGCGGGTGCTCGAGCGGCAGGGCGTGGGAGGCGCCGAAGTCCCAGTCCTCGGGCCGGTCGCCGACGTCGTCGGTGACCGCCGTCCAGGCGCGCGCCAGGGCCAGGGCGAGGCCGGCGTCGCGGTCCTCGACCGGTTCGGTGCCGAGGTCATCCCACCAGGCTTGGTCGAGCTCGCCGCGCAGCGCCCGGAGCAGCTGCGGCCGGCGGAAGTAGAAGGAGAACTCCGGCACCCCGGCCTGTTCTTCCCGGTCCAGGAACAGCACCGCCGCCAGCTCCCGTTCGAAGCGCTGGAACAGCGCCGCCGGGCCGGCCAGCTGCCGCGAGCCGTCCCAGGCGCGCAGGACCTCGAGGGCGGCCGCCGCGTCGCCGGTGACCGCCGGCGACCCGAGCAGGGAGAGCAGCTCCAGAGCGTAGAGGTCGACGACGTCGTTCTGGATCCGCCCGAGGCGCTCGGCGGTCCAGTCCGACGCCTGCTCGAGGCGCTGCCGGATGCGCCGGGCGCGGTAGTCGGTGTCGAAGTCGGCGGTCATGGGCGTCGCCCAGCCTGGAGGGCGGACGTCGTGGTTGGCGGTCACGATCAGGCCGTCGGCCGGGTCGCGGACGACGAAAGCGACGTCCGCGGGCAGCAGCCCGTCCCAGCCGTAGTCCGGGTCCCAGGCCGGGGCTGGCAGGCGGCCGTCGCCGCGCCGCCGGTTGGGGAGCCGGCCGAGGATGGTGTGGAGCATGCCGCCGTCGCGGTGCACGACCACCAGGTTCTGCGCCGGGCAGAGGAACAGCCCCGCGGCCTGGCGCGCCTGCTCCAGGGTGCGGGCGCGGCCGATGCCGAGGAAGGCGCCGAGCACGTCGCCGACTTGGTAAGCGGTCCAGAGCACGCTGCGCGGCGGCACGCCGCGCTCGTCGTCGGCGGGCAGCATCGGCCCGAGCGAACTCGAGATCAGCTCGAGCCGGACCGGGTCGCCGCCCTTCACGGTGATCAGGGACGGCTCGAAGACCAGGTCCTCCCATCCGTCGGCGCGCCGCGCCCGGCGGCCAGTCTCGTCCAGCTCCTCGAGCAGCACGTCGTGGTCGTCGAGCATGAGGTTCGTGAATCCCCAGGCGAGATCGGCGTTGTGACCGATGACCACACCCGGCACGCCGGCCAGGCTCATGCCGGCGGCCTGGTAGCCGGGCGCCCGCAAGTGGACTTGGTACCAGATCGAGGGCAGCCGCAGCTCCAGGTGCGGGTCGTTGGCGAACAGCGGCGCGCCAGTGGCGGTGCGGGATGCCGCCACCGCCCAGTTGTTGCTGCCGCCGGCGGTCTCCTGGGCCGGCTGCTCCGGTGACGGGTCCGGCGCCGCCGGTGCCTCGGCGGCGATCATGTCGAGCAGGCCCGGCGGCAGGTGCAGGTCGCCCCAGAGGTCCCGGAAGGCCTCCGGGCCGAGCCCCTTCAGGGCCAGGTAGCGGTTCTCGTCCGCCGGCCCGAAGGCGAAGGAGAGCTGCAGCGCCATCAGCAGCGGCACCGACAGGGAATCCTCCGGCCGCCACGGCTCGGCCACCGCTCCGGTGAGCTGGTAGACCGGCGGCAGGTCCTCCCCTTGCGCCCGGAGCCAGGCGTTGACGCCGTCGGCGTAGCCCTCCAGCCACTCCCGGCTCTCCGGGCTCGCGGCCGCGAGCAGGCGCTCGGCCGTCACCCCGACGCGGAGCTCGCGCATGCGCCGGTCGATCTCGACCAGGTCCTCGCCGAAGAGCTCGGCCAGCCGTCCGGCGGCCGCCCGCCGCACCAGCTCGAGCTGCCCCATGCGGTCGTTGGCGTGGGCCCAGCCGACGCCGAGGGCGAGGTCGCGGTCGCTGGCCGCCTTGATATGGGGAACGCCCCAGGCGTCGTAGCGGATCTCGACCGCGGCGCCGAGGGCGGGGACCGTGGCGGTCCCTTCCCGGAACGGCAGGCCCGACGAGCGCACCCGCTCGAAGAGGCGCCAGCCCCAGATCCCGGCCGCGACGGCCGCGAGCAGCAGCAGCAACAGGCCCGAGCGGACGGCGCGGGTCATTCGAGCTCCTCCATGGCGACCGCCAGCCGGCCGGCCACCCGGGCGTTGTCCTCGAGCAGGGCCAGGTTGCAGGCCAAGGAGGCGCCGCCGGTGGCTTCGGCGAGGGCGGTGAGCAGGAAGGGCGTCAGGGCGGCGCCGGCGACGCCGCGCTCCACCGCCTGCTGCACGGCGTCCTCCACCGCGCGCTCGAGCGGGGCGGCGTCGAGCGCGGCCTCGGCGGGCGCCGGGTTGGCGAGCAGCAGGCCGCCGGTCTGGCCCAGCGGGCCCCAGCGCAGGGCGCAGGTCCGGGAGGCCAGCGCGAGGTCGGCGCGGGGCACCGGCAAGCGCGGGTCGCCGCCGCTGTAGAAGCAGGGGAAGCAGCCGGTCTCATGGCCCAGCACCGGCACCCCGAGGCTCTCCAAGGTCTCGAGGGTGGCCGGCAGGTCCAGGACCGACTTGGCGCCGGAGCTGACGACGCAGCAGGGAGTCCGGGCCAGCTCCTCGAGGTCCGAGGAGACGTCGCGGTGGCCGGCCCAGCCGCGGTGGACGCCGCCGATGCCGCCGGTGGCGAAGACCCGGATCCCCGCCAAGCGGCAGGCGGCGAGGGTGGCGGACACCGTGGTGCCGGCGCTGGCGCCCTCCGCCAGCGCCAGAGGCAGGTCGCGGGCGGCGGCCTTGCGGGCCTCGGGGTCGGCCGCCAGCCGCTCGAGCTCCTCGTCCGCGAGGCCGACGACCAGTCGTCCCTCGAACACCGCCACCACCGCCGGCACCGCGCCGGCCTGGCGCACGGCGGCGGCCATCCGGCGCACCGCTTCGAGGTTGTGCGGCTTCGGCAGGCCGTGGGTCAGGACGGCCGTCTCGAGGGCCACGACCGGCTCGCGGGCGGGATCCACGCGAACATCGCTAGAGGTTCGGAACTCCTGCATCAGAAAGAATATCGGGTTGCTCTATGTGCCGACATTGGCGATCCAGTGCTCATCTGGAGCCTGCAGGAGGAAGTGGATTTCCTCATTTTGACCATTCCGAATTTCAGCAACTTGCGTGACGAATCGAGGGGGTTATCGCTCGGCGCGCGGGCCTTCCACCCCGGCCGCGCCCCAAGGATCATGTCAGCTTCTCAACGCCTCTTGCAGTCTCTTCTCCTCGGAGTCTCCGCCACGATCCTGGCGGCCTCGGCGACCGCCCAGACCGGCCACGTGCTCAACGGCGTCGGGCCGGTGAACCAGTCGATGGCCGGCGCCAGCACCGCCGCGCCGCTCGACGCCTCGGGCGCGATCCAGTGGAACCCGGCGGCCCTCTCCGGGCTGAGCTCCTCGCAGATCCAGTTCGGGATGGAGGTGCTGATGCCCGAGGTCAGCCTGGAGTCCGAGGTCAGCGCTCCGGCGGCGATGTCCGGCAGCTCCGAGAGCCAGCTGGGCGCCTCGCCGATCCCGAGCTTCGGCTTCGCCTACAAGATCGCCGACAGCGACTGGACCTTCGGCTTCGGCGCCTTCGGCCTCAGCGGCTTCGGGGTCGAGTACAAGGCCAGCGCGAAGAACCCGATCCTGCTGCCCCCGCCGAACGGCTTCGGCTCGATCACCAGCGAGTTCCAGCTGATGCAGATCGCGCCGACGCTGTCCTACGCGGTCGACAAGAACTGGTCGGTCGGCTTCGCCCCGACCATCAACCGGGCGGCCCTGCGCATCAATCCCGGCTGCTTCGCGGCGCCGGACGACGCCGACGGCGACGGCTTCCCGACCTACCCGGACGCCCTCAACGGCGCCACCGCCTGGGGCTACGGCGGCCAGATCGGCGTGCTCTACCAGGGCGACGCGGACTGGAACTTCGGCGCCTCCTACAAGACCCAGCAGAACTTCGGCGACTTCGAGTTCAACTCCACCGACGAGGTCGGCGGCTACCGCCAGCTGACCCTGGACATGGACTTCCCGGCGATCCTGTCGCTGGGCACGGCCTACACCGGCCTTGAGCAGTGGCTGTTCGCCCTCGACCTGCGCTATATCGACTACGAGAACACTGACGGCTTCGGCGCCGCCGAGTTCAACCCGGACGGCTCGGTCAACGGCTTCGGCTGGGACAGCATCATCGTCCTGGCGCTGGGCGCCCAGTACGCGGTCGATGAGTGCCTGAGCTTCCGCGCCGGCTACGCCTTCAACCAGAACCCGATCTCGGACGCCAACTCGGGCTTCAACGCCCCGGCGCCGGCGGTGATCCAGCACCACGCCAGCCTCGGCGCCTCCTACTGCGTCGGCGAGGACTGGTTCATCGACCTGGCCTACCGCCACGGCTTCGAGAACTCGGTCGAGGGGCCGATGGGGCACCCGACCATGGGGCCGGTCCCCGGCACCTCCGTGACCAACACCATGAGCACGGACAGCGTCATCCTGGGGTTCCGGGTGCTGTTCTAGGGGAATGCCGGCGCGGCTCCGGGGGGAGCTGCCCGGCGAGAGAGACAGGATTTCGGTTCTGCTGGCCCCGTCCCGGATCCCCGGGGCGGGGCCGGCGGCTTCGTGGCCACTCGGCGGATTTGCGGATTCCTCAAGGAAAAGCAAAAAAATG
Source organism: uncultured Planctomycetales bacterium (assembly GCA_964482495.1). Taxonomy (GTDB): domain Bacteria; phylum Planctomycetota; class UBA1135; order UBA1135; family UBA1135; genus J029. The sequence goes on from CAYZXS010000026.1 coordinate 21,664, forward strand.
CCGCAATTGGAGTGAGATGCGAACGCTCCGAATGATCCACCTGGTCGCCCTACCCTTGCTCGCGGTGGCCTGCTCCACCGGGCCCGAGGTGATCTCGAGCGAGGGCGGCCCGGTCGCCCTCACCGTCGAGTCCACCGTCGAGAACGTCGAGGTCCTGGACCTGAAGGTCCGGCTGCGAGACGGCCGCGCGACGACTCAGTTCTTCCTCGTCAACGAGAACGAGCACGTCGCCAGGGTCCACATCACCCTCGAGTGGTTCGACGCCGAGGGTTTCCTGATCGAGGACTCGATGGAAGTCGACCCGCGCAGCCGGAACTTCGACCTCCGGCCCGATGAGCGACGCACCTTCACCTTCTACAGCCCCGAGGGCAAGAAGCCGGTGACGCTCCGCTGCATCGTCGGCAAGGGCGGGTACTGAGGAAAGCGCGGCCAGGGATGAGTACAGGCCGGCGCCCGAGGGCGCCGGCCTGGGGAGACCGGCCGCGCGCTCCTCGCCTACCAGAAGATGGCGTAGGCGATCTCGAGCACGGTGGCGGTGATGCTGGTGTCGCCGCCGCCGAAATCGAAGGTCCGGGACTCATAGCCCAGGCCCAACTCGATCGCGGTGGAATCGGTCAGGAACTGGGTCAGGCCGGCGCCGACGCCCCAGAAGAGGGTCCGGTCGCTGCTCCCTTGGCTGCGGCCGCCGGTGTACCCGAGCTTGCCTTCACCCCACGGCCGCAGGGTGCCGTGGCTCTGGAAGTAGTAGCGGCCGTAGAGGGCCGCGTCCCAGGCCCGGACGCGCGACTTGCCGGCGTCCTGGTCGAGGAAGCCGACCTCGAGCCCGCCCTCGATCTCCGGAGTCACGAAGGCGCCAGCGGAGAAGCTGGTGTCGAGGGTGGTGACCTCGAGGTCGTTCTTGGCCCGCGGCCGGTCGTTGGTGACGTTGCTCCAGCTGCCCTGGAAGGAGCTGCGGGCGGTGCCTTCCTCGAAGGTGGGGCCGTTGGCGGTCTGGCAGCCGAGGGCGACCAGGGGGGCGAGCAAGAGCCAGGAGCGTGCGTTCATCGGTGACAGCGGGTAGGGGCCATGAGCAGCGGGGAGCTTAGCTTGCCGCCCCTGCGGAGGGGAGGCCAGAGGGGAAGTAGAGCGCCCCGGTGGGGGCCAGATGTTGCCCTGCCGTGAACCCAATCCTCTGCCAAAAAAGGACTTGTGGATCGAGTTAACGGGTTTATTGGTTGCTGAAACCTTTAAACGACCTGCCATGAACGAGATCCCGCAACCCGTCGCTCCTGACGCCTCCGCCTTCGAACTCCAGGCCGAGTACTGCCGGGCCATGGGCCACCCGGTCCGGCTCTTGATCCTGCACCACTTGCACGAGTGCGGCGGAGAGATGCCCTCGGCAGAGATCCTGCGCCAGGTCGGGGTGACCAAGGCCGGGCTGTCGCAGCACCTGGCCAAGATGGCCAACGTCGGCCTGATCCGGACCCGACGCGAGGGCCGCTTCCTGTTCGTGGAGCTGGCTTGCAAGGAGGTCGGCCAGGCCTGCGAGCTGGTCCGTTCCGCGCTCGGCAAGGAAGCACGCTTCCGCGCCGACTCCCTCAACTGAGCGGCTCGAGACCGCTCACCGGAGATCGAGATGAGGTCCCATCGATGGACTCGGCGGAGCTTCCTCCAGGCTGGCGGCGCCTGCGGCGCCGGCGCCACCCTCGGCGGCGTGCTGCCGCGCGCCTTCCTGGAAGGCGCGGCCCAGGGCGACGCGCCGCGGCCGGCCGACCAGGTCGTGCCGACCGTGTGCGAGATCTGCTTCTGGAAGTGCGGCGTCGACGCCCACGTCCGCGACGGCCGGGTGGTCGCCCTCACCGGCAACGAAGAGCACCCGCTCAGCCGCGGCAAGCTGTGCCCGCGCGGCACCGGCGGCCTGGGCACCCTCTACGATCCGGACCGGCTGGTGAAGCCGCTGATCCGGGTGGGGGAGCGCGGCTCCGAGCAGTTCCGCGAGGCCACCTGGGAGGAGGCGCTCGACCGCACCGCCGACGGCCTGCGCCAGGTCGCCGAGGAGCACGGCCCCGAGGCCATCGCCATGCTCTACCACGGCGCCGGCGGCAGCTTCTTCAAGACCCTGATGAAGGGGCTGGGCTCGCCGAACATCGCCGCCCCGTCCTACGCCCAGTGCCGCGGCCCGCGCGAGGTCGGCTTCGAGCTGACCTTCGGCGAGGGCATCGGCTCGCCCGAGAACCTGGACATCCCGAACAGCCGGGCGCTGGCGCTGATCGGCTCGCACCTGGGCGAGAACATGCACAACACCCAGGTGCAGGACTTCGCCGAGGGGCTCGGCAAGGGCATGAACCTGATCGTGGTCGACCCGCGCTACTCGGTGGCGGCGGGCAAGGCCAAGCACTGGCTGCCGGTCAAGCCGGGCACCGACATCGCGCTGCTGCTGGGCTGGATCAACCTCCTGATCCGCGAAGAGTGGTACGACAAGGACTTCGTCGCCCGCCACACCGTCGGCCTGGACCAGCTGGCGGAGGCCGTCTCGCGCTACACGCCGGCGGCGGTCTACCAGGAGACGGGCATCAAGCCCGAGCTGCTGGTGGCGAGCGCCCGCGAGCTGGCCCAGGCGGCGCCGCACGCACTGGTCCACCCCGGTCGGCACGTCACCTGGTACGGCGACGACGCCCAGCGCAGCCGCGCCATCGCCCTGGTCAACGCCTTGCTGGGCAACTGGGGCAAGGAAGGCGGCTTCCACATGACCTCCAAGGCGCCGCTGGCGCCGGAGGCCGGCCTGCCGGAGCCGCCGGCGCGCAAGCCCGCCGCCGACCGCAAGCAGGGCCAGCACGTCTTCGCCGGCAGCACCCTCGCGAGCGGCCTGAGGGACGCCACGCTGACCGGCGAGCCCTACCCGATCAAGTCCTGGCTGGTCTACGGCTCCAACCTGCCGATGGTGCTGCCGGACCCGCGCAAGACCGTCGAGGCGATCCAGCAGCTGGACTTCCTGGTGGCGATCGACATCCTCCCGGCCGAGATCTGCGGCTGGGCCGACGTCGTGCTGCCGGAGTGCACCTACCTCGAGCGCCACGACGACCTGATGGCGCCGTGGTACCGCGAGCCCTTCGTCGCCTTGCGCCAGCCGGTGGTGGCGCCGATGGGGGACTCGAAGCCCGGCTGGTGGATGGCCAAGGAGCTGGCCGAGCGGCTCGGCCTCGAGGCCTGGTTCCCGTGGAACAGCCCGGTCGAGCTGCACCGCAAGCGCCTGGTCGCGAGCGGCTACAGCGCCGAGCAGGAGCGCCAGCTGGTCCGCACCGGGGTGATCCGCACCGAGGCCGACCCGCTCTACCTGCCGGACGACTACGAGTACGAGTACGGCACCCCCTCCGGCAAGATCGAGCTCTGGTCCCAGCAGCTGGCAGACGCCGGCTTCGACCCGGTCCCGGTCTACCGCCGGCCCGAGATGCCAGGCCTGGGGCAGTTCCGGCTCCTCACCGGCCGCGCCCCGGTGCACACCTTCGGCCGCACCACCAACAACCGGGTGCTGCTAGAGCAGTTCCCCGAGAACGAGGTCTGGATCAACCGCGCGGCGGCCGCCGACCTCGGCCTGGCCACCGGTGACCGGGTGATGCTGCGCAACCAGGACGGCGCCGAGACCGGCCCGATCGCCGTCAAGGCCACCGAGCGGATCCGGACCGACTGCGTCTACATGGTGCACGGCTTCGGCCACACCGCGAAGCGGCTGCGGGCCGCCCGCGGCCGCGGCGGCGACGACGCGGCCCTGGTCACCCGCTACGCCACCGACCCGCTGATGGGCGGCACCGGCATGAACGTCAACTTCGTCAGCCTCGAGAAGGTGGAGGTCTGAGATGCCCGCCCGCCCCGAACGCCGCTTCGGCATGGCCGTGGACACGGTCGCCTGCGTCGGCTGCAGCGCCTGCGTCATCGCCTGCAAGAGCGAGAACGAGGTCCCGGACGGCCACGCCCGCCGCTGGGTCAACCAGGAGGTGCGCGGCCGCTTCCCCGAGCTCAAGATGCGGGTCTGGTCGGACTGCTGCCAGCACTGCGAGGACGCTCCCTGCGTCAGCAACTGCCCGACCGGCGCCAGCCACTACGACCGGTCGACCGGCACGGTCCAGGTGAGCGAGTCCGCCTGCACCGGCTGCAAGGCCTGCATGGCCTCGTGCCCCTACGACGCCCGCTTCGTCCTCCCGACCGGTTCCATCGACAAGTGCACCCTGTGCCGCCACCGGCTCGAAGAAGGCCGCGCGACCGCCTGCACCGAGATCTGCCCGACCTCGGCGATCACGGTCGGCGACCTCGATGACCCGGAGTCCGGCCTCAGCCGCCTGCTCCGCTCCCGCCGCGCCCGGCAGCAGAAGCCGGCCGCCGGCACCCGCCCCAAGTTCTTCCTGCTGGACTGAGGAGGCCCCGACGATGCTGCAACAAGAAGTCATCGAGCTCACCAGCACCCGGGCCAACGCCCACGTCGACCCGGCGTTGCACGTGTGGGGCTGGGAGGTCCCGGTCTACCTGTTCCTCGGCGGCCTGGTCGCCGGCCTGCTGGTCCTCCACGCCCTGGTGGTGCTGCTGCGGAAGGAGGAGCGGATGCCCGCCAGCGCCGGGATCGCGCCGCTGCTCGCCGTGCCTCTGCTCGGCCTCGGTCTCGGCGCCCTGTTCCTCGACCTCGAGTACAAGCTCCACGTCTGGCAGTTCTACGCCGCCTTCCGGCTCGAGTCGCCGATGTCCTGGGGCTCCTGGGTCCTACTGGCGGTCTTCGCCACCGGCGGCCTCAGCGGCTTCGCCGCGCTGGTCCGGACCTCTTGGTACCAGGGTTCGCGGTTGACCGGGCTCGCGCCCATGGCCCGGCTCGCCGCCTTCGCGGAGCGCCGTCGGCTGGGCCTCGCCCGGATCAACCTCGGGCTCGGCCTGGTGCTCGGAATCTACACCGGCGTGCTGCTCTCTTCCTTCGCGGCCCGGCCGTTCTGGAACTCGGCGCTGCTCGGGCCGCTGTGCCTGGTGAGCGGGGCCTCCACCGGCGTCGCCCTGACGGCGCTGCTGGCCCGGCGGGCGGACGAGCGCCACGCCCTGGTCCGGGTCGACCTGCTGCTGATCCTGGTCGAGGCCGGGATCGTGGTCCTGTGGCTGCTCGGCATGGGCAACGCCGGCGAGGCCGGGCACGAGGCCGCCTCCCTGGTCTTCGGCGGCGCCTACACCGCGGTCTTCTGGCTGTTGTTCTTCACCGCCGGCCTCGCGGTCCCCTTCTTCCTGGAAATGATGTCCCTGCGCCGCCGCTGGTCCGAGACGCTGGTCGCGCCCGCGCTCGTCCTGCTCGGCGGCATCGTCCTCCGCTTCGTCCTGGTCGACGCCGGCCAGCTCTCGGCGGTGGGAGGCTGAAATGGAAAACCGACCCCGAGCTTACTGGTCGCCCTACCTGGCCGGCTTCGGCCTCGGCCTGGTGCTGCTGGCCAGCTTCCTGATCACCGGCAACGGCCTCGGCGCCTCCGGCGGCTTCGGCCGCTTCGGCCTGCTGGTGGTGAACAGCGTCGCGCCGGAGCACATCCAGGAGCTGCCGCACGCCCGCGGCATCGCCAACACCGCCACCCACTTCCTCAAGGAGCCGCTGGTCTTCGGCATCCTGGGCATGGCCATCGGCGGCTTCGTCGGCGCCCTGAGCCACCGCCGCGTCAGCGCCTTCGGCACGGTCGAGCGCGGCCCGAACGCCAGCAAGAAGCGGCGCCTCCTCTACGCGCTGCTGGGCGGCCTGCTGATGGGCTTCGCCGCCCGCCTGGCCCGAGGCTGCACCAGCGGACAGGCCCTGTCCGGCGGCGCCCTGCTGGCCGTCGGCAGCTGGGCCTTCATGTTCTCCGTCTTCGCCGGTGGCTTCGCCTTCGCGTGGTTCGTCCGGAAGCAGTGGCGATGATCTTCCCCCTCAACCTGTTCCGCGACTTCGGCGTCGACCTGACGCTGCTCCTCTCCGCCCTGATCGGCGTCGGCTTCGGCTTCATGCTCGAGCGCGGCGGCTTCGGCAGCTCCAAGGTGCTGGCGGGGATCTTCTACGGCCGCGACTGGCGGGTCCTGAAGGTGATGTTCACCGCCATCGTCACCGCCATGCTCGGCCTCTACCTGCTGCAGGGCATGGGCCTGGTGGTGATGGACGGCATCGCCTTCCGGCCGACCTTCCTGTGGCCGCAGGTGGTCGGCGGCTTGCTGCTGGGCGTCGGCTTCGTCACCGCCGGCTACTGCCCCGGCACCTCGGTGGTGGGCCTGGTGAGCGGCAAGCTCGACGCCGCCTTCGCGATGGCCGGCATCGTGATCGGCATCGGCGTCTTCGAGGAGTTCTTCACCAGCCTGTTCCCGCTCTACATGGCGGGGGAGTTGGGGCAGCTGAGCCTGCCGCAGTGGCTGGGCGTGTCCACGGGTTGGGTGGTCGCCGGCGTCGTCGCCATGGCGCTGGGGGCCTTCGCCGCGGTCGGCTGGTTCGAGCGCCGCGCTTCGGGCCGGCGCATCCCCCGCAACGGCTGGGCAGCGGGCGGGGCCACGGTGGTGGCGGGACTGCTCGTGGCCGTGGTGCAGTTCGCCGGCCCCGGCGACGCCCGCGCCCTCGGCGCCGAGGGCCGCCCGGAGGCCGTGCCGGCGGTCTCGGCCCTGGAGCTGGCCGGCTGGGGGGTCGAGGAGCGCGGCGACTTCCTGGTCCTCGACCTGCGACCCGAGGGCGCGGACCCCGAGCTGCCGTCGGCGCTGCCGGTGACGGCGGCCGGGCTCTTGAACCTGCGCACCCGCCCGGTGCTGCCCGAGGACCGGCTGCTGGTCGTGGCCGACCGGGCCGGTGACGGCGAGGCGCTCCGGGTGGCGGCATCCCTGCGGGCCGGCGGCCTGCAGGCCCAGGTGCTGGCGGGCGGCGCGGCCGCCTTCCAGGCCCAGGTCATGGATCCGGCCGCGGATCCGCCGGCGGCGCGCGCCTGGCGCGGCCGGGTGAACGGGGAGTCGGCCTTCGGCGGCGCTCCTCCGCCGCCCAAGGCCAAGAAGGTCCTGGTGCCGCGGACGGCCAAGAAGAAGGCCGGCGGCTGCTCCTGACGGGGCGGGGGAAAGAGAAGAGGAGGCGCGTGCCGGGGCCCGCGCCTCCTTTCGTGTTCCGCCAGCGGCGCTACTGGATGGTCGCCGCGACCACGTTGCTGGTCAGGCCGGCCTGGCAGGCCTGGAACCAGACGTTGACGCCAGCGGCGGCCGGGATCATCAGGCCCCAGCTCAGGTTGCCGGCGCCGTCCGTGTTATCCGGGCCGGCGGCGGCCACCGGGGCGTTCAGGTCCAAGGTGATGCCGAGGGCGCCGATCGGGGTCGAGCCCGGGCCGGACAGGCTGTAGGCCAGCCAGGTTGCGGCGTTGGAGTAGGCGCCGGTGACGTCGAACATCGCCAGCTGGCCGCCGATCAGCGGCGAGACCGCCAGGTTCATGTTGAAGCTGGCCACCGGGGCGGTGCCGTAGAGGTCGCCGTTGACGCCGAAGTTGCCGCTGATGCTGCCGACGATCGGGAACACCGGGTCGAGCGGCGCGTGCATGACGACGTTGCCGCCGCTCTCGGTGAAGGTGCCCGAGATCGTGAAGGGGTCGGACTGCATGCCCACGATCGGCGTCGTGGTCGCCGAGCCGACCCACGGGTCGACGAAGATCTCGCCGGCCAGCATGTCCATGACCACGGTCGAGCTGAAGGCGCCGGTGGCGGAGCTGATGGCGAAGGGGCCGCTCTGCACGCCGGCGTGCATGCCGCGCATCTCGATCCGGGCCAGCGGCGGCGTGAAGGGGATCGGGTTCGGGATCTTGCCGGCCAGGGTGGACGGGATCGTGAAGGCGTCCCCGCCGACGAACTGACCGGTGCCGAAGGGGGCGCCGGCGGAGGCCAGCTCGACGTCGATGACGCCGTCGAACTGGAAGTCCAGGGTCGGGGCGCCGACGACGTTGCCGAGGCTGGTATTGGCCCACCAAGAGGCGTTCGACTGGGCCGGATCGATGTCGATCGAGTACGGGACCTGCGCCATGGCGGCGCTGGTGCAGAGGAGGGCGGCAGAGAGCAGCGGGAGGGTTCTCATTTCTGGCGGATGACGGGGACGGGGACGGGGAGAGGGGGGAGTAGGGGACGGCGGGCGACCGCGCCGCCCTGCCGAGCCCTCCACCCTAGCCGGGATCCGGCTCCAGGCCAATTCGGGCCTAGGCGGCCGGGAGAGGGCTCAGAGGGCGTGGTCGTAGTCGATGACGAGCGGCGCGTGGTCCGAGAAGCGCTGTTCCCGGTAGACCGAGGCCCGCCGGGCGCGGCGCATCAGCCCCGGCGTCGCGACCTGGTAATCGATGCGCCAGCCGGTGTTGTTCTGCCAGGCCTGGCCGCGGTTCGACCACCAGGTGTAGGCCTCGCCGGTGGCCTCGGGTTGCAGGCGGCGGTGGACGTCGGCCCAGCCGAGGTCGCCGAAGACCTGGTCCATCCAGGCCCGCTCCTCGGGCAGGAAGCCGGAGTTGACCTGATTGCTGCGCCAGTTCTTGAGGTCGATGGCGCGGTGGGCGATGTTCCAGTCGCCGCAGACGAGGACGTGGCGCCGGCTGTCGCGGGCCTTCCGCAGCCACGCGGCGAAGCGGTCCATGAAGCGGTACTTGAAGTCTTGGCGGTCCTCGCGCGAGGAGCCGGAAGGCAGGTACAAGGACACCACGCTGGTGCGGCCGAAGTCTGCCTGGAGGAAGCGGCCCTCGCGGTCGCCGGGGCCCCAGCCGAAGCCGCGCCGGACCCGGTCCGGCGGCCGCCGGCTCCAGACGCCGACGCCGCTGTAGCCGGGCCGTTCGGCGAAGTCCCAGGCCGCGTGAAGACCGCCCGGCCGGCGCATGGCTTCGGTCAGCTGGTGGTCCTGGATCCGCGCTTCTTGGACGCAGACCAGGTCGGCGCGCTGGTCGGGGAGCCACTCGAGCACTCCCTTGCGTGCGGCCGAGCGCAGGCCGTTGAGGTTCAGGCTGATGACGCGCATGGGGGCGGGCGGGGCGCTCAGGCGCCGGCCGGGGCCAGGGAGGGGTCGTCCAGGAGCGCCGCCAGCTGCCGCTCGGCCTGCGGCGCCCAGCCGCGGTTGGCGGCCGGGCTGGCCGGGCTGGGGTGGAGGACGGTGCCGATCCCGCCCTCGAAGTCGGGCAGGGCGCGGCGGGCGCGGGACTCCGCGAAGCGGCCGACGCCGATGACCCACCGCGGCGAGAGCCAGGCGATGGCGTCGCGCAGGGCTTGGTCGCAGAGCGCCTCGAGCGGCTCGCGCTCGGCCGCCGGCAGCTTGTCCGGGGTGCGGTTGCGACCGCTCTCCTCGAGGAAGCACAGCGGGCAGTAGTTGAGCACGAAGAAGCGCTGGAAGAAGGCCTCCGGCGCGCCGAAGCGCTGCTCGGCCCAGCCCCAGATGCGGCGACCGCTGACCTCGGAGCGGGTGCAGGCGAAGCCGGTCACCGGCCGCTTGGGGTGTTCGGGGGCCGGCCGCGAGACCGGCGCTTCCAATCCCAGCCAGTCGCGGGCGTAGCCGACCTCGCCGAAGGGCACGCCGGTCTGGGCCATGCCCCACGGGCCGGGGTTCATGCCCAGCAGGACGGCCTCGACTCCCGGGCGGGCCCACCGCTCCAGGTAACGCCGGTGCGGCTCCCAGGCGTACTCCAGCGGGTCGTAGACGTGGGTCACCGGTGCCCCGAAGCGGAGCGCGCCGAGCTGGCGGCTCAGCCGCCGGGTGATGCCGACCAGGTCCAAGGCTCAGCCGATGACCTGGGTGGCGGCGTCGCTGGCCCGGCCGGGAGGGGTGGCTCCGCCCTGCCAGTGCCAGGCCTGGAACCACACCCGGCGTCCGCTGACCCCGGCGGGCACCGTCAGGCTGACCCGGGCGGTCCCGGCGGCGTCGACGATGGTGTCCCCGAGCTGGGCGGCGGGCGGGGCCAGGTCCAGCGAGACGCCGCTGCCGTACTCGGTCACGCCGAAGCCGGCGAGGGAGTAGAAGAAGTCCACCCGGACCCCGGGGGTGCCGCCGTCGAGGCGGACCTCGGCGGTCTGGCCGGCCACCAGGTTGACGGCCGTGATCGGCAGCGGCGGGTCCTGGAGGTAGAGGTAGACGTCGCCGTTCGGGTTGCCGCCCGGCTCGCCGACCAGGAAGTCGTCCCGGCCGTCGCCGTTGAAGTCTCCTGCCGGGGCCAGGCCGGTGCCGAGGTGGTCCTGCGGCGAGTCGCCGTTGACCTCGAAGCTACGCCGCCCGGAGCGCCCGGAGTAGAGCCGGGCCGAGCCCGATGCCAGGCCGTTGGCGCCGACCAGGCCGCTGTGCGGGGCGCCGACCAGGAGCTCGCCGTAACCGTCACCGTTGCCGTCCACCAAGCCGGCGACCGCCAGGCCGAAGCCCTCGGTGTTCCGGTCGTGGACGAAGCTGGTGATCTCTTGGCCGTTCGCCAGCGAGTAGACCCGGACCACGCCCGGGCGCTGGGTCAGGCTGCTGAAGTCGTCGACGCCGCCGCTGGCGAGGTCGCCGAGGCCGTCGCCGTCGAAGTCGCCGACGGTGCACACCGAGACCCCGAGCACGTCGCCGGGGCGGCCCTGGAAGCGGCGCAGCTCGGCGCCGGTGCGGCCCGAGAAGACCTGGACTGCCCCGGACTCAGGGCCCGGCGTGTCGGCTCGCGGGGAGCCGACGGCGAAGTCGTCGCGGCCGTCGCCGTCGACGTCGCCGACGGCGCAGGCGGAGGTCCCGAACAGGTCCCAGGGGTCGCGGCCGTACTGGGTCTGGAGCAGGCTCCCGTCCGCACCGGAGTAGATCCGCACCGCGCCGGAGCCGGGGCCCTGCCAGTCGTCATTGGGGGCGGAGACCAGGAGGTCGGCGGTGCCGTCGCCGTCGATGTCGCCGGGGTTGACGACCAGGGCGCCGAAGCGGTCCCAGGTGCTGGCGGACTGGAATTCCCGGATCAGGCTGCCATCGGCGCCCGACCACAGGCGGACGTAGCCGGAGAGCAAGCCGCTGGAGTTGTCCCGCTGGGCGGAAGCGGCGTAATCCCCCGTGCCGTCGCCGTCGAGGTCCGGGAAGGCGGCGACGCTGATGCCCAGCTTGTGGGCGGCGGCGCCGTGGTGCTGGCGGATCAAGCTGCCGTCGGCCCCGGAGTGCAAGAACACCGAGCCGGCCTTGTCGCCCTGGAGGTCGGAGCGCGGGGCCCCGACCAGGACGTCGTCGACCCCGTCTCCGTCCAGGTCGTCGACCAGGGCCACGGCGGCCCCGAAATCGGAATTGGTGCCTTGGCCGGTCAGGTGCAGGCCGACGCTCTGGGCCGGTGCGGCGGCGGCCAGCCCAGCCAGGGCCAGGGTGGTGGCGGAGAGGGGAGAAGCCATGGACAGCCATCCTAGCTGCCGACCGAAGCTCTCGGGCCGTGCGGCTGGCGTGCGAAATCGAACGGGTCCTCGGGCGCAGGGGGCGATTCCGCCCGTTATCCTGGGGGCAGAGCGGTTTGGGTTACCTGGAATGGGTTTTGCATTCAAGTCAGGTTGAAGCTGGCTTCTGCCCGCACCCCAAGCCCGCTCACGACCCCCGAATCGCCTAAACTGATCCCCGTGATGCGCACCATCGCCGCCCGAACCCGGCTCTGGGCCCCCGCTGCCCTCCTGCCGGTCCTGGTCCTCTCCTCCTGCTTCGGCGGAGGAGGCTCTCTGTCCCCCAACGATGCCAAGACCGCCGGCGACTTCCAGGTGGTCGGGATCAACATCGCCGCTGGGCAGGTCTGGGAACTCAACCGGCCGATCCGGATCGAGTTCAACCACCCCGTGGACCCGGGCTCGATCGGCTTCAGCTCGATCCTGATCCAGGCGACCTCCCCGGCCATCGCTGGGCGGCCGGTGACCGGCTCCTTCGAACTCGAGGCCGGCACTGGCGACCGGGTGGTGGTGTTCCGGCCCTCTTGCCCGACCAACGACGCCTACGACAACGGCGCCTTCCTGCCCGGCGGTTACGACTACCGGGTGGAGCTGCCGACGGCGGGCTCCTACGGCTCGAGCGTGTTGCGGGACACGGCCGGTCACCAGCTGAAGTCGGGCATCCAGCGCAGCTTCCGGACCCCGATCCCTCCGGGCGAGCCGCTGTTCCTGGACGTCAGCCCCTTCCCGCCGTCGATCATCGGCATCGACTGGCCGGAGCGGCTGAACATGTTCACCGACCCGGAGCCGATCATCGCCATCCACTTCGACCAGGCGATCGACGGCCGCAGCGCGAATCTGAACACCGACCGGATCTTCGTCCAGTACTCGGACGAACTGGTCTCCAGCGGCGGCACCCCGACCTTCCAGGCCACCAGCCTGGTCCCGGGAACGGTCGAGCTGTCGCAGAACTGCACCAAGCAGGGCGCCACCCTCTACTTCCAGATCTCCGGCCTGCTGCCGCCTGACCGCAGCCTGCGGCTGACCATGGCGAACACCTTCCGCGACATCGCGGGACAGACCCAGATCGAGACTTGGACCTCGGCGCACCACGCCACGCCGAAGCTCGAGGACGTCTACGGCGCCAGCGCGCTGGGCTTCACCGAGGCCGACCCGACCCTCGACGAGTTCTCGGACTTCTTCGCCGACAGCACCATGATCGACATGGAAGCTGGGCTGACCCTGCCGCCGGCCAACTGGACCCCCGGCGGCGTCACCGCCGGCTTCGACTTCCCGGGCCGCTTCGTCTCCGAGGAGGACGACTTCTACTGGGACGAGCCGACCGGCGAGATCATGACCGACGGCCAGTCGATCATCACCGACTCGAACAACCGCGCCTTCACGATCCAGAACGGCGTCCTCTACGTCAACGACTTCGAGATCGAGGCCGGCAGGACCCTGCGCGGCCGCGGCACCAACCCGCTGGTGATCTACGCCACGGGCGAGGTCCAGATCTACGGCACGCTCGACTGCAGCGGAAACGACTCCCACTGGCCCACCAGCCTGAACTCGCCCCAGTTCCCTGAGGGACCGGTGCTCGGCGAGTGCGGCGGCGGCCTGGGCGGCATCGCCTCGCTCCAGGGCCTGATGGAGACGACCCGCGGCGAGCCCGGCGACGGCCCCTTCGGCCTCACCGGCCTCGGCGGCGGCGGCGGCGAGGGCGGCTTCAACCAGTCGCAGAACATCGGCGGCAGCTCCAGCAAGAGCGCGCGCCTCATCACCGGCGGCGGCGGCGGCGGCACCTTCGCTCTGACCTCGAACCTCGCGATCCACGTCGAGTGGCCGAAGACCACGCACCGCCCGAACGGCGCCGATAAGAAGGACCCCGACCACGACCCCGACCGCAGCCCGTACTGGCCGGACGGCGTCTTCCGCGACCCGGTCGACCCCTACACCTTCCCGGTCTACGGCGGCGAGGACGGCATGCGCGGCAGCTCCTCCGAGGCTCCCGACAGCAGCACCACCTTCGACCCGAACCTGCCGCCGTCCCTGCCGCACGGCACCTACGGGATGGAGGACGAGATGATCGACCAGCTCGCGCCCGGCAAGACCGACCCCGCGGCTGGCGGAACCTTCGATCCTTACTGGAACAGCCTCGAGATCCCCTTCGACTACGGCCACCCGACCGACGGTCCGGACAAGGGCTTGGCCGGCTCCTCGGTGTTCAGCGCTGACGGCAACACCGACAACGACTTCTTCGGCAGCCGCTACGACCCGGTCAACGGCACCGTGACCCGGGGCGAGCTCCTGACCCCGTGGGCCGGCTCCGGCGGCGGCGCCAGCGGCGACTCGCAGGAGATCTACCGCAAGACCGTCAACGGCGTCATGACCCCGGTCATCGACAACTACCCGGCGCGGCCCTTCCCGCCCGCCAACGGCTACTACCGCAAGGGCTGCCCCGGCGGCGGCGGCGGCGGCCAGCTGCAGATCCTGGCGATCGGCCAGGTGCTGATCGGCGGCACCGCCAAGATCGACGTCGACGGCGGCATCGGCCACGGCGGCGAGTCGACGATCTACTCCTACGGGCAGATCTCCGGCTCCGGCGGCGGCTCCGGCGGCCACGCCATCATCCACAGCGCCTCCAAGCTGAACCTGATCGGCGTCAACGTCGGCAGCGGCTCGCAGTTCTCGGACCTGACCCCGGTCGACACCGTGCGCGCCGTCGGCGGCCGGCGCGGCTGGGCCGGCTCCTGGTGCACGCGGCTGCACGGCTACACCAACGTCTACGACGGCAACGGCGACCTGATGATCGGCCGCGGCGGCGCCGGCGGCAACGGCGTGATCCAGTTCCACGTGCCCGACCCGGCCAACGACATCGTGTGGCCGATCGCCTCGCGCAGCCTGATCCGGGACCACATCCACGAGGGCAACCTCAACAACCCGGTCAACGTCGACAAGCTGGAGGAGGCCTACGACCTGTTCGCCTCGCCGCGGCCCTACGCGCTGCTGCCCTTCTTCTCGGCGCGGTCGCAGGTCCAGAGCAAGTGGATCGACACCGGCCTCGCCGGTCTGCGCGACCCGGCCAACGGCACCGGTCCCTACCCGGACTGGGCCAGCAGCATGGCGGCCTTCGCCGGCATCAGCACCAGCGACGGCAAGGTCGAGAAGCAAGGGCCGTACGTGAAGCCGCTGGACGACATCCTGTCGATCCCGGTCGCGGACGCCGACTACTCCTCCGAGTCGGTGGTGATCTCCAGCGCCGCGGCGCTGTTCAGCGGCCTGGAGTACCTGCTGCGCTCCCCCGAGCTGCTGGCCGGTTACGACCTGCTGCCGGACGAGCAGGCGGCCGCCAGCTCCTACGAGATCACCGGCGGCAGCTACGACCCCGTGGCGGACGAGCTGACCTTGACCACAAGCTCCCTGGACGGCTCCTTGCTGTTCGCGCTCAACCCGCCGAACGACTCCTCGCTGCGGCCCAAGTACTTCCGGGTCTCCACCACCGGGTCCAAGGACTACCTGCCGAGCTCGACCGCGGTGGCCTTCGAGTTCCAGGGCGCCGACGACCCGGACGACAGCGGCACCTACACCACCTGGACCTCGGACCTCGCCAGCCTGCAGGGCAAGCGGGCGGTCCGCTTCCGGGTCAACTTCGACATCGACGCCGACGGCGCCACCGGCGGCGGCGTCACCCAAGCCAGCCCGCGGCCGACGCTCGAATACGTCAAGCTCCCCTTCGAGTGGTAAGAACGGGGTCAGACATCGATTGAAATGAGAGGTCGTACGTCGACTTCCCTTGCCGAAGGCGGGCTTCGCGGGACGCGCGGCTCGCCTTCGGCGTTTCTGGCCGACGGTTAGCCCGCGCCGCAGATGTCCCCGCTCGACGAACTGAGGTCCCGGCTGGCGGCCCGGCCGCGGATCACGGTCCTGACGGGGGCGGGGGTCTCTGCCGGGAGCGGGGTGCCGACCTTCCGCGGCGCCGGCGGCCTGTGGCGACGCCACCGGGCCGAGGAGCTCGCCACGCCGCAGGCCTTCGCTCGTGATCCGGAGCTGTCCTGGCAGTGGTATGACTGGCGTCGGCGGCTGATCGCCGGCTGCGAGCCGAACGCCGCACACCGCTTGCTCGCGGCCTGGGAGCGGGACCGCCCGGGCTTCCAGCTCGTCACCCAGAACGTCGACGGCCTGCACGAGCGCGCCGGCTCCGAGCGGCTGATCCGGTTCCACGGCTCGATCTGGGAGCTGCGCTGCGCCGCCGCCTGCCCCGATTCACCCACTTCTTGGGTCGACCTACGGCCGGAGCTGCCCGAGCTCCCCGTGCCCTGTCCGCACTGCGACGGCCTCGCCCGGCCCGGCGTCGTCTGGTTCGGGGAGCCGATCGACCCGCAGGTCCTCGCCCGAGCCGACGCCGCCCTCGACTGCGACCTCTTCCTCGCCATCGGCACCTCGGCCCTGGTCTATCCCGCCGCCGGCCTGATCGGGGAGGCCCGGAGCCGCGGCGCCTACACCGTCGAGATCAACCCCGAGGCCACCGCTCAATCCCCCGGCGTCGACCTCGCCCTGCGCATGCCCGCCGAAGAATGGGGGTCAGACATCGGTTGTTAATCGAGGTACGACATCGAATAACAATCGATGTCTGACCCCTTACATGTTGCGCCGGTACTGGCCGCCGACCTCGTAGAGGGCCTGGCTCATCTGGCCGAGGGTGCAGCAGCGGGCTGCCTTCATCAGGGCGCCGAAGATGTTGCCGCTGGCGAGCGCAGTGCGCCGGAGCTCCTCGAGCGCGGCGTCGGCCTCCTCGCGGTGGAGCTGCTCCATGCGACGGATCTGCCCGACCTGGTCCTGCTTCTCGGTCTTCGAGGACCGGATCAGCTCGGTCTCGGCGACCTTGCCCTCCTCGGCCTCGGGGTTCAGGAAGGTGTTCACCCCGACCACCGGCAGCTCGCCGGAGTGCTTGAGGGTCTCGTAGTACAGGCTCTCGTCCTGGATCTTGCCGCGCTGGTACATGGTCTCCATCGCGCCGAGCACGCCGCCGCGCTCCGCCAGGCTCTCGAACTCGCGCAGCACCGCCTCCTCGACCAGCTCGGTCATCCGGTCGATGATGAAGGCGCCCTGGAGCGGGTTCTCGTTCTTCGCCAGCCCCAACTCGCGGTTGATGATCAGCTGGATCGCCAGGGCCCGCCGCACCGACTCCTCGGTCGGCGTCGTGATGGCCTCGTCATAGGCGTTGGTGTGCAGGCTCTGGCAGTTGTCGTTGATCGCGTACAGCGCCTGCAGCGTGGTCCGGATGTCGTTGAACTGGATCTCCTGCGCGTGCAGCGAGCGGCCGCTGGTCTGGATGTGGTACTTCAGCTTCTGCGAGCGCTCGCCGGCCTGGAACAGGTCGCGCATCGCCACCGCCCAGATCCGCCGCGCCACGCGGCCGATCACCGAGTACTCGGCGTCGACCCCGTTGCTGAAGAAGAAGCTCAGGTTCGGCGCGAAGGCGTCGACGTCCATGCCGCGGGCGCGGTAGTACTCGACGTAGGTGAAGCCGTTGGCGAGGGTGAAGGCCAGCTGGCTGATCGGGTTCGCGCCGGCCTCGGCGATGTGATAACCCGAGATCGAAACCGAGTAGAAGTTGCGCACCCCCTCGTCGATGAACCACTGCTGGATGTCGCCCATCATCTTCAGCGCGAACTCGGTGCTGAAGATGCAGGTGTTCTGGGCCTGGTCCTCCTTCAGGATGTCGGCTTGGATCGTGCCGCGCACCTGCCGCAGCACCTCGGCGGCGACCTCCTGGTACTCCGCGGCCGGCAGCAGCTTGTCGCCGCTGACGCCGAGCAGGCCCAGCCCGGCGCCGTCGTGGCCGTCGGGAAGCTCGCCGCGGTAGACCGGCGGCTCGCCGCCGCACAGCTCGCGGATCTCGGCCTCCGCCGCCTCCCAGCGGCCGGTCTCCTTCAGCCGCTTCTCGACCGCCTGGTCGATGGCGGTGTTCAGGAAGAAGGCCAGCATCATCGGCGCCGGCCCGTTGATGGTCATCGACACCGAGGTCTTCGGCGAGGCCAGGTCGAAGCCCGAATAGAGCCTCTTGGCGTCGTCGAGGCTGCACACCGAGACGCCGGAGTTGCCGATCTTGCCGTAGATGTCGGGCCGCTCGTCAGGGTCCTCGCCGTACAGCGTCACCGAGTCGAAGGCGGTGGACAGGCGCACCGCTGGCTGCCCCTTGGAGACGAAGTGGAAGCGGCGGTTGGTGCGCTCGGCCGTGCCCTCGCCGGCGAACATCCGCGTCGGGTCCTCGGCGGTGCGCTTGAAGGGGAAGACGCCGGCGGTGAAGGGGAAGGCGCCGGGTACGTTCTCGAGGGTCATCCACCGCGCCAGCTCGCCCCAGTCCTTGCTCTCGGGCAGCGCCACCTTCGGCACCTTGGTCCCCGACAGGGTGGTGTGGACCGCCGGCACGCGGACCTCCTTGCCCCGCACCGAGTAGGCGAACTCGTCGGCGCCGTAGGCCTCGTGCTTGCGGTCCCACTCCTGGAGCTGGATCCGCAGCACCGGGTCAAGCTCGGCCAGGACCTCGTGGTAGCGCTGGCGGAGCAGCAGCACGGTGGCGTCGGCCGCGGGGTCGGTGAGCGCCTCGGCGGGGTAGTCCTCGGCCATCGGCGGCGGCTCGTCGCCCAGCTCCCGCAGGACCCGGGCCAGGCCGTCGGCGCGGGCCGCCAGCTCGGCCTGCCCCTCGCCGCGGCGCTTGTAGCTGCGCACGGCGGCGGCGATCTCGGCCAGGTAGCGGGTGCGCTCGGGGGGCACCACCGACGGCACGTCCGCGACCCGCTCGGGCGGCGGCTGCGGGGTCCAGTCGCGTTCGGTGCGGCGCCCCAGCTCCTCCATCAGCCACGAGAACAACCGGTCGACGCCGTCGTCGGCGAAGCGGTTGGCGGCGCTCAGGAACACCGGCATCGCCTCCAGCGGCTCCTCGAAGCGGCCCCGGTTCCGCTGCACGGTCTTGCGCACGTCGCGCAGCGCGTCCTCGGCGCCGCGCTTGTCGGCCTTGTTGATCGCGACGCAGTCGGCGAAGTCGAGCATGTCGATCTTCTCGAGCTGGGACGGCGCGCCGAACTCGGGGGTCATGACGTACAGCGACAGGTCGCACAGGTCGACCACCTCGGAGTCGCTCTGGCCGATCCCGGCGGTCTCCAGGATCACCAAGTCGTACCCGGCCGCCCTCAGCGCCATCAGGGAGTCGCTGACGGCGCCGCCCGTGGCGAGGTGGGCGCGCCGGGTCGCCATGGACCGCATGTAGACCCGCGGCCCCTTGGCGGCGTTCATCCGGATGCGGTCGCCGAGCAGGGCGCCGCCGGTGCGACGGCGGCTAGGGTCGACGGACAGGATCGCGACCTCGCGGTCGGGGAATTGGTCCAGTAGCCGGCGCACGAGCTCGTCGGTCAGCGAGGACTTGCCGGCGCCGCCGGTCCCGGTGATGCCCAGCACCGCCGGCCCGCCCTGGGCCAGGCGCTGCTCCAGCTCGGCGCGGACCGGGTCCAGGCGGCCGCCCTGGCCGTGGCCGTCCTCGATCAGCGACAGGGTGCGGGCCACCTCGAGCGCCTGGCGCTGGTAGAGGCCGGCCGGGACCGCCTCGCCGCGAGCCTCCAGGCCCTCCCCGGCGCGCCGCAGCATGTCGGCGATCATGCCCTCGAGGCCCATCATGCGGCCGTCCTCGACCGAGTAGATCCGCTCCACGCCCCAGGCGTGCAGCTGCGCCGTCTCCTCGTCGGTGATGGTGCCGCCGCCGCCGCCGAAGACCCGGATGTGGCCGGCGCCGCGCCCGCGTAGCAGCTCGACCATGTAGTGGAAGAACTCGAGGTGGCCGCCTTGGTAGGAGCTGATGGCGATGCCGTCGGCGTCCTCCTCGACCGCGGCCTCGACGATCTCTTCGACCGAGCGGTTGTGGCCGAGGTGGATGACCTCGGCGCCCTGCTTCTGCAGGATCCGCCGCATGATGTTGATGGCCGCGTCGTGGCCGTCGAAGAGCGAGGCGGCGGTGACGAAGCGGAGCCGGGTGGCGGCAACGGCGCCGGTCTCGGCGGGGGAGGGGGGCTGGGTGGTCGGACGCATCTCAGGCGGTGTGGCGGCGCTTGGCGCGGTTGTGCTGGCGGTAGGAGCGGAGGTCCTCGGCGAGCTGCTGGAGCTCCTCGATCTTGACGGCGATCTCGGCCAGGCGGGCGCTGAGCAAGCCGTCGAGGCGCTCGAGCATCACCGGCGTGGCGCCGCGGTCGAAGGCGTGGTTCAGCTCGCCGATCTCGTCGAGGGTCAGGCCCAGGCCCTTGAGCCGGGAAATGAAGCGGAGGCGTTCGAGGGCGTCCGCGCCGTAGAGCCGGCGCCCGCCGGCGCCGCGGCCGGACGGGCGGACCAGGCCCAGCTCGCCGTAGTAGCGGATGGTCCGGCTGCTGACCCCGGCCTGCAGGGCCAGGGCGGCGATGTCCAGGGAGTCCTCCATGACCCCAGTATCGCCCAACTTGCCAGTTTGCGTCAACTGTTTATGGGGGCGCTCCGACGTGGCGCCGGTCCAAATGGTAAATTCTCCTGTCGATCTCCTGTGGCATGGAGATTGCAAATGAGTCAGGCGTCCCTTGTCCCGGCCCCTCCTCCGATCGATTCCGGCCGCGGCTCTGCTCCTGTGCGCGTGCGGGGGGGGCGGTGCGCTCGGCCCGGGCTCCGCGGCCACCGCGGGCGACTTCGTGGTGGTCGGCATCAACGTCGCCGAGGGCGGGACCTGGCAGCTGAACCGGCCGATCCGGATCGAGCTCAACCACCCGGTGGACCCGGGCTCGATCGGGCTGCAGGCGATCCGAATCGAGGGGGTCTCTCCCGGGGTCCTGGGCCGGCCGGTGGTCGGCGGCTTCTCGGTCGAGGGCGGCGGCCGGATCGTCGTCTTCCAGCCCAGTTGTCCGACCAGCGAGCTGCTCGACAACGGCGGCCTGCTGCCGGGCGGGCACGAGTACCGGGTCAGCGTTCCGGCGGCCGGCTCCTACGGCAGCGCCGTGCTCCGCGACACCGGCGGCCACTCGCTGGCCCGCGGCATCAGCCGCGGCTTCCGGAGCCCTGGCAAAGGCGAGAACCTGTTCCACGACGCACAGCCGCATCCGCCCCAGGTCGTCGGCATCGACTGGCCGCAGCGGCTGAACCTCTACACCGACCCCGAGCCCGCCCTGACGATCCGCTTCGACCAGCCGATCGACGGCCGGCTGTCGAATCTGAACCTCGACCGGCTGCAGGTCCGGTACTCCGACCAGACGGTCTCGAGCGGCGGCGGCGCCAGCTTCAGCAACTTGCTGCCCGGGAGCCTCAGCCTGGAGGAGAACTGCACCGGGACCGGGGCCGCCGTGCGCTTCAGCATCTCCGGCCTCCTGCCGCCGGACCGGCTGCTGCGGGTCGAGCTGGCGAACACCTTCCGCGACATCGCGGGCCAGACCAACGCCGTGCGCTGGATCTCCGCGCCGCACCAGACGCCGCTGCTGAGCGAGGTCTACGCCGGCGTCCTGTTCGGCTGGGATGACGAGCAGGAGGCCGTCGACGAGTTCCAAGAGCACTTCCTCGACGACCGCGACCTCGACCCCAAGGCGGCCCTGCGGGTGCCGCCGGCCGAGCTGCGCGACGGCGGGCTCCAGGCCTCCTTCGAATTCACCTCGGGGGTCAGCCAGGACGCCGACCTGGTGATCGACGAGAACGTCGAGATCCTGACCATCGGGCAGGTCTTCCTCTACAGCGCCAACGGCCGGCTGTTCCTGGTCAACAACGGCGTGCTGCGCGTGGACGACTTCCACCTGCTGCCCGACGTCACCCTGCGCGGGCGCGGCTCGAACCCGCTCGTGATCTACGTCCAGGGCGAGGCCCGCATCGACGGCGTGCTCGACGTCAGCGGCTTCGACTCCTATTGGCCGACGAGCCTGAATTCGCCCCAGTTCCCGGAGGGGCCGGTGCTCGGCGCTTGCGGCGGCGGTCAGGGCGGCATGGCCAGCCGGATCCCCAACGACCTGACCCCGCGGGGCGACTCGGGAGAGAGCGCCTTCAGCCTGGCCATGACCGGAGGCCAGGGCGGCGAGGGCGGCATGAACCAGCTCCAGAACACCATGGGGCCGCAGAACCTGATCGCCGCCGGGGGCGGCGGCGGGACTTTCGCCCTCACCCCCAACGAATCGATCATCTGGAACGGCTGGGCCGACCACCAGCGCCCCCGCGCGAGCGACAACCGCGGCCCCGACCACGTCTGGGCCCGGCACCACTACTGGCCTGACGGCGTGCTGCGCGGGCCCAGCTTCCGCGACACCCTGCTGCCGGTCTACGGCGGCGAGCCCGGCATGCGCGGCACCTCCTACCTCGCCGTCGACAACTTCGACCCGGAGGCGCCGCCGCAGACGCCGCACGGCATGTACGGCATGGAGGACGGCTTGCCGGACTACGTCGACCCGGACGACGACCCGGCGGACTTCGATCCGGCCTGGAACACGGTCGACCTGCCCTTCGACTTCGGCCACCCGACCGACGGGGCCGACCCCGGCCTCCCCGGCGCCTCGGTCTTCAGCGCCGACGGCGACACCGGCGACGACTTCTGGGGCGTCCGGATCAACGACGACGGCAGCGCCACCTTCGGCGAGCTGCTGGCGCCCTGGGCCGGCTCCGGCGGCGGCGCCAGCGGCGACTCCTTCCAGGTCCAGCGCAAGCCCCACCCGGTCACCGGGCTGCTCATGTCGGTGGTCGACTCGCTGCCGACGGACACCTGGCCGCCGGCGGCGGGGACCCACGGCTTCTACCGCAAGGGCGCGCCCGGCGGCGGCGGCGGCGGCCAGCTGCAGCTGCTGGCGATCGGGCCGGTGATCCTCGGGCCGGAGGCGACCATCCGCAGCAACGGCGGCACCGGCCACGGCGGGGAGTCGACGGTTTCGGCGGACCACCAGCTCTCCGGCTCCGGCGGCGGCAGCGGCGGCCACCTCGTGATCCACTCGGCCACCGCCATCGACTTCCGCCAGGTCGACGTCGGCGCCGCCGCCACCGCCGCCGAGGTCGAGGACCTCGACTTCGGCGACTCCTTCACCGCGGTCGGCGGCCGGCGCGGCTGGTGCGCCTCCTACGCCACCAGGATCGAGAACACCAACGTCCAGGACGGCAACGGCGACCTGATGATCGGCCGCGGCGGCGCCGGCGGCAACGGCGTGGTCCAGGTCCACGTCCCGGACCCGGCCACCGACCTGCTGTGGCCGGCGGCGGCTGAGCCGGGCATCCTCGACTACATCCACCACTCGGATCCGGGCGGCCGGCCGGCCGACCCGGACCGCATCGAGGAGGTGCTGCGGCACTTCTCGCGGCCCCAGCCGTACGTCCTGGTGCCCTTCTTCTCGTCGTCCTCCCAGGCCCAGAGCGTCTGGATCGACACCGGCCTCGCCGGGCTGCGCCAGCCCGCCGCCGGCCTCGGCCCCTTCCCCGACTGGGCCGACCCGGCGCTGGCCTTCGCCGGCACGGAGGCCGACGGCTGGGTGCCGGCCGTGAACGGCAAGGTCACGGCGCTGCCGGAGCTGCTCCGCGCCTCGCTCGCGACCGCCGCCTTCCAGCCGGAGCTGCTGCGGGTCTCCGGGGCCTCGGCGGTCTTCGCCGGCCTGGAGCAGTTCCTGCGCGCGCCCGCGGCCCTGGTCGGCTACGACCTGCGGCCGAGCGCCGACCGACCGGCGAACAGCTTCGAGATCGTGCACGCCGAGTACGACCCCGGCGCCGACGAGCTGCTGCTCGCCACCCTGCCCGGCGACGGCGCCATGACCGCCGCGGTCGAGCCTGGGCACGACTGGGCGCTGGTGCCGAAGTTCTTCCGCGTCGACTCCCTGGGCGCCAAGGACGGCCTGCCCCCCTCGGCGGCGCTGCGGATCGAGTTCCAGGGCACCGACGACCCCGCCGTCCCGAGCGGCATCGTCCCCGGGGCCAACCAGTGGACCGCCGACCTGTCGCTGCTGAAGGGGCTGCGCATGGTCCGCTACCGGGTCACCTTCGAGATCGACGCCCTCGGCCAGGGCGTGGGGCCGGGTTCGCCCCGGCCGGCGCTCGGCTACCTGAAGATCCCCTTCGTGTGGTGAGCGGCTGGAACGGGACTTGCAGCAGCTGGTCCTGA
This sequence comes from uncultured Planctomycetales bacterium, assembly GCA_964482495.1. Lineage (GTDB taxonomy): Bacteria > Planctomycetota > UBA1135 > UBA1135 > UBA1135 > J029. The sequence goes on from CAYZXS010000026.1 coordinate 45,128, forward strand.
GATGGCTTTTCCCGCGAGATCCACCCCCCTCTGCTCGAGCCTGCTCCTTGCGTTCCTCTGCCTGCCCGCCTGCTCCGGCGGCGGCGGCCCGGACCGTTCGGAAGCGCTCACTGCGGGTGATTTTCTGCTCACCGGAGTCAACGTGCCCGACGGGGCGGTCTGGGAGCTGAACCGGCCGATCCGGCTGCAGTTCAACCACCCGGTGGACCCGGAGTCGATCGGCTTCCAGAGCATCCGGATCGAGCCGATCTCCGCCGGGGTCCAGGGCCGGCCGGTGACCGGCTCCTTCGAGATCGAAGCCGGCAGCGGCGGCCGGGTGGTGGTGTTCCGGCCCAGCTGCCCGACCACCGAGACCCTCGACAACGGCGGCTTCCTCCACGGCGGCCACGAGTACCAGGTGGCGCTGCCCACCGGGTCGGGCTTCGGCACCGCGGTGCTCCGGGACACCGCGGGCCACCTGCTGGCGCGCGGCGACCAGCGCCGCTTCCGCACGCCGGTCTCGCCGGGCGAGACCCTGTTCCTGGACGAGAACCCGGCGCCGCCGCGGGTCACCTCGATCGAGTGGCCGCGCGGGCTGAACCTCTACAGCGACCCGGAGCCCTACCTGACGATCCACTTCGACCAGGCCATCGACGGCCGCTCCTCGAACCTGAACCTGTCCAACCTGCGGGTCTATTACTCGCTGGAGACCGTCTCCTCGGGCCAACCGCCCCAGTTCACCGAGCTGCTCCCGGGCAGCTTCGCGCTGGCCTCGAACTGCGGCGCCGGCGGCGCCGAGCTGCGCTTCCTGTTCTCCGGCCTGCTGCTGCCCGACCGGTCGATGATCGTCGAGGTCGGCGCCGGCTTCCGCGACATCGCCGGCCAGCAGAACACCGCCCCTTGGCGCTCCGAGGCTCATGAGACGCCGCTGCTGAGCGAGGTCTACGGCGCCGCGGTGCTGGGTTGGAGCGACGACCAGGAGACCGTGGACGAGTTCCACGACGACTTCCTGGACGACCGCTACCTGGACGTCGACGCCGCGCTGGCCCTGCCGCCGGCCGAGCTGCGCGACGGCGCCGTGCACGCCGGCTTCGACTTCCCGGCGGCGGTGCTGGAGAGCGACGACCTGACCCTGGACGAGAGCGTCGAGGTCGACACCAGCGGCACGGTCACGATCACCGGCGAGGGCGGCAAGACCTTCCTGGTCAAGAACGGCGTGCTCAAGGTCGACGACCTGGTGATCCGGTCCGGCGTGACCATGAAGGGCCGCGGCAGCAACCCGCTGGTGATCCTGGTGCAGGGCAGCGCCCGCATCGACGGCGTCATCGACGTCGAGGGCGACGACTCCAGCTGGCCGACCAGCCTGTGTTCGCCCCACTTCCCGCTCGGCCCGGTGGCCGGCAACTGCGGCGGCGGCCAGGGCGGGATGTCCTCCCGCATCACCACCTCGATCACCCCGCGCGGCGACAGCGGCGACGGCCCCTTCGGCCTGACGGGAATCGGCGGGGAAGGCGGCGAGGGCGGCCTGCAGCAGAACCAGAACATCGGCGGCATCCAGTCCTCGCCGCCGCACCTGATCTCCGGCGGCGGCGGCGGCGGCAGCCTGGCGCTGACCCCCAACGAGGCCGTGGTGTGGGACGGCTGGGACGGCGACCAGCGCCCCAACGCGGCCGAGAACCGGAAGCACGACCACCAGCCGGGCCGGCACCCCTACTGGCCGGACGGCGTCTGGCGGGACCCGGCCCTCGGCCCGCAGCTCCTGCCCATCCCCGGCGGCGAGGACGGCCTGCGCGGAAGTTCGCTGGACGCCATCGCCAACTACGACCCCGAGCTCCTGCCGCCCTTGGCGCACGGCGTCTACGGCATGGAGGATGGCCTGCCGGACTACGTCGACCCGCCGGACGATCAGGCGAACTTCGATCCCTCCTGGGACGGGCCGACGATCCCCTTCGATTACGGCCACCCGACCAACGGCCCGGACGGCGGCCGGCGCGGCGGCTCGGTCTTCAGCGCCGACGGCGACACCCGAAACGACTTCTGGGGATCGCGGATCAACGCCGACGGCAGCCTGGAGCGAGGCGAGCTGCTGATCCCGTGGGCCGGCTCCGGCGGCGGCGCCAGCGGCGACTCCTTCCAGGTCCACCGCGAGACCGACAGCTTCGGCACCCTGCTCAGCGTGGTGAAGTCTTGGCCGCTGCAGCCGTGGCCGCCGAACTGCAACACCAGCACCTACCGTAAGGGCGCCCCGGGCGGCGGCGGCGGCGGCCAGCTGCAACTCCTGGCGATCGGCCCGGTGGTCTTCGGGCCGGCCGGCTCCGTCAGCGGCAACGGCGGCATCGGCCACGGCGGCGAGGCCACGATCTGGACCGACCACCAGGTCTCTGGCTCCGGCGGCGGCAGCGGCGGCCACGTCATCATCCACTCCGCCAGCGCCATCGACCTGCGCGAGCTGTCGATCGGCAGCGCCAACAACGCCGGCCAGCTCGGCGACCTCGACTTCGCCGACGCCGTCACCGCGGTCGGCGGCCGTCGCGGCTGGGCGGCGAGCTACCTGACGACGATCCCGGGCACGAACGCCTCCGACGGCAACGGCGACCTGATGATCGGGCGCGGCGGCGCCGGCGGCAACGGCGTGGTCCAGTTCCACGTCCCGGACCCGGGGACCGACCTGCTGTGGCCGGCGGCAGCCCGGCCCGGCATCCTCGACTACGTCCACCACGGCGACCCGGGCTCGACCCCGGCGGACCCTGACCGGGTCGAGGAGGTGCTGCGCTTCTTCTCGCGGCCGCAGCCCTACGTCTGCGTGCCGATCTTCGCGCCCGCTTCGCAGGCCCAGAGCGTCTGGATCGACACCGGCCTGGCGGGCCTGCGCGAGCCGGCGGCCGGAGACGGCCCCTTCCCGGACTGGGCCGACCCGGCGCTGCGCTTCGACGGCCTCGAGGCCGACGGCTGGGTGCCGCGGGCCGGCGGCCGGGTGGACCCCCTGCCCGAGCTGCTGCGGGCCTCCCAGGACCGCGCGGTCTTCACCGCGACCAGCGTCGTGGTCTCCGAGGCCTCTGCGGTCTTCGCCGGCATGGAACATTACCTGCGCACGCCGCCCAGCCTGGTCGGCTACGACCTGCTGCCGAACGCCGGCGCCACTCTCTCCAGCTTCGAGATCACCACGGCGGAGTACGACCCGGTCGCGGATGAGCTGAGCCTGGGCACGCTGGTCAGCGACGGCTCGCTGCTGTTCGCCTGGGATCCGGGCGAGGACTGGGCGCTGCGGCCCAAGTTCTTCCGCATCGACACCCTCGGGCTGAAGGACGGCCTGCCCTCATCGGCCGCGGTCCGGATCGAGTTCCAGGGCTCCGACGACCCCGGCGACCCGGGCAGCACCTTGCCGGCGGCCAACCAGTGGACCGCCGACCTCGCCGTGCTGAAGGGCCAGCGCTTCCTGCGTTACCGGGTCAGCTTCGACATCGACGCCCAAGGCCAGGGGCCGAGCCAGGCCTCGCCCAAGCCGGCCTTGTCCTACTTGAAGCTGCCCTTCGTCTGGTAGGGCTCAGAGCTCTCTCTGGGCGCAGAGCTCGACCAGGTAGCAAGCGTCGCAGTCGGCCCGCCGCGCGCTGCAGACCGCGCGGCCGTGGTCGATCAGCATGTGGCTGAGCACGGTCCAGGACTCGGCAGGGAACAGCTTCACCAGGTCGCGCTCGACCTTGACCGGGTCCTTCTCCCGGGTGAGGCCCATGCGTCGCGCCAGCCGGCCGACGTGGGTGTCGACGACGACCCCCTCGTTGCGCCCGAAGGCGGTCCCGAGCACGCAGTTGGCGGTCTTGCGGGCCACCCCCGGCAGGGCCAGGAGCTCGTCCATCGTGTCCGGCACCTCGCCGCCGTGGAGCTCGACGATGCGCGCCGCCGCGCCGCGGATGTTCTTGGCCTTGTTGCGGAAGAAGCCGGTGGAGCGGACCAGCTCCTCGACCTCCTCCTGGCTGGCCTCGGCCAGGGCCGCGGCGTCCGGGAAGCGCCGGAACAGCGCCGGCGTGACCTGGTTGACGCGCTCGTCGGTGCACTGGGCCGACAGGATGGTGGCCACGAGCAGCTGCAGCGGGTCGCCCCAGTCGAGGGCGGTGCGGGAGCCGGGGTAGAGGCGGCGCAGGGAGGCCAGCAGCCGTCCGGCCCGGTCACGGCGGGCGGCCAGGCTCTCGCGCGGGAACTTGCTCTTGCTCTTGGCGGGCATCGGCCATCATCCTAGGCGGTCCATGGATCCGACGGCCGCCGAAGAGATGCTCCACGTCCGCGTGCAGGTGCCCGCGGGCTGGGAGGAGACCCTGACCTGGTGCCTGCAGCGGGAGGGGTGGGGGGCGGTGATCGCGGAGCGGGCCTTCCCTTCGGGCATCCTCGACGGCGAGGAGCCGCCGGCCAAAGAGCAGGCGGTGCTGAGCTTGGTCATCCCTCCGGAGCGGGGGGCGCGCTTCGCGGAGCGTCTGGCGGCCTTGGCGCGGGACTTCGGCTGGGCGGACGGGGCCTGGTCCGTGGAGGAGCAGCTGCGGCTGCGCGAGGACTGGGAGGCGCTCTGGCGCAAGCAATGGCGGCCCTTCCGTTGCGGCACCTTCGTCGTCCACGCCGACTTCCACGAGGTCCAGGGCCTGCGGCGCAAGCCTGGCGACCGGTTGCTGTGGCTGCGGGCCGGCTCCGCCTTCGGCACGGGCGGCCATTCCAGCACCCGGATGGCGCTGCGGACGCTCCAGCGCTGGTTCGAAGAGGGCCCCGTGCCGCGCGTGCTCGACCTGGGGACCGGCTCCGGGATCCTGGCGGTGGCCTCCGCCAAGCTCGGCGCCGATCGAGTCGCCGGCATGGACCCGGATCCGGCCAGCGCGCCTCAGGCCCGCCTGACCGCCGCAGCCAATTTTGTCGCGGATCGGTGTGTTTTTTGGCGGGGCGGCCTGGAGACCGCCGCGGGGAGCTGGGACGCGGTCTACGCCAATCTGCACTCCGACTTGATCGCCGAGAACGCCGGGCTCCTGGCCCGGCGCTGCGCTCTGGGGGGCCGCCTCTTCGCGGGCGGGATCCTCGACCGGAAGGGGGAGAAGACGCAGAAGTGCCTGGAAAGGGAGGGTTTCCGGCTGGAGCGGCGGTGTCAGCGGGGGAGGTGGCTGACCTTCGAAATGCGGCGCTGAAAGCAGAGCCCTATGGGCGAGGTCAAGGAAGGCGGAAAGAAATGGCCGAAAATTCCCGAAAAGGGCTTCAGGAATCCCTGTTCATCAGCCGATCCTAGAAGTGCTACGCATGGGTTCTCTTTCGAGCCTTCGACTCGCAGGGGATGGCGAGAAGAAGGAAAAACAAAGCAAAGGGGAAAAGGAAGCCGGCGGCCGGGCGCGAGTCCGGCCGCCGGTTTTTGAGTGTCGACCCGCTCACTTGCGGTGGACCACCGCCTTCACCCCGAGGATCTCGGCGATCTCATCGTCGATTCGCCCGATGCGGAGCACGTGTTCGATGACGATCGGGTGCTTCTCGTGCGGGGTGGTCAAGATCAGCCGTCCGGAGCCGAGCAGCAGCCGCTCGAGCACGTCCGGGACCTCCTTGTCGAGGCGCATGTCCTCGGTGCTGAAGCGCTTCATCTTCGGGAAGATGCCGAAGCGGTGCACGACCTCGTTGGGGCGGAACTCCCAGTAGTCGAAGCGGGAGTTGAGCCACACGAAGAGATAGAGGATGGAGAAGCCGGCGAAGATCAGCCAGTAGAAGGTGGCGTTCATCGCCGGGCGAAGGGCGCTGAACCAGGCCCCGACCGAGCCGAGGACCCCGAAGTAGAGCAGGGCCAAGAAGGCCACGATCACCGACAGGACGGCCACCAGGGAGCGCTCCTCGTTGAAGTCGAAGGAGATCACCAGGACGTTGAAGAAGAAGATGCCGGTCCAGATCAAGCCCAGCGGGCCCTCTGGGGAGCCGTCGCCGCTCGCGAGGGAGGCGACGATGCCGCAGACCAGGGAGACCACCCAGGTCAGGTAGAAGAAGACCACCTTGGGGAGGGGGCGGACCACGACCCGAAGGGGGTCGAGCTTGGCCGCCTTGGTCGCCTTCGGCAGCGGCGCGGCGGGTGACGGGGAGGCCGGTTGGGCCTCCGGGGCAGGGGGCGCGGGGGCGGGCTCGGGAGAGTCCGGGGGGAGGTCAGCGCTGGGTTCGGTCATGGGAGATCGGTACGCCCGAGGAAGGACGAAGAAGCTGGCCCCTTTCCCTGGACCCTCGCCTCGCGCAAGGTCGGGAGGCGGCCCTGGCGGAGGCGGACCGCTGATCCGGGCCTCGCCAGGGCGCCATTATTGGCGCCAAGTCGCATGATAGCAGGGGGATGCGTCTTCCTAGGGGCCACGGAGGGGGGGCAGCTTCTCCAAATGTGACCTTGCGATATGCTGATAGTGGGATATATTGAGAGCAAGATGACCAAGCCTCCCCTCGTTCCCCGAGACCAGCTCGACCGCGCCGCCCCCCTGATCCGGGTCACGGCACACCCGCTGCGCTTGCGCATCATCGACTACCTGCGCCACGGGGAGGACTGCGTCGGCAACATCGCCAAGGTCGCCGGTTGCGAGCAGGCCGTGACCTCCCAGCACCTGGCGACCCTCCGGCAGCACGGTATCTTGGCCGCCCGCCGGGATGGTCAGCGCGTCTACTACCGCTTGGTGCGGGTGGAGATGCTGGGCCTGCTGGACTGCATCCACAGCCACTGCGAAATCGGGAAGGGAGAATGACGATCCGTTCATGGGGATGGGCGGTGGCCCTGGCGGCTGCCGCGTGCGGACCGGGGCCCGAGGGGAATGGGGAAGCGGGGCCGCCGCCCGCCTCGAGGGCGGCGGCCGCGGCGCCGGCATCCTCGACCACCGCCGAGCGGCTGGTGGTGCCGGTCTGGAGGGAGATCGCGGCGACGGTGCGCTCGCTGGAGCACATCCAAGCGTCGGCGGAGACCGCTGGCCGCGTCCTGCGCATCCACTTCGACGTCGGCGACCACGTGCGCGCCGGCGAGCTCCTGGCCGAGCTGGACGCCTCCGCCCTGGAGGCGACCAGGACCGCGGCCTTGGCGGCGGTCGAGCTCGCGCAAGCGGAGGCCGACCGGGTGCGCCGGCTGCGCGACGAGAAGGTCGCTCCCGAGCGGGAGTGGGACCGCGCCCAGACCAGCCTGCGGCAAGCCGAAGCCCGCCTGGAGCTGGCCGAGATCCAGCTGGCGAAGGCGAAGGTCCTGGCCCCGGCGGACGCCGTGGTCGAGGCCCGCCTGGTCGGGCCGGGCGACCTGGCGGTGCCGGGCACCCCGCTGTTCGAGCTCTACGATCCGCGGCAGGTCTGTCTCGAGGCCCAACTCCCGGTCGGGGACCGCGACTACGCCGGCCTGGGCGCGGCGCTGGCCTGGAACCTCGGGGCCGCCGACGGGCAGAGCCGGGTGTCTGAGGTCTCTCCGAGCAGCGACCCGCGCAGCCGCACGGTGCGGATCCGGGTACCGCTGGGCGGCCTCGGCGCCGCCGGCGATCCGCCGGCGCCAGGGGACTTCGGCACCCTGCGCTACCAGGTCGGGGAGCGGGACCGGATCGCGGTCCCGGCCGCCGCGGTGTTCCGGGTCGGCCAGGTCGAGATGGTCCTGGTCAAGGAGGCGCGCGGCTGGGTCCGCCGGGCCGTCCGCACCGGCGCCAGCCGTGACGGCGAGGTCGAGGTCCTGTCCGGCCTGTCCGGCGGCGAGGAGATCGGCCTGCCGTGAGCCCGCTCGACCTCGAGATGCGCGACCGGCCCTTGCTGGAGCGGATCGTCGCTCGCTTCCTGGCCGGCAAGAACGCCATGCTGCTCTTGGTCGCGGCCTTGGCCCTCGGCGCCACCGCGATCTTCACCACCCCGCGCGAGGAGGAGCCGCAGATCGTGGTGCCGCTCGCCGACGTCTTCGTCGAGGCGCCGGGCTACTCGGTGGACGAGGTCGAGCGGCTGGTGGCGACCCCGCTCGAGCGCCTCTTCTGGCAGCTCGACGGCGTCGAGTACGTCTACTCGATGTCCCAGCGCGACCGGACCGTGGTCACGGTGCGCTTCTACGTCGGCGAAGACCGCGAGGACTCGCTGATCAAGCTGCGCAACCGGATCGCGCAGAACATCGACCTGCTGCCGCCGATGGCGCGCTCTTGGGTGGCCAAGCCGATCGAGATCGACGACGTGCCGATCGTGACCTTCGCCCTCTACGGCGACGGCTACGACGAGTACGCCCTGAGGCGGTTGGGGGAGGAGTTCAAGGCCCGGCTGGACCTGCTGCCGAAGCTGTCGCGGACCGAGCTGGTCGGCGGCACGCCGCGCCAGATCCTGGTCGAGGCGGACCGCGAGCGGCTGCAGGGCCGCGGCCTGACGCTGCCGGAGGTCGCGGCGGCGATCCGGGCCGCCGACCACACCACCTTCATCGGCGACTTCGACCAGCTCGACCACCGGCTGCACCTGAGCGCCGGCGACGGGCTGTCGGACCTCGAGCAGATCGGCGGCCTGGTGGTCGCCTCGCGCGACGGCCTGCCGGTGCGGCTGCGCGACGTCGCCGAGGTCCGCAACCAGCCGCGCGAGCCCTCGCACTACACCCGCATCGGCTTCGGGCCGGCGGCCGGGCCTGCGGCCGGGACGAGCGGCGCCGCGGTCACGATCGCGGTTGCGAAGCAGAAGGGCGCCGACGCCACTCAGGTCGCCCGCGCCGTCCACGCCGAGGCCGAGCGGCTGCGCTCCGAGGTGCTGCCGGACGGCGTCGAGCTGGTCGTCACCCGCGACTACGGCGAGACCGCCGACCGCAAGGTCAACGACCTGCTGAAGTCGATCGGCTTCGCCCTGGCCAGCGTCGTCGTGCTGCTGCTGTTCACCCTCGGCTGGCGCGAGGCCCTGGTGGTGGCGCTGGCGGTGCCGATGTCCTTCGCCCTGGCGCTGCTGGTCAACGAGCTGCTCGGCTACACCATCAACCGGGTGACGCTGTTCGCCCTGATCCTGTCGCTGGGCCTGGTGGTCGATGACCCGATCACCAACGTCGACAACATCCAGCGCCACATCCGGCGCAAGGACCGCTCGGCCAGGGACGCGGTCCTGCGCGGGGTCGCCGAGGTGCTGCCGCCGGTGATCATGAGCACGCTGACGATCATCGTCAGCTTCCTGCCGATGAGCTTCATCACCGGCATGATGGGGCCGTACATGGCGCCGATGGCGGCCAACGTGCCGCTGGCGGTGACCTTCTCGACCCTGGCGGCGCTGTCGGTGGTGCCTTGGCTGGCCTACATGCTGCTCAAGCACCTGGGCCGGCAGGAGGGGGAGACCGCCGCCGACGGCGGTCCCGTGGAGGAGGTGGACCCGACCTCGCCGCTGCTGCGGCGCTTCTACCGCTGGGCGGTGGCGCCGTGGGTGAAGTCGAAGGCGCGGGCCTGGGCGCTGCTCGGGCTGGTGGTGCTGCTCTTCGCCGGCTCGATGTCGCTCGCGGGCCTGGGGCTGGTTCCGCTGAAGATGCTGCCCTTCGACAACAAGAACGAGCTGCAGGTGATGATCGACCTGCCCGAGGGCAGCACCCTCGAGCGGACCGACGCCGCGGTGCGGGCCTTCGAGGACTTCCTGGCGCAGCAGCCCGAGGTGACCGATTTCGAGTCCTTCGTCGGCGTGCCGTCTCCGATGGACTTCAACGGCCTGGTGCGCCACACCTACCTGCGGCGATCGCCGGAGCTGGCGGACATCCGCGTCAACCTCCTGCCCAAGGAGCAGCGCGAGATGCAGAGCCACGCCATCGCCCTGCGGCTGCGGGACGACCTGGAGCGGATCGCCGCCGAGCAGGGCGCCGTCATGCGCTTGGTCGAGGTGCCGCCGGGGCCGCCGGTGCTGGCGACCGTCGTGGCCGAGGTCTACGGCGACGACGGCACGCCCTACGACCAGTTGGTGGCCTCCGCCGAGCAGGTGCGCGGCCTGATGGAGGAGGAGCGCGGGCTGACCGACCTCGACGTCATGGCGGCGGCGCCGCACCAGCGCTTGCACTACTCCCTCGACCGGCTGCAGGCCGGCTTGCACGGGGTGGAGGAGACCCAGGTCTCCGAGCTGCTGGCGACCGCGGTGACCGGGCAGGTGTCGGGCACGCTGCGGGTGCCCGGGGAGCGTCAGCCGCTGCCGATCGAGGTCCGGCTGCCCCGTACCCAGCGCAGCGGCGGCGCCGAGCTGGGGGCGCTGGCGGCGCGGTCCGCCGGCGGCTCGATGATCGCCCTGGAGGAGATCGGCAGCTTCGAAGAGGTGGCGGCGGACGCCACCGTCTACCACAAGAACCTGCGGCCGGTGGTCTACGTCACCGGCGAGATGGCCGGGCGGCCGCCGGCTGAGGCGATCCTGTCCTTGCAGTCGAAGCTGGCGGACCAGCCGCTGGCCGAGGGCGTCGAGGTCGAGTGGGCCGGCGAGGGCGAGTGGGAGGTCACGGTGCGGGTCTTCCGCGACCTGGGCCTGGCCTTCGGCGCAGCGATGCTCTTCATCTACTTGCTGCTGGTGGTCGAGACCGGTTCGCTGGTCATGCCGCTGCTGGTGATGATGGCCATTCCGCTGACCGCGATCGGCATCATGCCCGGCTTCTGGCTGCTCAACCACTTCTTCGCGGTGGAGGTCGGCGGCCACCTCGACTCGATCTACTTCACCGCTACGGCGATGATCGGCATGATCGCCCTCGGCGGGATCGTGGTGCGCAACTCGCTGGTGCTGATCGAATTCATCAGCGAGGCCCGCGCCGCCGGCGCCAGCCTGCGCGAGGCGATCTACGAGAGCGGCGCGGTGCGGATGCGGCCGATCCTCTTGACCGCCGGCACCACCGCCCTCGGCGCCTGGCCGATCACCCTCGACCCGATCTTCAGCGGCCTGGCCTGGGCCCTGATCTTCGGCCTGGTGGCCTCGACCTTCTTCTCCCTGGTCGTCGTCCCCGCCACCTACTTCCTCCTGGAAACGGGGTCAGACATCGATTGATATTCGACGTCCGACATCGACTTCCGCCCTGCCGC
>CAYZXS010000027.1:0-40886 GCA_964482495.1 uncultured Planctomycetales bacterium
ACTAGAGCCGGGCCGCAATCGGGCGGCGGTGACGCCGTCTTCCAGTCTGCGCAAGAGGACGAGCCGGCGCAGGCGGCGCAGCTCTTCGTCGAGCTCGCCGACCGCGAGGAGGTGGCGGCCGACGCCGGCCGCGCCGCGCTGGTGCAAGCGCGCGCGGCGCAGGCCTACCGGCTGTGCGGCGACAGCGCGGCGGCGGAGCGCATGCTGAAGCAGGCTCGCGCCGGCGCGGCGGGGACCGCCTTCGCGGCCGAGGTGGAGTCGATCCTGGCGATGGCCGCGCAGGCGGCGCAGGATCCGGCGGAGCTCGACCCGCGATTCCTGAAGCTGCTCGAGGAGCAGCTCGCCGCGAAGGGGTGGTGGGACCTGAGCCGCTACGGACGGCGGCTCCAGCCCTACCTGCTCTCTCTCTTGGAGCGGGACTTGGTCTCCGGGCAAGTCGTGGCCCAACGCCAGCTGCACCTCGCCTTCGCGGTCGGTGATCCGGCCTTCCTCGAGAAGATCGAAGCGGTAGTGGAGGCCTCCTGGCACCCGGGTCTGCGCGGGACTCTGGCCCAGGCCTTCGTCGGCGAACCGATCGATGACCAGGCGGCGGCCGCGAAGGCGGAGTACCTCATCCGGTCGACTCGATCGGAGGAAATCAGCCGGGCGCGGATCGCGGTCGAACACCTCGCCGGATGGGACCACAAGGACGGCACCGAGCGCACTCGCGCTCGCTTGCGCGAGATCTTGGCCGACCCGGACGACCTCCTTGCACCCTTCATCGTGCCTGCGATGGAGTTGGAGACAGGCGGCGATTCGGAGCTCCTGCGCGAGGCCTGCTTCTCGGCCCAGCCCTTGGTGGCAGAAGATGCCCGGCTCGCCGCTTTCTTATGGGTGCAGTTGGAGTCCCTGGCGCTCTGCGCCGAGCAGGGCGACGTCCTCGATCAGCGGCGCCTGGCTTGGCTCCTGGTGCCGCATACCGATACTGGCCAGCGCCGAGAGAAGCTCAGTGACGGGCAGGACGTGGACTTCCGCTCGTCCTCCCGCGTCGCCCGGCAGATCCTCGATCAAGAGGTCAAGGACAGGCGGCCGCTGTTCGGGACGCCTGGGCTCCCTCAACATCGAGAACTCGACCGAGAGGATTGGGCCGACTGGATCCACCGGCTCGTCGAATCCGAGGATCCGTGGACCCGGCGCTTCGCCGAGCTCGCCGCCGTCGGCCACGAAGATTGGCCCCTGGTGGCGCAGCTCCTGCGTCGGGCGCCGGCGGAGCGGGCGGCGGACCTCGTCCGGAGCCTGCCGCCGTTGTTCCCGGAGTCCTTGGACGATGCCCTCACGGCGCGCGTCGAGGAGGGCCGGCTAGGTGAGCTCTGCGCCATCCAGCTCCTGCTCCACACTTCGCGTCTGAGTTACGAGCAGGCGGCTCGGCTCGATCGCGCCTCGGGTGTGCCGGAGAACGCCTGTAGGAGCTTGTTTCAGCGCTGGGCTGACGACGAAGAAGGTCGCGCCCACTTGGAGCGGTGGGGGAGGTCAACGGATCAGCGGATCCTCTCTCGCATCTACGCACACGAGGCGTTGAAGGTGAGGGCCCCGGAGCGGCTCGGCTTCGGCTTCGACCTGCTCCTGGAGCTTGGTCCGCAGGAACACTGGGCGCAGCAGGTCACCGCGACCCTGGCTGAGCATTGGAGTCGAGCCCTGAGAGCTTCGGCCGCCGCGCGTGGGCAGCTCGAGCCGTCGGAGATCGAGCGGCTCGTGACCCTCGGTCGGATCTGCTACAGAGATCAAGGGCGAAAGAGCTACAACGGCCAGTGGAGGTCCACGATCATCGACCTGCTCGAGCGGGGATTGCCGGGCAGCTTCGAGGTCTACGAGGCCCTGCTCGCGGATCCGGAGTCGCGCGACTACTTCGTCGACATTTTCAGCTTCCGAGGAAATCCGCCGTTGGAGGGGGCGCGGGTTGCGCGGCTTCTGCTCCAGGGAGACATGGACGTCGTCGCGAAGCCCCTGCGCGATCTGCTCGAGGGTCCAGAAGCGGAGGAAGTGGCTTTCCTGCTGCTGGAATCGGAGCGCGGCACCTACCTGACCGGCCAGGCACTCCGGGCCTTGGCTACGGCCAGCCAGCTCTCTCCGGACCGCGAGGACTTCATCGCCTCCTTCCTCTCCCGCCCGGACTGCGCCGGTTACGCCGCCCAGATCCTGGCCGAGAAGCAGACCCACGTCGATCGCGTGCCGGCCATGGTGGCCGCTTGGTCGCTGCCTGGGCATGAACTACGCGTGACCTTGATCCGGGCGCTTGGGCAGACCCTCGACGAGCGCGTCGTGCCGGTGCTGCTCGAGGGCCTCGCGGACAAGGAGGAGCGGGTGGCGGAGGCCGCGGCCGAAGCCCTCGACCGCCTCAAGCGGCTGCGCGAGGCGCGGCAGAACTGGGAGGCGTGGCAGAAGTTCGGCATGCACCAGTCGCCGACCGCGGCCTTGCTCGACAAGCTGGACTCCGACAACGCCGAGGTGCGGCTGGCCGCGATCGCCTCGCTCGGGACCATGAAGGCGGTCGAGGCGCTGCCCTTCCTGATCGAGCTGCTGGAGAGCGAGGACCCGGCCACGGTCGAGGCGGCGCGCTCGGCGTTGGCGAAGATCAACGCCGGCTAGGAGGACGAGGACGCGCCGAGAGCGACGGCACCTAGATCGATACGACCTTGCGTGAAATGGCCGGGATCGGGCAATAACGCTCGATTCCGGTCGTTTTGAAGATGCCGCGAAGGCGGCTCGGCCGCCCTTCCTTGGGATATACTCGATGGCTACATCCCCGGCGCGAGGACAGCGCCAGCCCCTCCTTTCTCCCCGCCACCCATGTCCCAGTCTGATTCCGTATCCGCTCTGCCCGCTCGGGCGGAGGTCCTCGACAAGGTCCGCGATTTGCTTGCCGAGCTGCTCTCTCTCGAGTCCACCGAGAGCATCCAGGACGACAGCCGCCTCGCTGAGGACCTCGAAGTCGACAGCCTCGGCATGGTCGACATGGTCACGCTGGTCGAGGAGGCCTACGCCCTGCGCCTGCCCTCCAACACCGACTTGACCGCGATCAAGACCCCCGGGCACATCGTCGACCTGGTGCTCGAGCTGCTCGAGAAGAAGGCCGCGGCCTGAGCGCGATGAGCTACACCCCGCCGCCCTTCCCGAGCTTCCCGCGCCCCGACACCCTCGACCGCTTCTTCGTCGCCGGCCGCTGCCTGTGGGCCGACATCGACGAGTTCAAGAAGTGGGAGCTGGACCGCAGCAAGGTGCCGGACGAGGTCATGCACTTCCTGCGCAGCACCTCGCTGATCGAGTACGGCGTGTCTCAGTACGTGCGCAGCTACCTGCACTACTACGGCGACGACTTCAAGCTGTCGATGTGGTCTGCGATCTGGGCCGCCGAGGAGTACACCCACTACCTCGTGCTGCGGCGCATGCTCGAGGCCCTGGGTGAGGAGCTCACCGATGAGGACTTCGCCGGCCTGGAGCGCGGCGACTTCCACGGCAGCTACATCTCCTACTTCGACCAGGCGCGGCTCGATGGCTTCGACCAGCGCATGGCGCAGCTGGTCTTCGGCGTGGTGCAGGAGCACTCGGCGGTGATCGCCTACACCGCGGCGTCGAAGAAGTGCGGCATCCCCGAGCTGGCCGCCGTGCTCAAGCGCGTCGCCCGCGACGAGGTCCGCCACTCGCGCTTCAATCAGGTCACGCTGGAGTCGATGGTCAAGGTCTGCCCGCCGGAGCAGCGCGAGATGATCTGGCCGCAGTTCCGCGAGGTCATCAGCGGCCTGCAGATGCCGCAGGAGCACGTCGCCTACTTCAACGAGAAGAGCATGGGCAGCGAGCTCTACCACAGCCTCTGGGACGAGAAGGACTGGTCGCGCATGGTGCTCTACCTGACCCAGTACTTCAGCCGCTTCCGCAAGCCGATGGAGGGGCCGGCCGAGGAGCTGCACGACCCGGTCGAGATGGCCATCTCCGAGGCCTGATCCCGCCATGGCCGAAGCCCTCTACAACCGGCTCTACCGGCGGCTGGAGCCCGTCCGCTGGGACCTGGCCGACATCCCCTTCGGGCAGATCGACAAGGCCAAGGTGTCGCAGGAGACGCTCGACTTCGTGCGCGTCAACTGCCTGATGGAGCTGAGCTCGCTCTACGCGACGCGGATGTTCCTGCGCGACTTCCGCGAGAACACGGACTTCTGCCAGTTCATGAGCGTCTGGTACTTCGAGGAGATGCGCCACTACCTGGTGCTCGGCGAGTACCTGAAGCAGTTCGGCATGGACCCGCAGCCCGAGGAGCTGCCGGCGCACGACACCGAGCTCAAGGAGGCGCCGTGGCCGGCCACCCTCGCCATGCACTGGTGCGGCGAGATCCGCCTCGGCGGCTGGTACCTGCGCTGGGCCGACGCCGTGGAGGCGGAGTGCCCTGTGCTCGCCGGCATCTTCCGCACCATCGCCGAGGACGAGTACCGCCACGCCCAGTGCTACGAGGACTTCATGCACCGGGCGCTGGAGAACCGGCCCGAGCTGCTGCTGGACTTCCTCAACACCGCCAAGTGGATGCTGGTCAACCCGCGCGGCGACAAGCACCCGACCACCTTCGCCGACGGCAGCGCCGACGGCCTGGCGGTCACCGACCACATCGCCGGCTACGAGACCTTCCTGCGCCGCCTGCAGGAGACCGTCGGCGAGGAGGAGCAGCAGCGCGTCGAGCGCCGCATCCTCAAGACCCTGTCGCGGCTCACCGGCCGCGAGCTCCAGAGCCGCGCCGACCTGGTGCGCTTGACCCGCGAGACCCAGAAGGCCCGCGCCGCCGCGAACTGATGAAGACCGTCCCCGTCCCGCCCGAAGCCCGCCAAGCCACCGGCGACAGCGGCTTCCACTACGACACGCCTCCGTTGGTGTTCGAGCGCCTGCTCGACCGCAACATGAATTACTCCTGCGGTTATTACCTGACCGGGGAGGAGGACCTGGACGCGGCGCAGGAGGCCAAGATGGACAAGATCGCGGCCATGTGCGGCTTCCAGCCCGGCGCCCGCGTGCTCGATCTGGGCTGCGGCTGGAGCGGCCCGGCGACCTACTTCGCCGACGCCCACGGCTGCCACGTCACCGGCTACACCCTCAGCGAGGCCCAGCGCGACTTCGCCATGAAGCGGGCCGAGGCCCGCGGCTGCGCCGACCGGCTGGACATCCGGGTGCAGAACGTGCTCGACGCCGAGCTCGAGCTGGAGCACTACGACCACGTCGTGTTCCTCGAGAGCATCATCCACATGAGGGAGAAGGCGGAGCTGTTCGCGCGCTGCCACGCCGCGCTCAAGCCTTCGGGCACGCTGTTCGTGCAGGAGAGCTGCTACGACCAGAACTCCAAGGGCCAGGTCTACGAGAGCGACCGCGGCTACGAGGCCGTCGACGACGCCTTCGGCGGCACCGCCACCATGGTCTCGGGCGGCGAGATGCAGCGCTTGATGGAGGAGGCCGGGCTGTCGCCGGTCTACGTCGAGAACATCAGCAACCACTACACGCGCACGCTGTCGCAGTGGCTGGACAACCTCGACACCCACCACGACGAGATGAAGGCGGCCGACCCGGAGTTCTTCCCGCACCTGCGGAAGTACCTGATGATCGCGCTGTCGACCTACCGCATGGCCCAGACCCAGTGCTTCCTGATCGCGGCCCAGAAGGCGCCGCTGAGCTGGATCCGCCGGCACCCCGGCCCGGCGGCCTGATGGGCGTCGCCCGCCCCGGCTTCGCCGCCGAGGAGGCCTTCGACCTGGCGGCCGGCGAGCGGCCGACCGGCGAGGAGCTGTTCCTGCGCCTGGAGGCGCACGCGGCCGAGGCGCCGGGCGAGCTGGCGGTCCGCATCTGGACCGACTTGAACGGCGCCGCGGTCGAGCTCGACCGCGCCCGGGTGCTGGAGCTGGCGCGCCGCGGCGCCGCCGCCTTCCGCGCCCGCGGGCTGGTCGCCGGCGACCGGGTGCTGGTCGACCTGCCGACCTCCGAGGAGCTGGTGGCGGCCATCCTCGGCGCCTTCCACCTCGGCGCTTGGCCGGCCAGCGTCGCCCCCTTCAGCCACCGCCGCGGCGGCGCCGCCGAGGCCGAGTGGAGCGCCCTGATCGAGCGCCTGCAGCCCGCGGCGGTGGTCTCCGGCGACACCGACCTGCCCGCTGGGGGCGTGCCGGTGATGGCCGCCGCCGAGCTGCTCGCGGCCGACCCGGCGAGCGCCGGTCCGCGCGCCGCCGCCGCCGACACCAGCTACGTCCAGTTCTCGAGCGGCTCCACCGGCACGCCCAAGGCGTTGGTGCTGGGCATGCCCGGCGTCGTCTTCAACATCGAGGCGATGCTCCAGTCGATCCCGCTGGACGCCACCGACCGGATCGTCTCCTGGCTGCCGGTCTACCACGACATGGGGCTGTTCGGCTGCCTGCTGCTGGCGCTCTACGGCCGCATCCCGATCACCGTGATGGACCCGTCGCTGTTCGCCCGCAACCCGCTGGTGTGGCTGAAGGCGCTCGACGAGTTCCGCGGCACCGCCACGGTCGGCCCGCCGTCGGCGGTCAAGGCGACGCTCGAGTTCCAGCAGCGCCGGCCGCTCGAGGGCCTCGACCTGTCCTGCCTGAAGGTCTGGCTGTGCGGCGCCGAGCAGGTGACGCCGGCGATCATCGAGCGCTTCGCCGAGCAGCTGAGCGGCGACGGCCTGGACGGCAAGGTGCTGTTCCCGACCTACGGCATGTCCGAGATCACCCTGGCCGCGACCATGCCGCCGCCCGGCCGCGGGCCGGTGGTGCGCGAGCTGGGCGGCCTGGGCTGGGCCTCGGTCGGCTCGCCGCTGCCGGGGCAGGCGATGCGCGTCGTCGACGAGGCCGGCGACGAGCTGCCGGACGGCGAGATCGGCCGCGTCTTGCTCGACTCGCCCTCCCTCTACACCGACGTACTCGACCGGGGCGAGCTAACGCCGCGGGAGGGCTGGCTGGACACCGGCGACCTCGGCTTCACCGTCGACGGCGAGCTGCACATCACCGGCCGCAGCCGCGAGTTGATCATCAAGGGCGGCCGCAATTACGCCCCCGAGCGGCTCGAGGAGCTGGCGACGATGTTCGAGGGCGTGGCCCGGGCGCTGGCCTTCGGCGCCTTCGACGAGCGGCGCCAGACCGAGCGCGCCGTCGTCATGGCCGAGGTCCACCCGCGCGAACTGGCCGACGCCGGCAAGCGCGACGCCCTGCGGCTCGGCCTGCGCAAGCACCTGGGCGAGGCCGGCTACGAGATCGACGAGGTGATCCTGGAGGCGCGCGGCGGCCTGCCGCGCACGACCTCGGGCAAGCTCCGGCGCGGGGTGGCCAAGCAGGCCTACGTCGCGGCGCGGGCCGAGGCCGGGGCCCGCTCGTGACCGAGGTCTGGATCACCGGCGTCGGCATGGCCTGCGCCGCGGGCGTCGGCCGCGAAGAGTGCTGGCGGAACTTCCTCGCCGGGCGCTCCGGGGTCGGCCCGATCCGCGGCTACGACCCGGCTGGGGAGCCGGTGACCGTCGCTGGCGAGCTGCCCGAGCACTGGGAGGCCGAATTCAAGAAGGCGGTGCGGGTGCCCTTCGTGCGCCGCTACTCGCGGCCGACGCGGATGAGCTTGTTCGCCGGCCAGGAGGCCCTCGAGCAGGCCGGGCTGCTCGGCGGCGTCGAGTCTGGCGCGCTCGACCGGGTGCGCTGCGGCGTGGCCATGGGCGTCGGCGGCGGGCCGCTGCACTACATCCAGCCGGTGGAAGAGGCGCTGCGGACCAAGCCCGAGACGGTCGACGGCATCTACGACCACTACTTCGTGATCAAGACCATGTTCAACGCCCCGGCGGGCATGCTGAGCATCGTCCACGACTTCGAGGGGCCGTCGACCACCGCCAGCGTCGCCTGCGCCAGCGGCTCGGCGGCGATCGCCCAGGCCCTGGACTGGCTGCGAAGCGGCCGCTGCGACCTGGTGCTGGCCGGCGGCGCCGACTCGACCGTGACCGCCCAGACGCTGCGCGCCTACCACGCCGTCGGCGCCCTCACCGGCGACAACGAGCGCGGCGCCAGCGCAAGCCGGCCCTTCGACGCCTCGCGCTCGGGCTTCGTCATGGGGGAGGGCGCCGCCGCCCTGGTCCTGGAGCGCGCGGAGCACGCCCGCGCCCGCGGCGCCGAGCGCCTCGCGGTGCTGCGCGGCGCCGGCTTCGTGAGCGAGGCCTACAAGTTGGCCACCCCGCTCGAGGACGGCACCGGCATGGGCCGGGCGATGCAGGCGGCGCTCGGCGACGCCGGCGCCGCCCCCGAGGAGATCGCCCACATCAGCGCCCACGCGCCGTCGACGCCGCAGGGCGACGCCGCCGAGGCGCGCGGCATCCACCAGGTCTTCGGCGCCCGCGCCGACGGGATCCCGGTGACCGCGCCGAAGGCCGTGATGGGCCACGCCATCGGCGCCAGCTCGGCGATCCAGGCGGCGCTGACCGCGCTCAGCGTGCAGCGCGGCGTCGTGCCGCCGAACCCGCACCTGGCGGAGATGGACCCGGAGATCCGGCTGCACGCGCCGACCGCGCCCGAAGAGCGGCCGGTGCCGCTGGCGCTGTGCAACGCCTTCGGCTTCGGCGGCCACAACGTGTCGCTGGTGCTGGGCGCTTAGCGAGCTGGCGGCACCCTGCGGCACCGCGCGCGCACCAGCTCGATCTTGGCCGGGTCCTTGACGTAGCTCTCGACCAAGCCGCAGGCGGCGCAGACGTACTCCACGAGCGGCACGTGCTTGAGCAGCGAGACGGGGCGGTGGTTGCGATAGCCGCGGTCGTAGGCGAAGTCGTAGACCTCGTCGCCGCCGCAGCGGGGGCAGGTGCCGTTCTTCATGGAGCAGGGCTGGGACGGAGGGGCTGGCCCGCTCAGGCCAGCTTGTCGATCAGGAGGTAGACCAGGTAAGCGAGGAGGATCAGCCGAAACACCAGCGAGAATGGCGACAAGCGAAGCCGGGCCTTGCGCCGCTCGACCGGGAAGGGCAGATTCTCGGCGATGCGGACCCCTGGGTTGAAGCCGAATTGGTAGTCCTGGTCCGCGGTGCGGAGGTGGAGGACGGCGGCCGCTTCATCGGCGCCAAAGGGCGACGGCGTCGCGCCGGAAGCGGTCGGTGATGCCTTCGTACTTGGCGTCGAGGCCGAGGAACTGCTCGCGGCTCATCGGGCTGATCGAGAGCGGTTGGCAGCCGTGACGTCCTTCCAGCAAGGCGGCCAGCTCTGACATGCGCGGCACCTCGAGGTCGTAGTCGCAGGCGTCGAGGAAGACCAGGAAGTCCCAGTCCGAGTCGGGGCGGGCGTCGCCGCGGGCGCGCGAGCCGACCAGCATGACCGCCTGCAGGCGGTCACCGTAGATCGCCGCGGCTTCGGCGACCAGGTCGCGCAGCAAGGGGCGCTGGTTCTCGGCGAGTCGCTCAGCGAGGACGGCGGGCGCCGCGCCGAAGTCGAGCACGTCCCCCGGCCTGCCACAGGCGAAGTCCTCCAGCGTCGCGGCGGCGCGCGCCTGATCGTCCGGCGCCACCTCCACGCGGGCGAGCCAGGAGCCGCCGAGCGGCGCCGGAAAGTCGTCGCCGAGGAAGCCCTCGGCGAAGTTGCCGGCGCCTCCGAGGTACTGCGCGGCGACTCCGGCTTCGGTCAGCGCCGCGTAGGCGCGAGCGGCGTCTTCATCGGCGCCGACGAAGACACACACTGGGGCGTCTCGGCGTTCGCTGGGTTCAGTCATGGCGGGGGAGCGCGGCGGCGCCGGGCGCGCTGTTCTCGGGGTGTGGAGAAGGAGGGGGCAGGAGGAAGCGGGAGAGGCGCCTGCTGACGGGGCGGTAGGAGAAGAAGAGCACGCCCCACCCCGCAGCGAGGAGGAGCGGACCGAGCCCGGGGTCCTGGCCAGCCGTCGGGAACGGAACCAGGCGGATGAGGAGCACCAATAAGACTGCGTGGACGGCTCCAACGAGGTGCTGCACCGCCAGGGGGGAGAGGGGGCGCAGCAGCAGGTAGGCGAAGCGGGACCAGTAGAGGGCGAGGACGAGGAAGAACGCCGCGACGATGAGGTTGGCCGGGAAGGAAATCACGGCGGGCGGGGCGATGAGCAAGGCGACCACGATCGACGCAGAAGCCAGGGCGAGGAGAACGCCGACGCCACCGGAGATCCGGATCAGGGAATGCAGGAAGATCCTGAGTCGGCTCATGGGGTGAGCGGCGGGCGGGAGATCGAGAGAGGGTGTTCCAGAGGGCGCCATCCTAGCAAGGGCGGATCTCGCCTCCGGCCGGGCGCGGCTCCGCTAGGGGGCTCGGTAGGGACCGTGGGCGTAGTACTTCGGCCAGGAGTCGAGCCGGAGGTGCAGCCAGGCGACGCCGCCGCCGGCGCTGCTGAGCCAGAGAGGGCGCTCGCCGACCCGGTCCGCGACGGCGGCGCCGACCGCCTGCCACAGGGCGTGGATCTGGTCCGGCGGGCCGCCGCGCAGGAAAGCGCCGAGGTGGGAGTAGGCCTTCTCGGAGCCGCACGGAGTCGGCGCGATCATCAACCCGTCGCCGCCGAGGTTGGGGAAGGAGACGACCGCTTCGTCGTCGAAGTGCTCGGCGAAGGGGGAGGGGTCGGGCGGGAGGTCGATCTCCGGCGCGCCGATCAGGACGAACTCGGCCGGGCGGCCGAGGGTGACGGCGGTCACCGGCGGCGTCTCCCAGCGGAAGGCGGGGGCGGGGAAGGCGGCGAGTTCGGCGGTGTAGCGGTCGCGGAAGTCGGCGTCGGACCTCCAGAGATCGAGGACTCGATGAGTCGCCAGCGGCTCTCCCGCCGCCCAGAGTTCGACGCGGCGGCCGCCACCACCCAGGGCATCGGACCGGAACCGGATCACGGAGCTGCCGCCCAGATCTCGAGGGTCGGTTCGACACCACGCGGGTGGTCGCCCCGGTTGATGCCGGGTGCGCCCTCGAAGGTGAGGGAATCCTGGCCGTCGCCGGGGGCCGTGGGCCGTTGCCGGCGTCGACGGGAGCGCCCAGCGGTCATCTCATCGGCCCTGCCGCAACCCCGCGATCGCCGCGCGGGCGGCGGGTCCGGTCAGGACCTCTCGGACCTTCCTGGCCAGGTCCTTGACCGAGAACGGCTTCGGGATGAGGGCGTGGCTGGCGAGGTCGGACTCCTCGGCGACTGAGCCGTCCAGATAGCCGGACATGAAGAGCACCCGAAGGTCAGGTTGGCGCGCCAGAGCTTGGTGGAGCAGCTGGTTCCCGTTCATCCCCGGCATGACGACGTCGCTGAGCAGCAAGTGGACCTGGCCGTCGTGCGCCTCCAGGGTGGCGAGGGCTTCGACCCCGTCCTTGGCCTCCAGGACCTGATAGCCGAGGGAGCAGAGGATGCTGCTGGTCAGGACTCGAACCGAGTCGTTGTCCTCCGCCAAGAGGACGGTCTCGTGGCCGGTCATCTCCGCCGGCGTTCCCGGAGCAGGCCCATCGGGGATCGCCTCGGCGGGGGAGGTCGGCAGGGAGACGTGGAAGGCAGTGCCTCGCCCCACCTCGCTCTCGACCTCGATCGCGCCGCCGTGCTGGTGGACGATGCCGTGCACGGTGGACAGCCCGAGCCCGGTGCCCTGCGGTCCCTTGGTGGAAAAGAAGGGCTCGAACATCTGCGAGCGGACGTGCTCCTCGATGCCGTGGCCGGTGTCACGGACCGTCAGGGTGACGAAGGGGCAAGCAGCCGGGCTGGCGGCGGTGACGGCCCCCGGCTCCCCCGGCTTCCCGGCGGCGGTCTCGATCTTCAGCTCTCCTCCTTGCGGCATGGCCTCGACCGCGTTCACCGCCAGGTTCAGGAGGACCTGTTCGATCTGGCTTCGGTCCGCCAGGATCCTCGGGAGCCCCTCGGGAGCCAGGATCTCGAAGCTGATGTCCGCCCGGATCGTGCGCCGGAGCAGCTTCTCCGTGTTCCTCACCATCTGGCTCAGGCAGAGGGCTTGGCGCTCCAGCGGTTGCTTCTTGCTGAAGGCGAGGAGCTGCCGGACCAGGTCCCGCGCCCGTTCGCCGGCGTTCAGGATCCCCTCGAGCATGCCTCGCTCCTTGGTCCCGATCCGCTCGTGACCGAGGAGGAGCTCGCTGTAGCAATTGACCGGCGTCAGGAGGTTGTTCAGGTCGTGAGCGATGCCGCCCGCGAGGCGGCCGATGGACTCCACCTTCTGGGCCTGGAAGTACTCCCGCTCGAGCTTGGCGCGCTCCTCCTCGGCCATCCGTCGCTCGGTCATGTCGCGGCCGATGGAGACGACGTACTCGGGCTCGCCTTGATCGCTCAGGAGCACGGAGGCCCGGTACTCGAAGGGCACCGTACTGCCGTCCTTGCAGATCAGGTCCAGCTCGATGGTGCCCGCGCCCTGCTCGGTCACCTCCTCGAGAAGGGCGCTGGCGCGCTCGAGGTCTCGCGGGCTGTAGTAGGACGCCGGCGCCGGCAACCGTTCGATCTCCTCGTCGCTGTAGCCGGAGATCTCCCGGAAGGCCTGGTTCCACCGCACCGCCTTGCCGGTGCTGGGCTCGAAGAGGAAGAAGGTGTCGAGCTGGGCGTCGAGGGCGGTGTCGAAGAAGTCCTTGGCTTCGCGCAGGCGGTTCTCGGCGTCCTTCTGCTCGGTGACATCCTTCAGGGTGAAGAGGAAGAACTCGATCTCGCCGTCGGCGTCGAGGAAGGGCACTAGGCCGAGGTCCCAGTAGGTGGTGCCCCACTCCGGGTGGTCGGGGAACTCGAAGGGGCGGGCGTAGCGCTTGTAGATCCGCTTCGCCGCCTTGGCCTCGTCGAACTCCTCCTTCAGGACCGAAGGATAGAACTCGAAGTGGTTGTGCCCGGGGAACTCGGAGGCCTTCCGGTTGCAGGAGAGGGCGTCGCTCTCGTTCACCCGCAGGAAGTTGTAGTCCTTGTCGAGCAGGACCAGGCCGTCGAGGGAGTGGGCGAAGATCTGGTCGAGGATCTTGACCTGCGCTTCCCGGTCCGTGTCGGACTGACCGGGTTCAGTGCGGTCGCCCAGCTGGTCGCTCATGGGAAGGTGGAAGGAGGGGGCTCGGGGGGACGAGCGGCCCTGCTTCCATTCTACCGGACTCGCCTCGTGGAGGATCAGGTGGCAGCGTGAGGTGGGTAGAACGCTCCTCCGGTCTAGGTGGGCTCTGCGGGGCGGGTTCTGTGGCGCCGGCCCGACAGGATCTCGCGGCGGTCTGGTGACCGCCGCGGGATCCCAGAATCGGCTACTGGATCACCGCCACTCGCGGCGCCGTCGGCAGCGGTGTCCCGGAGGCGTCGACCACCCCCTGCGCGAAGAGGTTGACGCCGTGGGCGGCGGCGGCCATCGGCAGGCTCCAGACGCGCTGGAAGTGGCCGGTGCCCCAGCCGACCAGGGTTGCGTTGGGCCCGATGTCGAGTGACACGCCGGAGTACACCGACGGCTGGTCGTCGAAGGCCACCAGCAGGGCGTTGATGCCCGGGCCGCTGACGGTGGCGGCGACGGTGCCGCCGCGCGCCGGGTCCGGGTCGCTGATGGTCAGGTTGCCGGCGTAGCCGTTGCCGGGCACCGGCGTCGGCAGGTTGTCGAAGACGATCACCTCCTCGTTGGCCTGGCAGGTGACGAAGAGCTTGCCGGCGGCGAAGGCGGCGTCATTGGGCAGGGCGTAGCCCAGGCCGACGCTGGTGGTGGAGGTGGCGCTCAGCTCGACCAGGTTGAGGGCGTCGATCAGGTAGACGGTGTTGCCGGCTAGATCACAGGCGGCGACCAGGCTGCCGTCGGGGCTGATCGCCAGGCCGTGGACGCCTTCGCCGCCGGACAGGCGGATGGTGCGCTCGAGCTGGCCCAATGAGTTGAGGACGTAGAGCCGCGGGCCGAAGTCGGTGCCCGCCAACAGCAGCCGGCCGTCGTTCAGGCGGACCAGGTCCTGGCCGGCGGGGAACACGCCGGTGCCGTCCTCACTGGCGACCACATAATCCTCGGCGGTGGTGGCGCCGCGGCGGAGGAGCAGGCCGCCGTCGCTGCCGCTCCAGGTCGGGGTGTAGGCGCTGGTCGGGATGAACAGCTCGCCGCTCAGGTACTGGAGCCGCGCGCCAGAGCGGCCGCCGCCGAGGTTGAAGCTGGCGCCGGGGTCGTGCTGCAGGGTGGCGGCGTCGACCGCGAAGACCTCGCCGCTGCCGTCGAAGCTGCTGACTAAGAAGCCGGGGCCACCGGCGGTGATGCCGAAGGGGTAGCTGGAGCCGAAGCCGAAGGGGTCGGGCAGCTGGACGTCGGCCAGCACGGCGTAGGTCCAGACGTCCCAGACCGTCACCGTTCCCGAAGTCGAGTTGGTGACCGCGGCCACGGTCGGGTTGCCGGCGGCGTCGTAGGCGACGGCGATGTCCTCGGGGTAGAGGCCGGCCTGGATGGTGCCCGTGATCTGGCTGGTGACCGGGTCGATCTGGGCGACGACGTCGTTGTTGCCGGCGAAGTCACCGGCGATTGCGACGTAGAGCACGCCCCGCACCGGCTCTGCGGTGATGCCGAAGGGCTTGGCCGGGTTGCCGTTGCCGAGCCCGCTCAGCGGGATGTCGTGCGAGAAGGACTGCGCGGGCGCGGCCGCGCACAGGATGGCCGCCGCGATGGACGGACCGAGCAAGTGCTTGCTCATCGAATCACTCCTTCCGGGAACCTCGCCCGGGTGGTGGGTGAACGCCTAGTCTCGATCCGGTCTTCCGACTCGCGCGTCATCCGGCAACCCGCGCCTTCCAAAACGGGGTCAGACGTCCATTGAAACTCGAGGTCGCACCTTGAGTTTCAATCGATGTCTGACCCCGTTTCGTGGCGAATGCGGGGCCGTCCGCGCTCACGGCGGCGGGTCCGTGGAGGATTCACACCTCCTTCCCGGTTCCGAGAGGCTGGGCTGGGAAAGATCCGGCGGCAGGGGCGCCGCCTGCGGGGATTCTAGCGTGTGTGGTGGTTGTGGAGGCGTCGATTCGCGGCTAGCTTGCGTCCGTCATGCTGACCGCCGCGTTGCTAATCGCTCCGTTCT
This sequence comes from uncultured Planctomycetales bacterium, assembly GCA_964482495.1. Lineage (GTDB taxonomy): Bacteria > Planctomycetota > UBA1135 > UBA1135 > UBA1135 > J029. The sequence continues at coordinate 14,993 of CAYZXS010000027.1, forward strand.
TCGCCGCTTCGCAGGACCCGGCCGCCATCGCGCCGCCGCCGCCGGCGCCCCACGGCGCCGTCCCCAGCCCGCGGCAGCTGCGTTGGCACGAGCTGGAGTTCTACGGATTCCTCCACTTCACGACCAATACCTTCACCGACAAGGAGTGGGGCTACGGCGACGAATCGCCGGTGATCTTCGATCCGACCGACTTCGACGCCGACCAGATCGTCGGCGCCGCGGCCGAGGCCGGCATGCGCGGCCTGATCCTGACCTGCAAGCACCACGACGGCTTCTGCCTGTGGCCGTCGAAGTTCACTACCCACGACGTCAGCGCCAGCCCCTTCCGCGACGGCCGCGGCGACGTCGTGCGCGAGATCTCGGACGCCTGCCGCCGCCACGGCCTCGAGTTCGGCGTCTACCTGTCGCCCTGGGACCGCAACCACCCCGACTACGGCGAGCCGGAGTACGTCGACTACTTCCGCGACCAGCTGCGCGAGCTGCTGACCGAATACGGCCCGATCTTCGAAGTCTGGTGGGACGGCGCCAACGGCGGCGACGGCTACTACGGCGGCGCCCGCGACTCCCGCCGCATCGACCGCTCGACCTACTACGGATGGGACCAGACCATCGAACTCGTCCGCGAGCTGCAGCCCGACGCCATGATCTTCTCCGACGCCGGCCCCGACGTCCGCTGGGTCGGCAACGAGGCCGGCGTCGCCGGCGACCCCTGCTGGGCCACCTACACGCCAGCGCCCAACGACGGCGAGCGGGTCGCCGGCCCCGGCACCACCCGCTACTGGGAAGGCAACACCGGCCACCGCGACGGCGCCCGCTGGATCCCCGCCGAAGCTGACGTCTCGATCCGCCCCGGCTGGTTCTACCACGCCGGCCAGGACGGCGCGGTCAAGACCCCCGAGCAGCTCGTCGAGCTCTACTACCAGTCGGTCGGCCGCGGCGCGAGCTTCCTGCTCAACCTGCCGCCGGACCGCCGCGGCCGCATCCACGAGCGCGACGTCGCCAGCCTGCGCGGCATGCGCGCGATCCTCGACGCCACCTTCGGCAGCCGGGTGTCGGCGGGGGCTGCGGCCAGCGCCAGCGAGGTCCGCGGCGAACACGCCGACTACGCTGCGGCGCGGGCGGCGGACGGCGGCGTCGAGGGGGACACCGCCACTTACTGGGCGCCCGAGGACGGCACCACCACCGCCAGCTTGGTGCTCGACTTCGGCCAGCCGCGCTGGTTCAACGTCGTCTCGATCCGAGAGCACCTGCCGCTCGGCCTGCGCGTCGACGCCTGGGCGCTGGACGTCGCCACCGGCGACGGCACCGCCGCCGAGAGCGGCTGGCGGGAGTTCGCGCGCGGCACCGGCATCGGCGCCCGCCGGCTGTGGCGCGGCGACTACCAGCGCGGCAGCCGGGTCCGGCTCCGGGTCGAGGACGCCGCCGCCTGCCCGGCGATCGCCGACTTCAGCCTGCACGCCGAGCCGCCGCGGGTGAGCGCCCACGGCGCGCCGGCGGCCTTCCTCGGCGCCGCCAACGTCACGCTGCGCTCCTCCCTGCCTGGCGCCAACATCCGCTACACCACCGACGGCAGCGCCCCGACCCTGCTTTCGAAGTCCCACGGCGCGCCGATCGAGCTCGACCGCAGCTGCACCCTGCGCGCCGCAGTCGAGCACGCCGGCGGCCTCAGCCCCTTCGTGCTCGAGCAGGAGTACGAGGCCTGGACCGCCGCCTCGCTGCTCGAGCCCGTCCACACCCTGGTCGAGCCGCAGCCGGGCCTCGCCTTCCGCTGCTACGAAGGCGGTTGGCAGACCCTCGACCAGCTCGCCGAGGCCGAGGCCGCTGGCGCCGCCGCCGAAGGCGTGCACCCGACCATCGATCTCCAACCCCGCACGCGCGACGAGCACTTCGCGCTGGTCTACACCGGCTTCCTGCGCGTGCCGGAGGACGGCATCTACAGCTTCCACCTCACCAGCGACGACGGCTCGCGCCTGCGCCTGCACGACCGCCTGCTGATCGACCACGATGGGCTGCACGGCATGACCACCAAGAGCGGCCGCATCGGCCTCAAGCAGGGCCAGCACCCGCTGCGGATCGAGGCCTTCAACGCCGCCGGCGGCCTCGGCCTGAAGCTGGAGTGGGAGGTGCCGGGCCACGGCCGCCAGGTCGTGCCGGCGGAGGCCCTGGTGCATTAGCTCGGCGCTCCGACCGGATCCCTCCTGCCGCGGCGGCTATCCTGAAAGGCGCGGATTCGTTCGCTTTCCTCCCCGGATCCGACCTTGGAGCCGCCATGTTGGCATCGGTTGCCCTCTGCTTCGCCTTCTCGCTGCCCCTGACCCTGTTCCCCGCCCAGGACCGAGGGGCGGCCGCCGGGCAAGGCGCCTTCCCGGTCAGCGGCAGCTGGGCAGAGACGATGCTCGCCAGCCGCGCCCGGCTGCTCAGCGCGGAGCCGCCGCGGTCCTTCGCAACCGTGGTGAGCGAGGTGCTGCGCGGCGGCATGGAGCCGGTGCGGCTGAGCGCGGAGGTCGCCGGCCTGGACGAGCTGTGGCTGGTCGCCGACGGCGTGCCGAACCACAGCTACGGACACGCCACCTGGGGCGAGGCCACCCTCTGGACTGCGGACGGCGAGGCCGTACGGCTGTGCGACCTGGAGCCGGTATCGGTGGCAGTGGGCTGGGGCGCCTTCAAGACCAACGAGAACGTGCACGGCGAGCCGCTGCGCATCGGCAGCCGCGCGCTCGCTCACGGCTTGTGGCCGCACGCCGACAGCCAGCTCGGCTACCGGCTCGACGGCCGCTACGCCCGCTTCGAGGCCTGGGTGGGGGTGGAGGCGGCCGCGGGCGCCGCCGGAACGGTGCGCTTCACGGTCACGGACCGCCCGACCGAGCGCGAGAAGCTGCGGCGATCGCTCGACGAGATCGCCCGCGCCCACCCGGCGCAGGCCGCCTTGACGGCGCGGCTCGGCGCCACCTGGTTCACGAGCGCGGACGTCCGTGCCGTCGAGGAATCCCTGCTCGACGCCGAGCTGGTCGGGCTCGGTGAGAGCGGCGAAGCCCTGCGCCGGGCTCGCGCAGGCCTCGCTCCGGAGGACTCGCGGGAGCGGCTCGAGCTGCTCGCCGAAGCCGCCGCCCTCAACGCCGCCTTCGCTGGCGCCGAAGCCCGGCTGGCCCTGCTGGACCCCGCGGCGCTCGGCCGGGCGGTACGCGACCTGGCCGCCCGCTTCCCCGGCGCCTATCCCTACGGCGACGCCGAACTGGCCGAAATCGACCGGCTCGCTGCCGGCATGCCCGATCTGGCCGCGGCGGTCGCCGCTCGCGCCCCGGGCGCGCTCGAGGCCGCCGGCGAAGCCCTGGCCCTGCAGCGCCGGCTGCTGCTGGCGCACCCCGGCCTCGACTTCGACGAGATCTTGTTGGTCGAGCGCCGGGTCCCGGACGCCCGCCGGCCGGCGGTCGGCGCCGAGGCCGGCCTGCCGCAGAACTGGCAGAGCAACTCGGTGCTGGCGCGCGGCGGCTGGGACAACGCCCTGATGCGGCTCCGCCTGCGCGACCCCGCCGCCGCGTCCGCCCTGGTGCTGCGGCCGGAGGACGGCGCCTTCCTCGGCGACGTCGACCTTCACTTCGACGGTCAGCGCCTGCTCTACTCCTCGACCGACGCCCGCGGCAACTGGCAGGTCTTCGAGGCCGGCGTCGACGGCGGCGGCCGGCGCCAGGTCTCGCGCGGGGAGGAGCCCGACGTCGACAACTACGACGCCTGCTACCTGCCCGACGGCGGCGTCATCTACGCCTCGACCGCGGTGCGGCAGGGGGTGCCCTGCGTCAACGCCACCACGGTCGTCGCCAACCTGTTCCGCATGGACGCCGACGGCGCCAACGCCCGCCGCCTGTGCTTCGACCAGGACGACAACTGGAACCCGGTGGTGACGCCGGACGGCAAGGTCATGTACCAGCGCTGGGAGTACGCCGACCTGCCGCACTCGAACTCGCGGCTGATCTTCCAGATGAACCCCGACGGCACCGGCCAGTCGGCGGTCTACGGCAGCAACTCCTTCTGGCCGACGGCGCTCTTCTACCCGCGGCCGATGCCCGGCGGTCGCTTCGCCGGCATCGTCAGCGGTCACCACGGCGTGGCGCGCATGGGCGAGCTGGTGATCTTCGACCCGGCCCTCGGCCGCTGGGAGGCCGACGGCGCGGTGCAGCGCGTCCCGGGCTGGGGCGAGCCGGTCGAGGCCGTGGTGCTCGACAACCTGGTCGACGACTCGTGGCCGAAGTTCCTCCACCCCTACCCGATCGACGAGACCACGCTGCTGGTCGCCGCCAAGCCGACGCCCGATTCGCTGTGGGGCATCTACCTGGTCGACGTCTTCGACAACATGCTGTTGCTGGCAGAGAAGGAGCAGCACGTGCTGTTCGAGCCGGTGCCGCTGCGGCCGACCCCGACCCCGCCGGTGCTTCCCGACCAGGTCGACCTCGCCCGCGACGACGCCCTGGTCTACCTCGCCGACGTCTACCAGGGCCCGGGCCTCGACGGCGTGCCGCGCGGCGAGGTCAAGGCGCTGCGGCTGTTCAGCTACACCTACCTGTTCGACGGCTGCGGCGCCGGCCGCGCCGGCAGCATCGGCCTCGACGGCCCCTGGGACATCCGCCGGCTGCTGGGCACGGTCCCGGTCGAGGCCGACGGCTCGGCCCTGTTCCGCGTGCCGGCGAACACCCCCTTGTCGGTGCAGCCGCTCGACGAGGACGGCAAGGCGCTGCAGCTGATGCGATCCTGGCTGACGGCGATGCCGGGCGAGACCCTGTCCTGCGTCGGCTGCCACGAGAGCCCGAACGAGGCCGTGCCGGTGCGGCCGACCCTCGCGGGCAAGGGCCAGCCGGCCGAGATCGAGCCCTGGTACGGTCCGACCCGCGCCTTCACCTTCGCCGCCGAGGTCCAGCCGGTGCTCGACCGCAGCTGCGTCTCCTGCCACGACGGCAGCGCCGAGGGCGTCGCCGACCTGCGCGGCGACGAGTTCATCGACGACTGGGCGACCAACTACGCCGGCTACGACGGCCCGCAGTTCGCCGGCAAGTTCACTCGCTCCTACGTCGAGCTCGCCCGCTTCGTGCGCCGGCCTGGCATCGAGAGCGACATCCACCTGATGTCGCCGCTGGAGTACCACGCCGACACCACCGAGCTGGTGCAGCTGCTGGCGCGGGGGCACCACGGCGTCGAGCTCGGCTCGGAGGATTGGGATCGCCTGATCACCTGGATCGACCTCAACGCGCCCTTCCACGGCTATTGGAGCGACGTGGTAGGGGAGCGGGTGCTGCCGATGGAGGAGCGCCGCGCGAGCTTGCGGCGGCAGTACGCCGGCGTCGACGAGAACCACGAAGCGCGGCCGGTGAGCGGGCCGCGGGTGGCCGCAGTCACAGCGGAGGAAGACGCGCACCGAGCGGGCGAGGTGGCCGAGGCCCGCTCCAGCGAAGCGCCGCGCGGCGCCGTCCTGACCGCCGAGGAGGCGGTCGCGCTGCAGCGAGGCGCGCCCGCTTTCCGGCGCACCGAGCGGATCGGGCCGGAGCTGGACCTGGAGCTCGTGCGCATCCCGGCGGAGGCTCCCTACTGGATGGCCACCCAGGAGGTGAGCAACGAGCTCTACGCCCGCTTCGATCCCAGCCACGACAGCGGCGTCGAGTCACGCCACAGCTATCAGTTCGGGATCGCCGGCTACCCGCTGAACCGTCCCCGCCAACCCGTGGTGCGGGTTTCGCTGGAGCAGGCTCAGGCCTTCTGCGCCTGGCTCAGCGAGACCACCGGCGCCGCCTACCGCCTGCCGACCGAGCAGGAGTGGGAGTACGCCTGCCGAGCCGGCTCCGGCACGCCCTTCTGGTACGGCGACCTCGACACCGACTTCTCAGCCTACGCCAACTTCGCCGACGCCAAGCTCACGGAGTTCTGCCAGGAGACCTACGTCGAGCTGCGCTTGGTCGAGAACCCGACCCCGTACGACGACTGGATCCCCAAGGACGCCCGCTTCGACGACGGCGGATTCCTGTCGGAGGCGGGGGGGGGCTACGCCGCCAATCCTTGGGGTCTCCACGACATGCACGGCAACGTCGCCGAGTGGACCACCAGCCCCTGCCCCTGGGACGAGCGCCAGGTCGTGGTGCGCGGCGGCTCCTGGTACGACCGGCCCAAGCGCGGGGCTTCCTCCGCGCGCCTCGGCTACCGCCCGTATCAGCGCGTCTTCAACGTCGGTTTCCGGGTGGTGTGCGACGTCGAGTAGGCGCCTTCGCCCGGCAGAGTTAGCTTCGGGGCATGCTCCCGGCGCTGCTCCTCGGTCTCCTTCCGGCTCTCTCACTGCAGGAGGCCACTGTCGACGCCTCCACGGACGTGCTGGACGGCCTTCGAGCCGGCCACCCGCGCCTGATCCTGACCGAGGAGCGCCTCCAAGAGCTTCGCGCGCTGCCCAGCGAGGACCCGCTGTTCGCTCGCGGGCTCGAGCAGGTGCTGGCGCGTGCCGACGGCTTCCTCGACGCGCCGCCTCTCGAGCGGGTGCTGAAGGGGCCGCGGCTGCTGTCGGTCAGTCGGGCCTGCGTCGACCGCGTCTACCACCTGGGCTTCGCCTGGCGCTGGACCGGGGAGGAGAAGTACGCGCGCGCGGTCGAGGGCAACCTGCTGGCGGTGGCCGCCTTCTCCGACTGGAACCCGAGCCACTTCCTCGACGTCGCGGAGATGACTCACGCGGTCGGCATCGGCTACGACTGGTGCTACGGCGTTCTGTCCGAGCAGACCCGAGCGACCGTGCGCGCGGCGCTGGTGGAGAAGGGGCTGGACCCTGGTCTACGCGGCTACGAGGCCGACCGGCCGGCGTGGTGGGCGCGCAGCGAGTTCAACTGGAACCAGGTTTGCAACGGCGGCCTGCTGGTCGGCGCGCTGGCCTTGGCCGAGGAGGAGCCGGACCGCGCCGGGCGCATCATCGCGCACGCGGTGGCTTCGCTGCCGACCGCGCTCCAGACCTATGAACCCGACGGCGCTTGGGGCGAGGGGCCGGGCTACTGGAGCTACGCCACTCACTACACCCTCTACGGCATCGCCGCGCTGGAGTCGGCGCTCGGCCACGACTTCGGCCTCTCCGACCGGACCGGCCTGGCCGAGTCGGGCTGGTTCCCGATCCTCGGCACCGGGCCGACCGGCATGTACGCCACCATCGCCGACGTCGGCGAGAAGGCCCGCCGCGGCGCCCTGCCGCCCTTGTTCTGGCTGGCTCAGCGCTACCACAAACCGTACTACGCCATCGCCGAGCGCGAGTGGCTGGCCGGCAACCGCGCCAGGCCGGCGCACCTGATCTGGTGGCAGGAGGAGCCGGACGGTCTCCATGAAGGGCCGCCCCTGTGCCGGCTCTTCCGCGGCCCGGTCGAGGTCGCCTTCCTGCGCTCCGGCTTCGGCGAGCACGACTTCTACGTCGCCTTCAAGGCCGGCTACAACCAGGTCAACCACGGCCACCTCGACCTCGGCGGCTTCGAGCTCGAATTCGACGGCGTGCGCTGGGCGCGCGACCTCGGCTCCGACGACTACAACCTGCCCGGCTACTGGGACAAGAAGGAGGGCGGCCGCCGCTGGAGCTACTACCGGCTCGGCTCCTTCAGCCACAACCTGCTCTTGCCGGCCGGGATTCAGCAGCACGCCGACGCCACCTCTCGCATCACCGACTGGGTCGGCCTGCCCGGCAACGAGGAGCAGCCCTGGCAACAGATCGCCACGGTCGACACCGCCGGGCTGTTCCCCGGCGTGGCCAGCGCCGCGCGGCGCACGATCACGCTGCACGCCGACCGCGCGCTGGTGGTCGACGATCGCATCAGCCTGTTGGTCGAGCGCGGCCTGGTATGGGGCATGACCACCGACGCCGACATCGAGCTTCAGGGCGACCGCGCCTGGCTGCGGCAGGACGGTCACCACCTCGGCGTGCGCGTGCTGCTGCCCGAGGGCGCCGAGTTCTCGACCGCCATCGCCACCCAGGCGCCGCCGCAGAAGAAGAACAAGGGCGTCAAGCGGCTCGAGCTCCGCCTGCCGCCGCAAGAGGGTGAGGTGCGCGTCGTCGTCGCCTTCGACCCGGTGCGCAGCGTCTACCCGCCGCTGTCGCGCGCCTCCCTGCTGGGGGAATCCCCGGCCATCTCCGACTGATCGACCCGCTCCGACCCGCTCCGCGACCCGACCCATGAGCACCCACGACCCCGCCTGGTCCGACTCCACCCGCTGCGTGCACGCCGGCAGCGAGCCCGCGCCCGCTCACGGCGCCGTGGTGACGCCGGTCTACCAGACCAGCACCTTCCTGCTCGACGACGAGACCTACGACGCCATCGTCGCCGGCCGCGGCCGCGAGGGCCTGATCTACTCGCGGTATGCCAACCCCTCGCAGCGGGTGGTGCAGGAGAAGATCGCCGCGCTCGAGGGCACCGAGGACGCGCTGGTCTTCAGCTCCGGCATGGCCGCGATCGCCAGCGCGGTGGCGGCGCTGACCGAGGCCGGCGACCACGTGCTGGCCTCGCGCGACCTCTACGGCGGCACCCAGACCCTGTTCCGCGACCACCTGCCGCGGTGGGGGAGGTCCTGCAGCTTCGTCGACCTGCGCGACGAGGCCGCGGTGGCGGCCGCGATCCGGCCGGAGACCAAGCTGCTCTACGCCGAGACGCTGTCCAACCCCACGCTGCGCGTCGCCGACCTCCCGGCGCTCGGCGCCTTCGCCAAGCAGCGCGGCCTGCGCTTCGTCGTCGACGGCACCTTCGCCACCCCGCTCGGCGCGAGCCCGCTCGAGCACGGCGCCGACCTGGTGGTGCACTCCGCCTCGAAGTACCTCAACGGCCACAGCGACCTGATCGCCGGCGCCGTCGCCGGCCCCAAGTCCACGGTCGACCTCGTTTGGCCGCACCTCAAGCTGCTCGGCGGCTGCCTCGACCCGCACGGCTGCTTCCTGCTCGAGCGCGGCATCAAGACCCTCGCGGTCCGCATGCGCGCCCACGCCGAGGCCGCGCAGGCCGTCGCCGAGGCCCTCGAAGCCCACCCGCAGGTCACCGAGGTCCTCTACCCCGGCCTGCCCAGCCACCCCGACCACGCCCTGGCCCAACAACTGCTCCGCAACCCCGGCGGCATGGTCAGCTTCACCGTCGAGGGCGGCGACGAAGCCGCCCTGCGCCTGTGCCGCGCCGTCCGCGTCGCCAAGGAAGCCACCAGCCTCGGCGGCGTCGAGACGCTCATCAGCCTGCCCTTCAACACCAGCCACGTGGCGATGAGCGCCGAGGACCGCCTGGCCGCCGGCATCGGCCCCGGCATGGTGCGGCTGTCGGTCGGCATCGAGGACCCTGCGGACCTGATCGCGGACCTCGGCGGCGCGCTTTCTGCCGGGTGAGGCGCACCGCCGCGGAAGCGATGATGCGCCGGCCTCGGCTGGCCGCGGTGTCTACAAAGTGACCTCCAGGATTCCCACGCCGGAACTGGACAAGGGGAATCCCCACTTCCGCGAGTAGGTGACGGTCGCCAAGAACACCTTCCTGCCCACCAGAGGAGTGAGCCGAGGGTGGCTGAGCACCAGGATCTGCGCTTCGCCGGCCGGGCCGAGGACCCCCTTGCCGCCGATGACGTTGCCGGGCTGCCACCCGGCGGAAGTGTGGGATTGGAGCGGATCCGGAGAGAGTGGAACCAAGGTGTTCCCCCATCGCATCGGGCCGGTGCCGAAGCGAGAGAAGGCCAGGAGGTAGGGCGCACCGGCTTCGGCGTCGGGGAAGTCCACCGTGATCGTGACCGTCTGGTTGCCGCCGGCGCTCAAGGTCGTTGCGTCCAGCCACTGGAAGGGGTTGTAGGACAGGATCAGGACCGAGCCGGTCTCCTTGGGACCGCCGGGGATCCGGTCGAAGGGCGCGCCGGCGACGATCTCCGGGAAGCCGTCCCGGTTCAGGTCGCCCGGTGCGGCCAGGGAGAAGCCGAGCTGGGGGTAACCCCCCGTCATCACTGGCCGCAGGAAAGAGAGCAGTCGGCCGGTCATGCAGTCGAAGACCTGGACTGCCCCTTGTTGATAGCCCGTGCCACCGGAGCTGAAGCGCGCTCCTGGAAGACCGACGGCCAGGTCCACCCGGCCGTCGCCGTTGACGTCCAGGGGCCCCGCGAGGGCGGCCCCGAACAGGCAGTCCGTCCGGTCGCTCTCGATGTGTCGGATCAGGGCTGTTGTCGCCCCGGAGTAGATGCTGACGCGGCCGTAGGGCCAGGTGGAGCTGCTCTTGGTGAAGAAGGGGTCGCCGACGGCGAAGTCGGAGACCTGGTCGCCGTTGACATCGCCGAGGTCGAGGATCGAGCGGCCGAAGGCTTTGGCCCCGCCTGGCTCGTCGCCGTGCAGGGCCCGCAGTTGCCTCCCCGTCGCGCCGGAGTAGATGCGCAGTTCCTGGTTCAATGGTTCGGGGTCGCCGATGGCGAATTCTGGATGTCCGTCACCGTCCAAGTCGCCGAGGCCGGACAGGGCGTCGCCGAAAGAGGTCACGGGATGCGGACTCTGCAGCGTGTAGAGGGCGCGCCCGGTCGCGCCGGAGATCACCTGGACGTAGCCGAAGGGGTGGTGCCCGGTGTTGACGATCAGGTCGGCGTGGCCGTCGAGATCGAGGTCTCCAACTCCGGCGACCTTGGCGCCGAAGCCGAAGTGCGCGTTGTCGCCCGGCAGGTGGTGGATCAGGGAGCCGTCTGCGCCGGAGAAGACCAAGGCAGCGCCGGGATACCTGACGACGTTGTTCGATGCGGTGTACGCGTGCGACTTGCCGGCGCCGGCGATCAGGTCGGGCACCCCGTCGGCGTTCACGTCCCCGGCAGCGGCGACGCTGAAGCCGAGCCCGGCGATCGGGTGCGTGTCGACGATCCGGAACAGGAGCGCTGTGGTGCGCCCGGAGTAGACGCTGACTTCACCGGTGACCGAGCCCAGGTAGTGCCCGGGGGCGCCGACGGTGAGGTCGGAGACGCCGTCCCCGTCCAGGTCGCCGAGGGCGGCGACGGAATACCCCAGGCGGTGGTAGGCCTGCTGGCCTCGGAGCTGGGCGGCGGGCTCCCAACGGCCTCCTGCCTGGGCGGCCACGGGCGCCAGGAGGGTGAGGAAGGGGAGGAGAATAGAGCGAGGACGCATAGCGGGCCACGATACCACGCCCAAATCCGGCCCTGGATGAGCAGGGAAGGGGAGGCCAGGGCCGGGCAGCGAGGCCGGCTAGGGAACGATCTCCAGGACCCCCGGGCCAGAGCTGAGCCGAGGCTGCCTGGAGGATGCCGTGAAGGAGATCGTCGCCAGATAGACCTCACGACCGATCAGGGGCGAAAGGCTGGGGTGGCTCTGGATCAGGATCTGGGCCTCGCCGGCCGAACCGAGGATCCCCTGGCCGCCGACCACGTTGCCGGGTTGCCAGCCGCTGGCGGTCAAGGCCTGGAGTGGATCCGGCGAGAGCGGGACCGAGAGGGGGCCGACCTGCATGGGCCCCGTCCCGTTCCGGGAGAAGGCGAGGAGGTAATCCGCCCCGGCTTCGGTGTCGGGGAAGTCGACGGTGACGGTGACGGTCTGGGAGCCGCCGGCGCTCAAGGTCGGGGAATCAAGGCGCTGAAAGGAGTCGTAGGAGAAGACCATCACCGAACCTGTCTCCTTGGGGGCGCCGGGGAGTCGGTCGAAGGGAGCTCCTGCGATGACCTCGGGCACGCCGTCGCCGTCGAGGTCCCCCGGCGCGGCGAGGGAAGTGCCCAGCATGGGGTCGGCGCCGGTCAGGACGGGGCGGATCGTGGAAAGGAGCTGGCCGTCCAGGCAGTCGTGGATCTTCACCGCTCCCTGGTCGTAGAGCGTGCCGCCGACGAAGGCGGGCGCGCCCGGCAAGCCGACCGCGAGATCCGTCCTGCCGTCGCCGTTGAAGTCGAGAGGGCCGGCGAGCGAGGCGCCGAAATGGCCGTAGAGCTCCGGGCTCTCGATCTGTGTCAGCAAGGAGGTCGTCGCCCCGGAGTAGATGCTGACCCGGCCGTAGTCCTGCATCGCGCCGCCGGTCGAGAAGGTCAGGTCGCCGACGGCGAAATCGGATACCCCGTCGCCATCGATGTCCTCCAGGTCGAGGATCGAGCAGCCGAAGGCGTGGGCGCCACTCGCGGCTTCTCCGTAGAGGATCTGGTGGGTCTGCCCAGTGGCGCCGGAGTAGATGTGGACCTCCTGGTGCCAACTCGCCGAATCTCCGGCTGCGAACTCGGGGTGTCCGTCCCCGTCCAGGTCTCCGAGGCCGGCGATGGTCCAGCCGAAGGAGGAGCCGAGGTGGGGGCCCTGAACGGTGTGGATGGCCTGACCGCTGGCGCCGGAGAGGACCTGGACGTACCCGGAGGGGTAGTGATTGGCGCTGACGATGATGTCGTCGTGCCCGTCGAGGTCGATGTCGCCAGCGCAGGCCACCTTCGTGCCGAGTTGGTGGTGGACCTGGTCGCCAGGGATGTGGTGGAGGACCGAGCCGTCGGCGCCCGAGTAGACCAGGACGGCGCCGGCGAACCGTGTGATCCCGTTGACCGTGTAGGGATGGGAATACGCCGCTCCGGCGACGAGGTCGGGGATCCCGTCAGCATTTACATCGCCGGCAGCAGCCACCGAATAGCCCAGGCCATCGATCGGGGACTGGTCGACGACCTGGTAGAGCATGCTCATGGTCCTGCCCGAGTAGACGCGGACCTCACCCGGAGAGGATCCGAGCGGGTAACCGGGGAGTCCGACCGCGAGCTCGGGGACGCCGTCGGCATCGAGGTCGCCGAGCGCGGCGATGGCCCAGCCGGCCCGCTCGTAGGTCTGGGTTCCTCGGATGTGCCCGGCCGACGTCCAATCGCCGCCCGCTTGGGCGGAGGCGTTGGCGAGGAGCAAGAGGGGAAGGAAAGTCTGGAATAGGATGACCCGCACGGGACCAGCCTAACACAGATTTGCGCGGTCCTCCTCTTCCGGTCGTCTCCGGTTTTGATTGAGGGGCGGTCGTAGAGGACCACCCCCCAGGGGTTGGAGGGAGCGGTAGAGGACGAGTTCGGGGTTGTTGGGAAGTTGGGCTTGGCGGGAAGGGTGGGGAGCCTTCTGCATCCCACTCCGGAGAAGCAGAGATGCCGGCAGCACCCCGCCGGAGGAATCCCCGTGTCCTACGCAGCCGTCGTCCCCGCCGACGCGGGACGGGTACCTAACCGTCCTTCGACTCGTACTCCGACTTCAACCCGGCCAGCACACCCGGATCGGCGAGCGTGGTCGTGTCGCCGATCGCCTTGCCCTCTGCGACGTCGCGGAGCAGGCGCCGCATGATCTTGCCGCTGCGGGTCTTCGGCAGCTCGGGGGTGAAGATCACCTTCTCGGGGCGGGCCAGGCCGCCGATGAGCTTGCCGACGTGGCTGACGATTTCGGCGTTCAGTTCGGCGGTGGGCTCGATGGAACCGCGCAGGATGACGAAGCCGACGGGGGCTTGTCCCTTCAGGTCGTGGTTCACGCCGATCACAGCCGCCTCGGCGACGGCGCGGTGGTCGACCAGGGCGGACTCGATCTCCATCGTGCTCAGCCGGTGGCCGGAGACGTTCATGACGTCGTCGACGCGGCCGAGGACCCAGAAGTTGCCGTCCTCGTCGCGCTTGGCGCCGTCGCCGGGGAAGTAGGCGTCGTCGAAGCGGGCCCAGTAGGTGCTCTTGTAGCGCGCCTCGTCGCCCCAGATGCCGCGCAGCATGCTCGGCCACGGGCGCGTCAGCACGAGGTAGCCGCCGCCGGCGCCTTCGACCTCCTTGCCGAAGTCGTCGTAGAGCTTGGCCTCGACGCCGGGGAAGGCATGGGTCGCTGAACCCGGCACCGTGGTGGTGATGCCGGGCAGCGGCGTGATCATGATCCCGCCGGTCTCGGTCTGCCACCAGGTGTCGACGATCGGGCAGCGGCCGCCGCCGATGTGGTGCAGGTACCACACCCACGCCTCGGGGTTGATCGGCTCGCCGACGGTGCCGAGCAGGCGGAGGCTCGACAGGTCGTGCTTGGCCGGGTGCTCGTCGCCCCACTTCATGAAGGCGCGGATCGCGGTGGGGGCGGTGTAGAAGACGGTGACGCCGTACTTGGCCACCAACTCCCAGAAGCGGTCCGGTCCCGGGTGGTTCGGGGCGCCCTCGTACATCACTTGGGTGACGCCGTTGGCCATCGGCCCGAAGACGATGTAGCTGTGGCCAGTGATCCAGCCGATGTCGGCCGTGCACCAGTAGACGTCGCTCTCCGGCTTCAGGTCGAAGACCAGGTTGGACGTCGCGTAGGCGCCGGTCAGGTAGCCGCCGTGGGTGTGGTAGATGCCCTTCGGCTTGCCGGTCGTGCCGCTGGTGTAGAGGATGAACAGCACGTCCTCGGCGTCCATCGACACCGGCGCGCACTCCTCCGGCTGCGGGTCGACGACCTCGCTCCACTCGACGTCCTTGGGCCCGCCGGCGCTGGCGGTCTCGACGCCCTGGCCGCGGCGCCAGACCAGCACGTGCTCGACCGAAGCGCAGCCCTTCACGCCCTCGTCGACCACCGCCTTGAGATCCAGCACCTTGCCGCGGCGCCAGGTGCCGTCGGCGGTCACGACCAGCTTGGCCTCCTGGTCCTGCACCCGGTCGCGCAGCGAGACGGCGCTGAAGCCGGCGAAGACCACCGAGAAGATGGCGCCGATCCGCGCGCAGGCCAGCACGGTCATCGCCAGCTCGGGCACCATCGGCATGTACAAGGTCACCCGGTCGCCCTTCTCGACGCCGAGCGACTTCAAGCCGTTCGCCACCCTGCACACGCCCGCCAGCATGTCGGCGTAGGTGAGGGTCTGCGTGTCCCCCGGCTCGCCCTCGAAGTGGAAGGCCACCCGGTCCCCGTGCCCGGCCGCCACGTGCCGGTCCAGGCACTGCACGCTGGCGTTGAGCTTGCCGCCGGTGAACCACTTGGCGTAGGGCGCGTCCCACTCCAGCACGCGGTCCCATTTCCGGTCCCAATCCAGCTTCTCGGCCCAACTCGCCCACCAGCCCTGCCAGTCGGCGTCGGCCTTGGCGTAGACCTCGGGGTCGTTGCAGTTGGCCTGGGCTACGAACTCCGGCGGCGGCGCGAAGCTGCGGTGCTCTTCCAGCAGGGTATCGATGGTCTTGGCAGTCTCGTCGCTCATTTCGATTCAGGGCCGGCGCAGACGCCGCGCTTCGAGCCGAGCACGAACTCGGCCAGCTCACGGACGCTGGGGTGGGGGCTGTCTTGAAGGGATTCGGCCACCTGCTTGGAGCTTTCGCCCTCGGCGAACATCCGGTGCAGGGAGCGGCGCAGGGCGTCGCGCTCCTCGGGCGCGAAGCCGGCGCGGCGCAGGCCGATGGTGTTGGGGCTGCGCCAGCGAATGGGGTAGGAGCCGGTGGCGATCGAGAACGGCGGAACGTCCTTGGTCGCCATCGAGGCGCCGGCCAGCATCGCCAGCCGGCCGATCTTGCCGAATTGGTGGATCGCCGAGTAGGCGGAGAGGATGGCGTGCTCGCCGACCTCGGAGTGCCCGGCCAGCGAGGCGCAGTTCACCAGGGTGCAGCCGTCGCCGAGCCGGGCGTTGTGGCCGACGTGGGTGGAGACCATCATCGTCACCCCGTCCCCGACGACCGTCTCGTTGCCCTCGCCGACCGCCCGGTGCACCGTGACGTGCTCGTGCAGGCTGCAGCCGGCGCCGATCCGGACCCGCGTCCGCTCGCCGCCGTACTTGGTGTCCTGGGGGTCGCCGCCGATCACCGAACCGCTCCGGATCACGGTTTTTCGGCCGATTTCGACCCTCCCGAGCAGGTGGACGTGCGCCAGCAGCCGCACCCCGTCGGCGAGCTCGGCCCCGGCCTCGACGACGCAGTAGGGGCCGATCTCGACCCCCGCGCCGAGCTCGGCGCCGGGCTGAACCACGGCGGTGGGGTGGACGACGGGGGCGGCGGCGGTCTCGCTCACGGCTCCCAAGTCTAGAAAGGTGGCTCGGATGCGTGAAAAAGTCCCCTTGGATCACTAGCTTATTCCGTAGGCCTACGGACCCCCGACACCTCCGGTTCTTGCCACGGAGTTCCCCCTTGAGCAACCGGCTGCTCGCGCTTCTCCTCACTCTCCTCAGCGCTCCCCCCGTCCTCGCCGCCCAGCCCCAGCAGGCGGTCCTGATCCAGGCCGACGCGGCCTGGCTCGGCGACGGCGAGCGCATCGCCCCTGCCTACGTCCTGGTGAAGGACGGCGAGGTGGTGGCGGTCTCTTCTCGGTCCCCGATGTCGCGGGCCAAGAAGGTCGAGGTCTCCGGCACTCTCGCCATCGGCCTGGTCGACGCCTGGGGCGGCCCGCTGCCCGCGGACCTGCTGCAGACGCGGCACCGCCCGGGCGGCCTCGACCTGGGCGACTCGCTGCCCGCCGACCTGCTCGGCGCCGATCCGGCGCTGGCGGCTCGCGTGGCCGCGGCCCGGCAGAGCGGCGTCGCGGCCGTCTACCTCGGGCCCGGCGGCGCGACCTTGCGCCGCGGTCTGGGCACGGCGGTCGGCTTCAGCGGCAACGACCTGCCCGTCGCGGCGGGCGGGGTCGCGCTCGAGCTGGCAGCCGGCAGCGCCCTCGGCGGCGGCCTCGGCGGCCAGAAGGCCACCGGCGACCTGGTCAAGCTGTTCGAGGGCGGCGACGCCTTCCGCGACCAGCAGGACGAGTACGCCGAGAAGCTCGAGAAGTACGAGAAGGACCTCGAGGAGTACCAGAAGAAGCTCGAGGAGTACAAGAAGAAGAAGGACGAGGCCGAGAAGAAGAACGGCGCCGCCTCCGAGGGCAAGAACGGCGGCAACGGCAAGGGCGGCAAGAACGGGGAGAAGAAGCCGGAGCCGCCGAAGCGGCCCAAGCGCCCCGCCCTGCCGGTCGCCGACGCCGGCATGCAGCGGGTGCTCGAGGCCCTGACCGGCGCCCTGCAGGTCCGGGTCGAGGCCAACAGCGTCGCCGACCTGCGGCGGCTGATGGCCCTGAAGCAGCGCTTCGGGCTCGACCTCGTGGTGGTCGGCGGCCAGGAGGCCGACCTGATCGCCGAGGAGCTGGCCGACGCCGACGTGCCGGTGGTCCTGCCGGCCCTGGCCGCCCACGGCGCCAAGCCGGATCCGGAGCGGGCCCTCTCCAGCCGCTTCCAGACCCTCGTCGAAGCCGGCGTCGAGGTCGCCCTCGCCAGCGGCGGCGGCGACGGCAGCCAGGCGCTGCTGATGCTCCGCGCTGGCGAGCTGATCGCCGCTGGCGCCGACGCCGATGCGGTCTGGGACGCCCTCACCCGCGTCCCGGCCGAGATCCTCGGGCTCGACGGCGCCCGCGGCCGGCTCGCGGCCGGCGCCGTCGCCGACCTGCTGCTCTTCGAGGGCTCCAGCCCCTTCGACGCCTCCGCGCCGATGCGCGTCCACACCGCCCAGGGCGGCTTCGACCAGTGATGCTCAGCCTCCTGCCCCTGCTCCTCCCGGCCCTGCCCGCGGCCACCCCGCAGCAGAACGAGCCGATCTACCTGATCCAGGCCGACGGCGTCATCGACGCCAACGGCGCCCTGATCGAGGACGGCCTGGTCATGCTGCGCGGCGGCAAGATCATGGCGGTCGGCGCCAAGATCGCCGCTCCGAAGAGCGCCGTGAAGATGCGCCTCGAGGGCGTCCTGGCGCCCGGCTTCATCGACGCCTGGAGCCGCACCGGCACCGAGCACGGCGTCTCCGAGGCCTCCGCCTTCCTGACCCCGGGCCTGCAGGCGGTCGACGCTCTCGACGCCGACGCCGACGTCTGGGAGGCGCGGCTGGCCCATGGCGTCACCGCGGTGCACCTGGTACCGGCGGTGCTCGATCAGCGCGGCGACCCGATCCAGGTCCTGGCCGGCTGGAGCGGCGTGGTCGGCAGCCACGGCGAGCAGCGCGCCATCCAGCCCCGCGCGCGGCAGACCATCGGCCTCCTGTCCGGCCCCTACAGCAGCCGGGAGGGCGGCCCGTCCTCGCTGGCCGGAGCCGCCGAGGCCTTGCGGGCGGCCCTGGCGGACCAGCCCGACGCCGTCGGCGCGGCCGCCCTGGTGGCGGTGGACTCCGCCGAAGGCGTGGCGGCCGCCCGCGACGCGCTCGGCGAGCGCAGCCTGGCCTGGCTCGCCAACGGCGACCCGGCCCGCTTCGGCGGCGCCCTGCGCGGCCAGCTGCTCGGGTTGCCGACCGTGAACGACGGCAACTGGTCCGCGCGCCTGGTCGAGACCTGGCGCCGGCTGCACGCCGCCGAGGTCCGAGTCGCCTTCGGCACCGGCGACGGCGGCTCCTGGAACGGCCCTGGCGCGCTCCGCACCACGGCCATGGCCTACTCCCGCGCCACCGGCGACGCCGGCGCCGCGATGGCGGCCCTGACCCGCAACGCCGCCGACCTCGCCGGTCTCGGCCGCGCCTACGGCCGCCTGGCGCCCGGCGCCCGGGCCGACCTGGTGCTCTGGAGCGGCCACCCGCTCGACGCGGCCTCCCGCGTCCGTTCCGTGATGATCGCCGGCCGCACCGTCTGGTCGGCCGCCCCGCAAGAAGGGGAGGATGAACAATGATTCCGCTGCTGCTGACAGCCCTGATGCAGGCCGGCGGCGGCGACGAGCTGGTGCTCGCCGTCGACCGTCTCCATGACGGCACCGGCCAGGTGATCGAGAACGCGGTGGTGGTCGTCGCCGACGGCAAGATCCGCGCCATCACCCCCGGCGCGGCGCCCGACGGCGCCATCCACGTCGACGGCGCCGAGCTCAGCCCCGGCCTGGTCGACGCCTACTCCTATATGGGAGTGGGGGGGGCCGCCCTCGAGGAGTCCCGGGAGAGCACGCCGTCGATGTCGGTTGGGGACACCGCTGACTTCGACGCCGCCGCCTTCGCCCGCGCGGCCTCGGAAGGCGTGACCAGCGCCTACCTGAGCCCCGACTCCTACAACGTCGTCGCGGGTCTGGGCGTGGTGGTGAAGACCGCCGGCGGCCAGCCGGCCGACCTGTTCGCCGCTCCGGGCAGCGCCGCCCGGCTGCTGCAGGACGCGGTCGCCCTGAAGGTCGTGCTCGGCGGCGACTCCAGCGCCGGTAACTACGACCCCGGCCGCAACAGCGGCGTCAAGGGCCGCCGCCCCACGACCCGGATGGGCGTGACCTGGGAGGTCCGGCGCCAGTTCTACAAGGCCATCGCCTACCGCGAGGCCCGGGCCGGCGGCGCCGTCGCCGAGGACCCCGACATGGAGGTCCTGGTGGCCGCGCTCGAGGGGAAGATCCCGGTCCGCGCCCAGGCCCGCCGCGCTCACGACGTCCAGACGGCGCTGCGGCTGCAGCAGGAGTTCGGCTGGCCGCGGCTGATCATCGAGGAGGGCACCGAAGCCCACAAGGTCGCCGACCTCCTGGCCGCCTCTGGTGTGCCGGTGGCGACCGGCCCGGCCTACGACACCACCGGCCGCGCCATCGTGCGCACGCCCACGGTCGAGGAGCTCGAGGCCTTCGTCCACCCCGAGCCGGTCTGCTGCGAGCACCTGCACGAGGAGGGCTACGACCCCCACGCCGAGACCGGCCTGCGCCGCCTCGACGGCCTGGCCCTCGAGGTCGCCCTGCGCACGATTCCGGCCAACGAGGCCTCGGGCCTGCAGCGCGGCCGCCGCAGTGAGGGCGATAACGCCACCCCGGCGGGCGCGGGTCTGCTCCGCCGCGCCGGCGTCCTCACCGCCCTCGGCGCCGCCGAGGCCCACGACGCGCCGGCCACCGAGGCCAGCCTGATCCACCAGGCCCGCACCGCGGTCGCCTGGGGGCTCGACCCCGCCGAGGCCCTGCCGATGGCCACCTCGATCCCCGCCGCCCTGTGCGGCGTCGCCGACCGCGTCGGCACCCTGGAGGCCGGCAAGGACGCCGACCTCGTGCTCTGGTCGGGGCCGCCGCTCTCGGCCGGCTCTCGCCCGATCCTCGTCATCGTCGACGGCCAGATCGTCGTCGACCACCGCAACGACCGCTGACCCCCCGCTGTTCCATGCGCATTCACGCCCTGCTTCCCACCCTGCTGCTGCTCGCCGCGCCGCTCGCCGCGCAGAACGGTTCCGTCGCCGTCCGCGCCGGCAAGCTGATCACGAATGACGGCCAGGTGATCGAGAACGGCACCGTCGTGGTCCAGGACGGCCGCATCACCGCGGTCGGCGGCCCCGACTTGGAGCTGCCCTTCGACGTCCTGCTCCGCGAGCACCCGGACGCGGTGCTCTTCCCCGGCTACTGCATCGCCCACAACCAGGGCCGGCAGGGGGTGGACCAATCGAACGAGAACATCCCGGTGGCGCCCTTCCTGGACGTCAAGGACTCGATCGACCCGGTGAACCTCTACTACGAGGAGGAGCTGCGCGGCGGCACGGTCGCCATCGGCGTGATCCCGGGCAACGACTGCGTCTTCGGCGGCCGCGGCCGGGTGGTGGCCCCGCACGGCATGACCGTCGAGCAGATGACCTTGGCCGAGGACATGGGGGTGAAGATCGCGATCGGCGCCAAGCGAGGCTGGAGCCGCAGCGCCCAGCTCGCCGAGCTGCGCCAGGCGGTCGACCAGCTCGGCCACCAGCTGAAGGCCTTGGGCCAGAAGCTGGTCGACGACGGCGCTCGGCGGGAGGAGCTGAAGAGCGTCGGCGAGGAGCCGGACGAGCAGGGCGACGACGGCGACGGGCGTGACTCCGCCGGCGGCCTGATCCGTTATGGGGAGGACTTCCCTGGCAAGGCGCTGATCTCCGAGGAGGACCTGGACGACAGCCAGCTCGGTCTGGTCCGGATCCTGAACGGCGACGAGCGCACCTGGCTGTGGTGCCCGGAGGCGACCGACGTCGCCCACGGCATCGACTGGGCCACCGAGCACGGCCTGCTCGAGAACAGCGTCTTCGTGGTCACGGCGCCGGCCTGGAAGGCCGCGAGCCTGCTCAAGGACGCCGGCCGGCCGGTGGTGATGCTCGGCGGCCTGTGGCAGATCGAGCGCGACCCGGTCACCTGGGAGGAGCAGAAGACCTTCGCCCCGAAGGCCTTCTGGGACGCCGGCGTCCAGGTGGCGATCCTCACCGAGGAGGGCCGGCTCGGCCCGGACCGACCGGGCTACCAGGCCGCAGTCTGCGTCCGCGAGGGCATGCCCCGCGGCGCGGCGATGGCCGCCGTCACGACCGCCGCCGCCGAGGCCTGGGGCCTGGGCGACCGCATCGGCAAGCTCGCCGTCGGCTTCGACGGCAGCTTCACTCTGCTCTCCGGCGACCCGCTCGACGCCCAATCCAAGGTGCTCGAGGTCTGGGTGCGCGGCGACAGCGTCTACCAGCGGGAGAACGACGAGCGGCTGCAGCGGCTGCTGGAAGGAGAGGACAAGTGAGCAAGCTCTGGAGCTTCGCGGCGCTGGCTGCGGGCGCCGTCGTCACCGGGGTCGCCTTGACGGGCGGCGCCGAGCGACCGGCGGTCGAGCCCGAAGCCGCACCCCTGGTGGCTACGGGCGAGGCGCGGGCCTACCACGCCGCCCGGGTCTACGCTGATCCGGCCGCGGCCCCGGTCGAGGACGCCTGGCTGGTCGTGCGCGACGGCAAGGTGCTCGAGGTCGTCGACGACGCCGCGGCCCTGCCGCCCTTCATCGAGGTGGTCGAGCTGGGCGACGAGGTGCTGTTCCCGGGCCTGGTTGCCGCCGACAGCACCGTCACCGGCGTCCAGGGCCAGGGCGACCACGCCCTCGGCGCCCACCGCAAGGCGATCGACTCTTACGACCCCTGGCGCGACTGGAGCGCGGCCCTGCGCCGCGGCGTCACCACGGTCTACCTGTCGCCCGCCCGCTCGCGGCTAATCGGCGGCGTCGGCGCGGTGGTCAAGACCGCCGGTGACGCCCCGGTGCTCCGCGACGGCGCCGACCTGCGGGTCAACCTGACCCCGGCGGCCTACAACCCGCCGACCTTCTTCCGGCCGCCGGTGCCGCCGACCTCCGAGTCGCCGCTGCTGCCGGCAGAGGTCCAGCCGGCTTCCTCCCGCGCCGGTGCCCTGATGGTGCTGCGCGAGCAGGCCGCCGCCGCCCGCAAGATGGGCGATGGCTTCGACGCCCACCTCGGCGCCTTGGCCGCCTACCTGGAGGGCAAGGGCACCCTGCGCGTCGCCGCCGACTCCGAGGGCGAGCTGCGCGGCGCGCTCGAGATCGCCCGCGCCTGGGGTCTGCCGCTGCTGATCGAGGGCGGCCTGGAGGCCTCCGAGGTGCTGCGCTCCGACGCCGCCGCCTCGCTGCTGTTCCGGGTGCCGCTGTTCGAGCGCCTCGGCGACCGCGGCCTCGCTTGGACCGGCCCGGCGCCGGACGCCCTGCGCGGCCTCGGCCAGCGCACGGTCGCCGTCTGCGCCGGCGAGGGCCGGTGGTACTGGTTGCTGGAGGCCGCCGCCGCCGCAGTGGGCCTCGGCCTCGAGGACGGCGCCGCCCGAGCCGCCATCAGCGCCTCCGCCGCCGACGCCCTCGGCGTCGGCGACCGGGTCGGCCGGCTGCAGCCCGGCTTCGACGCCGACTTCGTGGTCCTCAACGACGACCCGCTGGCCCCCGGGGCCTCCGTACGCCGGGTCTACGTCGACGGCGAGCTGGCCTGGAACGGCGACCGCGCGGCCAAGGCCGACGGCGGCGTCGTGGTGCGCGCCGGCACCGTCTGGACCGGCGACGGCGCCCCGCTCACCGGCGGCGCTGAAGTGCTGTTGCGCGACGGCAAGGTGGTCGCGGTCGGCCGCTCGGTGCCCCGCCCCGACGGCGCCCGCGTCGTCGACGCCGGGTCCGGCGCCCACCTGACGCCGGGCTACATCGACGCCCGCGGTTCCCTCGGAGTGGGGAACCGGGTCGACGACTCCGCCCTGCTGGGGCTGCTCGGCGCCGGCTCGCGCTGGAAGCCCGACTGGAGCTCGGTCGCCCGCGCCGGCGTCACCACCATGGTGGTCGCCCCCAACAGCTACTCCCGCACCGGCACCCGGGCGCAGGCGGTGAAGACCGCCGCGACGACCCCGGGCGAGGCCTACCTCGCCGGCAGCGACCTGGTCTACTTCGACGTCCGCGGCGGCGATCACGCCAACCGGGCCGCCGACCTGCGCGGCGTGCTCGAGGGCGGCAAGCGCTACGCCGAGCAGTGGAAGAAGCACCGCGCGGAGTACGCCAAGTGGCAGGAGGAGAGCGGCAAGAAGGGCGGCGACGAGCGCGCCGCGCGCGAGGCCGAGCTGCGCAAGCGGCTGGCGCAGGGCGCCGCCGCCAAGCAAGAGGCCGAGAAGGAGGAGGAGGTGGTCGAGGAGGCCGCCGAGGAGGAGGTCGTCGAGAAGGAGGTCGACCCGATCAACGGCTTGTGGGAGGCCACCATCGAGCACGAGATGCTCCCGGAGCCGATCGAGGTCTTCATGCGCATGCACCACGAGGGCACGCGCTTGATCGTGATGCTCAGCTCGCCGATGGACCCCAGCGGCAGCGAGGAGGAGATCGAGGGCACCTACGAGGACGGCCGGATCCACGTCGAGATCCCGACCGAGATGGGCACCGTGATGATCGACGGCGAGATCGACTCGCCCGATCACATGGTCATCAACGTCGTGCTCGAGGGCATGATCTCGATCGAATTCGAGGCCGTGCGCACCGAGGTCGAGGAGGAGGGCGCCGCCTTCGAGATGCCGAAGAAGCGCAAGAAGAAGGACGACGGCCCCGCCGAGCCGAAGAAGGACTGGCGCAACGAGGGCCTGCGGGCGCTCTATGAGGGCCGCGCGGTGGCCCTGGTCGCCGCCGACCGGGCCGACGAGATCCGCACCGCGGTCGAGCTCTTCAGCGAATACGGCCTGCCGATCCAGCTCCTGGGGGCCGCCGACGGCCCCGAGGTCGTCGAGCTGCTGCGCGAGAAGGGCGTCGGCGTGGTGGTCTCCTCCGACCTGATCTGGAGCGAGGACGGGGCCGAGTTCGTGCCCGCCGCCCGCTTCCACGAGCTCGGGCTGAACACCGCCTTCCGCTCCGACTCCTCCAACGGCGCCCGCTTCCTGCCCCAGGCGCTGGCGCTGGCCACGCGCTACGGCCTCGGCCCGGACCAGGCCCTGCACGGGCTCACCGCCGGCGCCGCCGACCTGCTCGGCATCGAGGACCGGGTCGGCCGCCTGCGGCCGGGTCTCGACGCCGACCTCATCATCCACAGCGGCCCGCCCTTCGACCTCCGCAGCCGGGTGCTGCAGGTGTTCGTGAACGGCCGGGAGGTGCCCCAGGAATGATCCTCACCGCTCTCGCCCTGAGTCTCATCGCCCAGCAGCCGGTCGCGGCCGCGGCCGTCCCGCCCAAGGAGCCGCTGCAGGTCCTGCGCGCGGCCAAGGTCTTCACCTCCGCCGAGCCGCGGGTCATCAACAACGGCGCCGTCGCTTGGCGCGGCGGCAAGATCGTCGCCGTCGGCCGCTACGCCGATATGGAGCTGCCCGCCGACGCCGTGGTCACCGACCTCGGCGACCTGTGGCTAGCCCCGGGCATGGTGGAGCCGCACGGCCACGTCGCCGGATCGCTGCGCGACCTGAACGACACCGTCTACCTGACCAACCCCGAGCTGCGCACCCACGAGGTGCTCGAGCCGGCCAACCCGCTGGTGCGGGACGGCCTCGCCGGCGGCGTCACCAGCGCCCTGCTGATCCCGGGCTCGGGCTCGAACATGGGCGGCTTCGGCATGGTCGTGAAGATGGCCGGCGACACCGTCGATGACATCGTCATGCGCTCGCCGGGCTCGCTGAAGGTGGCCCAGGCCGGCAACCCCGAGCGCTGGGGTTGGGACGGCTCCCGCTCGCGCATGCTGATGAACTGGAACACCCGGAACACGCTGCAGCGCGGCCTCGACTGGGCCAAGGCCTACAAGGCGGGCGAGGCGCCGATGGACTTCGAGCTCGAGGCCTTCCGCGGCCTCGAGGACGGCTCGGTGCCGGTCAGCGTGCACACCCAGATCTACCAGGTGGTGCTGCAGACCCTGACGATGCAGAAGCGCGACCTGGGCCTGGAGGCCTTCGTCGACCACGGCACCTTCGACGGCTTCAAGAACGCGCCCTTGGCCGCCGAGCTCGAGGTGCCGGTGATGAACGGCCCGCGCCAGTTCTGGTTCGACCGCTCCAACTCCAGCATCCAGGGCTGCGCCGCCAACTGGGCCAAGGCGGTGCCCGACGGCCTGATGCTGGGCTACAACACCGACGCCCCGGTGGTGCCGCAGGAGGAGCTCTCCTACCAAGCGGCGATGGGGGTGCGGCTGGGCCACGACGACCCCGCCGCCGCCCTGCTCGGCGTCACCTCTTACGCCGCCGCGGCCCTCAAGATCAGCGACGAGTGCGGCTCCCTGGCGCCCGGCCTGGACGCCGACTTCGTCGCCTGGGACGGCTTCCCGCTCGACCCGCGCTCCTCGGTCCACAAGGCCTGGGTCCGCGGCAAGCTGGCCTACGACACCGAGCGGGAGCGGCGCCGCTTCTGAGCCCGTGATCGGCGCCCTCCTCCTCGCCGCCCTGCCGCAGGCCGCCGCTCCGGCGCCGCCCGCGGCGGTGGACGTGCTGGACGTCGGCATCGCGCTGACGATGGAGGAGCGCCGCGTCATCCACAACGCCCGGATCCTGCTCGCCGACGGCCGCATCCAGGCGGTCGGCCGCCAGGACCAGCTCGGCCTCCCGGTCGCGGTGGGGGAGCACTGGTCCTACCCGGACTCGGTCGCCTTCCCGGGCGCGGTCGACCTGCACTCGCACGTGCAGACCGGCGGCTGGGGCGACATCAATGACATGGTCAACCCGGACAACCCCGAGCTCCGGGTGCTCGACACCGTCGTTCCCTGGAACCCGCTCTACCGCGACGCCGTGGCCGCCGGAGTGACCACCGTCAACGGCATCCCGGGCTCTGGCACCAACATGGGCGGCGCCGGCGTGCTGCTCAAGGTCAAGCCGGCCGACCGGGTCGACGAGGTGGTGTTCCG
>CAYZXS010000027.1:40986-53907 GCA_964482495.1 uncultured Planctomycetales bacterium
CCGGCGTGCTGCTCAAGGTCAAGCCGGCCGACCGGGTCGACGAGGTGGTGTTCCGGCACCCGGGCTCGGTCAAGATCGCCCAGGGCTACAACCCGGAGCGCCGCGCCGACCTCGGCGGCTCGCGCATGGGCATGTGGTGGATGCTGCGCTGGTGGCTGAAGGAGGCCCGCGAGGTCTCGGAGTCCGACACCCTCGACGGCCGGCCCGACGTCTTCCACATCGCGCTGATCGAGCGCCGCCACCACCCGTACCTGGTCCACACCGCCGGCGCCCGCGACACCTACGGCACGGTGCGCATGTTCCAGCTCGAGATGGGCCTGCCGGTGGTGGTCAGCCACGCCTCCTTCCACGGCTACATGGCCGCCGAGGCCATCGCCGAGGTCGCGGCGCCGCTCAACATCGGCCCGCGCAACTTCGACTTCTCCTTCAACGGCCGGGCCCGCTTCACCGGCCTGGTGCAGGCCTACGAGGCCGCCGGCAACACCGACCTGTCGGTCCAGACCGACGCCCCGGTGGTGCCGCAGGAGGAGTTCCTCTACCAGGCTTCCCTGGCCGAGCGGCTCGGCTGCTCCACCTGGGAGGCCCTGGAGTCGATCAACGTCGACCCCGCCCGCCAGATCCTGGCCGAGGACCACCTCGGCCGCCTCGTGCCCGGCCTGGACGCCGACATCGTCGTCAAGGCCGGCCAACCTCTCGATCCTCGCTCGCCGGTGCAGCTCGTGCTGGTGGACGGGGAGATCGCCTACGACATCCGAGACGGCCAGCGTTACTGAACATGCCCGCTGCTGCAGCCCTCCTGCTCTTCGCCGCCCCGCTCCTGGCTCCCCAGGAGACGGAAGAACCCGCTCTCCAGGGACGGCCGACGATCTACCGCGTCGACCAGATCGAGACCCTCGACGGCGACCCGATCAAGAACGGCTTCGTGATGGTGCGCGACGGCGTCATCGAGAAGATCGGCCAGGCCCTGGTGGCGCCCGAGGGGGCGCGGATCCGCGACCTGCGCGGCTCGGGCTCGACCATCGCGCCGCCGCTGGTGCTGTCGCACGCCAACTTCCTGGTCACGAGCTCCCGGGGCGGCGGCCGCAACGCCCGCTTCCGCGCCGTCGACAGCCTATGGCTGGAGGACGAGCAGCTCACCGACCTGCTCGAGCTCGGCGTGCTGGTGATGGGCGTGGACCCGCCTGGCGACGGCATCCCCGGCCGCAGCTCGGTCATCGCCGCTGACTCCGGCACCCCGGAGCCGGAGGCGCTGGTGGAGGACTTGCACCTGTGCTTCCGCATGGTGGGCAGCCTGCGGTCCTCCAAGGACCTGCTGCGCAAGGCCATCGCCGACGCCGAGAAGGCGATCGAGAACGAGGAGAAGGCCAAGGAGGCCTGGCAGAAGGCTCGCAAGGAGTGGGAGGAGAAGCAGAAGGCCAAGGCCGAGGCGGAGAAGAAGGCGGCGGAGGCCAAGAAGAACGGCCAAGGCGGCCCGGGCGGCGGCAAGGCCGCGCAGGATCCGCCCAAGCCCCAGGGCAACGGCAAGGGCGGCGGCAACGGCCAGAAGCCCGAGGAGAAGGAGCCGCCGAAGGAGTTCGAGCCGCCCAAGATCGACCCCAACCTGGTCCCGGTGGTGGAGTGGCTGCGCAAGGAGCGCGTGGTCCAGGTGAGCCTGGACAAGCCCGCCGCCTGGCTCCACTGGCTCGACCTGCTCGAGGACCGCGACCTGGCCTGGGAGGCCGTCCTGACCCTTCCCCGCTGGGGCGGCTTCGCCGGCAACTTCCACGAGGTCAGGGACTCGCTGGCCGAGGCCGGCGTCCGGGTCTACCTGCCCGCGGCGATGCCCAACCTGCCCTACACCCGGATCCCGACCAACCCCGCTGCCGAGCTCGACGGCGCCGGGGTCGAGATCGTGCTGACGCCGCCGCGCTCCGACCTGGAGGGCGTGCGCCAGCTGCGGCTGGGCTTGGCCGACCTGGTGCGGGAGGGGCTCGACCGCCGCGCCGCGATCGAGGCCGTGACCCTGCGTCCGGCCGCCGCCATGGGCCAGGAGGAGCTGGTCCAGGCCTTGAAGCCGGGCGCTCCGGCCAACTTCATCCTGCTGGATGGTGACTTCCTGGACCCGGTCGCCGAGGTCCAGCTGGTGCTCCGCGACGGCGAGGTGGTCTACGACCGCGCCGATGAGGAGGAGGACAAGTAATGGCACTGCTCGAACTGATGCTCGCACTCGCGGCCGCTCCGGCCGCCGTCCCGGCCCCGCAAGACCCCCCGAAGGAGGAGGTCGTCGAGGAGGAACCGGCTCCCGAGGAGGAGGCCGAGCAGGAGGAGGTCGAGGAGGAGCAGCCCGAGGAGGCCGCCCCGGCCGAAGACAGCCCTTACCTGGCGATCGTCGGCGCCGAGATCCACACCGTCAGCGACGGCGTCATCCCGAGCGGGACGGTGCTGTGCAAGAACGGCAGGATCCTCAAGGTCGGCCGCCGGGTCTCCGTGCCCGACGGCGCGCGGGTGATCGACGCCGCCGGCATGAAGGTCTACCCGGGCCTGGTGGCGGTGAACTCGAGCGGCGTGGTCCAGGGCCGCGGCGGCTCCCTCGGGGACGAGTACGACCCCTTCTCGCTCAACGTCGACCTCGGCCTGGCCGGCGGCCTGACCGCGGTCCAGTCCGGCGGCGCGGTCGCCAAGCTGGTGCGGCACTCGATCGAGGACGTGGTGATGGGGCAGACCGGCTGGGCGACGCTCAGCTACTCGAGCTCGTCGCCGCGCGGCCGACGCGAGCTGCGCGCCAAGCTCGACCGCGCCCGCGACTACCTGCGCGAGCAGCGGGCCTACGAGGCCGCCAAGAAGGCCGGCGAGGAGGTCCTAAGCGAACCGGACAAGAAGGGCGTCGACGACCGCTCCCTGAAGCTGCTCCAGCGCCAGACGGTCGCCCGCTTCAGCGCCAACACCACCAAGGACCTGCTGTCGGTCTGCGAGCTGCTGGACGACTACCCCATGGAGGCGGTGGTCTTCGGCGGCCAAGAGGCCTGGACCGTGGCGCCGCGGCTCAGCCGCGCCGGCGTCAAGCTGGTGATCACGCCCCGCTCCAAGAGCTGGGCCAACGAGCAGCTCAACCGCCCGAGCGGCTGGTCGATCGAGAACGCGAAGGTGCTGTGGGAGCACGGCGTCGAGTTCGCCGTCGTCCCCAGCCAGACCTACATCAGCACCGGCGGCATCGCCGGCCGCGACCTGCTGACCCTGCCGATGGAGGTCGCCTTCGCCATCCGCGGCGGCCTGCCGCAGGACGCCGCTTTGCGCTCGATCACCCTGGACGCCGCCCGGATCCTGGGCGTCGCCGACCGCATCGGCTCGATCGAGGCCGGCAAGGACGCCGACCTGGTCATCACCGACGGCGACCTCTTCGACTACCGCAGCTTCGTCCAGTGGGCGGTGGTGAACGGCGACGTCGCCTACGACAAGCAGAAGGCGCCCTACTTCGCCCACATCCGGCCGCGGCCGGCGCCGACGGCGGAGGAGGTGGTCGACGCGGTGATCGAGGGCGTGCAAGCGCAGCAGGACGAGGCCGAGGGCGGCGCCGACGAAGGCGAGGGCGAGAAGGACCGCGTGCCGCACTAGCGAACTTCGGCAGCGGGGGCATAATCCATGGCGGAAACGCTCCGCCATCGGTTCCCCCCGCCGAAGAAGCCCGTGCCGAATCCTGTCCTCCGCGAAGGCAAGCGTGCGCCTGCCTTCACCCTCCCGGCCACCCTGGAGGGTCGCGTTCGTCTCACCGAGCTGCGCGGCCGCTGGGTCGTGCTCTATTTCTATCCCAAGGACATGACCGCCGGCTGCAGCAGCCAGGCGCGCGACTTCCAGGACGCGATGGAGGCCTTCGAGGAGCTCGGCGTCGTGCTGCTCGGACTCAGCTCGGACGACCTCGAGCGCCACGAGGCCTTCGCCGAGAAGGAGGAGCTCAACTACCCGCTGCTGGTGGACCGCGACAGCCGGGTCGCCTTGAAGTACGGGGTCTGGCGGGAGAAGAACAACTACGGCCGGAAGTACATGGGCATCGTCCGCTCGACCTTCGTGATCGATCCCTCGGGCCGCGTCGCCCGGATCTTCGACAACGTCCGGATCAAGGGGCACGTCGCCAAGGTGCTGGCGGCGGTCGAGGAGAAGATGGCACAGTAGGGCATGGCTGAGGACGACCTGAGGGACCTGGTCCAGAAGATCGGCGGCGCGATCGAAGGCACGCGCTCTCGGAACCTCAGCCGCCACGAGGCCGAGCAGGCCTACCGCCGGATGCTCGAGGGCGCCGGCAGCGACGCCCAGGTGGCGGCGATCTTCGTCGCCATGCGCAGCCGGGGCATGACCGGCGACGAGCTGGCTGGCTTCGCCACCGCCGCGCGCGCCCGGGTGGCCTTCCCGGCCCTGCCCGAGGGCGCGGTCGTGGTCTCGACCAGCCGGCTGGGCAAGAGCCGCCACCCGCTGCTGGCCCTGGCATCGGCCGCCGCGGCCGCCGCCTGCGGGGTCCCGGTGCTGGTCCAGGCGGCGCCGCACGCCGAGGGCGCCGGCGTCACGGTCGGTGACCTGTGGCAGCGCCTCGGCGGGGAGCTGCACGCCGACCCCGACCGCGCGGCGGACTGCCTGCGCCGGCAGCAGCTCGGCTTCTGGCGGCCGACCGGCGCCGATCCGGGCTGGGCGCGGCTGCTGGAGGTCGAGAACGACACCGGCCTGCGCTCGGCGCCAGACACCGTGGCCAAGCTGCTGGCCCCGGACGGCTGCCGGCTGCTGGTGCCGGCCCGGAGCGGGCCGGTGCTCGGCCAGGCCAGCGAGGCCCTGACCAGCCTCGGCCACGCCAACGCCCTGATCGTGCAGGGGGTCGAGGGTTCGCTCGACCCGTGGGTGAGCGACCAGACCCGCGGCCTGTGCATCGACGACGGCGTCCGCACGCCGCTGCGCCTGCACCCGGCCGACCTGGTGCTGGAGTGCGCCTCGGAGCCCGGTCAGATGCACGAGGACCGGCTCGAGGCCTCGGTGGTCGCGACCCAGCAGGCCCTGATGGGCGTGCCGGGGCCGGCCTATCACTCGGCCTTGATCGGGGCGGCGCTGATCCTGCGGCTGGCCGGCCTCGCGCCCGACTTCGCCACCGCGGTCGGCGCCGCCCGCGAGGTCTTCGAGTCCGGCGCCGCCCAGCACCGGCTGCGGGAGCTCGGCGGCTGCTGAGGCCCAGGCCGCTCGCCGGGGAAGCGGGCCGGCTTGGTTTCGCGGCCGTAACCTAGGCTGCCCCAGGGGCCCCTGCCGAGCCCGGCACGGCCTTTGCAGTTCCGCCCGTCCATGCGTCCCCGCCTGCCCCTTCCCGCCTCTCTGACCTTCCTCCTGGCGGCTGTGGCGTCCTGCGCCCTGGCCATCCGGCCGGAGGCGCCGGTGGCCGCGCAGCTCCGCGCCGGCAAGGCCGAGTACGTCGGCTCCGAGGCCTGCCGCGAGTGCCACCCCTCCTACAACGAAGGCTGGCTCCGCACTCGCCACCCGTACCAGGAGCAGCTCGCCAGCGCCGACACCATCGTGGCGCCCTTCGACGGCGAGCCCTTCACCATGGACGGCGTCGAGATGAGCGCCTGGGAGCAGGACGGACGCTACTTCGTCCGCACCCTCGGCCCCGACGGCGAGATGCGGGACTACCCCGTGCTCCGGACCATCGGCGGCTTCTACAAGCAGCGCTTCGTCACCGAGGTCGAGGGCCACGAGGCGGTGCTGCCGGTGCAGTGGAACCACCTGACCCAACACTGGAAGCCCTACAGCTCGGTGGGCCACGAGACCGTCGGCACCGGCAAGTTCTGGGCTTCGATCGCCAACGAGTGGGCGCCGCGCTGCTCCGGCTGCCACACGGTCGGCACGAAGCTCGAGGCCCGGCCGGACGGCGGCTTCGACGCCCGCTACCGCGAGCTCGGCGTCGGCTGCGAATCCTGCCACGGCCCGGCCTCGCTGCACCTGGCCGACCCCGAGGCGCCCGGCCTGATCGTCGACCCGGCCGACCTGAGCCTGGAGCGGCAGGTGGACCTGTGCGGCGCCTGCCACAGCCGGGGCCACGCCGAGGTCGAAGAGCACGGCGCGCCCACTCGCCTGCGCTTCCCGCACGACTACCTGCCCGGCGAGCCGCTGGCCGAGCACTATGGCTTCGACAAGCCGGTGCCGGGCGAGACCACCGCCTCGCACTGGCCCGACGGCAGCAGCCGCGCCCACCACCAGCAGGCCATGGACTACCGGATGGACGCCCACTACACCGAGGCCGGCATGAGCTGCACCAGCT
The DNA here is from genome assembly GCA_964482495.1 of uncultured Planctomycetales bacterium. Lineage (GTDB taxonomy): Bacteria > Planctomycetota > UBA1135 > UBA1135 > UBA1135 > J029. Next base: position 47,252 of record CAYZXS010000027.1, read on the forward strand.
GCCATGACGTCCACGACCGGCGCCACCCGCGTGAGACCGTGCTGCCTTCCCGGGACGACACCCTGTGCCTGTCCTGCCACGAGTGGTCCACGGATCAGATCCGCGAGCACACCCACCACGACCCCGAGGAAGGCGGCAGCACTTGTATCGAGTGCCACATGCCGAAGATCGTGAACCACGCCGAGAAGCTGGAGCTGCGCAGCCACACGCGCTGGTCTCCCGACCCGGCTGAGGCCCTGCGCACCGGCATGCCCGACGCCTGCACCCGCTGCCACGAGGACCGGGATCAGGAGTGGGCGGCGGCCTGGGCCCAGCGCTGGTGGGGCCAGGGCGAGGGCGCCGCCGCCGCTGCGGCGCCATCCGAGCAGTGAGCCCTGGGGAAAACAAATGGGCCCGCAACGGAAGTTGCGGGCCCGTCCCTGGAGATGGAGCCGAGTCTAGTAATCGGCATAGAGGACCCCACGGAGGTCCTTCCCCGGCAGGTCCGGGAGGACCTTGCCGGTATCGGGCTGGTAGACCCAACCCGCGATCCCCGTCAGCTCGGGAATGCCGCTGCCTCCGACGACGCGGAGGGTGTTGAGGTTGTTGACGGGGTTGGTCGGGATGCCCCGGAGGTAGGGGCCGTTCCAACGATCTTCCCGCCCGGACAGCGGCTCGAAGGTGGAGCCGTTGTTGCGGGAGAGGCCGGTCAGCTGATCGACCACGTTCTCGCCGTCCCGGCCGGGGAGGATCGCTCCCTGGTAGTCCGAGTGCTCCATGCTGAAGCGGAAGACTGCGGTCCGCATCAGGCTGAGACCGTCCATCAGCCGCGCGTCCTTTTCCGGGTCGTTGCCGGAAGAGGGCAGGGCCGTGAGCAGGGCGACGACAGCGACCGCCAGAACAGCGGCGATGCTCTCGAACAGGGGAAGGCGGTTATTGAACATGATCCGATTTCGCGTCGACTCTCTTTCGTCCATCCCTTCCGGGCGACTTGAGTCCTAGGATCGCGGAAACTCCGGGATTTTCGAGCCGCGCGGAAAGTTCTACTTGAAAAGGACTTGGGTATATGGTTGGATCACCTCGCCGCAGCGGCCGAGCTTCAGGAGCAGGATCTTCCTTGCCCGCGGGGGAGCGTCCCCTTAAGTTCCCCGCCGCGGATTCAGACATGCAACTCGTCATCGCCGAGAAACCGAGCGTCGCTGCCGACCTGGCCCGGGTCCTGCCGGGCACCTACCGGCAGCACGAGGGCTATTGGGAAGGTCCCGACCGCCTGATCGCCTGGGCCGTGGGCCACCTCCTGGAGCTGGCCGAGCCCGAGGACTACGACCCCGAGCTCAAGACCTGGCAGCTCCGCAGCTTGCCCATCCTGCCCCAGGAATTCAGGCGTAAGGCTCGCTCTGGTCAGAAGAAGCAGCTGAACCTCCTGCGCAAGCTGGCGAAGAAGCCGGAGGTCGAGGAGCTGGTGAACGCCTGCGACGCGGCGCGCGAGGGTGAGCTGATCTTCCGCGAGATCGAGGACTACGCCGGCACCGGCAAGCCGGTCAAGCGGCTGTGGCTGCAGTCGATGACCAAGGAGGCCATCCTCGAGGCCTTCTCCGCCCTCGAGCCGGCCGAGCGCTTCGACGGCCTGGGCTCCGCGGCTTATTGCCGGGCCGAGGCGGACTGGCTGATCGGCATGAACGCCACCCGCGGCATCACCAAGCGGCTCAAGGGCCGCCGCGAGCGCGGGGTCTGGTCGGCCGGCCGGGTCCAGACGCCCACCCTGGCCCTGCTGGTCCACCGCGAGCTGCGGGTCCTGGCCCACGAGCCCAAGGCTTACTGGCGGCTCCGGGGCAGCTTCGAGGCCGCTGGACACGAGTACCAGGCCCTCTACCGGACCAGCCGCAGCGGCAAGGACGGAGAGAAGATCTGGGACGAGGAGGAGGCCAAGGCCTTGCTGGCGGCGCTGCAGGGCCAGCCGGCCTCGGCCTCGGAGGAGGTCAGCGAGTCGAACCGGCGGCCGCCGGCGCTCTACTCCCTGACCTCGCTCCAGAAGGAGGCCAACAGTCGTTACGGCTTGTCCGCGCGCCGGACCCTGGGCGCCGCCCAGCGGCTCTACGAGAGCCACAAGGCTCTGACCTACCCGCGGACCGACTCCTCCGCCCTGCCGGAGGATTACCACGGCCATGTCGACATGGTCATCCAGCTGCTCGCCGAAGGCGGGGCCGCCGAGGCCCTGGATGAGAAGGAGCGGGCGGCCGGCATCGCCGAGGCCGCGCAGACCCTCCGACGCGAGGGCCTCAAGAACCAGAAGCGCAACTTCGACAGCTCCAAGGTAGGGGACCACTTCGCGATCATCCCGACCGGCACCGTGCCGAGCACGCCGCTGGGCGGGGATGACGCCAAGGTCTTCGAGCTGGTCTCCCGGCGCTTCCTCGCGGCCTTCCTGGGCCCGAGCACCTGGCAGAAGGTCGTGCGCGAGACCCGGATCGAGGCCGCCGACGGCCCGCGCAGCTTCTTCACCGAGTCCAAGCGCCTGGTCGTGCCGGGCTGGCAGGCGGTCGACCGCCGGCCGCCGGCCTCCGAGGTGCTGCCCGACCTGGGCGTGCCGCCCGGCAACAGCACCAGCGCCACCAGCCGCGCGCTCGAGCTCGAGGAGGACGCCACCCGGCCGCCCTCACGCCTGACCGAGGCCGGCCTGCTGAAGGGCATGGAGCAGGCGAGCGACCTGGACCTCGAGCTGCACGACGAGATCGAGGACGACGAAGCCGTCGAGGCCCTGCGCCAGAAGGGCCTCGGCACGCCCGCGACCCGGGCCGACATCATCGAGGCCCTGATCGCGAAGGGGTACGCCAGCCGCAGCGGCAAGAGCCTGCGGGCCTCCGCCAAGGGGATCACCCTGATCGACTTCCTCGAGCGCATCCACGCCGACCACTTGGCAAGCGCCGAGCAGACCGCGGAGATGGAGTTCCACCTGTTCCAGGTCGAGGCCGGCCAGCGCAGCCGCGATTCGTACATGGGGGAGGTCACCGAGCGGGTCCGGGACCTGATCGAACGCCTGCGGAGCTTCGACTACGGCGACCTCTACCGCGAGGAGGCGCCGCTCGGGAGCTGCCCGCGAGACGGCAATTCGGTCATCGAAGGCCTCAAGGGCTACCGCTGCACCAAGGTGCCGCGCGCCGACCGCTACGAGCTGGCCTTGAAGACGGTCGCCGGCAAGGGCGCCGCCGCGGCGCTGGCCGAGCGCCTGGAGCGGGTGGTCGCCGCCTTGCAGGCCCTGCCGGAGGTGGAGTCGGTCGAGGCCGCCCCCAAGCGGACCACGGCCACCGTCGCGGTGCGCCTGAGCCAGCCCAGCACCGTGGCCGACGGCGTGCAGCGCCTGACCGAGGCCGCCGCCGCCGCCGACACCGAGGGCTGGATGAAGTCCTGCGACGCCAAGGCGGTCGAGGACGACGGCTGCGACTTCACCATCTGGAAGGAATTCCGCGGTCGCTTCATCAACCGTCCGGTGGCCGAGAAGCTGCTCAACGAGCGCGACTCCGGGCCGATCGAGGGCTTCGCCAGCATGCGCGGCGACTTCTACGCCGGCCGGGTCCAACTCGACGAGGACCTGAAGATGGCCTTCGAGCCCGTCAAGGGCTTCCGCGGCGGCGACGAGGACGGATCGGTGGCGCCGGAGCTGATCTCCTACCCGGTGGACGAGTCGCCGTTCCTCGGCTGCCCGCGCTGCAAGAAGGGCAAGGTCCGCGAGACCCCGACCCACTTCGAGTGCCGCGAGCCGGACGCCGAGAAGGGCTGCGGCCTGCGCATGCCGCGCACCGTCTGCAAGCGCGAGCTGCGGCGCAGCGACCTGCTGCCCTACTTCGACCCCGAGGTCGGCCACACCGAGTGGATCGAGGACTTCATCTCGAAGAAGGGCCGCCCCTTCACCGCGCGCCTGGTGCTGCAGCCGAACGGCCGCCACCGCTTCGAGTTCAAGCCGCGGGCGAAGAAGAGCCCGAAGAAGGCCGCCAAGAAGACCGCCAAGAAGAAGTCGGTCAAGAAGAAGGCGACCAAGAAGGCGGTCTCGAAGAAGGCCGCCGGCGGGGACGGCGAGTGAGCCTGCGGGTCGCCCTCTGGTCCTGCCCCCGCACGGTCTCCACGGCCCTGATGCGCGCCTTCGCCCAGCGGCCCGGCTGCGCCTGCGCCGACGAGCCGCTCTACGCCGCCTACCTGCGCGGCAGCGGCAAGCTGCACCCGATGCGGGAGGAGATCCTCGCCGCCGGGGACCCCGACCTGGACCAGATCCAGGCGCCCCTGGTGCTCGAGAAGCACATGGCGCACCACCTCGGCGTGGTCGAGCTGGCGCCGGCGTTCTTCGCCGCCAGGCGGCACGCCTTCCTGATCCGGGATCCCGCCGAGCTGATCCAGTCGATGATCCGCGACCTGGGCGAGGTCGGTCCCGAGGACCTGGGCTTCGACCGCCAGGCGGCGCTATGGCGCCAGCACGGCGGCCCGGTGGTGTCCTCGCGCGACCTGCTCGACGAGCCCGAGGGCGTGCTCCGGGCGCTGTGCGCCGAGCTCGGCCTGGACTTCGACCCGGGCATGCTCTCGTGGCCGCCCGGCCGCCACCCCTGCTACGGGGTGTGGGCCGACTTCTGGTACCGCGGCGTCGAGGAGTCGACCGGCTTCCTGCCCTATCAGCCGAAGCAGGAGCCCTTCCCCGAGGAGCAGCGGCCGCTGCTGGAGTGGGCCAGCGCCCACCACGCGGAGCTGTACCAGGCGCGCCTGCGCCCCCAGTAGACATGAGCCAAGCCGATCCGGGACGAGGCGGACGCGACGCGCTGATCCAGCGGGCCCGCGAGGCCGCCGAGTCCTCTTACTCGCCCTACTCGGGCTTCGCTGTCGGCGCCGCCGTGCGCTGGGCCGACGGCGGCGTCAGCGCCGGCACCAACGTCGAGAACGCCAGCCACCCGTTGGCGGTCTGCGCCGAGCGCAACGCCGTCGCCGCCGGGGTGGGGCTGGGCTGGCGGCAGATCGCCGAGGTGGCGGTCTGGGCCGACACGACGCCCCCGGTGACCCCCTGCGGCGGCTGCCGCCAGGTGCTGCTGGAATTCGCGCCCGACCCGGAGCAGGTGCCCGTGCACTGCTGCGGGCGGGAGGCGGAGGCCACCGCCTCCCTCGCGGAGCTGCTGCCGCGCGCCTTCCGCAGCCGCGGCTAGTGGCTGAGGAAGCCGAGCACGATCATCACCAGCATGAAGACGCCCAGGGTCAGGGCGATCGTGCCCCAGAGGTAGGCCAGCCACACGGAGGCGTTGGACCGACCCTCGACCCGCAGGCCCTCGAGCTTGCCCTCGGCGAGCATGCGCTCGAACTGCTCCGGCCGCTCCTCCTTGAGCTCGTGCTCGGTGATCAGGCCGGTGTAGATGCTGACGTCCATGGGGAACTTCTCGCTGCGCAGGTGCGTGTTGAAGAAGTGGACCATGAAGATGAAGGCCGTGGCGAGCAGCGCCTCCTCCTTGTGGATGGTGGTCGCGATCGACACCGCGCCGCCGCCGATCAGGTTGCCGAACCACTCCTCCTGCCAGCGGATCAGGCCGGAGATGCCGATGACGAAGACCCCCCAGAAGACGGCGAAGTAGTCGAACTTCTCCCAGTAGGTCCAGCGGTCGAACTTGGGCCGCTCGGCCTTGCCGAAGAACCACAGCATGTGCTGCTTGAAGTCCTGCAGGTCCTTGATGCGCGGCACCAGCGAGTCCGGGCCCCACAGCACCTTCTTCCAGCCCTTCTGCTTCAGCCGCACCGCCACCTGGGCCAGGTGCAGGACGAAGTAGAGGCCGGTGATCAGCGCCGCCCAGTAGTGGATGTCCTGGGCCTGCTCGATGGTCATGACGTGGTCGAGCACCCAGCGGCCCATGCCGGTGTGGGAGAAGGTCTGCGGCAAGCCGGTGAAGGCCAGCGCCAGGAAGCTGATGTTGACCAGGATGTGCAGCATCCGGTCGTAGGCGTTGAAGCGGCGGTAGTAGATGCGCCGCGGGCCGTAGCGCTGGCGCACGCCCTTCTGGAACCACAGCAGGGTGTGGACCAGGAAGAAGGCCATGACGCTGAAGAACAGGCCCTTCATGAAGACGTCGGCGCTGTGCAGCAGGGCCTGCAAGCCGCCCTCGTCGTTGGTCGGCATGCCGCGGTTCTCGTAGACCGCGCCCGGCCGCGGCGGCGTCGGCTGCACCGGCTCGGCCCCGGCCATGGCGGCGTCGACCTCCTCCTGATTGGGCCGGCGAGGGTGGGTGACGTAGCTGGTGAATTTGGCCTCGGCGTCCTCGTGGCAGCGGCGGCAGGTCTCGAGCAGCCGCTCCTCGCTGACCAGCGACATCGGGTCCTCGGGCTCGAGGATGGCGTGGTAGTCGTGGCAGTCGGCGCAGTTGGCGAAGGCCAGGTCCTTGCCGGTATTGGTGACGTCGTAGAGCTCGCCGTGGTAGGTGTCGTGGAAGCCGCTGACCACGAAGGGGTTGACCCCGAAGCGGTACATCAGCTCCTCGTCGCCGTGGCAGGTCTCGCAGTGCTCGACCGCGGCGCCGTTGGCGAACTCGATCTCGGCCTTGAGCACGCTGCCGCGCTGGCCGTGGCAGTCGGTGCAGTAGGGCGACTCGGGGTTGCCGGCCCCGCGCGAGCGGCCGTGCACCGACAGCGCGTAGTCCTCGCCCTGCTCCTCGTGGCAG
>CAYZXS010000027.1:54007-55529 GCA_964482495.1 uncultured Planctomycetales bacterium
GCGCGAGCGGCCGTGCACCGACAGCGCGTAGTCCTCGCCCTGCTCCTCGTGGCAGGTCTCGCAGGCCTTGTGGCTGGTGCCAGGGATGCCGACGCCGTCCTCCACCTCCCAGTGGAAGGTGTGGCAGTCGACGCACTGCATCTCGCGGCCCTCGGCCTCGCTGCAGGCGGCGTTGTCGTGGGCCAGGTCCGCGCCCTGGTGCTGGTCGGTCGAGTGGCAGTAGGTGCAGTTCTGCAGCCCGCCCGAGGGGAACAAGCGATCGGCGACGTGCTCCTCGGAGGTCTTGTGGCCGCTGTGGCAGACGGTGCAATTGAGGTCCGGCGGCCCCTCCTCCGGCAGGTGGTGCAGGCTCAGCCCGTAGTCGGTGTGGCAGCTCAGGCACTCCGCGCTGACGGCGCGCTCGGTCTCGTGGTGCTCCCGGATCGAGTGCGAGCCGTGGCAATTCAGGCAGGTCGGTGCGGCGGCGTCCTCCTCTTCGACCAGGACCTCGAAGTGGCGCGACTCGAAGTAGTCCTGGACGTCCTTCTCGTGGCAGGAGCCGCAGGAGGTGTTCAGGCACTGCTTCAGCTCGAGCGGGGTCCGGTCCGCGCTGCCGGCGGCGTGGATGTCGATGTGGCAGTCCAGGCAGCTGGGGTAGGGGCGCGGGTCGTTCCGTGAGTAGGGGTGGTGAACGCTGTCTTCGAGCGCCTCCGCCGCCTCCTCGTGGCACATCAGGCAGTCCTCCAGCGCGCCCGGCTGTCGCCAGCTGTCCGCAGGCTGGATGTTGTGGCCGCCGTGGCAGGCGGCGCAGTCGAGCCCCATGTCCTCGTGCGGGGTCCCCGTGAGCTTCTCGACCGGCTCCTCGTGGCAACCGGAGCAGTCGGGCGCCGTCAGCTCCAGCGGGTGCTCGTCGCCCTCGCTGAAGTCGAAGCCGTCCAGGCCCGCGTGGCACATCAAGCAGTCGTCGAGCGGGTGGACGCCCTCGACGCCTTCCTCGGCCTCGGCCACGGTGTCGTGGCACATCAGGCAGGTCTCGCTCGGATCCTCGTCCTGGGCCCAGGCGGGTGACCCGCCCCAGGCACACAGGAAGAGAAGGAGGGTGCAACGAATCCCCTTCATTTCGCCGTGGTGTTCCTAGGTGGTGGCAGCACCAGGAGATAAACCCGCTGCGCCGGCGCAACAGGGGGTTTCGCGGGCGCTGCCGCTACTCCTGCAGGGCGTCGATGCCCTCCTGGATCATGCTCTCGACCAGGAAGGGGTTGTGGACGCCCAGGCTGCCGTCTCCGGCGGCCAGGTCCAGGGCCCGTTGGGCCCGGGCGCGGGCCTCGGGGGTGGCCGCGGCGCCCTCAGGGCCGGCCAGCAACGCCCGGAGCTCGTCCAGGTACTCCTGCGTGGTGCTGCGCCAGTCGTCGAAGATCTCGCGGTAGTCCTCGTCGTGGCACATCTCGCAGCCGTCGGCGTCGGGCCGCATCAGCTCCGGGGCCTCGCCGTGGCAGTCGGCGCAGTCCAGGTCGGGCATCGGGCTCGGGTAGGGCTCGAAGCC
>CAYZXS010000028.1:0-20628 GCA_964482495.1 uncultured Planctomycetales bacterium
CCCCGCCGGGGGTGCCGTCCGGGCGGGCGCGGCCGCTGGCGCGGCGGCCGGTCAGCTCTCCGGGGGGGGGCGGGCGCTCCCGGGCGGGGCCCGGCGCCGGGGCCCGCGACCAGCCCAGCGCCGCCGCCGCCAGGAGCAGCGGCAGCCGTCGGCCGCTCAGCAGCCCGGCGGTGGCGGCCGCCGCCGCCGCGGCCCCGGCCGCCAGCCCGGTCGCAGCCTGGAGCTCCAGCTCCTCCGAGCACACGGCGACACCGGCCGCGAGCACGAACAGGGCCGCGGCGCAGGGGCCGAGGGGGAAGCGGGGCGCCGCCACCTAGAGCCGACGTCCTGCCCCGCCGCCGGTGACACTAGAATCCGGGCATGGGCAGCGACGCTCCGAGGGCCCTCTACCCGGGCACCTTCGATCCGATCACGCTCGGCCACCTCGACCTGATCCGGCGCGGGGCGGCCCTGTTCGGACCGATGTGCGTGGCCGTGGCGCGCAACCAGTCGAAGAGCCCGCTCTTCACCCAGGAGGAGCGGGTCGAGATGATCCGCGCCGAGGTCGCCGACATCCCCGGCGTCACGGTCGAGGGCTTCCGCGGCCTGGTGGTCGACTACTGCCGCGACCACGACATCCCGGTGATCCTGCGCGGCGTGCGCACCATCTCGGACTTCGAGTACGAGTACCAGATGGCGCTGACCAACCGGGCGTTGACGCCGAAGGTCGAGACCGTCTTCGTCATGCCCAACGAGCAGTACAGCTTCGTCTCGAGCCGCCTGATCAAGGAGGTCTACGCCGCCGGCGGCGACCTCGACCGCTTCCTGTCCGTAGCGGTCCGCGCCAAGCTGGTCGAGCGGCTCCGGGAGCGGGCGTGACGCGTCGCCCCGCTGCCCTCCCTTCGGTCCTGAGCCTCACCCTCTGCCTGCCGCTGCTCGCGGCCAGTTGCGCCCAAGCCCCCATGCGAGCCCACTCCACTCCCGCCGCTCCCGCCGCCCTCGGACCCTACAGCCAGGCCGTGCAGGCCGGCGGCTTCCTGTTCGCCAGCGGTCAAGTGGCGCTGCGCCCCGACGGCAGCTTGGTCGAGGGCGACGTCCGCGCCCAGACCGAGCAGGTGATGAAGAACCTCGACGCGGTGCTCGCGGCCGCCGGCTGCCGCCGCTCCGACGTCGTCAAGTGCACCGTCTTCCTGACCGACCTCGGTGACTTCGCGGTCATGAACGAGGTCTACGCCGACTACTTCGGCGACCACAAGCCGGCGCGGGCCTGCGTCGAGGTCTCGCGGCTGCCGAAGGACGTGGCGGTCGAGATCGAGCTGGTGGCGCAGGTGCCCGGCGAGGGATAGGCACTCTGGTAGCCTGGAGACACCCTCCAGCCGGTGTCCCTCATGCGCTATCGGTCTGCCTCGCTCTCCCTCATCTTCGTCCTCCTCTCCGCTCCGGCCTGGTCTCAGGGCTGGGGCACGGTCTGGTTGCTCGACGGCCAGAGCAGCTGGGAACCCCTCGCCTCGGCCGTCGCCGGCGGCGTCGACATCGACCAGGACGGCTTCGACGACTTCCTGGTCGGCGCCGAGCATTGGATGAACAACGGCGTCTCCTCCAGCGGCGCCGCCTTCGTCTACTCCGGCGCTGACGCTTCCGTTCTCTACGCGGTCTACGGCCAGGAGCCCTTCAACGCCGCCGGCGGCTACTTCGGCTCGGCGGTCGCCTGGATCGACGACGCCGACGCCGACGGCGTCTCGGACTTCGTGGTCGGCGCCAAGGAGATGTCGCTCTCCTCCCATTGGAGCCACGCGAAGTTCGGGTCGGTCGGCCTCTACTCGGGCGCCGACGGCAGCTTGATCCGCGAGCACTTCGGGACCGAGACGCTGCAGCAGCTCGGCTCCTCCGTGGCCGCGGCGGGCGACCTCGACGGCGACGGCGTCGCGGACTACCTCGCCGGCGCCCAGGGCGCCTCGGTGGGCGGGCTCAGCGCGGTCGGCAGCGTCTACGTCTACTCCGGCGCCGACGGCTCGCTGCTGCTCCAGCTCGACGGCCCGCTGGTGGCCTACTCCTTCTTCGGCGCCTGCGCCGACCTCGCCGGCGACGTCGACCTGGACGGCGCGCCGGACTACCTGATCGGCAGCCCCTCCTACACGCCGGCCGGCGGCGCCAACGACGGCGCCGCCTTCCTTTACTCCGGCGCGACTGGAGCGCTGATCCACCAATTCGTCGGCGCCAAGATCCTGGACAAGCTCGGGACCTCGGTCTCCGCCGGCGGTGACCTCGACGGCGACGGCATCAACGACCTGCTCATCGGCGCGCCCGAGCACCAGCCGCCGGGGAGCACCAACCCGGGCGCGGTGGACGCCTACTCCGGCGCCGACGGCTCGCTGCTCTACCGCTTCGTCGGCGAAGCGGGGCAGTCCGGTTACGGCGAGGCCGTCTGCATCCCCGGCGACCTCGACCACGACGGCGTGGACGACGTCGTCGTCGGTGCGACCAGGGCCCTCTTCGGCGTCGGTTCCTACCCCGGCGCTCTCTACTTCTACTCCGGCGCCGACGGCCACCTGATCCAGCGCCTCGACGGCTGGTTCGACAACCAGCGCCTCGGCACCGCGGTCGCCGCCGCGGGCGACCTGACCCTCAGCGGCAGCGTCGAGCTGATCGCCTGCGGCGACGGGCACAGCTCGACCGGCGGCTACGGCGCCGGATCGGTCGCGGTCTTGCTGGACACCGCCCTGCCGACCAACAGCGACGACGACGGCGACGCCCTGCCCTACTACCGCGAGGTGGCGCTCTCCACCGACCCGCTCGATCAGGACAGCGACGACGACGGCATGAGCGACGGCGAGGAGTTCCTCGGCGACAGCCCGTACACCGCCGTCCCGACCGAGCCGACCCTGGCCGACAGCGACGGCGACGGCGTCCAGGACGGCACCGAGCTCGGCATCGACGCCATCACCTGGAGCGGCGGCCCGCCGAACATCCTCGGCACCGACCCGCTGGTCTTCCAGCCGGACCTCGATCCGATTAGCCTGACCGACCCGTGGAACCCGGACAGCGACGGCGGCGGCGTCACCGAAGGCGCCGAGGACTTCGACGGTAACGGCCGGGTCGACCTCTATGAGACCGATCCGCTCGACCCCGTCGACGACCGCACACCGGGATCCTTGGCGGCGGATTGGCCGACGGTCTCGGCCAGTCAGGCGCAGGTCACGATCCTGACGATGGACTTCAGCGTCGACTTCGGCGGCCACGATTACTTGATCCTCGGCTCGCTCGCGGGGAGCGCGCCCGGCTTCGTCTACCAAGGCGTCGAGGTGCCGCTGGTGCTGGACTCGCTGACGATGATGCTCGCCGGCGGCGCGCCGCCGCCGATGCTGGTCTACTTCGCCGGCGCCTTGGATCCCTCGGGCGCCGCGCTGGCCTACATCGCCACCCGGCCGGGCGAGGTCGCCGCCTTCGTCGGCAGCACGGTCTGGTTCTCGGCGGTGTCGCTCGACCCGGGCACCGGCCTGCTGAGCAACGCCACCACCGCCCTGGCGCTGGCCATCGTGCCTTGAGCCGCGAGCCGGCGTCGCGGGCGCGTCCTCCTGGTGGGTGCGCGTCCGCGGGGCGGGCACCCTCTGGGCGACCGCTAGCCGCGGCCCGCGAGCCGGTCGCGCAGCCCGTCGGCGACCAGGTTGAGCCCCAGCAGGCTCAGACTGAGGGCGGCGGCGGGGAAGGCCAGCAGCCACCAGCAGCCGACCAGCGGGTTGAGGGCGGCCAGGCCGTCCGAGGCCAGCAGGCCCCAGGACACCGCTGGCGGCTCGACGCCGAGGCCGAGGAAGCTGAGGAAGGCCTCCATCAGCACCACCCGGGGCACCGTCACGCCCAGCATCACCAGCAGCGCCGGCGCCAGGTTCGGCAGCAGGTGGCGCAGCAGGATGCGGCGGTGGCCGGCGCCGCTGGCCGCGGCCGCCTCGACGTAGCCGGTGCGGCGCAGGCGCAGGGCCTCGGCCCGCACCACCCGCGCCGTCGGCAGCCAGAACAGCAGGCCGACGGCGAGGTAGAAGACGTGGATCCGGCCGACGCCCAGCGCCGCCAGCTCGGCCCGGTACTCGCCCAGCAGCGACAGCAGGAACAGCACCACGACCACCATCGGCAGCGACTCCATGGCGTCGGCCAGGCGCATCATCCAGCGGTCGGTGCGGCCGCCGAGCAGGCCGGCGACGGCGCCCCAGGGCAGGCCGACGGCCAGCGCGATCAGGCTGCCGAAGAGGCCGACCGCGAGGGAGACGCGGGCGCCGTGGGCCAGCCGCGCCAGCAGGTCGCGGCCCTTGGCGTCGGTGCCGAGCACCGGGGCGGCGCTCCACTGCGGCGCCTCCAAGCGCTGGTCGAGCTCGACCGCCGCCGGATCCGGCAGCGGCAGCCACGGTGCCAGCAGCGCCAGCGCGGCGAAAACGGCCACCAGGGCCAGGCCAGCGCGGAAGCCCCAGCGCTTCAAGACAGCGCCTCCAGGCGCGGGTCCAGGCGCGCCATCAGCAGGTCGGCGGCCATCGTCAGGGCGCCGAGCAGAGCGGTGTAGACCACGGTGGCGCCCAGCGCCAAGGTGTAGTCACGGTTGAGCGCGGCTTGCACGAAGTGGGCGCCGAGACCGGGCAAGGCGAAGACCTGCTCGATCACCAGCGAGCCGGTCAGCAGGCCGGCGGCGGCGGGGCCGAGGAAGGCCAGCACCGGGGTCAGGGCGCGGCGCAGCAGGTGACGGCGCAGGATGCGCCCGGGAGGGAGGCCCACGGCCCGGGCGGTGCGCAGCGGCGGCGAGGCCATCACCTCCAAGGCCGAGCTCCGGCACAGCCGGGCGACCTGGGCGGCGAAGGGCAGGCCCAGGCACAGGCAGGGCAGGAGCAGGTGGCGGGGCCCGCCCAGACCAGCCGGCGGCAGCCAGCCGAGGCCGAAGGAGAACAGCGCCACGGCGGCGCCGGCGAGCACGAAGTTGGGCAGCGACAGCGCCAAGGTGCTGCCGAGCAGGACGGCGGCGTCGGTGCCGCCGCGGCGCCAGGCGGCCGCGATCCCCGCCGGCACCCCGAGCAGCAGCGCCACCAGCAGCGCGCCCAGGCCGATGGTCAGCGACACCGGCAGGGCGTCGCCCAGGATCTCGTTGACCTCGACCCCGCGGTAGCGCATCGACGGCCCGAAGTCCCCCTGGAGCAGGCCGCCGAGGCTGCGCAGGTACTGGCTGCCCAGGCCCTCGTCGAGGTGGTACTCCGCCCGCAGGGCCGCCTCGATCTCCGGCGGAAGCTCGCGGTCGGCGTCGAAGGGGCCGCCGCGGGCGGCGCGGACCATCAGGAAGGCGGCGGCGTGCACTGCCAGGACCACCAGGGCCCAAGCCAGGAGCCGGCGCGCGAGGGCCTTCACCGCGTGGCCTCCGGGTCGGCGGCGGCCGCCGGTCGCTCCGGCTCCGGCTGGTCCGACCGCTGCAGCCGTCCCCAGTCGACCCAGCCGAGGGCGTTTCGGTGGAAGCCGCGCAGCCGGCCGGAGACCAGCTCCTGGTTGGCGTAGAAGAACAGCGGCAGCACCACGGCCTGGTCGAGGAGCAGCCGCTCGGCCTGGCGGTAGAGCTCCAATTGCGCCGCCGGCTCGCCCTCCAGCTTGGCCCGGTCGAGCAGGCGGTCGTAGCGCGGCTCGCTCCAGCCGGTGCGGTTGTTGGGGCTGCCGCTGCGGAAGATCTCGAGGAAGGTCGCGGGGTCGCGGTAGTCGGCGATCCACGATGAGCGGGATAGCTGGTAGTCGAGGCTGCGCTGGGCGTCGAGGAAGACCTTCCACTCCTGGTTGAGCAGCCGCGTGGAGACTCCGAGGTGCTGGCGCCACTGGGCCTGCAGGACCTCGGCGACGTCGCGGTGGACCTCGGCGCTGTTGAACAGGAGCTCGAGCTCGGGCAGGCCTTCGCCGCCCGGGTAGCCGGCCTCGGTCAGCAGCGCCCGCGCGGCGGCGGGGTCGAAGCGCGGCTCCTGCTCGGCCGGCCGGTAGCCGGGGATCCAGGGCGGGACGAAGCTCGCGGCCGGCGGCTGGCCGCCGCCGAGGGTGGCGGCGATCCGGTCGCGGTCCACCGCCAGACACAGCGCCCGACGGACCCGCGGGTCGCCCAGCGCCGGGTCGAGGACGTGGAAGCGGTAGAAGTAGGTCGCCAGGAAGGGGCTGGGCCGGAACTCCGGCCGCAGGCCCGGCCGCCCGGCCTCCCGCTCGAGCAACGCAGGCACCGCCAAGCTCGGCACTTCGGGCACGAAGTCGGCCTCGCCGGTCAGGAACAGGTTCAGGGCCGTGAATTGGGACTCGACGGTGCGGAACTCCAGGCTCTCCAGGCCGACCGATCCCGCGTCCCAGTAGTGCGGATTGCGCTCGAGGAGGACGCCGTGGCGGATCCGGCGCTCGACCAGCCGGAAGGGGCCGCTGCCGACCTGGCCGGCCGGCTGGCTGCCGTCCCGCAGGCCGGGGGGCACCGGGGCCAGGGCGTGGTAGGAACACATCTCGGCGAAGGCTGGCTGCGGCTCGCGGAAGCGGACCAGCAGCTGTTCGCCGTCGACCCGGAGCTCGGCCAGGTCCGCCAGCCAGGCGCCGTAGGAGGCGCCGGTGGCGGGGTCGAGCAGCCGGCGCCAGGAGCGCTCCAGGTCGAGGGCGGTCAGCGGGCTGCCGTCGGACCAGCGCAGGTCCGGGCGCAGCTGGAAGCTCCAGCGCCTGGCCCCGTCCTCCGCGCGCCAGCTCGCCGCCAGGGCCGGGCGAGGTTCGAGGGTGGCGGGATCGAGGCGGGTCAGGCCGCAATTGAGGGCGTTCAGGACCCGGCCGGCCGGGGCGTCGGTGGCGACCTGCGGGTCGAGGGTGGCGGGGTCGGCGTTGTTCGCCACCACCAGCTCGGCCCGCTCGGCGTCGCAGGCCAGCGCGGCCAGCGAGACCAGCGCGGCGATTCCCTGGACCGCTCGGAACTGCACCTCGGCAGGATAACGGGACGCGGCCCTAGAATCGCGGCGTGGCCGAAGACACGCTGCTCGAGATCCGGGGCCTGCGGCTCCTCGCCGGTGACGACACGCTCGTCGACGGCGTGGACCTCGAGCTGCCGCGCGGCGGCTCGCTGGGGCTGCTCGGCCAGAGCGGCAGCGGCAAGAGCCTGACGGCGCTCGCGGTGCTCGGCCTGCTGCCGCCGGGCGTCCGGCGCGCCGCCGGCGCCGTGTGCTACGACGGCGTCGAGCTCAGCGCCCTTGACGAGGCCGGGCTGCGGCCCTTCCGCGGCGGCCGCATCGCCCTGGTCTTCCAGGAGGCCATGAGCGCCTTCAACCCGGTGCTGCGGCTGGGCCGGCAGGTGGCCGAGGTGCTCGAGCTGCACCGCCCGGCCCTCGCCCGCGCCGAGCGCGGCGCCGAGGTGGAGCGCCTATTCGAGGAGGTCGGCCTGCGCGAGCCGGCGCGGGTGGCGCGCAGCTACCCGCACGAGCTGAGCGGCGGCATGCTCCAGCGGTGCATGATCGCCATGGCGCTGGCCGGCGAGCCCGAGCTGCTGATCGCCGACGAGCCGACCACGGCGCTGGACGTCACGGTCCAGGCCCGGGTGCTGGAGCAGGTGGCCGAGATCCGCGCCCGGCGAGGTCTGGCGCTGCTCTGGATCAGCCACGACCTGGGCGTGGTCTCCCGGGTCTGCGAGCGGGTGGCGGTGATGCGCGCCGGCCGGGTGGTCGAGGCCGGACCGGTCGAGCGCGTCCTGCGCCGGCCGGAGCAGGCCTACACCCAGGAGCTGATCGCCGCCGCGCCGCGGCTGGAGCGGCCGTGAGCGCCGCCTCCGACCCGGTCCTGGAGGCCCGCGGGCTCGAGGTGCGCTACCCGGACGAGCGCGGCCTGCTCGGCGGCGTCCGCAGCTGGCGCCGGGCCGTCAAGGGGATCTCCTTCGCCGTGCCGCGCGGCCAGACCTTGGCGCTGGTGGGGGAGTCGGGCTGCGGCAAGAGCTCCACCGGGCGGGCGGTGATCGGGCTCCAGCAGGACGCCGCCGGCAGCCTCTGCTTCCGCCCGGCGGGCGGACCGCCCCAGGAGCTCCTGAGCCTGCCCCGCGGCGCCTGGAAGGGCGTGCGCCGGCGGCTGGCGATCGTCTTCCAGGACAGCTCCTCGGCACTGAACCCGCGGATGAAGGTCTGGCGCAGCGTCGCCGAGCCGCTCGAAGTCCACGGCTTGGCCAGCGGCGCCGAGCTGCGCCGCCGGGTCGACGCGCTGCTGGAGCGGGTCGGCCTCGACGCCGCCAGCGGCGACCGTTACCCGGACCAATTCAGCGGCGGCCAGCGGCAGCGCATCGGCGTCGCCCGCGCCCTCAGCACCGAGCCCGAGCTGGTGGTCTGCGACGAGGTGGTCTCGGCCCTCGACGTCTTGGTCCAGCGCCAGGTCCTCGAGCTGCTGCGCGGCCTCCAGGAGGAGCGAGGGATCTCTTATCTGTTCATCTCCCATGACCTGGCCGTGGTCTCGGGCTTCGCCCAGCACACGGCGGTGATGCAGGAGGGCCGCCTGGTGGAGCAGGGGCCGACCCGGGAGCTGTTCGCCGCCCCGGAGCACCCGTACACCCGCTCCCTGCTGGACGCCGTGCCGCTACTCTGAGGGCATGGTCCTCCGCGCGGTCTTCTTCGACATCGACGACACGCTCTACTCATCCACCCGCTTCGCCTGGCGCGCCCGGGAGCAGGCGGTGGACGCCATGATCCGGGCCGGCTTGCGCGCCGACGCCGAGCGGGTCATGACCGAGCTCCAGGAGGTGGTGGCGGAATTCGGCTCCAACGACGACCGCCACTACAACCGGCTGCTGCAGCGCCTCGGCCCCGACGCCAGCGGCGGCGCCAACCCGGCCCTGATCGTGATGGCCGGGGTGATCGCCTACCACGAGACCAAGTGGCGCGAGCTGACCATCACCGACGAGGCGCGGCGGCTGATGCAAGACCTGGTCGCCGCCGGCATCCGCCTCGGGGTGATCACCGCCGGCTTGACCATGAAGCAGGCCGAGAAGGTGCTGCGGCTGGGCCTGGAGCAGTTCCTCGACCCTGGCCTGGTGTTCATCACCGACCAGGAGGGCATCGCCAAGACCAACCCGAAGCTCTACCGGAGGGCGGTCGCCCGCGCCGGCCTCGAGCCGTCGCAGGCCATGCACGTCGGCGACCACCCCCTGCACGACGTCGACACCGCCAAGCGGGCCGGGATGATCGCGGTGCTGCACCACGGCAGCGGCAAGTACGCCCACCTGGGAGGCGGCGCCGACCCGGACCACCGCATCGAGGACCTCGAGCAGCTGCGGCCGATCCTGGCGGATTACGGGGTCGACCTGCCCGCCTGAGGCGGCTGCTTCCGGGCGGAGAGAGGCGCAAAAAGAGAGAGGGCCGCTCCCGTGGGGGAGCGGCCCTCGTTCGGTCCGATGACCGGGTCGATCAGAGGCGGGCGTCGAGCTGGTTGGCCTTCTCGAGGGCGTCGATGATCTGGGCGCGGATGATCACGATCACGTCCTCCTGCTCGGTAGCGGAGCCCTCCGCCTTGAACAGCACCGACAGGACCGGGATCTTGGCCAGGAAGGGCACCTCGGCGCGCTGCTCGATGTCGACGGTCTTCTTCAGACCGGCGATCACGACCGTGCCGCCGTCCGGCACCACCGCGGTGGTGTTGGCGCTGGCGACCTCGAGCTCGGGCAGCTGCAGGGTGACCGGGGTGGTCAGGCCGGCGAGCGAGGAGGTGAACTCGGGGATCGGCCGCTTCAGCGTCGCCACGGTCGGGCGCAGCTCCAGGGCGATGTAGCGGCGGTCGTGCGAGATCGTCGGGCGGACGTCGAGCACGATGCCGTCGCTGACCACGCCCACCTGCGGGTCAGCGATCAGAGCGGCCTGGGCGACCTCCACGTCCATGTCCTGGACGTAGGTGATCTGGTTCAGGACCGTGATGAAGGCCCGCTGGGTGTTCTGGGCCGAGACCGTCGAGCTGTTCAGCTCCTGGACCCGGTTCGACTTCTCGACCGCGTTCAGGATCATCGACAGCTGGGTGTCGTCCAGGAAGACCAGCTGCATCGCCAGGCCACCATTGGTGGAGAGGCGGCTGCCGTAGGGCCCGAGGATGTTCTCGGTGCGGGTCCGGACGTCGCCGTCGAGGCCGTCGTTGAAGTAGGCGCCAGCAGACGGGCTGGCCTCAGCGCCGCCCGGCAGGCCCGCGCCGCTGTTGTCCAGGCCCAGCGAGGAGTTGTCTTCCAGCCCGGAGGTGATGTCGTCCAGGTTGGCCATGGTGGTGGGGGGCGAGAAGGTGCCGCCCAGGCCGCGGAAGTCGACGCCGATCTCCTGCAGGTAGTCCTTCTGCAGGGTCAGGAAGCGGGCCTCGATGGTGACCATCGAGCTGATGTAGCGCCGCAGGTCCTCGAGGAAGTCGTGGACCTCCTTCTGCACCTCCGGGGTGTGCCAGACGATCAGGTGGCCGTTCGAGTAGCTGATCGAGACGCCCTCGACCTCTTCCCAGGTCTCCGTGGCCACCGAGGCAGTCACCAGGGTCTCGAGGTTGGCGCTGTCGACGATCGGCACCGGCTCGCCGGTGACACCGCCTTGCACCATCTCGTCCTCGTCGGCGAGCTCCTCGTCCGGCAGGTGGATGGTGTCGATCTTGGGGCCGCTGAAGTCGACCAGGGAGCTGGTCAGGTCCTGGACGTCGTGCGCCTTGAGCACGAACTGGCCCTGGGCCTTGGTCCGAGTCGTGACGTAGATGACGCCGTACTTGAAGGTGTAGGTGACCTCCGCGCCGGCGGCCTCAGTGATGACGTTCAGGGCGTTCTGGACCGTGATCCGGCCGAGGTCCAGGTTGAACTCGATGCCCTCGGCGTCGACCGCTTCGATCGCCTCGGGGGCGACCACGAAGGGCAGGTCGGTGTAGGTCTTCAGCGAGTTGATGACCTCTTCGAGGGAGGTCTCCCCTTCGACCTGCAGGCCGGGGACCTGGACGCTCTTGATCTCGGCGGCCAGGGCGGCGTTCTCGGGCAGGGACTCGGCGGAGGCGCCGAACTCGACGAAGGTCTGGCGGATGATCGAGATCCGCTCCCAGTAGTCCAGGTCCGGGTCGCGCAGGATCTCGGTCTGGGGCACCATCGAGGCCTCGAGCTCCTGGAGCCAGTCCCGGAACTTCTCGGAGCGCTCGGCGTACCAGCGCTCGTTGCTGTGCTCGCGGCGGCTCCGGAATGCGGTGTCCCGCAGCTCGCGGGCCCGGTCGTTGAGCGGGAACAGGCGCAGGACCTCGTCGCAGAGGCCGATGCTCTCGTCGTAGTCCCGGTTCTCCCAGGCGGTCAGGGCCTGCTGGAGCATCAGGTCGCGCTCCGCTTCGCGGCGGGCGTCGGCCTCGGCCTGGGCGTTCTGCAGCAGCTCGAAGGCTTCGCGCTGCTCCTCTTCCCGAGCGTTGGCGACGGCGATCTCGCGGTCGGCTTGGGCCTGGCCGAGGGCGTCGGAGACCTGGCTGTCCAGGCCGGTCCAGTCGACGTCGTAGGCCGTGGCGCTCATGTTGGCCTGGGCCAGCTGCAGCGCCTGGATGGCCTCGTCGAGCTCACCCTTCGCCAGCAGCTCGAAGCCGCGGTCGGCGTGGGCCTGGGTCTCGGCCTTGGCGCGCTCGATGCGCGCCCGGAGCTGGGCGGCGCCGTCGAAGCCTTCGCCATCGACCACGCCTTGGATCTCACCCTTGGCGAGCTGGACCTGGCCCAGCAGCTCCCGGGCTTCACCGGAGCCGGCGTCGAGTTCGAGGGCAGCGAGAGCTGCGCTCTCGGCCTCGAGCAGGCGGCCGTCGGCGTAGGCGCTCCGTCCGGTGGCGAGGTGATCCTCGACCAGCAGCTGGATCTTCTGCATCTTCAGATCCATCTCCGTGCGCGGGTCTTGGGCACCAGCGGGCGGTTGCGGATCCTGAGCGGCAGCGGGAGCGGCCTCTTCGGCGGCGACGAAGGCGGTCTCATCTGCGAACACCGCCTCATCGGCCTCGGGGCCGAATTCGTCGGTGGTGTCGGAGCTGGAACAGCCGAGGGCGAGGAAGGCCAGGGGCAGGGCCAGCCACGGCGCCGAGGACAGGGACTTCTTCATGAATGCTACGTGAGCCTTCGGGGGTCAGGCCGTTGGGGGGGGAAGGAAATCAGGACGCTCGGCCGAGCGTCCGGCAGCCGCTTAATCTAGCAGCCGCCAGGCGCCTGTGCCACGTTCCTTGATTCTGGTAAGACAAGGACTTGCGAGGATGCTGAGGAGCCTACGACTCCTCGAAGGAACCGCCGAAGGCGATCTGGGTGAAACCCTTCTCGATGACCACGTCGAGGACGGTGACCACGTCGCCGTAGACCACCCCCTTCTTGGGGTCGATCGAGACCGGGGTCTCGTCCCGCATCTCCTGGGTGCGGGAGAACTGCTCGAGGTACTTCGACAGCTCGGGGCCGGTCTTGAAGCTCGCCGAGCCGACCTCGAAGCGGACCACTCGGCCCTCGTACATCTTGAGGCGGCCGCGGGAGTAGTCGGCCATGTCCGGGACCAGCCGGCCGGGGTTGGACACCTTGATGACGATGTCCACCTTCTCGATCTCGTTGGCCTGGGAGGTGCTGGTGCCGCGGTCCTTGGGCAGGGACGCGTCGAGCCGGCCTTCCAGCGTTTTGAACTTCAAGGTGACGATGAAGAAGATCAGCAGGAGGAAGGTGACGTCGATCATCGGCGTCATCTCCATCTTGACCTCTTCGAAGTCCCGCTTCTGGTGCTTGCGTGCCATGGGAAGCCTCTCTGCCGCGCCTACTCTTGTTCCGGCTCGGACGCGGCGAGCTGGACCTTCCAGATCTTGATGTCCGGGCGGGTGCACACTTCCATGATCTTGGAGATGTGCTTGAACTCCGTGTTCCGGTCGGCCCGGATCAGGATCGGGTCGTCGGGCAGCTCCCCGAGGCCGGGGAACTTCTCGTCGAGCTTGGTCTCCATGTTGGAGGCGAAGAAGGCCAGCTTCTGCGCCAAGCGGAAGCGGAAGTCAGGCTGCCCCTTGTGGAAGGGGTCCGGCGGCGCCCCGGGCGGGGGCTGTTCGCCGGGCTTGTAGTAGGAGGTCCGCTTGTGGATGACCTCGCCGTCCGGCATCACGTTGAGGATCGGGCGCCCCTTCGGAGGGTCGTCGTGGCCGGCCTGCAGCGCGATCGGGAGCTTGAGGTCCTCCAGCTCGCTCTGGGTCAGGTCGTTGACGATGATGAAGAAGATGACCAGCAGGAACGTGACGTCGATCATCGGCGTCATGTCCATTTCGACTTCGGTGTCCGGTGTTCCTCTCTTACTCATCTTCTTGCCTCCAAAAGGGCACTAGGGCGTGTTCTGGGTCCGGTTACGGCCGATCCAATCAGTCGGAGGAGGTGCGGAAGCGCTCGAACATCTCTTCCACGATGGCGCCGATCTCGATCGAGAGCATGGTGACGCGGTTGCGGAAGAAGGTGTAGAAGGCCGTCACCGGGATGGCCACGGTCAGGCCGAGCACCGTCGTGATCAGCGCCAACTGGATGTCACCCGCGAACATGCGGGGCTCCGGGCTGGCCTCGGTCGCGATCGTTCCGAACGCGCCGACCATGCCGGTCACCGTTCCGAACAGGCCCATCATCGGGGCGACACCGGAGATCAGCGACAGCCAGCCGATCTTCTGGTGCAGCTTGACCGACTCTTCGTCCTCCATCTCCTCGATGGCCTTCTCGACGGCGGCGTAGGGGTAACCCAGCTTGCGCACGCCCGAGGCGACGACGTTGGTGAAGAAGTTCGGTTCGGCCTCGCAGTACTCCAGGACCTCCTGGTAGTTGCCCTCTTGGAGCAGCTCTTCGATCTCGTCGATGGCTTCCGGCGGCGCGAGCTTGTCGCGCTTGATGCTCATGAAGTGCTCGACGATCAGCGTGCCGGCCACGACCGAGACGCCGATGATCGCGAAGCCGATCGGACCGCCTTGGCCGATGGCTTCGAAGAGGCCGACCTTCGAGGCGGGGGCATCGCCGGCCGCGTCTCCTTCTTGGGCGAGGAGATGGGCCGCGCTGGCAAGCCAGCCAGTGAAGGCGCAGGCAAGGTAGCGGAGGTTCATGATTTTCTCGGGGGGATCAGGCTTTGGTTGCGGGCCAAGTACCGGGCCCGAAGTCGTTTGGAAGGAGGATTCTAGCGAAGGCGGGGGCGGAGCGGACAGGGAAGCATCATTCCCCGGCCATTTCCCTGGCCTTCACGGCCCAGCTCGTGCTCGGGTAGCGGTCGATCACCTGGCGGAAGTAGCTCCGTCCGGCGGCGATGTCATTGTCGAGCTCGGTGGTGATCTCGCCCAGCAGGTAGAGCGCTCGGGCGGAGACCTCGTCGTTGGCCGGCATCGTCGCAACGACCCGGGCGGCGAGGAGTTGGGCGCGGCGGGCTTGCCCGCCGGCGCGGGCGGCCTTGGCCAGGCCCAGGGTGGCGGCGGCGCGGACGTCGGAGCTGAGGTCCTCGGCCCTCAGGAGGCCCTCCCAGTAGCTCTGGGCGGCGCTCATGCCCTGATTCACCTCGACGGCGTCCCCGAGCATCACCTGGCCTTCCGCGACCAGGGCGCCGAGGGCCGTGCGGACGCCCTTGGGAGTGTCCGAGGAGCCTTGGGCCCGCTGCATCTTGGGCACCAGGTCCTGGAGCCGGGTGGCGGCGACGCTGGTCTGGCCGCCGGTCAGGTAGACCTGGCACCGGGTCAGGCGGGCGCGGAATTCGGTCGTCGCCGGCAGGTTCTTGTTGAAGGACAGCGAGGCGACGTCCTCCAGCTCCTGGGCGGCCTGGTCCAGCTTGCCGTTGTTGGCCGTGGCGCGGGCCAGGCCGGTGCGGGCGCGCGGGGTCAGGAAGTGCTCCGGGTACTTGGCGAGCCAGTCCCGGAAGGCCGAGATGGCGCCGCCGGACTGGGCGGAGTCCAGGTCGGACCAGGCCAGCAGGGCCTCGGCCTTGCGCAGGCCGGCCATCATCGCCGCCGGCTCGTCCTCTGCCGTGGCGGCGTCGAAGAGGTTGACGGCGTTCTGGTACTCGAGGGTCAGCAGGAACTCCTCGGCCTGGGCCATGGAGGCCGGCAGGGCGCCGAAGCGCAGCGACAGGACCTCGGAGGCGGGGGAGGCGACCTCCTCGCCGTCGGAGGAGAGGACGACCTCGTCCAGGGAGGCGGTGACGATCTTGCCCCCGCGGGAGCTGCCGTCCGTGTACTGGACGCGGTCCTGGGGCAGGGCCGCGGCGGGCAGGGCGAGGATCAGGGCGGAGAGGGTCAGCATTTCCTACTCAGCGGGTCTGGAGCCAGCGGAAGATCTTGGGGA
Organism: uncultured Planctomycetales bacterium; assembly: GCA_964482495.1. GTDB lineage: Bacteria > Planctomycetota > UBA1135 > UBA1135 > UBA1135 > J029. The sequence goes on from CAYZXS010000028.1 coordinate 15,257, forward strand.
CGTCTTCGCCGCAGGTCTCGGCGCCGAAGTCGGGCACCAGCCGCTCGAAGCTGTTGACGAGGTCGGCGTGCTTGCCCTTCTTCTCGGGGACCACCATGCCCCAGCGGTAGAGGATGTAGGCGTAGTGCATCCGGGCCACGATGTACGGCGCGTAGCGGTAGCGGTTGATCTCCTGGTCGTCCGCCTGCTTCTCGGCGATCTGCTGCAGGGTGGTGTTCATCTCGGCGGCGGCCTCGAAGGCCTCCGGGGTGCTCACCCCGGGGATCTCGACCACGCGGCCCTCGCGCACCTCGACCCAGCCGGCGTAGACCTTGACCGCGGCCTCGAGCACGCGCGGGTTCTTCTTGGTCCGCGGCGTGAGGATGCCGTCGATCAGCTCCTTGGCGGCGCCGGTCTTGTCCTGGGCCAGGTAGGCGTCCACCAGGTCCATCTTGACGAAGAACTCGTTGTTGCCCTCGAGCTCGAAGCGGCTGAGCACGTCCTCGAAGATCTTGGCGGCGGTCGCCGGCTCGCCGACGTCGGCCCGCAGGCGGCCTTCCCGGACCCGGGTGCTCCAGGAGGGGCGGGCGCTGCGCTGGTTGTAGATGAACAGGTAGTTGGCCGCGGCCTGCTTGGCGGTGAGCTGGGCCTCGCCCTCGCTGTTCTCCGACTGCTCGAAGTAGTGGTTGTAGAGGCTGTACGCCGCCGAGGCGACGCTGGCGTCGGCGTAGCCGCCGCCGGCGATCTCCTCGAACTTGGCGATGGCCTCGTCCAGGCGGCCGAGGTGGATCAGGGCCTGGACTGAGCGCAGCAGGCTGTCGACCCCGTAGCTCTTGGCCTGGTCGGGGTGGCGCTCGATGTAGCCCTCGAACTCCGCCAGGGCCTTCTCCCAGGCGGACGGGTCGCCGGCGGTGGCCTGCTCGAAGCGGATCCGGCCGCGGTAGTAGTCGGCGCGGGCGGCCTCCTCGACCCGCGCCTTGCGGGCGACGGCGTCGGCGGGGGCGTTCTCCGGGTCCTGGATGTAGACCTCGAGGTACTCGGTGAAGGCCTGGTAGGACAGCTCGTAGCGGTCCGGGTCCCAGGTTCCCCCGCGGTAGTCGCAGAGCGCCATCTTGATCATGGCGCGCTCGAAGTAGCGGCTGCCGCGCTGGATCGCCTGGTAGGCGCGCTTGGCCTGGTCCAGGGAGTCGAGCGCCGCCCGGGCCTCGGGGCTGATGGGGCCCTGGCCGGCCGCCACCTTGCAGTTCTCCTTGGCCTTCTCGTACTTGCCCTCGGCGTCGCCCCAGATGGCCTGGTCGGGCGCGGCGGAGGTCGCCTTCACGGCCTCGATGGCCCGGCTGTAGAAGTCGTTCAGGTCCGGGTCGCCGCTGGCCTTGTCGCGGAAGCGGGTGGCGGACTTGAGCCACAGCTCGGCCAGCTTGGGCGCCCAGTCCTCGTCGCTAGCGTAGAGGGAGAAGCCCTGCTCGAAGCAGACCGCCTCCTCGAGCGGGCGGTCGAGGTAGCCGTAGGCTCGGCCCAGGTAGTAGTAGGTCTTGGCGCCGAACTCATCGGCCTGGCGCGAGCCGTCCAGGCGCGGCACCAGCATCAAGAACAGCGGCAGGCTCTCCTCGAACTTCTTCGACAGGAAGGCGCCTTCGGCGGCGGAGTAGAGCACCTCGAGGTCGATGCCGGCGTCGGCCGGGGCCGACTCGATGGCCTCGGCCATGACCTGGTTGGCCTCCAGGCGCAGCACCGACTGGGTGTTCTCCTCGGCGACCTGGAGGGCGATCTGGATCGCCTCGCCGGCCTTGCCGTCCTGGATCGCCAGGCGCGCCAGCTGGAGCATGGTGCGGTAGCCAGGGTCCTTGAGGAAGATGCCCTCCTCGTCGACCCAGTTGCGGAAGTTCTGGCCCAGCTGGGTGGCCTTCTTCAGCTGGCCGAGATCCAGGCGGTAGCGCAGGTAGCTCAGGTAGGCGTCCTGGACCACCTTCTCGCGGCCGTCGCGCTCGCCGGGGAGGTAGTCGGCCTCGCTGTTGATGCAGTTCATCAGGACGTGCTCGTAGAAGGCCTCGGCCATCTCGTGCTCCGCCCGCATGGCGTAGACGTCCGCCATGTGCTTGTATCCCATGAAGCCGGCCCGGGAGTTGTCGCCGGCCAGCAGCGCGAACTGCTCCAGGCTGGAGATCGCCTGGGTGCTGTGGGTGTTCCGCTCCAGCGAGCCGGCCGGGTAGAGCGCGGCCCAGTGGTAGAACACCATCGACTTGTAGAACATCGACGGGAAGTAGATCTTGAAGCGCGTCGAGTCCTGGGACTCGGCGTCCATCTGCTCCCACAGCGAGATGACCTCGTTGAGGCCCTGCAGCGTGGTCCGGAACAGCTCCTCGGCGCTGGCGATCAGGGCCTTCTTGGCCTCGGCCGGCGGCGGCGTGGTCTCGAACAGCAGCCCCATGGTGGAGCCGAAGTCGAAGGCCAGCTCGCCCAGGCTGACGCGGGCCTCGTTGGCCAGGTCAGCGGGAGGGGAGGAGGCCAGGAATTCCTGGTAGGCGTCTCCAGCCAGCTTCAGGGCGTCGACCCGGGTAGCGCTGTCGCGCGCGCCCGCGGCGGCCATCTTGCGGATGTCGCAGCGGTCGAGCAGCAGGCGGCTGCGGTCGGCTCCGTCGGCCTTCGTCAGGGCCGAGTCCAGCACCACCTCGGAGAGGTCGGTGAAGCGGAACTCATTGGCCAGCGCGCGCGCGAAGGCGGATTCCCGGCGGACCCCCGCGTCTCCGGCGGGGTCCTGGGTGGGGGCGATGAGGCAGAAGAGGGCGATCCCGGCCTGGACAAGCATGAGCTCTGTTTCCGGCTTTTCGGTGTAGTAGAAACGGCGACGGCCGGGGCAACGGAATCTGCCCCGGCCGTTTTGGCGCCGTCTAGCGCGCGGCGCCCGGCACAGCGACCGGCTCGCGCTCCGCGGGGATCACGACCCGCGAGGTGAGGAGGATCAGCAGCTTCTTGTAGGACTCGTACTCACCCTTCCGCGAGAAGAAGAAGGAGAGCAGCGGGACCCGGTTCAGGAAGGGCACGCCGGACTCCAGCTCCTGCTCGTCGATGACCTTCATGCCGCCCAGCAGCAGGGTGCCGCCGTCCGGGATCAGGACCCGGGTGCGGATCTTCTGGAGCTCCAGCTCCGGAAGCTGCAGGGTGACCGGCGAGCCGGTGCCCAGCGAGGTCTGGAAGGACGGGATCGGGCGCTTCAGCGTCGCCACGGTCGGGCGGACGTCGATGTAGGTGAAGCGGCGGTCCGCGGAGACGACCGGGCGGACGTCCAGGTAGACGCCGTCACGGGCGACCCGCACGATCGGGTCGGCGATGGCAGCCGCCTGGGCGATCTCGACGTCGAAGTCACCGACGTAGGAGACCTGGTTGGCGACGGTCAGGGTGGCCCGCTGGGTGTTGTAGACCATCAGGCTGGGCTCGGTCAGGACCTCGCTGCGGCGCGACTTCTCGACCGCCCGGAGGACCATCTGGAGCTGGGTGTCGTCCAGCCAGGTGTACTGCAGCGACAGGCCGCCGGAGCCGACCAGGCCCTCTTCGTCGCCGAGGCCGGCGTCGTAGAGGTTCTCGGTGCGGGACAGGATGTTGACGTCGTCGCTGGCTTCGCGGAAGTAGGCGCCGGCGTCGTTGCCGGTGCCGAGCACGCCGGGCGCGCCCGGGCTGCCGAAGCCGGTGGAGCCGAAGTCGTCGAAGACGTCGTTGGTGCCCATGCCGCCTTCGCCGGCGTCACCGAGGCCGCGGAAGTCGACGCCGATGTCCTGCAGGAAGGAGTCCTCGACCTTCAGGAAGCGGACCTTGATCTCGACCATGATGTTGGCCGACTTGCGCAGGTCGACCAGCAGCTTGCCGATCCGGTCCTGGACCTCGGGAGTGTGGCGCACGATCAGCGTGCCGTTCTCGATCGAGATGTTGTCCTCCCAGGAGTCCGGGTCGATGTTCTCCTGGATCGTCGCCAGCAGGTCGTCCTCGGACAGGATGGTCGCGTCGCGTTCGATCGGCTCCTCTTCGACCTCTTCCAGGCCGCCGGAGGGGGCGAGGTTGACGTCGACGCCGACGAAGTCCTTGACCGGCCGGACGATGTCGCGCACCTCGTACTTGTGGAGCACGTAGCCGCCGGCGGCTTCTTCGGCGCTCAGGACGTTGACGACGCCGTTGCGGACGATGAAGCGGATCTGGTTGCCGGACAGGTCCTCCATCAGCTTGAGCAGCTTGGAGACCCGCATCGACTGGTTGTTGATCAGGTTGATGGTCTTGGCGTCCTCGTCGACGTCCTCGCGCACGGCGCGGGAGACGACGAAGCTGACGCGCGTCATCGCGGCCAGGTTCTCGACCACGTCCTCGATCGGCAGCTCCTCGTAGCGCGGGGTGACGCTGATGGCTTCGAGCTGGGCGTTGATCGCGGCGACGGCCGGGTCCGCGTCCTCGACCGCGGTGGCGCTCCCGAGGGGCTCACGGTCGATCACGGTGCCGAGCCAGTGCTCCTCGTCGTAGCCGAAGGAGGTGTCCGGGGGAACGGCCAGCTGGCGCAGCTCCTGGAAGGTGTCCTGCCAGGCGTGGCGGAAGCGGGTGGTGGTGCGGCGCTGCTTGTGGCTGTAAGAAGCCTGGTCAGCGATCTCCCGCAGCTCCAGGGCCTCCTGGTTGCTCGGGTCGAGGGTCAGGGCCGCTTGCAGGCTCTCCAGCGACTTGTCGTAGAAGCCGTTGCTGAAGTGGTTGTCGGCGTCCTGGAGCAGCCGGCGGACCTGGTTCTGCTGATACTCGGCGCGGGCCACCTCCTCAGCGTTCGCGGCCGCTTCCGCGGCGGCGGCGGCGGCGGCGCGGTCGGCGCTGACCTCGTCGTTCAAGGCCTGCGTGGCCGACTGCAGCTTGGCCGAGACCAGCGAGTAGTCCAGCGACGGGCCCGTCAGGCTGGGCTTGGTGCGCAGGGCAAGCTCAGCGGCGTTGTAGTGGGAGACGGCCGTCGCCAGGTCCCCCTTGGCCATGGCGCGGTCACCATCCTCGATCATGCCTTGGACCTGCATCATCTGGTTGGCGAGCCGGATGCGGCTCATCTCCAGCTGGTCCTCAGCGGAGTCCATGTCCCAGGCGCCGCCGCCGAGCTGGGCGTCGCAGCGGCGCATGCCGTCGCGAGCCGCCTTGCTCTGCGGGTCGAGCTGGAAGGCCTCGGCGTAGAGGCCGTAGGCGGACTTGAAGGCGCCGCGGGCGAACTGCTCGTCGCCTTGGCGGACGAAGTCGCCGGCCAGGACGCGGCGCTTCTGGATGCGCACGGAGACCTGGTCGCGGTCGCTGGGGTCCTGCGGGGCGGGAGCGGCCTCGGGGGCGCGCTCGAGGGCGTCGTCCTGGGCAGCGGTGGACTCGAGAGCCGGCTCATCCCAGAGACCGGT
>CAYZXS010000028.1:20728-25474 GCA_964482495.1 uncultured Planctomycetales bacterium
GGGCGTCGTCCTGGGCAGCGGTGGACTCGAGAGCCGGCTCATCCCAGAGACCGGTGTCGTCATCAGCCCACTCTTCCGAAGAAGACTGGCAGGAGGCGACCAGGGCGAAGGGAAGCAGGAACAGGGGGAACCGAGTGATGCGCATCAGCTTGGGTTCAGCGGTGGGGAGGCCAGGAGCCGTCGCGTGCGGTCTGGCCGGGTGTTCTGGACAAGGGGGACGTCGAGAACGCGGGGGGAACGAAAGGATCAACCGTCCTCCGAAGGCGGCGGGTCCAGCGGGAGCAGCAGCTCCAGGGCTAGGGACGCGCCACAAGGATCGGAGAGACGGAGGCTTGCAAGCAGTGGAGTCACGGTTGCCAACCGGGTGCGGTCGGCGGGACGGCCGTTGATTATGACCCTGCGCCCCAGTGCGTCAAAGCGGGGGATCTTAGTCTCGACCTGAAGGGTGGTTTCTTGGAGTGTCAGTCCTTCCAGGAACCAGCCCGAATCCCCGATCGCCTCACCCGGTCCGGCGGCGAAGGGGCCGAGCTCGGGCAGGCCCGGGCGGCTCAGGGTGAGCCACAGGCGGCCGTCTCCGGCTTCGCCCGTCGTGGCCCATTCGGCCCGGCGCGGCAGGGTGCAGGAGGCCGCCACCGGTTCGGAGCTGCGGGTCTCCCAGCGGCTCGGCCCGGTCCCGGCGGCCAGCTCCCGGCGCAGCTCGGCCCGGACCCGGTAGTGGTAGGGGACGCCCTCGCAGCGGACCCCGTCCAGGAACTCCAGCAGGGTCGTGGCCGGGAGTTCCTCGGCGCCGCCCTCTCCGACCCACCGGGTGACGACGTAACGTAAGCCCTCGACGGGGTTTCGGGGATCCTGGACCCAGCTGAGCAAGATCCCGCCCTGCTGCGGCGTGGCTTGGAAGTCGAGGGGCGGGAAGACCTCCTCGACGCTGCCCAGTCCGGCGCCGCCAGACTCTGCCTGATCGAGCTGGAAGGCCCGCAGGGCTCCCCGGCCGAGCGGGGGCGGGCCGCTGATGGCCGCCAGGCGCCGTTCCAAGGCCGGGCCGGGCTCCTCGGCCGGGGCGGCCTCGTGGGCGGTCGCCTCGGCGAGGGCGGCGGGAGCTTGCCAGCGGAGCAGAGCCACCAGGGCGGCCAGAACGTAGCCGGCGCCGAGCAAGAGGGCGGGCCAGGCCTTCATTCCCCTGCCTCCTGGAGCAGCAGGTCGGCGGGCCAGGCCCGGACGATGAGGAGCGCCCGGAGCTGGCCCTCCTCGCTCGTGAGCCGGAGTCGCCGGGGATCCGCCAGGACGCCGGCGGCCCGCGGCTGGGCCAGGAGGCTCCGGGTCCAGGTCAGCACGGCGGCAGGCGGCCCTACGAATTCGGTCTCGATTTGGAGCGGACCCTCGGGGGCGGGCTGGCTGAGTTCCAGGCGCAGGGCCCGGCCGCCGGCGCCAGGAGTCAGCTCCAGCCAGTCCTGGAGCAGCACCCAGGCGGCGGCGGCGACCTGGCTGGTGTCGAGCAGCTCGGCGCCGCCGAGCTCGGGCGGGTCGAGCTTCCAGCTCCGGAGCCGCTGCAGCAGCTCGGGCGAGGGGTTCGGGGGCGGCGGGCCTCCGAAGGCGGGCCTGGCCCAGACCGCGGCCGGCTGCACGCGGAGCTGCGGCGACGCGGCTTCGAGGTCGCTGGCCTGGCGCGCGGCGCGGCTGCGCTGTCCCGACCAGTCCAGGAGACCGAGCAGGGCCACCAACAGCAGCAGCAGGGGAGGCAGGAGGCGGCTCACCCCTTCCCCTGGGGCTGGACCTGGCCGAGGTAGAGGATGGAGCCGTCCCGGGCGGAGCCCGGACGCAGCTGGATGCCGGCTCCGAGGGCGTCCGGGTCGAAGCCTGCGGCCTGGTCGTCGAGCTCCAGCCGGAGCTCGACCGCGCCGCTGCCTTCGGCGCTGATGGCTTCGAAGCGGCGCAGGCTCTCGGCCGGGGCTTGGTGTAACACCTCACGGAAGGCGTCCAGCAGGCCCTGGCGCCGGTCGAGGGCCCGCGCCAGCGCCGGCGGCAGCGGTTGCGGTTGGAAGAGGATCTGGCCGCGACGTTCGCGGGCCTCCTGGCCGGCGGCGCGGAGCTGCTTCCCGAGCTCGGTCTCTTGGACCTCGCCCCACCACCAATTGAGTCCGAGCAGGATGGCCAGCAGCCCGCACAGGGTCCACCAGCCCGAGCTCCTCTCGCGCACCGGCGGCAGCGGCGCGTGCACGCCGTGCCGCTCCGGCTCGAGCGCGGCCAGCGCGGCGCCGGCAGCCGCCAGGTCGGTGCCGCCTTCGGCGGGGTCGGGCCGCAGCTCTCTCGGCTGGTGGCCGGCGCCCTCGAGTTCGGCCAGGAGCAACTCCTTGCCCGGGGCCTGGCGCTCGCAAGCCACCGCAACCGGGAGGTTCGCCTGGGAGAGCCGGCGGAGGAGCTGGCCGAGGACCGCGCGCAGGTCGCCGGTCCGCCGCAGGCTGCCGCACTGGCCGAGGCCCGGCTCGCCGATGCTCCAGCTCAACTGGCCGCCGCGGAGCCAGAGCAGCAGGTCCCGGTCGTCGGTGCGGCCGAGCTGCCACTCCCACAAGGCCGCGGCCATCGCCGGATGGACCAGGGCCTCGGTGCTCGGGTGGCGCAGCGGCCAGTGTTCGGGTAACCGTGACGGCCGGTGGCCGTCGGCCTCGACCGCCAGACCCCAGCGCAGGAGCTTGCCTCCGGAGAGGGTCCGGAAGGTCGAGGGCAGCGCCTGCAGGCCGACGCAGCCCGAGGCCAGGACCCGCGGCGGCTGCTCCGGCCGGCGGTCGACCAGCGCGTAGGCGACCTCATCGCCGATCAGGTGGAGACCGAGGGCCCGGTTCAAGACTCGTCGCCGGGAAGAGGGATGCCGAGGTGGCGCATGCCGAGCTGGATGTCGAGCCAGCAGTCGCGCTTGGCTGCCGGGGTACGCAATAGGTAGGCAGGATGGTAGGTCACCAGAACCGGCGGCCCGCCGGCCGGGCGCTGGTGGAGGCGCCCGCGCAGCCGCGACAGGCTGGCGTCGGTGGCCAGCAGGTGGCCCGCCGCGTGGCGGCCGAGGGCGACGAGCAGCTCGGGCTGCAGCAGGCGGATCTGCTCCTCGAGGAAGGGCGTGCAGGCGGCCTTCTCGGCCGGCAGCGGGTCGCGGTTCCCGGGCGGCCGACACTTGAGGATGTTGGCGATGTAGACCTCGCCGCGGGGCAGGCCGATGCCGTCCTCGATGATCCGGGTCAGCAGCTGGCCGGCGCGGCCGACGAAGGGGCGGCCGCTGCGGTCCTCGTCGGCGCCTGGTGCCTCGCCGACGAACAGGATCCGGGCCTGCGGCGCGCCCTCGCCCGGGACGACCTGGTTCCGGCCCTGGCACAGCTCGCAGGCCCGGCAGGCAGCGACGCGCTGCGCCAGCTCCTCGAGGCTCGCCGCGGGAGCCGGGGGTTCCGGTGTCGGCGCCGCGGGCGGCGACGGTTCGGCCGGCGGGGGGGCGGGGGCCGCCTCCGCCGCGGGCGGGGCCACGTCCACGGCGAGCCCGGCCGGAAGCCGGGCGACGCCGAGCTCGCCGAGGCCTTCGAGCAGGTTCTCGCAGGCTGCGGTGAGCAGGGCGTCGGCGGACGAGGAGGACATCGGCGGCGACCATTTTGGCGCCTCAGCAGCCCGACTCAAGCCTCGTCACCGCCCGGGGGCGAGCAGCTTGGAATTGCGATTCCCGGCCCATCGGCTAGACTTGTCCGGCTACCAGGACCGTCATGGCCCCGAGAAAGGCGGAACTTCTTGATCTGATGCGGAAACAGAGGGCTGCCGAGCAGCAAGGCTCGGCGGAGAGGACGGAGTCCAGCCCGAAGCCCGCCGCCAAGATCGAGAAACCCAAGCCCGCCCCCCGGAGCCGGGACAAGTCCTCCCCCAGCACCAAGCCGGTGCGGTCTTCCTCCCCGAGGAAGTCCACGACCGGCGCGGCAGCCCGGCTGCCGTGGACCGGGATCTTCCTGGTCCTGCTCATTGCCATCCCGATGGTCTACTGGCTCTCCGGCGTCTTCGGCGGCGGGGAGGACCAGCCCGGCAACCCGGACGACGGCGCCGGCTCCTTGGCTGCGGCCGAGGTGTCCGCGGCCGAGGCTCCTGCCTACGGCGTGGTCGCCATCCAGTACGACCGCAACCCCGCCAACCTCGAGGTCGCCAAGGGCCACGGCCTGCGCCTGATGGACCTGCTTCAGACCAGCTGCGACCTCTACGAGGAGCCCCGTGAGGAGTGGATCCGGATCTACCTCGGCAGCGCCGACCGCGCCGCTGACTCCGGCCTGCTCGACCTGAAGGAGCGCCTGGCCCGGCTCGAATACCCGGCCGGCTCCGGCAAGTTCCCCTTCGCATCGGCCTACATCGCCCGCTGCCCCCAGATTCCCGAATAACCCGAACCGCCCGAATCGATGTCGATCCACAAGTCCCTGTTCATCGGCGGCGCGCTCGCGAAGCAGCGCTCCGTGTTGACCCGCCGCGAGCGTCTCGACCAGCTGGTGACCGAAGGCCGCTGGAGCGAGGGCGATGACTCGGTCTACGGGTTGCCCAAGGTCCGGACCAAGTTCAAGGTCCTGACCAAGAAGCAGAAGAAGGCCGCCGCCTCCGACACCGACGCCGAGACCACGGCCGAGGCCGCCGAGGCCGCCGAGGGCGCTGGGGAAGGCGCCGAGGCCTGATCCTCCGGGAGCCTCGCCGATCGGGCCGCGCCGCTCCTGGCGCGGCCTTCTCTTTGGACCGCTGACCCCC
>CAYZXS010000028.1:25574-53174 GCA_964482495.1 uncultured Planctomycetales bacterium
GCGAGCTCGCGGCGAGCTACGGGCTGGAGCCGTCGCAGCTCCCGCTGGCGGTCACTGGCGGCGAGCCCCTGGTCCAGCACGAATTCCTCGCCGCCTGGCTGCCGACCTGGCCCGGTCCGCGCATGCTCGAGACCGCCGGCCTGTGGCCGGAGCGCCTGGCGCCGCTGCTGCCGGCCCTCGACAGCGTCTCCCTGGACTGGAAGCTGGCCTCCACCCTGGACCGCGGCCAGGCGCTGGCCGACCCCGGCGGCTGCCTCGAGCTGCTCCACGGCGCGGGTCTCCGGCACTGGGTCAAGCTGGTGCTCACCGACTCCGTCGCCGAGGACGAGCTCGACGCCGCCCTCGCCGCCGTCGAGGAGGCCGCCCCCGAGGCCGAGGTCTACCTCCAGCCCGCTACCCCCGGCCACGGCGCCGTCCGCGCGCCTGCCGCCGACGACCTGCTCCGCTGGAGCCTGCGGCAAGGCCGCCGCGCCCTGCGGCTGCGGGTCCTGCCGCAGGTCCACCCGATGCTCGGGGCCCGCTGATCATGAGAGAGTACCGCCCGCTCGTCGCCATCGTCGGCCGCCCCAACGTCGGCAAGTCCTCGCTCTTCAACCGCCTGCTCGGGGAGCGGCGCGCCATCGTCGAGCCGACCTCCGGGGTCACGCGCGACCGGCTCGTCCTGCCGGCGCGCTTCGAGGAGCCCGACTTGGACCTCGACCTGATGGACACCGGCGGCATCGGCGTCGTCGACCGCGCCGACCTGGCGGATTCGGTCGAGCTGCAGGTGCTGAGCGGGCTCCACCAGGCGGAGGCGGTCCTGTTCCTGGTCGACTGCCGCGAAGGCCTGACCCTGCTGGACGAGCACGTCGCGAGCCTGCTGCGGCGGGCCGGGCGCAAGGTCCTGCTGTGCGCCAACAAGTGCGAGGGCCACGAGGCCGAGCGCACCCTCGCCGAATTCGGCGCCCTGGGCTTCGGCGAGGCCCGGCCGCTGTCGGCTCAGGAGGGTCGCGGCATCAGCGACCTGCTGTTCGAGCTGGCCGAGCACCTGCCGCCTGCCTCGGAGGTGCCGCCTGCCGCCAGCGGCGACTTGCGCATCGCCGTGCTCGGGCGGCGCAACACCGGCAAGTCCTCCTTCGTCAACGCCCTGCTGGGGGAGCAGCGGGTGATCGTCAGCGACATCCCAGGCACGACCCGCGACGCGGTCGAGATCGCCTTCGAGTGGCAGGGGCAGCCGGTCTCGCTGGTGGACACCGCCGGCGTCCACCGCCGCTCGAAGATCGCCAACGCCATCGAGTACTTCTCGTTGACCCGCAGCGACCAGGCGATCCGTCACGCCCACGTGGCGCTGCTGTTCCTGGACCTGACCCAGTCGCTGGCGCGGCTGGACCAGGAGCTGGCCCGGACCATCTACGACCGCTACAAGCCGGTGGTGATCGTCGGCACCAAGAAGGACCTGGTGCCCGAGCAGAGCCTGGACGCCTTCCGGGAGCGCGTCGAGCACAAGCTGCCGCACCTCGCCGGGGCGCCGATCCGGATGGTCTCGAACCTGAAGGGCAAGGGCCTGGGCAAGGTCATGGAGCTGGCCGCGCGGCTGCACCAGGAGGGCGCGGCGCGCATCGGCACCGGCGAACTCAACCGCGCCCTCGACGCCGCCTTCAGCCGCCTCCGCTTCCGCGGCCGCGGCGAGAAGCCGCGGGCCTTCTACGCCACCCAGCTGCGGGTCAACCCGCCGACCTTCCTGCTGTTCGTGAACCGGGCCCGGCTCTTCGACAAGGAGGTGCTGCGGGCGGTGTCGCGTGAGCTGCGGAAGCGGCTGGGCTTCAAGCGGGTGCCGATCCGGCTGGTGCTGCGGGAGCGCGAGCGGAGCCCGTCGAAGCGGGGCTAAGCTGGCCGTCATGCGCGCGCTCCTCGCCCTGCTCCTCCTGGCCCTGCCCGCGGCCTGCATCTCTCCGAACCAGGCTGAGGAGCCTTACTGGCACCACGAGGAGCTGGTCGACGGCCCGCCGATGCGCGACCTGATGCACGCCTCCATGCTGGCCATGATGCGCGCCGACTTCCCGCCCGGCGAGCTCGACCAGGTCGGCGGCGTCGCCACCTCCGGCTGGGACGTCAACCTGTCGCCCTACTCCGAGCGCGGCACCCGCTCGCAGGCGATCATCGAGGTGGTGCGGGGCGACGAGCCGCGCAGCTACAAGCTGAGCGCGCGCGTCCGGACCCAGGTCAACCGCGAGATCCACAAGACCCTCGACGCAGACGCCGCCAAGTGGGAGGACCGCAACGAGGACCGCGCCCGCGCCCAGGTCGTCATGCGCCAGCTGCTGATCCAGGTGGCGCCGCGGTCGGGCCGCGGCGGCCGGCTGCGTCAGGCGCCGCCCAGCGAGCAGCGGTAGAGGCGGTAGCGCCGGGTCAGCTCGCCGCCGTAGTGGCGGGCCAGCTTGAGCATCACCTCGTTGTCCTCGAGGATCCAGGACATCTCGGAGCGGTCGTAGCCGGCCTCGAGGCCGTGGCTGACCAGCCGCTGCACCAGCGCCAGGTCGAGGCCGCGGTGGCGGAAGTCGGAGACCACGCCGAGCATGACGGTGCGGATGCGCTTGATGCGCTTCAGCAGGAAGGGCAGGCGGAAGATGCCGAAGGGAAGCAGCCGGCCGTTGACCCGGTGCAACGCTTGGTTGGCGTCCGGGAGGGCGATGGCGACGCCGGCGGGGCGGTCGTCCTTCCAGGCCAGCCAGGCGATGCTCGGGTCGAGCAGCATCTTCATGCCGGCGGTCTCGAACAGGAACTCCTCGAGGTCCATGGGCAGGAAGCCCCAGTTGTCGCGCCAGGCGGACTGATAGACCTCGTGGGCGGCCCGGATCTGGCGGTCGAAGCCGCGCTTGGTGATCGGCTCGAGCCGGAAGTCGCCGCGCTTCAGGACCTGGTCGGCGATCCGGGTCAGCTGCTCTTGGGGCGCCCGCATCCGCTCGGCGTCGGTCTCGAAGGCGAGCAGGTCCTTGGCCTTGCTGAGGCCCGCGGCCTCGATCCAGCCGCCGTACTCGCGCGGGTGGTGCGGCATCATGAGGTAGGGCAGGTCGTCGAAGCCCTCGATCAGGCAGCCGCACTCGTGGTTGGTGTCGGGGTCGGCGGGGCCGAGCATGCTCGCGGCCCCGAGCGCCGTCAGCCAGTCGCGCGCGGTCGCGATCAGCTCCGCGGCGGTGGCGGCGTCGGCGGCGTCGAAGAAGCCGAACCAGCCTGCGCTCTCGCCCAAGGACTCGGCGTGGCGCGGGTCGTAGCTGGCTGCGATGCGGCCGGTGGCGGCGCCGGCGGCGTCGCGGGCGATCCAGAGCCGTTGCTCGGCGTGGCGGAAGATCGGGTTCTTGTCCGGGTCGAGCAGCCGCAGCACCTCGCCGGTGAGCTGCGGGACGTAGTAGCGCGAGCCGCCCCGGAAGCGGCGCGCGAGCTCGACGAAGGCGCGCCGGCCGCGGCGCGTCTCGACCACCTCGATGCGCGAACTCATGCCGCGAGTGTCCGCCGGCGGGGGAGGCAGGGCAAGCGCTGGCCCGCGGCGCGGGGGGCCGCCTAGAATGCGGCGGTGAGCGGCGCGTGGAGCTACCAGAGACGCCAGGGCAGCTGCGCTGCCTGTGGCCGGGAATTCGTGGCCAGCGAGACCCTGTTCTCGCTGCTCCGCTTCGGCGCCGAGGAGCTGGAGCGCGGAGACCTCTGCAGCGCCTGCTTCGAGGCCCGCGACCCGGCCGAGGACCTGTTCTTCTGGCGCACCAGCCACCGCGAGCAGCGCGGCGCGGTCAAGGTCGACTTCGAGGTCGTGCTGGCGGTGCTGCACAAGCTGCGCCAGGACCCGCGGCCGGAGCGGCAGGACTTCTGCTTCCTGCTGGCGCTGCTGCTGGTGCGCCACCGCAAGCTGCGCCTGCAGACGGTGCTGCGGCGGGGCGGCCGGGAGCTGCTGCAGCTGCGCAAGCCGCGCACCACTCAGGCCTTCGAGGTCGCCGTCCGGGAGCTCGACGACGAGCGCCGCGGGCGGCTCTCCGGCGTCCTGGCCGGCCTCCTGGACCCGACGCAGGACCTGGGCGTCGACGCGCTCCTGGACGCTGCCCCGGAGACCCCCGCGGAGGGCCCGGACGGGGGAGGGGCCGAGGGCCAGGACGGGGCCGCCGCGGACCCTGCGGCGGGTGCCGCCGAGGACGCCTCCGGGCGCTGACGCTGGCTCCGGCGGGGTCCGGACGAGCCCTGGCGGGGGCCCCGAGCCGTGGTCGCCTCCACTTCCCGCCACTGCGATTCTGGGCTCCTCAGGAGGGGCGGGAATTGGCCTCCTGGACCCATTGAAGGCCGGAATTTTGGTCATTCGAAAAAGCCCCCCGATTTTTCCCATTTGGGGCTGGCGCGCTTCGGTTCGATGGATATAACAGGTCCGTGGCGGAAAGTGGCGCAAAGTGGTGGTGCCCCGGAAGCCAGCGAACGAAACCCATGGCATTCTTCACCGGTCAATCGGAGCACAAGCTGGACAGCAAGGGCCGGCTGTTTCTGCCGCGCCGGATCGTGGACGCCGTGGCGGAGGCCGCCGACCGCGGCAATTTCGTCGTCACCGCGGGCCCCGAGCGCTGCCTCTACGTCTTCACGCCGAGCGGCTTCGCCGAGCACTACCGCGAGGTCCAGCGCCAGGCTCGGGGCACCAATGAGTACTCCAAGGTCATGCGCGGCATGTCCAAGCTGCTCAGCGAGCAAGGCCTCGACGGCCAGGGCCGGATGCTGATCCCGGCCGAGCTTCGCCAGCACGCCGGCCTCGAGCGCGAGACCGTCGTCGTCGGCGTCTTCGATCACGTCGAGATCTGGGACGCCGCGCTGTGGGCCGAGGCCGCCGCCGCCGAGGCCGAAACCGCCTACCTCGACCAGGCCGCCGACTTCTTCAACGGCGGCGCCCCCGAGCCAGATGAGGAGAGGCCGTGATCCTCTTGAGCCGACACATGTCCCGACCTTCCAAGCCCGCCGGACCGACCGTCCACGAACCGGTGCTGATCCAGGAGACCCTGCAGCTGCTCTCCCCGCGGCGCGGCGGCCTCTACGTCGACGCCACCGTCGGCGGCGGCGGCCACTCGGAGGCCATCCTCGAGGCCAGCCCCGACAGCAAGCTGATCGCGGTCGACCGCGACGCCGACGCCCTCGACCGCGCCCGCGCGCGGCTGGCGCCCTACAACGACCGGGTGGTCTTCGAGCACGCGCCCTTCTCGGCCGTGCCCGAGCTGGTGCCGGAGTCCTGGCGCGGCCGGGTCGACGGCGTGCTGGCCGACTTCGGCGTCTCCTCCGACCAGCTCGAGGACGCCGACCGCGGCTTCTCCTTCCTCAAGGACGGGCCGCTCGACATGCGCATGGACGCGACGTTGCAGAAGACCAGCGCCGCCAAGCTGCTGGCCTGCGCCAGCGAGGACGAGCTCGAGGCCTGGCTGCGCGACTTCGGCGAGGAGCGCTTCGCCCGGCGCATCGCCCACGGCCTGGTCGAGGCGCGCCGCCGCGGCCCGCTGCTCCGCACCTCGCAGCTGACCGACATCGTCGGCCGCATCGTGCCGCGCACCCGCGGCAACATCCACCCGGCGACCCGCACCTTCCAGGCGCTGCGCATCGCCGTGAACCGCGAGCTGGACGAGATCGACGCGCTCCTGCACGCGGTGCCGCCGCTGCTCGGGCCCGGCGGCGTGTTCGCCGCCATCTCCTTCCACTCGTTGGAAGACCGCAAGGTCAAGAACGTCTTCCGCAACGAGGTCCGCTCCCGCGAGTTCCTCGACCTCGCCAAGGGCGGGGTCACGCCGGGGCCGGCCGAGCTGCGCCGCAATCCGCGCTCGCGCAGCTCCCGGCTGCGTGCCATCCGCCGACTGGAGGAGGGCGGGGAGTGAGCGGCCGCGTCGCCGGCCTGCTCGCGCTCATCCTCTGCGAGCTGCTGGGCGGGCTCAGCCTGCGCAACGAGTCGCTGGCCGCCCGGGCGGCCGCCGAAGCGCACCGCCGCCAGCAGATCGTCTCCCTCCAGCGGCAGCACGCGGCCGAGGCCCGGGTGGAGGCTTGGACCTCCCTCGAGGCCGTCGAGGGCCGGGCCGCCGAGCGCAGCCGCCCGCAGCGGGCGCCGGAGCTATGAGCAGCCGCCTGACCTCGCTGCACCCCGCCTGGCTGTTGGCCCCGCTCGGCTTGGTCTACCTCGCCGTGCTGGTCCGCCTGGTGGTGCTGAGCGCCTTCCCGCACGACGACCGCATTCCCGACGCCACCCTGCGCTCCTTCGCCCGGAGCAGCGTCGACGCGCCGCGGGCGCGCATCCTCGACCGCCACGGCATGCCGCTGGCGATGTCGGAACCCGAGTGGCGCCTGGTGGTGGACGCCGACCCGCTAGGACGCCGTTACAGCAGGCCCGGGAACTCCCACACCGTGGAGGACACTGCCCGGGACATGGCTTCGGTCGCCGAAGTCGCCGGGGCCGAGCTCTCTGAGCTGGTCGCGGCGCTGCGGCACCCGGACCAACCCCGCTCCGTGATTGTCGAGGGGCTGTCTCCAGAGGCAGTCTCTCGGCTACGGCCCTTGCTGCGCGTCCACGCGGGCGCCGGGCTGCGGCTGGAGAATCACTGGCGTCGCGTCTACCCACAAGGGAGGAACCTGGCCCACGCGGTCGGCTTCTCCCGGACGGACAACGCGAAGGATCCCGAACCGGTCGTCCGGGGGGTGACCGGTCTAGAACACCGGTTTGACGAAGAGCTGGCAGGAACGCCTGGTGAGAAGCGTTCGTTGCGCGTCACGGCTGCGTTCGGGATCAACCCCGCGATGGGATATTCGGCTCCAGTGTCCGCCTCCGACCGGCGCACCACCCTCGACGCCGGCATGTCGGCGCGGCTGCGCCGGGCGCTGGCGCGCCTGAGCGAGGAGTTCGACACCGACTGGGCCGGCGGCGTCGTGCTCGACCCGCGCAACGGCGAGATCCTGGCCCTCGCTGGCCTCCCGGACTACGACCCCAACGACCCGGGCGCGGAGGCGCGTCCGAACGAGCCCATCCCGGGCAGCGCCTCGCCGCTCGGCTGGGTGGTGCCGCCCGGCAGCACCATGAAGCCGCTGCTGATCGCTCGGGCGCTCGAGGCCGGGGCCATCTCGCGTGGCCAGACCTTCGGCCAGGAGAGCGGCGTCTGGTACATCCGCGGCCGCCGCTGGCCGCCGATCAAGAACACACGCGACGTGCCCACGGAGCCGCTCGACTGGCGCCGGGTGATCGTGCACAGCTCCAACATCGGCGCCGGCAAGATTGGTCTCGAGCTGGGCCGGGAGCGGCTCCGCCAGCTTTTGCTGGACCTGCGCTTCGACCAGCGCATCCCGGGCATCCCCTTCAACCAAGACGCGGGAATCCTGGGCGGGGACTACGTCTGGAGCGAGAAGCAGGTCCGCTGGACCGTTCCTTCGGTCTCGATCGGTCACCAGGTGGCGGTCACGCCGCTGCGCCTGGCCGCCGCCCACGCGGCGCTGGCCAACGGCGGCCTGCTGCACCAGCCGCACCTGGTGCCCGGAGAGGCGCCCGAGCCGGTGCGGGTCTACGACGAGGCCGTGACCGCCGAGGTCCGCGGCGCCATGACCGAGATGGTGGCCGTGCGCAAGGCCATGGCCGAGGTGCCCTTCGCCTGGGGGGGCAAGAGCGGCACGGTGCAGGACGAGCGCGACAAGAGCCACTACACCAGCCTCTTCGTCGGCTTCGCCCCGGCCGAGGCGCCCCGATACTTGGCGCTGGTGGTGGCGGACCGGCCGAAGCGCAAGGCCCACTACGGGGTCAAGGTCGCCGGCCCGGCGGTCCGCGACTTGCTGCACTGGGCCCTCAGCCGGGACGGCGACGTCGCGCCGCTTCCGCGCTTGGATCCGGCCTCCGATCTGGCTATCGTTCCTTCGCAGGAACGATGAAGCTTTCCCGGCTGGCCGAGCACCTCGCTGACGCCTGCTCGCTGGTCCCGCCGGCGCGCCCGGAGTCACCGGCGGATCCCGAGATCCGCCGCTTGCGCTTCGATTCCCGCGACCTGCGGCCCGGCGACTTGTTCTGCGCCCTCCCGGGCACCCAGCTGGACGGCCGCCGCTTCGTGCCCGAGGCCCTGGCCCAGGGCGCGGTGGCGGTGATGGCCCCCGGGCCGGCCGGTCCGCTGCCGGTGCCGGTCCTGGCGCTGCGCCCGGGCGTCGAGGCCGCCGCCGTCTCCGGCCGCGCCGCGGCCGTGGTCGCGGGCTCGCCCAGCGAGGACATGTGGGTCGGCGCGGTGACCGGCACCAACGGCAAGAGCACCGTGGTCCACCTGCTGGAGCAGGCCCTGCGCCACGCCGGCCGCCGGCCCGCCCGCGCCGGCACCCTCGGCCTGGCCTTCGAGGGCGGCTGCGAGCCGATCCCGAACACCACCCCGGGCGCCGACCTGCTGCAGGACTGGCTCGGCCGGGTCCGGGACGCCGGCGCCGACGCGCTGGCGATCGAGGCCTCCTCCCACGCCCTCGACCAGCGCCGCCTTTCCGGCCTGAGCTGCGACGCCGCGGGCTGGACCAACCTGACCCAGGACCACCTGGACTACCACGGGGACATGGGCCGCTACGCCGACGCCAAGGCGCGCCTGGTGCACGGCCTCGGCCCGGCCGGCCGGGCCTTCCTGCCCGCTGGATGTGCCCCGGTCTGGCGCGCCTGCCGCGGCGCCAGCGCAGCCCGTGTCTCGTGGGGCCTGGACGCTCCGGACGCCGCCCTGCGCGGCCGCTTCCGCGTCCTTCCCGAAGGAGGCGTGATCGAGATCGACGGCGAGTGGGGGCGGTGCGAGCTGCGCAGCGCCTTGATCGGCCGCCACAACGCCGAGAACCTGCTGCTCGCCTACGGCCTGCTGCGTGACGCCGGGCTCGAGCCCGCGACGGCGGCGGCCGGCCTCGAGGCCGCGCGGGCCGCGCCTGGCCGGCTGGAGCGGGTGGCCCCGCGCTCGCCCTGGCTGCTCTACGTCGACTACGCCCACTCCCCGGACGCCCTCGAGCGGGCGCTGGCGGCGCTGCGCGACGCCTACCCCGGCCGCCGGCTCGGGGTGGTCTTCGGCGCCGGCGGCGACCGCGACCGCGGCAAGCGGCCGCTCATGGGTGCCGCCGCCGCCCGGGGCGCGGACTGGTGCCTGGTCACCTCGGACAACCCGCGCAGCGAGGAGCCGGGCTCCATCGTGGATCAGGTGGCCGAAGGGGCGCGGGTGAACGGCACCCCGGTGCAGTGCCAGGTCGACCGCCGCGAGGCGATCCGCCAAGCCGTCGCCGGCCTGGCGCGCGGCGAGGTCCTGCTGGTCGCCGGCAAGGGCCACGAGGACTACCAGGAGATCCGCGGCCGCCGCTACCCCTTCGATGACCGCCTGGAACTAGAGGAAGCCGCCCGATGCTCGGTCTGACCGTCTCCCAGCTCTCCCGCTGCGTCGGGGGCGCCCTCCGCGGCCGCGGCGACGGCCTGGTCCGCCAAGTCCAGACCGACAGCCGCGAGCTCCGCCCCGGCGATCTGTTCGTCGCCCTGCCCGGCGCCCGCACCGACGGCCACCGCTTCCTCGACCAGGCCCTGGCCGCCGGCGCCGCCGCGGCCCTGGTCCAACCCGACCGCGGCGAGCGGCCGGAGGGCCTGCCGGTGGTGGTGGTCGAGGACAGCCTCGCCGCGCTCGGCGAGTTGGCGCGCTTCCAGCTCGGGCGGCTCGGCTGCCCGGTGGTGGGCATCACCGGCAGCGTCGGCAAGACCACCGCCAAGGACATCCTGGCGCAGCTGCTCGGCGGTCCGGCGGCCCAGGTCCACGCCGCCCCGGCCTCCTACAACTCCGAGGTCGGCCTGCCGCTGGCGATCCTGGCCGCCCCGCCAGGCACCCGGCGGATGGTGCTCGAGTACGGCGTCAACGCCCCCGGAGAGATGAGCCGGCTGCTGAACATCGCCCGGCCGAACCAGGCCTGGATCACGGCGCTGTCGCCGGTGCACCTGGAAGGCATGGGGGACTTCCCGACCGTGGTCCGGGAGAAGAGCTTGCTGGCGGCCGCGGCGCAGGCCGGGGGCTGGGTCTGGACCTCGCCCGAGGTGGCGCGGGTGGCGGAGGACTTCCGCAGCGGCTGGGAGGGGCAGGCCCGGCTGGCCGGCCTGGACGGCGCGTCCGACCGCGGCCGGCTGCTCGAGGCCCGGCCCGGGCGCTTCCTGGTCGAGCTGCCCGGCGTCGGCCAGGTGGCGCTGCCGGTGATCGCCCGCCACGAGGCCGAGATGTGCGCCGTGGCCGCGGCCTTGGCGCTGGACCTCGGCGTCGGCGAGGCCGAGCTGAGGACCCGCCTGCAGGACCTGAAGCGTCCGCGTGGCCGGCTCAGCCTGCACGACTTCGGCGCCTTGAAGGTGCTCGATGACTCCTACAACTCGAGCCCGGCGGCCCTCGACGCCGCCCTTTCGACCCTCGAGGCCTGGCCCGAAGCCGGCGCCCGGGTGGCGGTGCTCGGCACCATGCACGAGTTGGGCGCCGACACCGCCGAGATCCACCGCTCCGCCGGCGCCGACGCCGCCCGCCGCTGCGACGCCCTGCTCGGGGTCGGCCGCGGCGGCGCCTGGATCGCCGAGGGCGCCCGCGCCCTCGGTTGCCGCCAGGTGGTGCAGGTCGAGGACCTCGGCGCCGCCGAAGCGGCCCTGCCCGGCTTGGTCGGCCCCGGCGCCGTGGTGCTGCTCAAGGCCTCGCGGGCGGAGGGGCTCGAGCGCCTGCTCGGCTGCCTGGACCGGACCGCCGCGCGCATCGGCGTCGCGGAGGAAGACGCTTGATCCCGCTGATCCAGGAGTGGCTGCAGGAGCTGTGGCAGCCCTTCCACGCGCTGCGCTACATCTCGGTGCGGGCGGGGCTGGCGGCGGCGACTGCCTTCGTGGTCGCCCTGGCGCTCGGCCGTCCCCTGATCCGCGCCCTGCGCGCGGCCGGCGTGGGCGAGGACGTCGGCGGCAACGACGACGCCGAGGTCGGCGCCCTGCACGAACAGAAGGGCAAGAAGGGCACGCCGACCATGGGGGGCGTCTTCTGGGTCTCCGCGGTCTTGCTCAGCACCCTGGTGTTCGCGGACTCGCGCGAGCTGCTGGTCCTGCTGGGCGCCGTGCTGCTGGTCGGCATGGGCACGCTCGGCTTCTTCGACGACTGGATCAAGTGGAAGCGCGAGGGTGGCCGCAACGGCCTGTCGCGCACCACCAAGCTGTTCTGGACCGTGCTCCTCACCGGCTACGTCGCGGTGATGCTGTGGTACATGGGCGAGGGCACCGGCCGGCCCGAGATCGGGCGCATCTACGTGCCGCTGCTGAAGGACCTGTTCGCGGAGACCGAGCACTTCGGCCTGGTCGGCCTGGTCATCTTCGTCGTCTTCGAGGCCTTCGTCATCCTGGCGACGACCCACGCCGTGAACGTCACCGACGGCCTCGACGGCCTGGCCGCCGGCGCCGGCCTGATCACCTTCACGGCGCTGACGGTCGCGGTCTACATGGTCGGTCACGCCGAGTGGGCGGCCTACCTGAACCTGCCGCGCATCCCCGGCGCCGGCGAGGTCGTGGTCATGGGCGGGGCGATCCTCGGCGCCACCCTCGGCTTCCTGTGGTTCAACGCCAGCCCGGCCCAGATCTTCCTCGGCGACAGCGGCGCGCTGCCGATGGGGGCGATGATCGGCTACTTCGCCATCGTCTCGAAGCAGGAGCTGGCGCTGCCGCTGCTGGCCGGCGTCTTCGTCTTCGACGTCGCCACCAGCCTGATCCAGATCTACTGGTTCAAGCTCACCGGCAAGCGGGTCTTCCGGAAGGCGCCGATCCACCACGCCTTCGAGCTCGCAGGCGTGCCCGAGCAGAAGATCGTCACCCGCTTCTGGATCGGCGGCGCCGTCTCCGCCACCCTCGGCCTCTTGCTGTTGAAGGTCCGGTGAGCCTCAGCCGCGCCCTCCGCTCCGACCTGACCGGCATGCTCGCCTGCGTCGCCGCCCTGTCGGTGGTGGGGCTGATGATGGGGCTGTCGGTGGCGCCGCCCGGCGAGGGCTGGGCCCGCCTGGGCACCCACTGCGTCCACCTGGCCCTGGGCCTGGCGGCCTTCCTGGCCGCCGCCGCGGTGCCGGTGGAGCGGGCGCGGCAGGTGGTGCCGGGGCTGATCGTGCTGCTCTTCGTGGTGCTGATGGCGATGCTGCTCGTGCCCGGCTTCGGCCACGAGAGCCACGCGGCCGTGCGCTGGGTGATGATCGGCTCGCAGCCGCTGCAGCCCTCGGTGATGCTGCAGTGCCTGTGGCCGGCCGCCATGGCCTCGTGGATCGCCGAGGACCCGCTGCGCTGCCGCCAGCACTCGGCGCTGTGGCGCCTGATGCTGGTCTTCGGCGTCGTCGCCACGCCGGTGCTGCTCCAGCCGGACTTCGGCTCGGTGGTGATCCTGGCCGTCGCCACCGGCATGCTGTTCTTCTTCGCCGGCGCCCCGCTCGGCTTTCTGCGCCAGCTGGTGCCGGTGCTGATCGGCGCCCTGGTGGTGGCCTTGCTGCTCTTCGACCACGTCGACGCCCGGCTCAGCTCCTTCCTCAGCAACAAGCTCGGCATGCAGGCGGTGCGCGCCCAGGAGGCCTTCGCCGTCGGCGGCCTGAGCGGCGCCGGCCCCGGCCTCGGCTTCGTCAAGATGGGCTGGGTGCCCGAGGGCGAGACCGACTACGTGCTGGCGCTGATCGCCGAGGAGTGGGGCCTGCTCGGCACCTTCGCCGTCTGGACCCTGTTCGTCGCCTTCACCCTGTTCGGGGTCCGCGCCGCCCGCCGCGCCGAGTCGCGCTACGCTGCGCTGCTGATCGCCTCCGCGACCCTGATGATCTCGCTCCAGGCCGCCCTCAACATGGCGGTGGTCACCAACATCGCCCCGCCCAAGGGACTGCCGCTGCCCTTCATCAGCCGGGGCGGCTCCTCCATCCTGGCGCTCTCCGCCCTGCTCGGCCTGGCCGTGCGGGCCTCCCTCCAAGCCGCTCCGGGCCGCTTCCGGCTCGAAGCCCGTCAAGCATGAACCGACTCCAGCAATCCGGGCTGATCGCCCTGTTCCTGCTCCTCGCCATCGCCGGGGCCGGCTCCTTCCTGGGCCGGGGCAAGGTCACCGACGCCTCCATCGAGCGCTCCGCGGTGACCCTCGAGCCCGGCTCCGAGGTCCTCGAGATCGACCTCTACTCGCGCCAGGAGCGCCTCAGCTCGCTGGACTTCGAGCGCGGTCCGCGGCCCGGGCCGCTCGACCCGCGTTCGCGCGGCGGCGCCGCCGAGGGCGGGGGCGGGGAGGGCGGCCTCAAGGTCCATCGACTGGACCCGGACCGCGAAGTGCCGCCGGCGCCGCCCGCGCCGCCGGTGCAGCGCCGCATCCAGGTTCGGCAGGGCGACTCGCTGCAGCGCATCGCCGGCCGCGAGCTGGGCGACAGCAAGCTCTGGCGCCTGGTCGCGACCACCAACGGCCTGCGCGACCCCTTCGTCATCCAGGCCGGCCAGGAGCTGCTGATGCCGACCGAGGCGGCGCTGGCGAGGAGCCGCGAGGCGCTGGAGCCCCAACCGGCCTCCGCCGCGGGCGGCCGCGCCGAGCCGGCCCCCGCCAGCGGGGAGCGGCGCCACCGCGTCGCCCGCGGCGAGACCCTGGGGGAGATCTCGCAGCAGTACTACGGCACCAGCAAGCACTCCATGCACATCCTGCGGGCGAACGGCCTGAGCGATCCGCGCGAGCTCCGGGCCAACGCCACGATCGTCATCCCGCCGCCGCCGCGGTGAGGCCGCCGGTGGGGCCCTTGCGCTTCCTGTTCGTCGGCGGCGGCACCGGCGGGCACCTGGCGCCAGCGCTGGGCCTGGCCGAGGCGCTGCGCGAGCGCGGCCACGAGACCTGCTTCCTGACCAGCGGCCGGGGCGTCGAGGCCGACTTCCTGGCGGCGGCGGGGGAGTGCCGCTCGCTGGGCGTCGACCGCTCGCGGCTGCCGCGACCGCTGCCGCTGCTGCCGGCGATGCTGCGGGCGCGGCGCGAGGCGCGGCGCTTCCGGCCGCACTTGGTGGTCGGCCTCGGCGGTTTGACCGGCGCCGCCGCCCTCGGCGCGCGCCGCCGCCGGCCGCTTGTGCTGCTCGAGGGCAACCGCGTGGTCGGCCGGGGCGTGCGCCTGCTGCGGCCCTGGACCGACGCCGCGCTGACCTTGTTCCCGGAGCCGGCGGCCGAGCTGCCCGGGGGACGCTGCGTCGGCCCGATCGGCCGCCGGGCCTTGCAGCCGCTGCCGCAGGCGGAGGCGCGTCGCCGGCTCGGCCTCCGACCGGAGGGGCTGGCGCTGCTGCTCACGGGCGGCTCCCAGGGGGCCCTGGACCTGAACCGGCTCGTGGCCCGGCTGGCGCCGGCCCTGGCCGAGCGCGGCGTCCAGCTCTACGCCGCCGCCGGCCCGGGCAAGGTGGACGAACTCGCGGCGGCGGCCCGCGGCGCCGGCCTGGCCGCCGTGGTGGCGCCGCACTGCTCCGACATGGGCGCCGCCTACAGCGCGGCCGATCTGGCGCTGTGCCGCGGCGGCGCGGCAACGGTGGCGGAGCTGTGGCTGCACCGGCTGCCCGCGGTGGTGGTGCCCTACCCCGGCCACGCCGACCGCCAGCAGGAGCGGAACGCCCGCGCGCTCGGCGAGGGCGCGGTGGTCGAGGACGACCTCGAGCGCGCCGGCGCCGCGGTC
This sequence comes from uncultured Planctomycetales bacterium, assembly GCA_964482495.1. Lineage (GTDB taxonomy): Bacteria > Planctomycetota > UBA1135 > UBA1135 > UBA1135 > J029. The sequence goes on from CAYZXS010000028.1 coordinate 40,221, forward strand.
TCGCGGCTGCTCGACGACGGCGCGGGGCGGGCCAGGATGCGCCGCTGCCTCGAGGATTCTGCGCCCGCCGACGGCCTCGCCGAGGCGGTCGCCTTGCTGGAGGAAATGGCCGCGCCGTTCGCGTAGGCTGGGACCCATGGAGCCGCACGCCGTCGGCACGAGCAGGCCGCTGGACGCCCTCGCCCAGGGCGGGCCGACCCGCGCCTACCTCGCCGGCGCCGCCGGCTGCGGCATGCGCGGCCTGGGGGCCTTCCTGCTCGAATGCGGCTGGCAGGTCTGGGGCGCCGACCGCAAGGAATTCGGCGCCGGCGATCCGCTGGTGCGCCGCGGCATGACGGCGCTGGAAGAGCTGGAGGCCCCGCCGCCGGTCAGCCTGGCGGTGCGCTCCGTGGCCGTGCCGAGCTCCTCGCCGGCCTTCGCCGCCGCCTGCAGCTCCGGCGCCCGGGGCATGGTCTACTCCCAGCTCTTGGGCGAGATCAGCCGGCTCCGGCCGACCTTGGCGGTAGCCGGCTCGCACGGCAAGACCACCTGCACGGGCTGGATCGCCCACGGCCTGCGGCTGGCCGGCCGCGACCCGGGCTTCCTGGTGGGCGGCGGGGTGCCCCAGCTCGGCGCCTCCGCTCACTGGGGCGGTGATGACCAGCCGCTGGTGGCGGAGTCCTGCGAGTTCGACCGCTCCTTCCACCAGCTCCGGCCGCGGTGGACGGCGCTGATCAACGTCGGCGCGGAGCACCCCGACACCTATCCCGGCGGCCTCGAGGAGGTGATGGAGGCCTTCCGCCACTTCGTCGGCCTGCTGCCCGCCGACGGCCAGGTCTACGCCGGCCCCGAGGCGCCCTCCGAGCTGGCTGAGGCGACCGACGCCGAGTGGATCCAGGCCGAGGAGCTCGGCCCCGAGGTCGAGGTCGGCCTGCCCGGCGCCCACAACCGCCGCAACGCCGCGCTGGTCGCGACCGTGCTGCGCGCCGCCGAGGTGCCCGAGCCGGTGGTGCTGGAGGCCCTGCGCAGCTACCGCGGCGCCGACCGGCGGATGGAGGAGGTCGGCGCCTGCGGCCAGGCCTCGGTGGTCAGCGACTACGCCCACCACCCGGTCGAGGTCGCGGCGACCCTGCAAGCTCTCGAGGAGCGCTACCCGGGCCGGCGCCGGGTGGTCGCCTTCCAGCCGCACCAAGCGCGCCGCTTCACCGAGTTCCGCGAGGACTTCGTCGCCGCCCTCGACCGGGCCGACGCCCTGGTGCTGCTGCCGGTCTACCGCGCCCGCGACCCCGAGGACCTGATGGCCGACGTCGCCGAGATCCGGGAGCCGCTGCTGGCGCGCCGGGAGCGGCCGCTGCGCGCCGTCGGCGGTCCGGACGAGGCCGAGCTGGCGCTCCGAAACTGGATCGAGCCCGGCGACGTGGTCGTCTGCCTGGGCGCCGGAGACATCGATGCCTTCGCCCGCCGACTCGCTGACTGAACGTTTCCCTTGCCGGCGCCGGGAGCCGCTCAGCCGCTGGACGACTCTGAAGATCGGCGGCCCGGCCGAGCTCTTCTTCGAGCCGGCCAAGCCGGAGCACCTGCTCGAGCTGCTGGACGAGCTGCACGCCGCCGGGACGCCCTTCCGGCTGCTCGGCGGCGGCGCCAACCTGCTGGCGCCCGACGGCGGCGTCGCCGGCGCGGTGATCCACACCGGCATGATGCGGCGGCTGTTCCGCGACGGCGAGCGCAGCCTGCGCGGCTGGCCCGGGGTGACGATCCAGCAGCTGGTGCGCACCGCCGGTGAGCTCGGGCTGAGCGGGGTGGAACCCCTGGTGGGCGTGCCGGGCAACCTCGGCGGCGCCCTGGCGATGAACGCCGGCAGCGCCGACTGGGGCATCTGGGACCAGGTCCAGGAGGTCACGCTGTGGCGGCCCGGGGCCGGCGCCGGCGACTTCCGTCGTGAGCAGGTCGGCCCGCGCTACCGCGACGGCAACCTGCAAGGCGCGGTGGTGCTGGAGGCGCTGCTCGACTTCGAGCCGGGCGCGCCGAAGGAGGTCAAGGCCCGCGCCGAGGAGGTGCTGCGGCGCAAGAACGCCAGCCAGCCCGTGACCCTTTCCTCGGCCGGCTGCGCCTTCAAGAACCCGCCGGGCGACAGCGCCGGCCGCCTGATCGACGCCGCCGGCCTCAAGGGCGCGCGTGAGGGCGCGGTGGCGGTGTCCGAGCGCCACGCCAACTTCCTGGTCAACGAGGGCGGCGCGACCGCGGCCCAGGTCCGGGCGCTGCTCGCGCGCATCGAGGAGACGGTGCGCGAGCGCTTCGGCGTCAGCCTTGAGCGCGAGCTGGTGATCTGGCCGGAGCCCCTCGCGGGCGCCGACCGCCCGGTCGCCTAGCGGTGGCCAGGGGGTGTTGGGACGCCTCTCGGCGGGGCGGGCCGGCTGAGCTCCGTCGACGCCGACCAGACCAGGGTCAGGCAGAGGCCTGAGTACGCCGCCAAGGCGATGAAGCTGAGCAGGAGAAGGCCGAGGGAGATGGCCTCCAGCCCCAGCGAGCGATCACCATCAGGCCCCGGGAGCTGGAGGAAGAAGAAGGCGACCGTCAGAAGCACCGTCATCAGGAATCGGCTCCGGAGCCGTCGCGCCCTCTGGCTCAGCAGGTTCAGGGACTGGTCGCGAGCGATGGAGGCGCGGGCAAGAAACGACGGGCATGGCCTGAGGCGTTCGGACGGTAGAAAAGCAGCAGCATCGTAGCCAATGGCGCGACGCAGGCGATGCGTGCAGAGGCCGAGTCGCTGCTATTCTCCGCGGTCCGCAGCGGCCTTCACCCTCCGCGCGGATCCCTCCCTCATGAAGAGCCTGTTCGGAATCGGCCTCGTGCTCGCTGCGTGTTTCCTGGCCCTCTGGCTGCTCCTGTTCCGCGGCGGCGACGCCGAGGCTTCCGGCGGCCCGGGCTTCGGCGCCATGCCGGTGCCGGTGACCCTGGCGGCGGTCGAGACCGGTTCGGTCGAGGAGACCGTCGAGCTGGTCGGCGACGTCGTCTCGGCGCGTCACAGCGAGCTCGGCTTCCGCCGCGCCGGCCAGGTGGTCGAGGTGCTCGTGGAGCTCGGTGACCCGGTGCAGCGGGGGCAATTGATGGCGCGGCTGGAGGAGTCGGTGCTGCTCGAGCAACAGGCCGCCGCGCACGCCGCCCTCGCCCTGGCGCGGGAGGACGCCGCCTTCGCCGAGCGCGAGGCGCGCCGCGCTGAGGAGGTCGGCGACGACGTCGTCGCCGAAGCGGAGCGCGACGCCAAGGCCCACGAGGCGGCCGCCGCCCGGCTGCGGGTCGAGCAGCGCCAGGCCGAGCTGCGGCGCATCGAGGCCGAGCTCGAGAACGGCCGGCTGGTCGCGCCCTTCGACGGCGTCGTCAGCCAGCGCCAGCTCTCCGAGGGGAGCTTCGCCGGCCTGGGCGCGCCGGTCTTCGAGCTGGTCGACCTCGGCCGGCGCGAGGTCCGGGTGCAGCTGCCGGCGCGCTACGCCGCCGAGCTGCCGGCGCGGGCGCCAGTGCTGCTGAGCAGCGACGCCCTGCCCGGGGTCGAGCTGTCCCGGGAGCTGGACCGCCTGGTGCCGGCGGCCGACCCGGTCTCGCGCAACTTCATCGGCGTGGTCGAGCTCGGCGCGGCCGCCGACGGCGGCGACCGCTTCCTGCCCGGCATGTTCGTGCGAGTGCAGCTGACCCGGCGGCAAGCCCGGGCCTCGCTGGTGGTGCCGGTGGACGCCCTGCGCCAGACCGACGGCGGCGACGAGCTGATCGCGCTGGGCCCGCCCGACGAGTCCGGCCTGCCGACCCCGGCGCGGAGGGCTGAGGGTGAACCCGGTCCGCTTCGCGGTCGAGCGCCCCTACACCGTCGCGGTCGGGGTGATCCTGGCGCTCTTGTTCAGCGCCCTCGCTTTCCAGCGCATCCCTGTGCAGCTGAAGCCGACGGTCGACAACCCGGTGATCTCGATCCTGACCGTCTACCCGGGCGCCGGCCCGGTCGAGGTCGAGGAGCAGATCACGCGCGAGATCGAGGAGGTGGTGCAGGGGGTCGACGGGCTCAAGAAGCTCACCAGCAGCTCGACCGAGGGCATGAGCGCGGTGCGGCTGGAGTACCAGTGGGGCGTCGACAAGGACCGCGCCGTGGTCGACGTGGTCACCAAGATGAACCAGCTGCCGCCGCTGCCGCCGGACGCCGAGAAGCCGGTGGTCAACCTGGTCGGCGAGATGGCGGAGCGCTCGATGTGGCTGGTGGTGCGCTCGGGGCTGGACGTCGGCCGCCTCCGCCAGCTGGTGGTCGAGGAGGTGCAGCCGCGCTTGGAGCGCATCAACGGCGTCTCCGACCTCCTCCTGGTCGGCGGCGAGGAGCGCGAGGTCCGGGTCTACACCGACCCCGACCGCATGGCCGCGCTCGGCATCCGCTGGGACCAGCTCGAGGGCGCGCTGCGCCGCGGCCACCTCGACCTGCGCGGCGGCAGCCTGGAGAGCCCGACGCGCCAGTACACCGTGCGCACCGAGGGCCGCAGCCCCGAGCTCGGCCGGATCGAGGACATCGTCGTCCGCCGCGACGGCGCCGGCACGGTGCGGGTGGGGGACCTGGCGCGGGTGGTCGACACCCACCGCGAGACCAGCAGCATCGTCCGCAACGACGGCGAGCGCACGGTGGCGATCGGCGTCGGCCTGGAGAGCGGCGCCAACGTCGTCGAGATGGTCGACGGCGTCGACGGGGCGATGGCGGTGCTGAACCAGTCCTTCGAGGCTCGCGGCATGGACGTGCGCATCGAGAGCGTCTACCGCGACACCACCTACCTGGATCAGGCGCTGGCCTTCGTCTCCAACAACCTGGCCATCGGCGCGGTGATGGCGGTGATGGTGCTGGTGCTGTTCCTGCGCAGCCTGCGCAGCGTGCTGGTGGTCGGGCTGGCGATCCCGATCTCGCTGCTGACCGTGTTCCTGGTCATGGACGCGCTCGGCCGCAGCCTCAACGTCATCAGTCTGGCGGGGCTGGCCTTCGCCGCCGGCATGGTGGTCGACAACGCCATCGTGGTGCTGGAGAACATCTTCCGCCACGTTGAGCGCGGCAAGAGCGCCGCCCGCGCCGCCACCGAGGGCGGCCAGGAGGTCTGGGGCGGGGTGCTCGCCTCGACCCTGACGACGGTGGCGGTCTTCGTGCCGATCCTGGGCATCCAGGAGGAGGCCGGGCAGCTCTTCGCCGACCTGGCGCTGGCGATCGCGGCGGCCGTGGCCTTGTCGCTGGTGGTGGCCCTGACCGTCGTCCCCTCGCTGGCGGCGCTGCTCTACCGCAAGGGCCTCGGAGCGCGCGCCCGTAGCCCCGAGGCGGGGGCTCCCGCCGCCGCGCGCGGGCGGGTCGCCCGGGCCTACCGCGCGACGGTCGAGGCCTTGGTCGGCAGCGACCGGGGCAGCCTGCTGCTGAAGGGCGGCCTGCTGACCTTCTCGGTGGTCGCCGCCCTCGCCTCGACGACGCTGGTCCCGGCCGCCGGCTACCTGCCGGCGGGCAACGTCAACCTGACCTTCTTCTTCGGCACGCCGATCCCTGGCACCCGGCCCGAGGCCCTGGAGGCCGCCGGCCGGCCCATGGAAGAGTGGCTGATGGCCCAGCCCGAGGTCGACCGCTACTTCTTCGTCCTCGCCACTGGCTTCAACGGCGGCGGCGTGATGCTCAAGCCCGAGGCCACCGACCCGAAGTCCCAGGAGGAATTCCGCGACCGCTTCATCCCGGTCGTGACCGGCATGCCCGGCTTCCTGTCGGTCTTCCCCTTCCAGGCGCCGCTGTTCCAGGACGCCGGCGCCCAGTTCACGCTCGAGATCGACGGCCCCGACTTCCCCCGGCTCGCCGCAGCCTCCGGCCAGATCCAAGGCATGCTCTACGGGGTGGAAGGGATCCAGTACAGCACCAGCGACTACGTCGAGGGCCGCCCCGAGCTGAAGGTGCGGGTCGACGAGCCGCGCGCCTCCGAGGCCGGCATGAACGTTCAGCAGGTCGCGGCGGTGGTCGAGGCCGCCGTCGCCGGCCGCCGGGTCGCCACCTACAGCGACGGCGGCCGCGACTACGACCTGGTGCTGGTGGCGCCGCAGCAACGCGTGGCCAGCCAGGCCGAGCTCGCCGCGCTGCCGCTGGTGACGCCGCTGGGCAGCCGCACCACCCTCGGCGCCCTGGCCGCGATCGAGCTCGGCTCGGGGCCGGTCAGCGTCAACCGCTCAGAGCGCCAGCGGGCGATCACCCTGACCGTGCACCTGAAGGAGGGCGCGGTGCTCGAGAGCGTCATCGCCGCGGTGCAGGAGCAGGTCATCGACCCGGTGCTGGGCGGCCTGCCGCCCGGCTACGGCGTGCGCTTCGGCGGCAGCGCCGACAAGTTCTCCAGCACCCTGTCGGCGCTGACGGACTCCTTCTGGCTGGCGATCCTGATCAGCTACCTGTTGCTGGTGGCGCTGTTCCGCTCCTGGGTGTCGCCGCTAGTGATCCTGGTGACGGTGCCGCTGGCGCTCTCGGGCGGCATGCTCGGCATGTGGGCCACCGGCGCGCTGGGCTCGCGCGCCAGCTACGACCTGCTGGCGATGCTCGGCTTCGTCATCCTGGCCGGGGTGGTGGTCAACAACGCCATCCTGATCATCCACCAGTCCAACAACCTGCGCGCCGACGGGGTCGAGCGGCGGCGGGCGCTCTCCGAGGCCGCCCAGAGCCGGCTGCGTCCGATCCTGATGTCGGTCACGACCTCGGTCTTCGGCATGCTGCCGCTGGCGGCGCTGCCGGGCGCCGGCGCCGAGCTCTACCAGGGCCTGGCGGCGGTGGTGGTCGGCGGCTTGGTGGTGAGCACGGTGTTCACCCTGGCCGTGGTGCCGGCCATGCTCAGCCTGGGCTGGGACCTGGCTGAGGCCTTCGGCGGCCGCGACCTGCGGCAGCTCCGCCTGCCCCGCGGCGAGGGCTACCGGCTTCCCTGAGGGCTACCGGCGCCGCGGCGTCCGCGCGGAATGGGAAACGGGCCGACCTGGAGCGGCCGGCCCGTCGCAGGGGAGCGATGAGGCAGGGCCTAGCGGAAGCGCTCCTCCGACTTGACCGAGGCCCGGAGCTCGCGGAGCTCGGCCCGCAGGGCCTCCAGCTCCGCCCGCATGGCGTCGATCATCTGCCGGGCCTGGTCGGCCTGGGCCGCCCGGTCCTTCTTGTGGAAGGGGCCGTGCGCGTGGGGCGCGGCGGGGGCCGGCAGGACCAGTTCCTGGCCGACGTGGAGCTGGCCGTGCGTGAGCTCGTTCTCCTCGGCCAGCTCGACCCAGTAGTCGGCGTCCCCTAGGGAGCGCTTGGAGATGCCGGCGAGGGTGTCGCCCGGGCGCACGATCACGACCTTCTTCTCGACGTCCGGGGCGAGGAGGGTGTCGACCTCGAACGGTCCGTTGGCGCCGTGAGAGCCCGGGACCACCATCGGGGCGGCGTGCGCGCGAAGTTCGAACCGGCCGTCCTGGCCCTGCACCTGGATTCGCGGGGCGATGAAGATCTGGACCTGCTGGCCGCCGCCGTCGGCGTCGTGACCCCACTCGAAGGGGGCCTCGGGGGCGTCCGGGGCCGGGAAGAGGACCGCGCCGTCTTCGTCGGTGACGTGGAACTGGACCCGCGGGGCCTCGCCCTCGAAGAGCTCACCGATCAGCGGCAGCTGGCCGAAGCCGTCCAGGTCTTCGGTCAGGTCGTCGAACTCGACCCGCAGCTCCGGCACGGCCCAGAGGTCGCCCTCGCTGCACTCGCCGAGGTCACCCAGCAGCTCCAGCTCACCCTCGGCCAGCGGGTGCAGCTGCTCGCGCAGCGCCTGCAGCTCGAGCACCAGGTCCTCCCGGGCGAGTTCGAGCTGGGCGGTGCGATCATCCAGCTCGACCCGGACCCGGCCGAGCAGGTCGGCGCCGTCTTGTTCGAGCCAGACCTGGGCCCGGTCCAGGGCCTCGAGCTGGTTCTCGTCGATCCAGCGGAGCATGAATTCGTGCTCCTCCGTGCCGTCCTCGCACTCGCCGCGGCGCTCGAGGCGGGCGCCAGGGGCGAAGAACTGGTGGACGCCGTCGTCCTCGCCGTCGTGGTGGAGGCGCTCCAGCTGCAGCTGGTACCGGCCCTCGGCGTCGGTGATGATCTCTTCGAGGGCCTCGAACTCGATGGCCTTCTGCAGGTGGGCGTCCTTCTTCCGTTCATGCAGCTTCTGGAGCTCGACCTGCTTGAGGAGCTGGACTCGGTCGGCGTGCTCGGCGTGCTTGGCGTGGGCCTCCTCGGCGGCGCGACGGGTGAAATCGGCCTGCTTGGCGTGCTCGGCCGCCTTGGCCTGCTTGGCCTTGGCGGCGGCCAGCGCCCGGTCGGCGTCATCGCGGGCCTTGGCCTCCGCGTGCGCGGCGTAGGTCTCCAGCAGCGCGGCGGCCTTCTTGGCCAGGGCCTGCGCCTCCTTCTCCTTGCCTTGGGCGGCCAGCTGGCTCGACTTCATGGACAGCTCCACCGCCTGCTTCAGCAGGTCGGCGGACGGATCGTGGTCCTGCGCGAAGGCCGGCCCCGCGAGCAGGGCGGGCAGCAGCAGCAGGCTGGTGCTCAGAATTCGGTTCATCGGTTTCCTTGGTGGTCCGGGGTGGTCGGTCGGGATTCAGAATTCGGAGCGGGCCCGGCTCCGGACGGCACGGCGGCCAGCTCCTGCAACAGCTCCGCTCGGAGCTGCTGCAGGCGGGCGAGGCGTCCCTCGACCCTGGCCAGCGATTCCGCGAAAGGCGGCTCGCCCGCGGCGTCACCGAGCTCGGCGCGCAGCAGGCGGAGTTCGTGGTCGACCTCGGCGAATTGGAGGTCGAGCAGTTGCAGGGCCGAGAGCAGCTCGGGGTCGAGCCATTCCAGCTCTGCCGGACGGGGGGCGGCGCCGGGGCGGGCCATGGCGGGGACCGGCAGCAGCTCGGCCGGCGGCCGGAACCAGCCGGCGATCTCGGTCAGGCAGCTGGCCATGGCCAGGCCGTCGGCGGCGTGGCGAGCCGCCCAGGCGTCGCAGAGCTCCTCGGCCGCCTCCTGGGCGCGCCGGTGGGCCAGGCGGAGCAGGGGCTGGAAGAACAGCACGCGCTCGGCGGCGGAGTAGAGCAGCAGCCACAGCGGGTCGCGGCGCAGGTGGTGGCCGAGCTCGTGTCCGAGCATCGAGTCCTGCTGCGCCGCGCTCAGGTCGGTGAGGGCACGAGTGGGCAGGCAGATCTCGCGGCGCAGGACCCCGAAGGCGATCGGAGACACCAGGCGGTCGCAGCTGCTGAGCCGGACGCGGCCGGCGCCGGCGCCCTGGCGCAGGGCCTCGAAGCGCTGGAACAGCGCGCCGTCGAGCAGCTCATCGCGGCCGCGCAGGGTGCGGCGCAGGCGCCGGCCGGCGCGGAGGCCGGCGGCCAGGCGGACGGCGGCGGCCAGGCCCCACAGCGCCATCAGCGCCCGGAGCAGGCCGGAGCGGGTCTCCGGGCGGTCCAGGGCCGGGAACATGCCCGGGCCCGCCTCCGCCCGCTGAGCCCGCTGGGCCTCTAGGGCGGCGACCAAGGCCGCCAGCTGCTCGGGATCGGACGGCAGCTCGGTGACGGCTGCGGCGGGGGAGGCGGGCACGACCTCCGCGGCGCCGCCGAGCAGGAAGCGGCCGCCCAGCGGTTCGAAGCCGGCGGCGGCTTGGGCCGTCGGGCCGAGCAGGCTCGCGACCAGGGCCGTCTTCCACAACAAGTCGCGGTGGCGGGCGGGCAGCTGCGGCCGCAGGGCGCACAGCAGCCAGGCCCCCCCGAGCCACAGGCTGCTGTGCGCGAGCGCCGACAGGGTCCAGGCGGCGAGGGCCTCAACCACGGCGACGGCCTCCGCGGGCGCCGCGCTCGCGCGCGGCGATCAGCTCCTTCAGGCGCTTCAACTCCGCTGGATCGATCTGGCCTTCGGTCAGCAGGTGGTTCACCAGCGCGGTCGGGTCGCCGAGGAACAAGCGCTCGACCAGGTCGCCGACCATGCCGCGCCGGACCGCCCCCTCCTCGACGGTGGGGCGGTAGACGAACTGCCGCCCTTCGGTGCGGTGGTCGACCACGCCCTTGTCCTCCATCTTGCGCAGCATGGTGGCGATGGTGGTCGGGGCCAGGCCGCGCTCGTCGAGCAGGGCGGCGTGGACCTCATTGGCGCTGGCCTCTCCGCGGGTCCAGAGCACGCGCATGATCGCCAGCTGGAGATCTCCGAGGTGGGTGGGGTCGCTCATCGTCAGAGGCTACTACTACCTCGGTAGTCCGACCGTGGTAGTCGAATTTCGTGGAATTTCTTCGGGTGGTCCACCGGGCACGGGTTTTTGGGCCCCGGGCGGCTAGAATCCGCCCTTCGCGCGGCCCAGGTACGGCCGGCCGAACCCGATGAGCCTTCCCTTCGAACCCCAAAACGGCCCCGTCTCCCTCGAGGCCCTCCGCCACTCCGTCTCTCACGTCATGGCCGACGCCGTGCTCCGGCTCTTTCCGGAGGGCAAGGTCGCCATCGGCCCGCCGATCGAGAACGGCTTCTATTACGACTTCGAGCTGCCGCGGCCGCTGACCGAGGAGGACCTGCCGCGGATCGAGGCCGAGATGCGCACGATCCTGGGCGAGGCCGGTGACTTCCGCTGCGTCACCCTCGACCGCGCCGCCGCCTTGGAGCGGATCCAGGCTTCGGGCCAGCCCTACAAGGAGGAGCTGCTCGCCGACATCCCCGAGGGCGAGGACATCACCTTCTACGAGCACGGCGACTGGGGCGATTTGTGCGAGGGCCCGCACGTCGAGTCCGTGAAGCAGATCCGGCCGGACGGCTTCCGGCTGACCAGCGTCGCCGGGGCCTATTGGCGCGGCGACGCCGACAAGGCGATGCTGCAGCGCATCTACGGCACCGCCTGGTGGTCGAAGAAGGACCTGAAGAAGTACCTGGCCTACCTCGAGGAGGTCCAGGCCCGCGACCACCGCAAGCTCGGCCGCGAGCTCGACCTGTTCAGCCTGCACCCGAACTTCGGCGCTGGCCTGGTCTTCTGGCACCCGAAGCTGGCCCACGTCCGGCGCCAGCTCGAGGAGTGGTGGTGGCAGCTCCACTATCAGCGCGGCTACTGGCCGGTCTACACCCCGCACGTCGCCGGCGAGCCGGTCTTCGAGCAGTCCGGCCACCTGCAGAACTACGCCGACATGATCTGGGCGCCGATGGACGTCGACGGCCGGCCGCACCGGGTCAAGCCGATGAACTGCCCTGGGCACGTCACGATCTTCAATTCGCGGCGCCACAGCTACCGCGATCTGCCCAAGCGCTACGCCGAGCTCGGCACCGTCTACCGTTACGAGCCCAGCGGCACCCTGCACGGCATGCTGCGGGTGCGCGGCTTCACCCAGGACGACGCCCACGTCTTCTGCACCCCGGAGCAGCTGGCCGACGAGATCGTCGATGTCCTCGAGCTGACCGACCTGATCCTGACCACCTTCGGCTACCAGTACACCGCCTACCTGGCGACCCGGCCGGAGAAGTACCTCGGCGACGACGCCATCTGGGAGCACGCCATGGACGCCCTCAAGGAGGCCGCGGCGCGCATCGAGCTGCCGCTCGAGGACGACCCCGGCGGCGGCGTCTTCTACGGTCCCAAGATCGACTACAAGATCAAGGACGCCCTCGGCCGCGAGTGGCAGGGGCCGACCGTGCAGGTCGACTTCAACCTGCCCGAGCGCTTCGACATCCAGTTCAACGACGCCGACAACACCCTGAAGCGGCCGGTGATGGTGCACCGCGCCATCTACGGCTCGATGGAGCGCTTCGTCGGCGGCCTGATCGAGCACTTCGCGGGCTGGTTCCCGGTGTGGCTGAGCCCCTGCCCGGTGTCGGTGCTGCCGATCACCGAAGAGCAGGAGGAGGCCGCCGCCGGCGTGCTGGCCAAGGTTCAGGCGGCCGGCTTCCACGCCGTGCTCAAGACCGAGGGTCCGCTGCGCAAGCGCGTGCGCGAATCCGAGGTCGAGAAGATCCCGTACATGGTGGTGCTCGGCGGCCGCGAGGTCGACGAGGGCCTGGTCAACCTGCGCGTGCACGGGGTCAAGGAGCAGCGCTCGATGGGCGTCGACGAGTTCCTCGGCTTCCTGCGCGACAAGCGCGACTCCAAGGCGCTCGACTACTAGCGGCGATGGGGGCCCCGCGCGGCAAGACCGTCCTCATCACCGGCGCCACCGCCGGCATCGGCGAGGCCTGCGTCGAGGCCTTCGCCGCCGCCGGCGCCGCGGTCGCCTTCTGCGGCCGCCGCGCGGAGCGGGTGGAGGCGCTCGCCGAGCGGCTCCGCGCAGTGGCCGCCTCCGCGGCCGCCTCCGGCGAGGCCGCCGCGGCGGTCCACGGCTTCGTGCTCGACGTCCGCGACCGCAAGGCGGTCGACTGCGCGCTAGCGGCCCTGCCGGCGCCCTTCGACGCCCCGGAGCTGCTGGTCAACAACGCCGGCCTGTCCCGCGGCCTCGACCCGCTGCAGTCGGGCTCCTTCCAGGACTGGGAGGAGATGATCGACACCAACGTCAAGGGCCTGCTCTGGGTCAGCCGGGCGGTGCTGCCCGGCATGGTGGAGCGCGGCGCCGGCCACGTCATCAACATCGGCTCGATCGCCGGCCACCAGGTCTACCCCGGCGGCAACGTCTACTGCGCCACCAAGCACGCCGTCGACGCCATCACCAACGGCATGCGCATCGACCTCAACGCCGCCGGGATCAAGGTCTCGACCGTCGACCCCGGCTTGGTGAATACGGAGTTCAGCCAGGTCCGCTACCGCGGCGACCAGGACAAGGCGGCCGCCACCTACACCGGCATGACGCCCCTCGCCGCCGCCGACGTCGCCGAGACCGTGCTCTGGGTGGCTAGCCGCCCGGCCCACGTCAACGCCGCCGAGATCCTGCTGCTGCCCAACGACCAGGCCGCGGCCACCGTCGTCCGCCGCGACGCCTGACCCTTCCTCGGGTCCGCTTCCGATCCCCTCGACGTTTGGTGCCACTTTGGCACCA
>CAYZXS010000029.1:0-20851 GCA_964482495.1 uncultured Planctomycetales bacterium
GCCCCGGCTGGGCGGCCGGGGCTCTCCTGGTCGGCGCGGCCGGGGCCGCTCAGGCGATGGTGACGCCGTCGCAGAGGTACACGTCCTGGATCGCGTTCAGCAGCTCGACGCCGTCCTTCATCGGCTTCTGGAAGGCCTTGCGGCCCGAGATCAGGCCCATGCCGCCAGCGCGCTTGTTGACCACCGCGGTCTGCACCGCCTGCTGGAGGTCGTTGTCCCCAGAGGCGCCGCCGGAGTTGATCAGGCCAGCGCGGCCCATGTAGCCGCAGGCCACCTGGTAGCGGGTCATGTCGATCGGGTGATCGCTCGACAGGGCGCTGTAGACCTCGCCGTGGGTCTTGCCGAAGCCGATGTCGGTGAAGCCCGGCTTGTTGGTCTCGGGCAGCTTCTGCTTGACGATGTCGGCCTCGATGGTGACGCCGAGGTGGTTGGCCTGGCCGGTCAGGTCGGCGGCGGCGTGGTAATCCTGGCCGTCCTTCTTGAAGCCGGAGTTGCGCAGATAGCACCACAGGATGGTGGCCATGCCGAGCTCGTGGGCCTGGTGGAAGGCGTCGGAGATCTCCATGATCTGCCGGCGCGACTCGTGGCTGCCGAAGTAGATCGTGGCGCCGATCGCCGCCGCGCCCATCTCGAAGGCCTGCTCGACGCTGCAGAACAAGGTCTGGTCGTACTGGTTCGGGTAGCCGAGCAGCTCGTTGTGGTTGATCTTGACCACGAAGGGGATGCGGTGGGCGTACTGCCGCGCCACCGACCCCAGCACCCCGAGGGTGGAGGCGACCGCGTTACAGCCGCCCTCGATCGCCAGCTCGACGATGTTGGCCGGATCGAAGTAGGCCGGGTTGGGCGCGAAGCTGGCCCCGGCGGTGTGCTCGATGCCCTGGTCGACCGGCAGGATCGACAGGTAGCCGGTGCCCGCCAAGCGGCCGTGGTCGAGCAGCGACTGCAGCCGGCCCAGGACCCGGGTCGGCCGGTCCGTCGGACCGAAGGCGCGGTCCACGAAGTCCGGGCCGGGCAGCATCAGCTGCTCCTTGGTGATCGTGGCGCACTGGTGGCCGAGGAGGTCGTCGGCTTGGGCGCCGAGGATGGACTGGATCTGGTCGAGGGTGGCTGCGGACATCCTTGGGAACGGTTCTGGACGGGGGATTCCCCGAGACACGGGCGGCATTCTAGCCCCCCCGCCGAACCGATGAGCGGCCCTCTGCGCACCGGAATTGAAAACGCGGGCAAGCGTCGAAACGCCCACCCGCGCCCAGTCCGCGACTGCGGAGTTTAAAAAATGGGGCCGAAGCCCCAGCATCCGTCGTCGCCGGGCGGTGGTCTCCTATCCAAACCCCGGGCGGGTCCAGGAAACCACCGATACCCTCCGCGACTGGAAGGTCCGCCATTCGACCCCGGGCCAGATCCCCCTCCGTCCCAGATGGCCTCGCTCCCGGCCGCTCCGGAGGATCCCGAGCGACGAAGGATGAAAAAAGAGCAGGAGGGCATTCGCCCTTCCCTATGAACACTCCACCAGCGCCCGAACCGGACAGCATTTTTCCAACTTTTTAGCCAGCCCCGGAGTCGCAGAAAACCGCAACTCCCCCCACCGCCGAGAACTCCGGTTCCCGCTCCGATGTCCAGGCCCCGCGGCGGCCGGTCCTGCCCTCAGGCGATCGCCAGCATCCGCTCCAGCGCCCGGCGGGCGGCGGCGGCGTGCTCGTCCGAAACCTCGACCTGGGGCCCGCGACGGTGCAGGCACTCCCACAGCTTCTCGGGGGTGTTGAGCTGCATGTACGGGCAGAGGTTGCAGGCGCAGGAGGCGCCCGGGGCGGCCAGGTAGGTGTTCTGCGGCGCCTCCTTCTGGAAGCGGTAGAGCATGTTGCCCTCGGTGCCGACCAGGAAGGTCTGGCCCTCGGCCGCCTTCACCAGCTTGAGCATGCCAGCGGTGCCGAGCACGTGGTCGCTGGCGTCGCGCACCGGCTTCGGGCACTCCGGGTGGCTGATCGTGATCGCCCCCGGGTTCTCGCCCTGCAGCGCCACCAGGTGCTCGACGCTGAATAGCTCGTGGACCTCGCAGGCGCCGTTCCACAGGATCATCTCGCGGCCGGTCACCTCGTTCAGCCAGCCGCCGAGGTGGCGGTCGGGCACGAACAGGATCGGCTGGTCCTCGGGGATCGAGTCCACCACCGCGCGGGCGTTGCCGCTGGTGCAGATGACGTCGCAGAGCGCCTTCACCGCGGCGGTGCAATTGACGTAGGCGACGGTGGTCGGCCGCTTACCGAGCTTGTGGGTCAGGTGGTCCTGGTAGCGCGCCAGATCCTCGGCGCGGCAGGACTCGGCCAGGGAGCAGCCGGCCTCGATGTCGGGCACGAAGACCTCGGCCTGCGGACACAGGATCTTGGCGGTCTCGGCCATGAAGTGCACGCCGCAGAAGCAGATCGCGTCGGGCTGCTCGGCGGCGGCCTTGCGGGCCAGCTCGAGGCTATCGCCGACGAAGTGGGCGGCGTCCTGGAGGAAGCCCTCCTGGTAAGAGTGCGCCAGGATCAGGATGCCGCGCTCGGTCGCCCAGTCGCGGATCTCGGACGCTTCGGGCACGCGAAGCAATTCGGGGTCGGTGGCCGTCATCGAATCGGGGTGGCCGCGCGGCCACGGGCGGCGCATTCTAGCCGGAAGCGGCCAGGTAGACGTCGTAGCGGGTCGAGCGGCCTTCCGTGGCGTGGCTCCGCCCAGGGGCCAGCGGCTCCGCTTGGCGCGGTCGCTTGACCACCACCCGACCGGTGGCGGCGGCGCGGGCGGCGGCCAGCAGCTCGCCGGCGTCCGCGTCCTCCCCGACGAGGTCCCGGAGCTGGCGCATCTCCTGCTTCACGAGGGCGCTCTTGCCCCGCGGCGGGTGCATCGGGTCGACCAGGACCACCTCTGGGCGCTCCGCCTCGGCGAGGGCGGGCAGCCAGCTGCGACCGTCGGCGTGGAGGAAGCGCAGCCGCCCGCCGAGGGCCCGGGCGGCCTCGGGGTCGGCTACGGCGGCCGCGAGCGCGGCCGCGAGCGAGGCGTGGACCTCGGCCTGCCGCTCGAGGGCGGTCACCGGGCAGCCGAGCACGGCCAGCAGGAAGGCGTCCCGGCCCAGGCCGGCGGTGGCGTCGACCACGGTCGGCGCCGGCCTGCCCCCCTTCAGGCCGACGGCCCGGGCGATGGCCTGGCCGCGGCCGCCGCCCTTGCGCCAGCGCCAGCCGACGCGGCCGTGAAGGAAGTCGATTCTCAGTCCAAGGCCGCGGCCTGCCTCCATAGCGAAAGCATAACACCATTGCTGAACAGCACTTAGCCCTTCGCGCCGAGCTCCACGCGGGGAGCCGCCGCGGGCCCCTATGATGGGGTCGATTCCGCTCTCCGGCCCTCCCGCCGTCGAGGACGGCTCCAGTGACCCAGCCAGGAGTTTGATGACCTTTGCCCGCAAGGACTTCCGCGTTTTCGGCGCAGCCGACCTCGAACACTTCGGGCCGCTCCGCGAGCTGCCTCCCGAGGATCTGCTGGCGCGCCGTGCCGTCGCGGCGGTGCTCCCCTTCCGGGCCAACAACCACGTCATCGACGAGCTGATCGACTGGGACCGGATCCCTGAGGATCCGATCTTCCAGCTCAGCTTCCCCCAGCCCGGCATGCTGCCAGCCGACGATCTGCGGGAGATGATGGACCTGCTCCGCCGCGAGGCTCCCCAGGAGCAGGTGGCGACGGCCGCCCGCCGCATCCAGCTGAGCCTGAACCCTCACCCCGCCGGCCAGCTCGAGCTGAACGTGCCGCGCCAGGGCGGAGAACCCCTCGCCGGCCTCCAGCACAAGTACCGCGAGACGGTGCTGTTCTTCCCCAGCCAGGGGCAGACCTGCCACGCCTACTGCACCTACTGCTTCCGGTGGCCCCAGTTCGTCGGCCTCGACGAGATGAAGTTCGCGGGCCGGGAGGCCGAGGTCCTGGTCGGCTACCTCGACGAGCACCCCGAGGTCACGGACGTGCTGCTGACTGGCGGCGACCCGCTGGTGATGCGCACCCGGGTCCTGCGCCGCTACCTCGAGCCGCTGCTGCGCCTGCCGCAGCTCCGGACCATCCGCATCGGCACCAAGGCGCCGGCCTGGTGGCCCCACCGCTTCACCTCCGACAACGACGCCGACGACCTGATGCGCCTGTTCGAGGAGGTCGTCGGCGCCGGCAAGCACCTGGCGCTGATGGCGCACTTCACCCACCCGCGGGAGCTCGAGCCGGCCGCGGCGCGGGCGGCGCTGAGCCGCATCCGGGACACCGGCGCGGTGATCCGCTGCCAGTCGCCGCTGGTCCGCCACGTCAACGACGACAGCGACACCTGGGCCACGATGTGGCGCCACCAGGTCGCCGTCGGTGCGGTGCCTTACTACCTCTTCGTCCAGCGCGACACCGGCGCCCGCGACTACTTCGAGGTACCCCTCGCGCGCGCCCTCGCCATCTACACCGGCGCCACGCAGCAGGTCTCGGGCATCGCCCGCACGGTGCGCGGGCCGAGCATGTCCGCCATGCCCGGCAAGGTCCTGGTCGACGGCGTGGTCGAAGTCGGCGGCCAGAAGTTGTTCGCCCTGAAGTTCCTGCAGGGCCGAGACCCGTCCTGGGCCGGCCGGCTGTTCTTCGCCCGCTACGACGAGCGCGCCATGTGGCTCGACGACCTCGAGCCGGCCTTCGGCGAGGAGGAGTTCTTCTTCGAACGGCCCCTGGACGAGATGTGCGCAGCCGCCCGCGAGGCCGGCCACTCGGCCGAGAACTCCTGGGTGGCCTGAGGCCGCCTCAAGTCACCACCAACGCCTGGCGAAGCTCCCGTGTGGCCAGCTCCAGGCCGCGGCCTTGGTCGTGGTGCAGCAGCGCCAGCGGCTGGCCGGCCTCGACCCGGTCGCCGCGCTCGGCCAACAGCCGCAGACCGACGCCGAAGTGGACCGCCTCCCCGGCCCGGGTGCGGCCGGCGCCGAGGCGGAAGGCGGCGCGGCCGATGCCGCCGGCGTCGCAGGCCGTGAGCGCTCCGGTGGCCTCGGCTCGCAGCTCCGCCACGGCGCAGCCGCCGCCGCGCAGGGGTGCGTCCGGGTCGCCGCCGTGGCCGCGCACCATCTCCAGCCAGCGCGCGTAGGCGCGGCCGTCGTCGAGGGCGCGGGCGCCGGCCTCGGGCTCGCCGCTGAGCTGCAGCACCAGCGCCCTCAGGTCGGCCGGCCCGCCGCCGCGCAGGCAGGCGACCGCCTCCTCCACCTCGAGGGCGTTGCCCACCGCGGCCCCGAGCGGCTGCGACATGTCGGTCAGGTGGGCGGTCGTGCGCACGCCGGCGTCATTGCCGATCCGCACCAGGGAGTCCGCCAGGGCGCGGGCGTCGCCCTCCTCCTGCATGAAGGCGCCGCTGCCGCACTTGACGTCCAGCACCAGCTCGTCGAGGCCCTCGACCAGCTTCTTGGACAGGATCGAGGCCGTGATCAGCGGGATCGACGGCACCGTCTGGGTCTCGTCGCGCAGGGCGTAGAGGATGCGGTCGGCCGGGGCCACCCGCTCGGTCTGGCCGTTGATGAAGCAGCCGGCCCGCTCCAGCACCCGGCGCAGCTCGCCCTCGGCCAGGTCGGTGCGGTAGCCGGGGAGGGCCTCGAGCTTGTCCAGGGTGCCGCCGGTGATCCCCAGGCCGCGGCCCGACAGCATCGGCACCCGCTTGCCGAGCGCCGCCCACAGCGGCGCCAGCACCAGCGACACCTTGTCGCCGACGCCCCCGGTCGAGTGCTTGTCGACGAAGGGGCCGTCCAGCCCTTCCCAACGGAGCGCGTCCCCAGACTCGGTCATCGCCCGGGTCAGGGCCACGGTCTCCGCTGACGTCATGCCGCGCAGATAGACGAAGGCCAGCCAGGCGGCGGCCTGCGGCCGGGTGACGCTTCCGTCCACGACGCCAGTGATGAAGGCGCGGATGTCCTGCTCGGACTGCTCCCGGCCCTCGCGGCGGTCCTCGAGCCAGCGGTCGATCATCGCGGCGCATGATGCCCCGGCGGCGGGGATCAAAAAAGGGCTTGCGCCTGGTTCCTGGCGGCCTATCCTACCCCACGGTTTTGAGAATGAATCTCATTAACAGCCTCCAGGCCGGGGCCTCTGCCCTGCTCCTCGCCGCCCTCCCGGGCTGCCAGGCGGCCCCCGGTGCGCCCGCAGGTACAGAGGTCGAGCGGCGCCTCAGCCTGATGGGGACCTGGCTGGAGCTGCGGGTGGAGGCCGAGGACCGCGGCGCCGCCCTGGCCGCCTCCGAGGCCGCCGTCCGCGTCCTCGAGGCCACCGAGGCCCGGCTCTCGACCTGGCGGCCGGACTCGGAGTTGAGCCAGTTCCACGCCGGCCCTGCCGGCCGCGTCCACCCGGTCTCCCCGGCGCTGCGCCAGGACCTGGAAGCGGCCCTGCGCTGGCGCGACGCCACCGGCGGCGCCTTCCAGCCCGCCGTCGGCGCCCTGGTCCAGGCTTGGGGCCTCCGGGACGGCGGCCGCCGCCCCGGCGCCGCCCAGCTCGCGGCCGCCCGGCGCAGCTACCAGTCCGGCCAATTGCGGCTCGAGCCGGGCGGCCTGCTCCGGACCGACCCGGCCCTGCTGATCGAAGAGGGAGGCTTCGGCAAGGGCCGCGGCCTCGACCTCGCGTTGGCCGCCCTGCGAGACGCGGGCGCCAACCGGGCTACCGTGAACCTCGGCGGCCAGCTCGCCTGGCTCAACCACCAGGTGGTCGAGGTTCCGGTGGCCCACCCCTTGCGCCGGGACGAGGTGGCGATGTGGCTGCGCCTCGACGGCGGCTCCCTGGCGGCCTCGGGAAACTCCGAGCGCGGGATCGTCGTCGACGGCCAGCGGCTCGGCCACCTGCTCGACCCGCGCACCGGCGCGCCGGCGCCGGACTTCGGCAGCCTGCACGTCTGGGCGCCGGACGCCACCGCGGCCGACTGCCTGTCCACCGGGCTCTCCGCCCTCGGCCCCGACGCCGCCCTCGCCTGGGCGGAAGGACACCCCGGCATCGAGGTCCTGATCCTCGAGCCCGGCGACGCCCAGAGCCTGCGCGTCCGCGCCAGCTCCGGCCTCGCCGACCGCATCACCTACCCCGATCCACGACCCTGACCATGACCCGCTCCCCCATCGCCCGCCTCGTCCCGCTCGCCCTGCCGCTGCTCGCGGCGCCGCTGACGGCCCAGGACCCGCCCAGTAACGCTGAGCTCGCCCGCCGCATCGAGCTGCTCTCGGAGGAGCTCGAGAGCCTGCAGGTGGACCAAGCGCCGGTCGCGAGCGAGAGCCAGTTCGGGCTCAGCCCGGCGGCCTCGAAGGTCTATGCCTCCGGTGAGGGCCTGTCGATCGGCGGCTACGGCGAGATGCTCTATCAGCGCTACTCCAACTCGACGATTGCGAACAGCTGGGACTTCTACCGCGCCATCCTCTACGTCGGCTACAAGTTCGACGATCGCTGGGTCTTCAATTCGGAGATCGAGATCGAGCACATCGACCAGGTCGCGCTCGAGATGGCCTACCTCGACCACCTGGTCTGCGACAGCTTCAACCTGCGCGTCGGCCACGTCCTGGTGCCGATGGGCTGGGTCAACGAGATGCACGAGCCGACCACCTTCTGGAGCGCCAACCGGCCCCAGGTGGAGCGCCTGATCCTGCCCAGCACCTGGCACGAGAACGCCGTCGGGGTCTTCGGCGACGCCGGCGACTTCCGCTACCGCAGCTACGTCCTGACCGGCTTCGACGCCGCGGCGCTCGGGGCCAACCTGGGGTCGAGCGGCTTCCGCAAGGCGCGCCAAAAGGGCAGCCAGGCGGCGGCCGAGAACCTCGCCTGGGTCGGCCGGGTCGACTGGGACGGCCTCGACGGCCTGCTGGTGGGCGGCTCCGCCTACGTCGGCAAGTCCGATCAGAGCACCGTCGGCGCCGGCTCCGACTTCGACACCACGATCACCGAGCTGCACGCCCAGTACGACTGGGAGGCGCTGCGCCTGCGCGGCCTGTGGGCGGCCGGCGAGATGGAAGACGCCACCACCCTCGGCAACCCGGGCGACGAGATCGACGGCTGGTACTTGGAAGCCGGCTGGGACGTTTTCGCGGGCGAGGAGAGGTCTCTGACCCCCTTCCTGCGCTACAGCGAGTACGACCTGGCGGCCGACGCCGCCGCCGACCGGGCCTCGACCATCGTCACCGCGGGCGTCGCCTACCAGCCGATCCCGCAGCTGGTCTTCAAGCTCGACCTGCAGGACCAGGACCACCCCGGCGCCGCCGCCGACACCAAGGTCCTCGAGTTCACCGCCGGCTACATCTTCTGATCCCATGCTGACCGCCGCCCTGATCTGCCTGTCCGCGCTGCTCTCCGCTCCGGCGGAGGGCGGCAGCGGCAAGGTCTTCCTCACTCAGCAGGAGGCGCTGACCCTGGCCTTCCCCAAGGCGAAGGTCGAGAAGCGCACCCACTACCTCGAGGACGCCCAGCGCAAGCAGGCGGAGAAGGCCGCGGGCTCCAAGATCGGCAAGGGCGTGGTGCGCAGCTACACCGCCCGCGACGCCTCCGGGGCCCTGCTCGGCACGGCCTACTTCGACCGCCACAAGGTCCGCACCCTGCCGGCGGTGCTGATGGTGGTCGTCGCCCCGGACCACAGCGTCCAGCGCATCGAAGTCCTGTCCTTCGCCGAACCGCTGGACTACCTGCCCAAGGGCAAGTGGTTCGGCCAGTTCCTGGGCAAGAAGCTGGGGCCCGAGCTGGCCCTGAAGAAGCAGGTCCGCAACGCCTCCGGCGCCACCCTGACCGCCCGCTCCACCACCGCCGCGGTGCGCCGGACCCTGGCCCTGCACCAGGCCCTGCACGGCCCAGCGCCGAAGCCGACCCCCGCGCCGGAGAAGGAGCGGCAGTTGGCTGGGAGCGCCTCGGGCCGATGAGCCGCCTCGAGGCCTGGTTCCACCACCTCGCCAACCTGCTGGTCGGCGGCACCGGCGCTGCCTACGCCTGGACCCTCTACTTCTGCCAGCCGGAGGACGAGTTCGCCCTGGTCAACCACCCCTGGCAGCCCGGCCTGCACCACGCCCACTTGTGGACCGCGCCGCTCCTGGTCTTCAGCGCCGGCGTCTTGTGGAAGCAGCACGCCCTGCGGCGGCTGCGGCAGCCGGGCGGCGGCCGCAAGAGCAGCGGCCTCGGCATGCTGTCGACCCTCTGGCCGATGGTCCTCTCCGGCGCGCTGATCCAGACCGCCGTGGAGCCCGCCTGGCGCCAGACCTGGCTGATCGTGCACCTCGCGAGCTCCGCGCTGTGGATCGGCGCCTCGCTCGGCCACCAGCTGCGCCGCCGGCCGGCGGACTGAGCCGCGGGCGCCGGCGCGGGCCGGCCCCCCTTGCTAGCTTGGGGCCAGCATGTGCGGCCGCTTCACCCTGACCGCCCCGCGCGCCGACGTCGCCCGCTTCCTGGCCGCCGAGCTCGGGCCGGAAGACGACGCCTGCCTCGGCGACGCGCTCGAGCCTCGCTGGAACATCGCCCCGACCCAAGGTGTCGCGGCCGCGCTCGAGGACGGTCGCGGCAGGCGCCTGGCCCGGCTGCACTGGGGCCTGCTGCCCCCCTGGGCCAAGGACCGGACGATGGCGGCGCGCATGACCAACGCCCGCTCCGAGACCGTGGCCGAGAAGCCGGCCTTCCGCGAGGCGCTACGCCAGCGCCGCTGCTTGGTGCCGATGAGCGGCTTCTACGAATGGCAGAAGGACGGGCGGCTGCGGCTGCCGTGGCACTTCCGGCGCCCCGGCGGCGGCCTGCTCGCGGCGGCGGCGATCTGGGAGCGCTGGCGCGGCGAGGACGGGGCCGAGCTGCGCAGCCTGGCGCTCCTGACCACCGCCGCGAACGCCCTGATGGCCCCGGTCCACCACCGCATGCCGGTGCTGCTGGACGAGCCGGGGCGGGCGCTGTGGATGGACCCGGGCGCCAGCACCGGCCAACTCGAGCCGCTCTACGCTCCCGCGCCGGAGCCGTGGCTGGAGCGATGGCGGGTCAGCCGGGCCGTGAACCGGTCCAGCTTCGAGGGGCCGGCCTGCGTCGAGCCCGCCCCGCCGGAGAGCCTGTTCGAGGACCCGCCGGCCTGAGCCTCCCGCGCTAGTCGAGCACGATCTCCAGCGGGTCGGTGCCGGTCTCGGACACCAGCTCGCGGAGTACGGCGCCGTCGGCGTCGAGCACCTGCAGCCGGACCTCGCCAGGGGGCATGTCGGTGAACACGAAGCGGCCGTCGCTGGTGGTCAGGGCCTGGTCGAGGCCGAACTCCGCCAGCGGCGGCGCGCCGGGGAAGGCGAGGCTGGCGGCCTCGGAGACCGGCTGGTCCTCGACCACCCGGAGCCGCATCCCGGCCGCCGGCTGACGCTGGGCGTCCAGCACCTGGCCGGAGACCAGCTGGCCAGGCAGGAGCTGGATCCGCAACGCCTCGGCGTCGTGGCTGATCTCGAAGGGCCAGAGCACCACCGGCGCGTAGCCGGGCTTGTAAGCCAGGACCGCCGCCTCGAGGTCCTCCTTGAGGCCGTCGACGCGGAAGCCGCCGCCTTCGCCGCTGCGGAAGGGGCGGCTCTGTTCGCCGCGCAGCCGCAGCAGCGCCCGGCCGACCGGGTCCAGCTCGGCGTCCAGCACCTGGCCGCGCAGCGAGTAGCCCTCGGTGAGCACGACGTCGCCGGACCCCTCCCCGGGCAGCAGGCGGTGGCGGGCGTCCTGGAAGCGCAGGTGCTTGACCTCGACCACCCACATCTCCTCGGGGGAGCGGCCGGGGATCTCGAAGCTGCCGTCCTCGAGGCTCTTGAGCAAGTACTGGCGAGCGGGCACGTAGACCGCCTGCTTGGTCGGGGTCGGCTCGTGCTTGGCGTGGCGGCCGACCATGCCGGCGATGATCTCGGCCCCGGGGACCGGCCTGCCCTGCTCGTCGACGCAGCGGCCGTAGTAGGGCTCCGCCGGCGCCATCACCAGCTCGAAGCCGTCCAGGACCTGGCCGGTGCCGATCTTCCCGGCGACGCGGCGGACGGCGATCATGCCCTCCATCCGCGGCTCGAGCAGGAAGTCGCCCTGCGGCAGGCCGCCGACCGTGAAGGAGCCGAGCTCGTGGGAGCGGGCCGAGACGTCGTAGGGCTTGTCCACCTCGCCCTCGACCACCCAGCGGTCGTCGAACCAGACCACCAACTCGGCCCCGATGATCGGCTCCCCCGACAGGTCGCGCACGACGCCAGCCAGGGTGGAGGCCGGCTTCAGCCGCAGCTCCCTGTCCACCTCGACCCCGGGGTTGATCGGCTTCTTGATCACCTGGGCCTCGGGGGCGGTGAGCGAGCTCGGCTCGGCCGCGATCGACTGCACCACGGTGCCGCCCAGGATCTCGAAGCGGGCGATGCCGTCGGGGCCGGTCAGCTGGCGGGAGCGGCCGACCTCGGTCTCATCGGTCCCGGACTTCCACAGGAGCCGGATCCGGACCCCGACCACCGGGGCGCCGGACTCGTCCATGACGGCCTTCACCTTGAGCAGGGACATGTCGGCCGCCCGCGGGCCGAGCACCCCGCCGGGGTCCTGGGCGGGAGGCGCCCCGGCCCCGGCTCCGGCGGTCGGGTCGGCGGCCGGCTCCTCGACGGCCGGGCCGGGGTCGGCGGGCGCCGGCTCGCCGTCATCGGAGCCGCAGGAGCCCAGGAGCGGGGCCAGGGCGAGCAGGAGGACCAGGGCGCGGCAGGAGGGACCGGACATCGGGCACCAGATTACGTCATCCTCCCCCCGGGATCATCGGGTAGGATTCCACGTGGCACATCCATCCCCTTCGTGCCAACGCAGAACCGAACCATGCGCACGCACCTCCTTTTCCTCGCTGCTCTTGGAGCAATTCTCGCGGCCCCGGCCCAGGCCCAGTGGCTGCCGGTCTACGGCAAGAATGGCAATGAGGCCGAATCCTCCTTCGGCTACTCCATCGCCAGCCTCCGGGACCGCGACGGTGACACCTTCACCGAGCTCCTCGTGGGCGCCATGGGCGCCGACGCCAACGGCCGCAACAGCGGCGCTGTTTACGTCCTCAACGGCGAGGACGGCAGCCCGATCCTGGTCGTCCCCGGTGAAGACGCAGGCAGCCTGTTCGGCGCCGCCGTCACGCCCCTGAGCGACCTGAACAATGACCTGGTCCAGGACTTCGCGGTCTCGGCCCCCTACTACAACGGCACCGGCTTCTTCAGCGGCCGCGTGTACATCGTCAGCGGCGCCGACGGCACCTTCCTCGACGTCCTCGACGGCATGGTCATGGGTGAGCTCTTCGGCGCCTCCCTGGCCGGCACCGACGTCGACGGCGACGGCGTCTCCGAGCTGGCCGTGGGCGCGATCGGCGCCAACGGCGGCGACGGCGAGGTCCGCTTCTACGAGTGGATCGGCGGCGCCATGGCGATGATGTCCGGCGGCGCGCTCTCCGGCGCCTCGGGCTCCGGCGAGTGGTTCGGCTTCTCGCTCGAGAACCTCGGCCAGCTGGTGCTCGGCCCCGGCCACGAGATGGTCATCGGCGCCCCCTACGCCGACGACGGCGCCGTCGACTCCGGCGCGGTCACCGCGATCACCAACCTGCTCGAGCTGCGCAACTACGCCCCGACGATCGCCGACGCCAAGGCCGGCTGGTCGGTCAGCGGCGCCATGGACTTCCCGAACGGCTACATCGCCGGCGGCGCCCCGACCCTCGGCAACGGCTCGGTCTTCATCTGGGACGGCGCCTCCACCGCCGAGCTGATGCGCCTGGAAGGCGAGGCCGCGGGCGACCGCTTCGGCTACACCGTCCAGTTCCTGCCCGACCGCGACTTCGACGGCCTGATCGACATCGCCGTCGGCGCCCCGCAGGCGGCAGGCAAGGGCAAGGGCTACGTCTACGACTTCCTCGAGGCCGCCACCCCGACCACCCTGCTCGAGGTCGAGGGCGGCACCGGCAGCCGGCTCGGCGCCTCCCTGGCCGACACGGGCGACGTCAACGGCTCGACCTTCACCGACCTCGCCTTCGGCGCCCCCGACGGCGACGCCGGCCTGGGCCGCCGCCAGGGCCACTTCCAGGTCTGGACTCCGCCGGACAGCAACCTCCAGCCCCCGGTCCTGACGATGCTCAACACCCCGGTGCTGGACTCGCAGGTCGACCTCGAGATCGTCAACCTGAAGGAGAACTCCGACCTGTACCTCTACGCCGGCGTCTCGAACAACCCGGGCACGACCGCTGAGGGGTTCCAGATGGACATCAGCACCTACTTCGGCGGGACGGGCGGCAACGACTACTTCGAGCTCGCCAGCAACGTCACCGGCGGCAGCCACACCACCAGCATGATGCTGCCGATCACGGTCCCGAACGGCGCCACGGTCTACTTCCAGGGCATGGAGGTCCGCGGCCTGTTCGAGCGGAAGACCTCGGTCGACGGCGGCGTGGTCGAGGACCGGCCGATCGAGCTCGACGTCAGCCCGCCGCTGCAGGTGAACATGCAGGCCACCTTCACGACCAAGTACGGCCACCGCAGCACCTCGGCGATCGTCTACTACTTCATGGGACAGTCGACCGGCAGCGCCACGCACCTGGGCATCAACACCGGCCTCTCGTCGCCCTTCCACGCCATCAACACCGGCACCTTCCCGGACCAGTACGGCAACGCCAGCTTCACCTGGGTCGTGCCGACGAACATCAACGGCGCCCCGCTCGCCAACCTGACGGTCCTGCTCTCGACCGTCTCCTGGCAGAACGGCGATGAGCGCCTGGGCTACTTCGGCCCGGTGACGATCCTCCCCTGACCCGCAGCGATTCGCGGTTCATCCGGCCCCGGCCCTGATCGGCCGGGGCCGGGTTCGTTTCGGCTCCGGCGGGCTCAAGTCCCCGCGCCGGCGGCCGCAGAGGGGGCGACCCGTTCGGATCGCTCCATGCCCCATTTCCGCCTCGTCACCTCCCTCCTCCTGGGCCTCTGCGCCCTGACCTCCCCCGCCCTGCTGGCCCAGTCGGGGGCCGACCTGTCGGTCCCGATCCAGCTCCAGGACCGCTCGGGGGCCGACCAATCGGCCTGGCCGGTGGTCCTCGGCGTTCCGCTGGCGCCCGGCCAGCTCCCTGAACTGGAGCCGCTCGAGGTGGTCTCGGGCGAGACCGCGCTCGCCGCCGACGGCCAGGTCCTCTCCCGCTGGGAGGACGGCTCGGTCCGCTGGCTCCGGGTCGAGTTCCTCGCCCCCGCCCTGGAGGAACAGGGCTACTTCGCCGGCGCCCTGCGCAGCCGCCAGACCGCCATCCCCGCGGGGGATGCCATCGCCGTGGTCCGGAACGGACCGGCCCCGCTGGAGGTCGATACCGGCGTCCTCTCCTTCGAGGAGGCCCTCGCCGCCGGCGAGCTGTTCCGGCTGACCGGCGCCACCGCCCGCCTGCTGGACGGCGCCGCCCGCTTCGAGCTCGAGACCGCCGACGGCCTCCTGACCCCGCTCGAGGCCGGCCGCTTCGAGGTCGAGCGCGAGGGCGAGCTGTCGCTCACCCTGCGCCGCAGCGACTTCCTGGCCGGCGCCGACGGCCACCCCGCCCTGCGCCTCACCACGCGCCTGACCCTGCACCGCGGCTCCAGCGAGGCGCGGGTGCAGCAGAGCCTGGACGTGCTCCGGGGCGTGCACGAGGTCCGCGGCTGGCGGCTGATCCTGCCCCTCGACGCCCCGGGCCCGCGCACCTGGGCCCCGCTGGGCGGCGGCCGGATGGCCCAGACCCGCGGCGACGCCGAGGTCGAACAGACCACCCTCAGCACCTTCCGCCTCCAGGGCAAGCGGCGCCCCGGTGCCTTCCCAGGGGTGGTCGCCTGCGGCGGCCTGACCATCGGCCTGCGCCACTTCAGCGAGCTCTACCCGACCCGGATGACCCGCGTCGGAGACCAGCTCGCGATCGACTTCTGCCCCGGCGACGCCAACCAGGCGGAGGTCCTGGAAGAAGGCTTCGGGCGCACCGTCGAGCTGTGGCTGCGGGCCGGCGCGCCGCGCGCCGCCGAGCTGAAGGCCTTCGCCGCGCTGCTCGAGGCGCCGCACCGCCCGCGCAGCACTCCCGAGCACTACCTGGCGGCCGGCGCCTTCGGCGAGCTGGCGGCGACCGTGCCCGGCGACCACGCCAAGCTCGAGGAGAAGATGGCCCAGTCCACCGACCGGGTCCTGCGCGAGCGGGACCGCGACCCGGCCCACAACTACGGCCTCCAGCACTTCGGCGACTTCTTCGACCGCGAGCACTCGATCAGCTACGCCGGCTCGCTGCAACAGGAGTACGACCCCGGGCTGGTGCTGCTGCAGCAGTTCCTGCGCAGCGGCGACGTCGAGTACCTGGAGCCGGCCCTCGACCTGGCCTGGCACTACGCCGACGTCGACATGACCCACTACGGCGGGGCCTTCCAGCACCGCGCCACCAAGCACCACGTCGACGCCTGGATCGCCCAGATCTTCGCCGCCGACCTCGAGGCCGAGTTCCAGGCCTCGCCCTATGACGACGGCAGCCTGGCCGGCGCCCTGGCCTGGGCCGAGGGGCAGTGGGGCCGGCGCGCCGCAGACACCCTCGACGAGTGGCTGGCGGTCGAGCGCGGCCGCGGCCTGCCCGAGGCGGGGCTGCAGCAGCGCCTGTTCCGGATGATCGGCTTCCACATGGTCGGCAAGCTCGAAGAGGAGCTGCCGCGGCATGGCGACGCCACCCTGCGGCAGTACGCCGAGCGGCTGGCGCTGGAACCGGAGGCGCGAGCGCGCGGCTACACCGACGCCGAGACCGACTTCCAGGGCTTCTTCGAGCTCTACGGCGGCAGCTGGGACCAGTTCCCCTCCTTCCACGTCGACTCCAGCCCGGTGCCGGAGCAGCGCCACCAGAGCGGCCACTCGCTGGTCCAGAGCGTGGCCCTGGCGCACCTGCTGACCGGCGAGCCCCGGCTGCGGCAGCGCGCCCTGGCCTTCGGCCGGCACCACGCCGACGAGCTGGTGCCGCGGGCGATCGCCACCTTGGTGCGGCTGCGCGACCAGGGGGACGAGCCGCTCTACACTCGGACCCTGGCCTGGCCGATCCTGAACCTCGAGTCGCTGGTGGCGATGAGCGGCGGCATGGCCGAGGAGCAGGCGCTGCGGGGAGACTTGCTGGCGGCGATCCAGGACTGCGCCGACGCCCTGGTGGCGGTGCCGATCGACCGGATCCGCTCCAGCATCCACGCCGGGCTGAGCTTGGAGGCCCTCGCGGCCCTCCACCAGCGCAGCGGCGACCCCGCGGCCGCCGATTACCTGCAGCGGCTGGCCCGGACCTGGGCGCGGGACCAGTACGACTGGAACGAGCACGCCTTCCGCTACCGGGCCCACGGTAGCACCGAGGCCTACCACGGCATGTCCGGCCTGATGGTCTACGGCCTCGCCTACGCCGAGTCCCTGGAGCACGACGAGGACCTGTGGGCGACCCTGCAGGACGCCTGGCAGCACCTGCCCCAGAAGACCGGATACGCGAAGTCCTTCGCCATGCTCTACCGCGGCGCCCCCCGCGCCCTGGCGCTGATGCGGCGCCTGACCGTGGCGGCGCCCTGAGCGGGCGGCGGGCCGGCGAGAGGCGGCGGAAGCCGCCCAAGTCAGGCCCTCCTCCAGCCGACAAAGGGGGGAGGGAATTGTGCGGAAGGACCAGAACCAATCGCCGGGCGCCACAGCCGCGGCGGCCCCGAGCGCGTCCGGCGCGGGCCGCCGCTCCAGGTCGCCCCTGACGCCCCTCCTGGCCCTCGCCCTGGCGCTGAACGCCTGCGGCGGCGGCGGCACGAGCTCCAGCAGCGGCGGCGGCGGCGGCGGTCCCGACCCCGGCGCCGGAGCCAGCTTCGAGGTCGGCCTGGCGGCGGAGGAGCGCAGCGGCAGCGCCCAGCCGGCGGCGCCGGCCGCCTTCGGGTTGCCCTTCCCCGCCGGCGAACTGGAGGACGCCGTGGCGCTCGAGTGGGAGACCGCGGCGGAGACCTGGATTCCAGCGGAGAGCAGCGTGCTCGCTCGCTGGTCGGACGGCAGCGTGCGCTGGCTGCTGGTGGAGGCCCTGGCGCCGGAGCTGGGCGCCGGCGCCAGCCTCGGCGGCACGCTGCGGCCGCGCCAACGGACGCTCGCCCACCCCGGCAGCCTGAGCGTCACGCCGGCCGCCGGCGGCGCGCCGCTGACCGTGGCCAATGACCACTTCGTCCTGCGCTCCAGCTCCACCCCGGGACAGCTCTTCGAGCTCGAGGGGGCGAACACCGGCGGCCTCTCGGCGCCGGCCAACTTCCGGCTCGAGACCGCCGCCGAGGCCCTCACGCCCCTCGCCGGCGGCGCCTTCACGGTGGAGCGCCAGAGCGACCTCTCGGTGACCCTGCTGCGCCGCGACGAGCTGGCGGAGGGCGGCGGCCGGGTGGTGGCGCGGCTCACCACTCGCGTCACCGTCTGGCGCGGCCACCCGGCGGTCCGAGTGCGGCACAGCCTCGACCTCCTGCGCGGCGCCCACGCCATCGAGGCTTGGGATCTGGTCCTGCCCCTGGACGCGCCCGGCGGCCAGGCCCGCATCGTCGACACCGACGGCAGCGTCGAGCTGGTGAGCGGCGACTTCGACCGCCGGCAGGTCGACCAGGACACCCTGCGGCGCGACGGCAACGACGAGACCGGACGCCTCCCCGGCGTGGTCGGCTTCGCCGGCACGCTGGTCGGCGCCCGCGACTTCTGGCAGCTGTGCCCGAGCGCGCTGCGCCGCGCCGGCGACACCCTGCACCTCGAGCTGTGCCCGGCGGTGGACGGCCGCCGCGAAGCCCTCGACGCCGGCTTCGGCCGCACCCAGGAGCTGTGGCTGGAGGTCGGCGCGAGCGCCGACAGCCGCGACCCGTCCGCCTTCGCCGACGCCCTCGCCGCGCCGCTGCTGGTGCACGCCGAGGCGGACTGGTACTGCGACTCCGAGGCCCTCGGCCCGCTCGCGGCCGCCGTCCCCGGCGACCACACCGCGCTGGAGGAGGACCTGGCCCAGTCCACCGACCTGCTGTTCTGGAAGCGCGACCTGACGCCGGAGAGCAACTACGGCATCCAGCACTACGGCGACTTCTACGACCGCGAGAACGGCGCCGGCTACTGGGGCGCGCTGCAGCAGGAGTACGACCCCGCCTGGGTCATCCTGCAGCAGTTCCTGCGCACCGGCGACGCCGACTACCTGCAGCCCGGCCTGCAGCTGGCCTGGCACTACGCCGACGTCGACGTCGCCTGGTACGGCGGCTGCTTCCAGCACCGCGCGACCTCCAACCACGCCCGCGCGCAGATGGCCCGGGTGGTCGCCGCGACCCTGCGCGCGCAGTGGCAGGCCTGGCCGCAGTACGACGGCACCGTCGCCAACGCCGTCTCCTGGGTCAGCGAGACCTACCACCCGGGCTTCGCCGCCAAGGTCGAGGAGTGGCTGCTGCCGGAGCAGAGCCGCGGCGCCACCGGCGAGGAGGAGATCGAGCTGGTGTTCTGCATCGTCGGCCTGCACGAGGTCAACACCATCGGCGAATCGATCAACCTGGCCCCCGAGGCCACGCTGCGCGACGCCATCGACTGGTACGCCGCGCAGCCGGAGATGCAGGCGCTGGGCTTCACCGACCCGGTGGCGCAGTTCGCCGACTTCTTCGCCTTCTACGGCGGCGACTGGGACAACTTCCCCTCCTTCCACGTCGACGACCTGCCGGTGCCCCAGGAGCGGCACAACGGCGGACACTCCCTGATCCAGGGAGTGATCCTGGCGCACCTGCTCACCGGCGACCCGCGGCTGCGCGACGTCGCCCTGGCCTTCGGCCGCCACGAGGCCGACCAGGTAGCGCCCTGGGCGATCGACACCACCGTCAACGCCCGCGAACAGACCAGCTCCTACCTCCAGATGCGCGACGTCGCCTGGCCGGTGATCAACTTGCTGAGCATCGTCGACCTGTGCGACCAGATGTCCGGGGAGCAGCAGCTCCACGACGACGCCCTGGCCGCCGCCACCGCCTGCGTCACGGTCCTGATCGAGACGCCGGTGGCGCGCTACGCCTCCAGCATCCAGGCCGGCGTCGGCCTCGAGGCGCTGACCCTCTGGCACCGGCGCACCGGCCATCCGAGCGCCCGGATCTACCTGCACGAGTTGGCCCGGACCTGGGCCGCCAACCAGTACGACTGGAGCGCCCACGCCTTCCGCTACAAGAGCTACGGAGCCACCGAGGCCTTCAAGGGCATGTCCGGCCTGATGATGCTCGGCCTGGCCTACTCCGAGACCCTGGAGCACGACGACACCCTGCGGACCACCCTGGATGACGCCTGGGCCAACCTGCCCAGCTCGACCTCCTACGCCAAGGCCTACTCCATGGTCTACCGCGGCGCCGGCCGCAGCATGGCCTTGATCCGGGCGCTGACCGGGGCGACGCCCTAGCAGCGGGAAACCGGCGCCTCGCTCCGGGGTAGGCTGGAGACATGCTCGCGCTGCTCGCAGCCGCCGCCCTCGCCGGCCCCCAAGCCGCGCCGGGCGAGGTCCAAGTGGCGGTGACCCGCTCCGGGCTCCGCGTGGAGACCGCCGCGCCGGCGGCCCCCGGTGACCTGGAGGTGGCCACTCCCTTCGGCCGCCTGCTGTGCCCCGTCGACCCGGTTGCCGCGGTCGAGGACGCCACCCGCCGCCGCGACCGCCTGCGGACCCTGCGCACCGCCAGCGACAGCGGCTTCGCCGCCTGGCTCGCCGAGACCGACCGCGCCGGCCTGCTGACCGAGCTGCGCGCCGGCTGCGCCGAGCGGCTGGAGCGCGAACCTGGCGCGCTGGAGGCGCTCGAGGCCTTGGAGCGCTGGGGCGGGCGGGTCGACCCGCTGCCCGCCAGCCTGGCCCGCGAGGAGCGGGTGCGGCAGATCTGGCGGCGCCTGCGGGACGCCAGCCCGGCCGACGCGGCGCTGCTGAACGGCCGCCTGCTGCGCGAGCTGGCGCCCTCGGCCCAAGGGGATCCGAGACGCCAGCTGACCGTCGCCGAGCTGCGACAGGCCCTGCGCAGCGGCGGCCCTGGCCTGCGCCGCGCCGCCTGCCTGAGCGCCGGCCACCAGGCCGCGACCGTGCTCTTCGAGCCGCTGCTCGAGCGCTCCCTGGGCGACCCCGACCCCTCCGTCCGCGAGGCCGCAGCCCGCGCCGCCGCCTCGCTGCTCGAGCTCGAGGCCCGGAACTACTGGGCGCTGGTCCTGGCCCGCGGCGAGCCCGGGCAGCGCCCGGCGGCCGCCCTGGCGCTCGGGCGGCACGGCGGCGCGCCCGCCGTCCACCTGCTGGCGCACGTCCTGAGCGCCTAC
Source organism: uncultured Planctomycetales bacterium (assembly GCA_964482495.1). GTDB lineage: Bacteria > Planctomycetota > UBA1135 > UBA1135 > UBA1135 > J029. The sequence goes on from CAYZXS010000029.1 coordinate 20,239, forward strand.
GACAAGCGAGCGCCCCGCCGCTACGACTTCGCCGGGCACCGGATCCACCTGCGCCGCCGCAGCGGCCGCCAGAACCCCCGCCCCGCCCACCGCTCCGGCCTGGAGGTCGAGCTGCTCGACGCCGGCGGCGACTTCGAGGTCGCCCCGCTGGATGAAGCCACCACCGTGGCCCTGCTCCAGGCCCTGGAGCAGCAGCTCCCCGAGGGCCCCCAGGAGGCACCCCCCGCCGAATGGGTGGACTGGTACCTGGAAAACCTGCGACCGGAGGCTCCCTGAGCCCTAAGCCGATCATGCTCCTCCTGCTCCTTCCGCTGCTCCTCGCCCCCCAGCACCCCGTGGCGGTGCTCCGCTCGGGAGACCGGGTGCCCTGCTCAGAAGTCACCCAGGTCGGGGATTTCCTGATCCAGACACCCTACGGCCAGCTCGACGGCGCCGCCGATCCAGTGGTCGAGATCATCGACCCCGGCTCCGAGCTGCAGATGTTGGCGCGGGTCCGGGAGAGCGACTTCGGCGCCTGGGTCGATCGCGTCTCCGCCCGCGGCATGGTCGGCGCCCTGCTCGAGCGGCTGGAACGAGGAGAGCTCGGGGACGAGGACCGCGACCGGCTGCTCCG
>CAYZXS010000029.1:20951-44103 GCA_964482495.1 uncultured Planctomycetales bacterium
ATGCTGCGGCCGCTGGCCGCGGTGAGCCTGGAGGAGCCCGACCCGATGCTGCACTACGCGGCCTCGCAGTCGCTGCTGGGCATCGACGAGGACCGGGCCCTGGGCCTGTGGGCCCGCGCCCTGCTGCGCGAGAGCGACCAGGAGCAGCGCGCCCGGGCCGCCGAGAACCTCGGCCGCTCGAACAGCAAGCAGGCGGTGGCGCCGCTGATGATGGCGGTGGCCTCCGCCAGCCGCTCCCCAGGCCGCTTCGTCTTCTTCGGCCGCCAGATCTCGCTGGTGACCGACTTCGACATCGAGGTGGCGCGGGCCGCGGCCATCGCCGACCCGGTCACCACCGTGCTCACCGAGGGCCAGGTGCTCGAGGTGCGGCTGGTGTCGACCTTCGTCAGCCGGTCGGCGATGCGGGGCTTGCGCCGGCTCACGGGCGCCAACCCCGGGCCGGCCGAGGGCGACTGGATGCGCTGGTACGAGCAGAGGCAGGCCGCCGAGGGCTGATCCAGCCCCGCCTGGCGCCGGAATCCCAAATTCGCCGGCGGCCGGCCCTGGTGGCCGGCCGCCGGTTTTCCGAGAATGGCGGCCCCATGGCTTCCCAGGGTCCCCCCGCCATCCTCGTCCTGGAAGACGGCTCCGTCCACCGCGGCCGCTCCGCCGGCGCGCCCGGCGAGCGTTGCTGCGAGCTCGTCTTCAACACCGCCATGACCGGCTACCAGGAGATCCTCACCGATCCCTCCTACCGCGGCCAGGGGGTGCTCATGACCTACCCCCAGATCGGCAACTACGGCACCGTCGCGGAGGACGACGAGTCCGGCCGCTGCTGGGCCGAAGCCCTGATCGTGCGCCAGATGTCGCCGGTGGCCTCCAACTGGCGCAGCGAGCTGAGCCTGCCCGACTACCTGCGGCGGCACGGCGTGCCGGCGATCGAGGAGGTCGACACCCGCGACCTGACGCTGCGCCTGAGGGAGCAAGGCGCGCTGCGCGCGGTGATCAGCACCGAGCGCTTCGACGAGGCGGCGCTGCTCGAGACCGTGCGCGCCCACCCCTCGACCGAAGGCCGCGACCTGGCCTGCGAGGTCAGCTGCGCCGCCCCTTATGAGTGGGACGAGGCGCTTCCCGAAGGCTTCGGCTCGCCCGGCCTGGAGCAGGCGCCGGGCCCGGCCCTGCCGCTGGTGGTGCTCGACTTCGGGGTCAAGCGGAACATCCTGCGCTGCCTGGTGAGCGCCGGCTTCCAGCCGCAGGTGCTGCCGGCTTCGGCCAGCGCCGAGGAGATCTTGGCCGCGAGCCCGGCTGGGGTCTTCCTGTCCAACGGCCCTGGCGACCCGGCGGCGGTCGGCTACGCCCATGACAACCTGCGGCAGGTCGCGCAGGCCGGCGTGCCGATGCTCGGCATCTGCCTCGGCCACCAGATCCTCGCCCACGTCTTCGGCGGCAGCACCCACAAGATGAAGTTCGGCCACCACGGCGCCAACCACCCGGTGATCGAGCTCGAGACCGGCCGCATCGACATCACCAGCCAGAACCACAGCTACGCCGTCGACCCGGACTCGCTGTCGGGCACCGGCCTGGAGGTGACCCACCGCAACGGCAACGACCAGAGCGTCGAGGGCATGCGCCACGCCGAGCTTCCGGTGTTCTCGGTCCAGTACCACCCAGAGGCGGCGCCTGGGCCGCACGACGCCGCGCATCTGTTCGGGCGGTTCCGGGAGCTGTTGGCGCGGGCGGAGGCCTGAGCCTCCAGGAGCCGAGGGATGGCGCGACCGCCCTATCCGAGCTCGGCGTCGATCTCGGCGATCAGGTCCTGGCAGATCCCCCTCATCCCTTCTAGCTGCTCATTCAGCTTGGAGAGCTCGAGGATCGCCAGGTGGAAGCCATTCTTGATCCTGGGGTCCACCCAGAAGGGATCGAAGTGGCCCGGCGCGAGGGCGTCCGTCTCCCCCATGAAATCACGCAGCATCGGGCCGAGGTCGAGCTGCTCGTAGAGCGGCTTGTAGAGCAGCTCCTCGGCGTCGAAGCGGAGGTGGTCCTCCTCGGCCTTGTTCACCAGGTAGGCGGCCTCCAAGCGGAACAAGTGCGACTTCACCCGGTCGCTGGAGAGCAGCGCCAGCCTCCCGGAGGAGACCAGCTCCTCGACGGTGAAGTTGACCTGGACGAAGCGGTCCCACTCGTAGATGTTGACGCACCGCCGGTTGAAGTCACTGAGGTCTGGAATCGAGCCCTCGTCGAGCTGGCGGACGATGACCATCGCGTCCTCGATCATCCCGGTCCGGGCGTCGAGGAAGCGGTCGATCCTGGCGATGTTCTCGACGAGGTCGACCCGGATGTTCGAGAGGTACTCCCGCTCCAGCGCGCGAGTCTTGCGGAGGTCGTTCCAGTTGTTGATCTGCAGCGCGATCAGGATGCCGACCACCACCAGGACGACCTCGCCGAGGGCGTACAGGCTGTAGTTGGCGAAGCGCTTGCGCGTGATCAAATCACGCCGGATCGCCTGGAAGAGCCTGAGCATGATTGCGCAATCCAGGGTTGGGGATGAGGTTCCTGACCGAGGCCCGAAGCTACGGCGGTCCGCGCCACGCTGTCAATCCCGCGCCCGGCGGGCCGGATCCTGGCCCTACAGCACTCGGCGGGTCGAGAACAGGTCGGCGTCCTCGGCGCTGCCCTCGAGCACCAGGTCGGCGGCCATGCGGCCGGCCTCGGCGGCGAGGCCGAAGCCGTGGCCGGTGAAGCCCAGGCACAGCAGCACGCCGGCGCGGCTCGGGTGCGGGCCGACGAAGGGCAGGCCGTCGCTGGAGAAGCCCATGGTGCCGGCCCAGCGGGCGTCGGGTTCGACCCCCTCGAGCTGCGGGTAGAGCGATCGGGCGAAGCCCTCGAGCCGCGCCTGGACGTCGGGGTTGGGCAGCTCCTCGTAGCCGGTCTCGGCCTGGACCGCGGTCTGGCGGAAGCCCCCGAAGGTGAAGCGGCCGGCGCGGTCCTGACGGAAGTACTCGAAGCCGTGATTGCGGTAGACCACCGGCTCGAGCACCCGCGGCGTCACCGGCGGGAAGCTGAGCATTTGGCCGCGGAAGGGCGCGACCATGCCCGCGAGGCTGGGGTCGAGCAGCGGCGCGTAGGCGTTGAGGGCCAGCACCACGCGCTCGGCGGTGACGTCGCCGGCGGCGGTCTCGACCACCACGCCGCCGCTCTCGCCTGAGCGGATGGCGATCGCCGGGCTGTGCTCGAAGAGCTGGGCGCCGCGCTCGGCGCAGGCGGCGGCGACGCCGCGGACGTAAGCCGCCGGCTGCGAGCCGCCGCCGGCGTCGTCCCACAGCGATCCCCAGTCGTTGGCGGTGCCCAGGCGGCGCGAGGTCTCGGCGGCGTCCAGGTACTCGACCGCGAAGCCATCGGCGCGCAGGGCTTCGGCGCTGGCGCGGCAGTCGGCGTCCTCCTGCTCGCTGGCGGCGGCGACCAGGACGCCGTCGGCCTGGAACTCCCAGTCGACGCCCAGCCGGGCGCCGAGCTCGGCCTGCAGCCGCTGGTTGCGCAGGCTGAGGTGGCGCAGCCGGGGCGCCTTGTCCCCCATCGCCTCGCGCAGCCGGTGGTAGGGCTCGGCGAGGTCGGCGAGCAGGAAGCCGGCGTTGCGGCCGGAGGCGCGGCCGGCGACCTCGCGCGCTTCGAGCAGGCCGAGCCGCTCCGGCTCCAGGCCGCCCTCGAGCAGGAACCAGGCGCAGCTGACGCCGGCGTGGCCGCCGCCGAGCACCAGGACGTCGAAGTCGCGGGGGCCGTCCAGGCGCGGCAGGCCGAGGGATGGGGCGTGCTTCAGCCAGTGGGAATCGGGTCCGGGCGCGGGCAGCTTCACAGCGCGAGATCCTAGCGGCGGGCCGGCTGCGGTCGAATTCCATCGCGGATCGGCAAAAACCAGCCGATGAGAGCGGGGTTGGAACCTACCCGGCTTTCCATCCGTCTCCTGCTCAGGCAAACTGTCCTCGGAGCACCGCCATGCTGATCACCACCATCGCCCTCCTGTCCCCGCTCTTCGCCCTGCCCCAGGATCCGGAGAGCGAGCCGCCGGCCGAACAGGCCGAGATCGAAGTCGAAGAGGAGGTGAGCCCGGAGAAGGCAGCCGCCACGATCAAGGAGGTCCTGAAGAGCAAGGACTACGTCGCCATCGCCTCGACCATCGAGGAGATGGGCATGATCGAGGGCAAGGCGGTGGTCAAGGCCGTCGCGGCCGGCCTGAAGTCCAAGGACAAGCTGGTCAAGACCGCCGCCATCCGTGCCCTGCGCTACAACCCGGACGCGGGCGCGGTCAGCGAGCTGCTCAAGCGCAAGAAGGACAAGTCGATCATCGACGACCCCGAGCTGGCGGTGGAGTACTACTACGCCCTCGGCCAGGCCGGGGACCGCAAGGCCATCGACGTCATCGCCGACGACCTCTTCTCCGGCGCCAAGGGCGACAAGGTGGCCCGGGCCCGGATCGCGGCGCTGGGACACATCCGCCACAAGGACTCGGTCGACGAGCTGATGGGCTACATGGTCTCGAGCGGCGGCCGGCGCGGCGGCGGCGGCCCGCGCTACCAGCAGGACGTGCGCCTGGCGCTGATCATCCTGACCGGCGAGGACTACGGCACCAGCTCCACCGACTGGCTCAAGTGGTGGGGCGACAACAAGTCCAAGCTGAAGATCTCCCCCGAGGAGTGGCCGCTGCCGAACAACAAGATGCAGCGCCAGTGGCGGCTGATGTGGGCCACCCCGGCGGAGAAGGAGGAGGCCCGCAAGGAGCTCGAGGAGCGCCGCAAGCGCCGCCAGGGCGAGGACGAGGACGGCGGCGGGGAAGGCGACGGCGACGGTGAGTCCTGATCCCCCGGCGGCGCTGTTCCGCGGCGCCGCCCTGTTCGACGCCGGCGACTACGAAGAGGCCCACGAGGCCTGGGAGGAGCACTGGCTGGAGATCGGCGGCTCCACTCGCGACTTCTACAAGGGCCTGATCCAGGTCGCGGTCGCGCTGCTCCACTGGCACCGAGGCAACGTCCACGGCGCGGTCAAGCTGCGGCGCACCGGCGCCGCGCTGCTCACCGGCTTCGCGCCGCGCTTTCAGGGCGCCGACGTCACATGTTTCCTGGAGGCGGTCGAGACCCATTTCCGGCCGCTGGACGAGGCCCTGCTCCGTAAGATGCCGGCGCCGCGGCCGGACGATTCTAGCCGGCCGCGGCTGGAACTCGAACCGGAGAACCGATGAAGCAAACCACTGTGATCGCCGCCCTGGGGCTCGGCCTGCTGAGCCTGTCCTGCGCCACCCAGTCCACCTCCGTGCGCGGCGGCTATGCCCTGGCCGTGTCCGGCACCCTCTTCGACGACTTCGACACCGAGGTCAAGGGGGCCGGGGCCTCCAACACCCAGAGCACCGACCTCAGCGACATCAGCGTCCGGGCGGAGGCCTTCACCAGTCCGGAGGCCTCCTTCTTCGCCGAGCTGAAGATGCGCGAGTACGACATGCAGGGCCCGGCGTCGGCGGACGGCAACGAGCTGCACCTCGGCGGCCGCTATTACTTCATGGCCGACCAGCCGCTGCAGCCCTTCGTGCAGGGCGGCTTCTTCTACGGCGACGCCCTCGACTTCAGCGGCGGCCGCGAGAGCAGCGGTTACGCCGGCATCGGCATCGGCGGCGGCGCCGCCTACTACTTCGCCCAGACCGCCCTGGTCGAGGCCGGGCTGCGCTACGACGCCAGCCTGATGCACCCGGAGGTGACCGTCGCCGGCACCGACGTCGAGTACGAGCTGAGCGGCCTGTCCGGCTGGATCGGTCTCGGCATCAGCTTCTGACCCCCGCTTGGTGTCAGGCTCCTTCGTCAAGTCGCGAGCGCCGGGCCCCGAAGACGGGGCCCGGCGCTCTCGACTTGACGAAGGAGCCTGACACCAGGGCTCAGTCCTTGGACTTGACCCAGCGCAGCATCTCGAGCAGCTTGGGCGGCTGGCCGGTCCGCAAGATGGCGGTACGGAAGATCTTCCCGGTGAGCCAGATCATGATCACCACCGACACCGCCAGCACGATGCTGGTGCCGACCAGGTCGAACATCGGCAGGTCGGGCGAGGCGAAGCGGTTCATCATCACGAAGGGCGTGTAGAGCGGCACCCAGGACAGCACCGTCGCCAGCGTGCCGTTGGGCTCCTTGGGGATGAACATCATGGTCAGCAGCGGCACCATCATGATCAGCATTACCGGGCCCATGAAGTTCTGCGCCTCCTTGATGGTGTTGCAGACGCTGCCGATGGCCAGGAAGATGCCCGCGTAGAGCAGGTAAGCGCCGAGGAAGTAGCCCAGGAAGGGATAGATCAGGCCGCTCTCCTGGATCACCTCGAGCAGGAATTTGGCGATCTCCATCTCCGGGCCGGCCTTCCACGTCAGCACGGCGATCAGGGTGCCGACCCAGGCCAGCAGCATGGTCACCCCCACCGCGGCGATGCCGAACAGCTTGCCCGCCATCAGCTCGCCGGGCGTGACCGAGCTGAGCAGCACCTCGACGATCCGGTTCGACTTCTCCTCGACCGTGTTGTTGAGCAGCATCTGGACCACCGACATCAGCGCGATCCACAGCAGGTAGACGAAGCCGGCCGGCGCCCACTGGCGCACGATGTCGCTGTCGTCGGCCTCCTCCTCGCCCAGCTTCTTGGTCGGGTCCTTGGTCTGGACGTTCACGGCCAGGTCCTGGATGCGCAGGATCTCGGCCTCGCTGACCCCGGCCTCGGCGAAGCCGCGCTCCCGCAGCTCGGCCCCGAGGGCCCGCTCCACCAGGCGGTGCAGGTCGTTGTCAGCCAGGTTCTTGGCCCAGAACTCGACCTTCTCCTCGGTGTCGTCGAAGACCGCCGGCGGCACCAGGATCGCGGCGAAGACCTCCTGGGCCTTGCCGTCGAACTGGAAGCCGCCGCCCTCGACCAGCATCTTCTCCTTGATCTCGGCCGAGATCGACTCGAAGTCGGCGCTGGCGTCGAGCTGGCCGTCGACGGGGATGCGGATGAACTTGCGGTCCGGCAGCTCGAAGGGGTCGCGGTCCTCCTTCAGGGCGCCGGTCATCTCCACCTGCGCCAGGAAGGCCTCGTGGCCGCCAGAAGCGAGGAAGGCGCGGAAGCCCGCCTCCTTGAGCGCCTCGATCTTCTTCTGGATCTCGGCCGGGTCCTTGCCCAGCTCGCCGATCATGGCCGCGCCCTGTTCGCCGCCGAGGTCGGCTGCCATCTTCTCGACCTCGGGGCTCTTGTTCTTCTCCAGATAGGTGAGGCAGGCCTCGTAGATCCGCCGCTGGTGGCTGCGCTCGACGGCGTCGTCGACCACCTTGCCGGCCTCGCCGGACTGGTCGAGCATCACGAAGTAACGCGTCGGCGTGGCGTGCTCCTCGAGGAAGCGCGGCACGTAGAGCATCGCCATGATGATGACCGGGAACAGCAGGATGCCGATCCAGAAGCCCTTGGTCTTGACGTTCTCGGCGTACTCGCGGAGCGCGATGAGGAAGGCGTATTTCATCGGTGGGACGCCTCCTTGGCCTCGGGGCCAACGAGGTGGACGAAGACTTCGTGGAGGTCGGGGTCGCGGCGGTCGAAGCGCCGCAGGCGGATCTGGCGCTCGAAGCAGGCCTGGAGCAGGTCCTGCGGGTCGGAGCCGTCGCGGAGCAGGAACTCCCACAGCTCCGGCTGCTCGGGGTCGGGCTGGCGCGTGGAGCGCACGGCCTCGAGCTCGTCCAGCCGGCCCAGCTCGGCGCCGCCCTCGACCAGGACCCGCCGCGGCATCACCGCCTTGGCCTCGGGGATGGTGCCGTCGAAGATCTTCTGGCCCTTGGCGATCAGCAGGATCCGGTCGCAGATGCGCTCGGCGTGCGACATGACGTGGGTCGAGAACACGATCGTGGCGCCGTTGGCGCTCATGTCCCGGATGACCTCCTCCATGACCTCCTGGTTGACCGGGTCGAGCCCCGAGAAGGGTTCGTCCAGGATCACGAAGTCGGGGTCATGGGCGATCGAGGCCAGGACCTGCACCTTCTGCTGCATGCCCTTCGACAGCGCCTCGGTCTTGGCCTCGGCGAAGTCCTTGAGGCCGTAGCGCTCGAGCAGTTCGTAGGCGCGCTTCTTGGCCTCCTTGCGGCCGATGCCCTTCAAGGAGGCGAAGTAGGCCACGGTCGCGACCGCCTTCATCTTCTTGTAGAGGCCCTTCTCCTCCGGCAGGTAACCGATGCGGTCGCGCACGTCCAGCGCGCTCGGCTTGCCCAGGATCGACAGCTTGCCCTTGGTCGGCCGGATGATGTCCAGGATCATCCGGATGGTGGTGGTCTTGCCGGCGCCGTTCGGGCCCAGGAAGCCGTAGATCGACCCCTTGGGCACCATCAAGCTGACGTCGTCGACGGCGGTGAAGTCGCCGTAGGTCTTCGTCACGCCGCTCAGCTCGAGCGCGATCTCTCGTTCGGTCATGATTGCACCAATTCGGTGTCGAGCCGCGGCGGCATCACCCGCTCCGCGGCGCAGGCCGCCTCGACGTCGGCGACCTCCTTGGGGGTAGCGGCGGTCAGCACCTCGTGGCCGCCGGCGGTGATCAGCACGTCGTCCTCGATCCGGACGCCGATGCCGCGCAGCTCCTCGGGCACCCGCTCGTCGCCGGCCGGGAAGTAGAGCCCCGGCTCGACGGTCAGGCACATGCCCTGGGCCAGCGGCCGCGGCTCCTTGCCGAGGGTGTAGGAGCCGGCGTCGTGGACGTCCAGGCCGAGCCAGTGGGAGGTGTTGTGCATGTACCAGGGCTTGTAGAGCTCCTGCTCGATGATCTCGTCGAGCGGCTGCTCCAGGACGCCCAGCTCGCGAAGGCCCTCGGACAGGACGCGAACGGACTCGTCGTGTACGCCCGCCCAGGGCAGACCCGGCACACATTTCTCGATCGAGGCCTTCTCGGCCGCCAGCACGATCTCGTAGACCCGCCGCTGGGCGTCGCTGAAGCGGCCGTTGACCGGGAAGCTACGGGTGATGTCGGCGGCGTAGCCGTCGAACTCGGCCCCGGCGTCGATCAGCACCAGGTCGCCGTCCCGGAGCACGGCGTCGTTGCTGGTGTAGTGCAGGATGCAGGCGCTGGGGCCGCCGGCGACGATCGTGCCGTAGGCCCAGCCGTTGCCGCCGTGGCGGCGGAAGCTGTAGTCGAGCAGGGCCTCGAGCTCCCACTCCCCCACGCCCGGGCCGGCCTGGGCCATGGCCAGCAGGTGGGCCTCGGCGGTCACCGCGGCCGCCTTGCGCATCAGCTGGAGCTCGTCCTCGCCCTTGTGCAGCCGCAGCTCGTGAAGCACCAGGGTCGGGTCCATCAGCGCCGCCGGCGGGTGGATGCCCAGCCGCGACTTGTTGCGGGCCACCTTGAGGGCATCGCCGACCAGCTGGTCGGTCTGGGCGTGCTCCCCCACCCGGTACCAGAGCCGGCCGGCGGCGTGGATGGCATCGACCACCCGCTTCGGCAGCTCCTCCACCGGCCAGGCCTGCTCGAAGCCGAGCTGGCTCATGGCCCCCTCGGGCCCCAGGCGGACGCCGGTCCAGGTCTCCCGCTCAGGATCCCGCGGCAGGACGAACAGGGCGGCCTCCGGCAGGCCCTCGATGCCCTTGGCGAGCATCAGCATGCCGTCGGCCTCCTGGTGGCCGGTCAGGTACAGGTAGTCCGACTGCTGGCGGAAGGGATACTCGACGTCGTGGTTGCGGATGACGTGGCTGGCGCCCGGGAAGAGGGCGAGGTCCCCGTCTTCCATCCGGTCGAGGAAGGCCTGGCGGTGCTGCAGGTACATGGGCGGAGGCGGCCGGATCCGGCCGCGAGAGGCCTATTCTCGGCCTGCGACGGGCCCGGTCAACGCACCATCCGGCAACGGAACGGGAAACGCAGGCCTTTGGTGGCACTATTCTTACAATCCCTTTGGTCCCACCACCCCCCATGAAGATCGATCTGAAGACTGCCCAGGCCCTGACCTCCGAGGAGGCGCAGGACACGCTGCTGCTCTTCCGCAACCTCGGCGACGATCCCCTCGCCATCCAGGAGTCCTTCCGCGGGCTCTTCCCCAAGAAGATCGCGGAGGCCCTCGGCGAGCTGCGCGCCCTGCGGCGCCGGGCCACCACCAAGTTCAGCCTCGGGCTGGACATGTTCTTCACCAAGGAGCAGCTGCAGCAGTCCTCGTCCGAGGCGGTCGCGGCCTACCGCGCCCAGCGCTACGCCGACGCCGGCGTCAAGGAGGTCTGGGACCCGTGCTGCGGCATCGGCAGCGACGCCATCGCCATGGCCAAGCTGGGGATGAAGGTCCACCTGTCGGACAAGGAGCCGAGCGCGGTCCACTTCTCGGAGGAGAACGCCAAGGTCTACGGCGTCGAGGCGAGCATGGACTTCCGCGAGCTGGACTGCAGCGAGAACCCGGAGGAGATCGGCGACGGCGTGCTCTTCCTCGACCCCTCCCGGCGCCGCGGCAGCCGCCGCATCATGAGTCCGGAGGACTGGTCGCCGAACCCCGAGAAGGTCGCCGCCTTGATCGCGGGCCGCCCCGGGGTCGGGGTCAAGCTGTCGCCAGCGGTCAACATCGAGACCCTGTGCGAGATCTACCCCGAGCCCGACGAGATCGAGGTCATCTCGCTCAAGGGCGAGGCCAAGGAGACCATGTTCTGGTATGGCTCCCTGGCCGGCGACGAGAAGCGCCGCGCCACCGCCCTGCCGGCCGGAGAGAGCTACGCCGGCGCCGAGCACGGCCAGGCCGAGGTGGGCGACTTCGGCGGCTACTTCTACGACCCCGACCCGGCCCTGGTCCACGCCGGCCTGCTGGGCGCCTTCGCCGCCGAGAAGGAGCTCAACACCGTCGACCCGGAGATCGCCTATCTCTCCGGCGCCAAGCCGGTGTTCTCGCCCTTCCTCGACACCTTCCAGGTGCTCGCGGTGGAGGCCCTGGACCCGCGCAAGATGCGCAAGGTGCTGCGCGAGCTCGAGGTCGGCAGCATGCAGGTTCGCAAGCGCGGCATCGCCGAGCGGCCGCTGACGCTCGAGCAGCGGCTGCTGCCGAAGAGCTTCGGCGACCGCAGGATCACCCTGCTGGCCGCGCGCGTGGGCGACCGCCACCTCGGCGTGGTCGCGGAGCAGCTCGAGGAGGAATGAGGCGGGGATCCCGGCGGCTGATCCTCGCGGCGGCGCTGTTCCTGGCGACCAGCGCAGCCGCTGTCCGTTGCCAGGAGGCGCCCGCCCGCGAGCCCAGCTACGCCAGCTTCGCGCTGGCCCAGGAGCTGGCCGACTTCGACCCGCTAGAGGCCTGGAGCACCCCCCACCAGGTGCTGCAGCGGCAGGTCTACGAGGGCCTGGTCGAATACCGCTACCACGGCGGCCCCAACGACTTCGTCGGCCTGCTGGCCGAGAGCTGGGCGGTCTCGGAGGACGGCCTGGAGTGGCGCTTCCGGCTGCGCCCGGACCTGAGCTTCTACGACCCCCACCCGGAGCCGCTATGGCCCAGCCGCCGCAGGCCCGTGGTGGCGCTCGACGTGGTCGAATCCCTGCTGCGGATCGCCGACCCGCGGAATGGCGCCGAGGGCTGGTTCGTGCTCGAGGGCCTGTTCGAGGGCCTGGACGAGTTCCGCGACCGCGCCGCCGCTGGCGAGGAGGAGGCCGAGGCCGCGCTGCGCGCTGCCCTCGGCGGCGAGGGCCTGCCCGGCCTGCGCGCCGCCGACGACCGCACCGTGGTCCTGCGGCTGACCCGGCCGGCGCCCGACCTGCTCATGCGCCTGGCCTCGCCCTACTGCGTGGTGACGCCGCGCCAGGCCTTCCTCCATCCTGAGCGGAGCCTGCGCGACCACCCGGTCGGGAGCGGCCCCTACTACCTGGCGGAGTGGCTCCCGCGCAGCCGCGCCGTGTTCCGGAGGGTGCCCGGCTGGCGCGAAGTCGAGGACGAACACGGGCCGGTCCCCCACATCGACGAGCTGCGCTTCCAGGCCGTGCTCGAGGGTTCCACCCGCACCCTGCTCTTCGAGCAAGGCGAGATCGACCGCCTGCCCCCGGTGCAGGACTCCTTCGCCCGGCTGATCGACGGAGACCGGCCCAACGAGGAGCTGCGCGAGCGCGGCGTCCGGCTGCTGGTGACCGAGACGCCGGACCTGTCGATGCTGGTGCTGAACCTGGACGACTTCGTGATCGGGCACCTGCCGGGCGACCCGGAGGGCAACGAACGACGCCGGCTGCTGCGCCAGGCGATCGCGCTCTCCTTCCCGTACGAGCGCTGGCACCGGGTCATCCGCAACGGCACCTGGGCCAGCCCCGCCAGGCGCTACCTGCCGCCGCAGCTGGCCGAGATCGACGGCTTGCCCGAGTCCGCCTGGCGCCGTCACGACCCGGCGCGGGCGAGGCAGCTCCTGGCCGAGGCGGGCTATCCCGGCGGCGAGGGGCTGACCGAGCTGCGTCTCGAGCTCTACGGCAGCGACCAGGCCACCCTGGACCTCGGGGAGATGATGGTCGACGGCCTGGCGAAGGTCGGGATCCGCTGCCGAGCGGTGCCGAATTCCGCGGCGGAGTACTCGGCCAAGACCCGCGGCGGCCGGGCACAACTCTACCTCTGGTCGTGGGCGCTGGACTGGCCCGACGCCGCCAACCTGTTGGAGATCTTCCACAGCGACAACGCCGGCGGCGGCATCAACCGCTCCAATCTGAACGCCCCAGACTTCGACCAGGCCTTCGAGGAGTTCCGCGGCCTGCCCCCCGGACCGCGCCGCCAAGAGCTCGCCGCCGAGATGGTGCGGGTGCTGGACCAGGAGCTCCCGATCGTGCCGATCGACCACCGGCGCGGCTACATGCTGGTCCACCCCTGGTTGAAGAACGTCGAGGTCAACCCCTTCGACCTCTTCCCCTGCAAGTCCTTCGTGGTCGAGGGACGCGAGTGATCCGGCTGGCGCTGCGCAAGCTGCTCAGCGCGCTCTCCCTCGCGGTCGGCGTCAGCCTGCTGCTGTTCCTGCTCTTCGACAGCGGCCTGCTCGGCGACCCGGCGGTGCGCGAAGCCGGCAAGCACGCGGACGCCGAGGCCATCGGCCAGGCGCGGCAGCGGCTGGGGCAGTTCTCGAGCTACCGGCCGGCGGCCCTGGAGCTGCGGTTGCGCGGCCCTGCGGCGCGCTTCACCCTCGAGGCCGAGGGCGGCGACCTCCTGCTCCGCGACGTGCGTGGGGAGGCGCTCGGCCGGGCTGGGCTGGCCGGGAGGCGGATGGAGGAGCTGCCCGAGCTCCTGCCGCTGCCCACCGGGTGGTCGCTGGAGATGACCGCGACGGAGCCCGGGCTGCCAGCGGCCGGCCTGGCGGTGGCCTTGCGAGGCGGCCGCGCGGTCCTCGCCAGCCACCGGCCGCTCGCCCTGGGCTGGGCCGAGGCGGCCCCGGCCTGGCGCCACTTCGCGGCTCAAACCGGCGCCCTGCTGCGCTTCGACTTCGGAGAGACGCGGGACGGGCGGCCGGTGGCGCAGGAGCTCTGGACCCGCGGCCGGCGTTCGTTGGCGCTGGCCTTGCCCGCCTTCCTGCTGACCACGCTGCTGGCGCTGGCCGCGGCGTTGCTGTGCGTCGCCCGCGGCGGCTGGCTGGACCGGAGCCTCGCTTGGATCAGCGTCGCGGCGATGTCGGTCAGCTCGCTGGTCTGGGTCATGCTGCTGCAGCGCTGGCTCGGCGGCGGACTGGGCTGGTTCCCGGTGCACGGCTGGCAGGCGCCCTACCTCAGCTACCTGGTGCTGCCGGTGCTGATCTGGGTCGTCGCCGGCTTCGGACCGGAGCTACGCTTTTACCGCGGGGCAGCCTTCGAAGAGGCCGGGAGGCCCTACTTGCGCACCGCCCGCGCCAAGGGCCTGTCGCCGCGGACGGCGCTGCGGCGCCACCTGCTGCCGAATTTGATGCTGCCGCTGCTCACCCAGGTCGTGGTGTCGCTGCCCTTCCTGATGCTCGGTTCGTTGCTGCTCGAGCGCTTCTTCGGCATCCCGGGGCTGGGCGACTGGACCGTGCGGGCGGTGCTCGACAACGACCAGCAGGTGATCCGCGCCACCACCTTCCTGTTCGCGCTGCTCTACCTGGCGGCGCAGTGGCTGACCGACCTGGCCTACGCCTGGGCCGACCCGCGGATCCGGAGGGCGTCGTGAGCCGGCGGGCGCTGGTCCTGCTCCTGGCCGCCTACCTGCTGCTCGGGCTCGCGGCCGCGGCCGGCTGGATCGGGGCCGACTGGGCCGAGATGCGGGACGGCCTGGAGTCGCGGCCGCCCGGCCAGGCCGGGTGGCTGGGCACCGACCACCTCGGGCGCGACGTGCTGGCGCGGGTGCTGCAGGGCATCTGGATCGCCCTGGCCGTGGGCGGCATCTCGGCGGGAGCGGCGGTGGTCTTCGGGGCCGCGATGGGCTTGCTCGCGGGCTGGTACCGGGGGCCGGTGGACGGCGCCGCGGTGTGGTTGAGCGGGGTGGTGGCGGCGGTGCCCGGCATCCTGCTGATCCTGGCGGTCGGCTTCGTGCTCGACCGCGGCCTGGCCTCGGTCTGCGCCGCGATCGCGGTCGCGACCTGGGTCGGGGTCTTCCGCCTGGTGCGGGCCGAGGTGCTGCGGCTCAAGGAGTTGGAATACGTCGCCGCGGCCCGGGCGGCGGGCGCCGGCGGCCTGCGCATCCTGCTGCGCCACCTGCTGCCCAACCTGCGCGGCCTGCTCGCGGTGCAGTTCTCGCTGCGCTTCGTCTACGCCGTCAAGGCCGAGGTCCTGGTCAGCTTCCTCGGCATCGGCATGCTCCAGGAGCCGAGCTGGGGCCGCATGATCGCCCGCGCCCAGTACGACCTCGGCGACGGCCTCTGGTGGCCCCTCGCGGCCGCGACCGCAGCCCTCGGCGGCCTGGTCCTCGCCGTCCAACTGCTCGCCGAAACGGGGTCAGACATCGATTGATATTCGAGGTCGGACATCGACTTTCTGCCCCGCAGGCCTGCTGCGCGCTTCGCGCAGCAGGCCTGCGGGGCAGAAAGTCGATGTCCGACCTCGAATATCAATCGATGTCTGACCCCGAATAGCGGCGGCCTTCGCGCACGAACTTGACGATCGGGCGATCAATGTCGTGGTAGAGCAGGTTCCACCAGCCGCCCTCGGCGGCGCGGGGGATCCACTCGCTGCGCACCTGCCACGACCTCTCGGCGTTCATGTCGTAGGCCATGATGAAGGGCAGGTGGATGTGGTTGGCGGTGGGCACGACGTCGGCCCAGAAGCAGGCGGTCTCGCCGCCGTCCTCGAGGATCACCAGCGAGACGCCGTCACTGTGGCCGCCGAGCTCGACCATGCGCAGGCCCGGCAGGACCTCGTGCTCGCCGCTGAAGGTGCTCAGCAGCCCGGCGTCGACCACCGGCTGCAGGTCCTCGCGGCGGTAGCTGGCCTTGCGCAGGTGGTCGGGGTCGAGCGCGGCGCGCTTCTCGGACTCCGGCATCCAGTGGGCCGCGGCCGGGAACACGGGCGCCCCGTCCTCGCCGCACAGGGCGCCGATGTGGTCCCAGTGGCCGTGGGACATCAGGCAGTGCGTGACCTGCCCCGGCTCCACCCCCGCCGCCCGCAGCGACGCCACCAGACCGCCGTCCGGGTGGGCGATGTGAAACATCGCCCGCGGCTTCTCCGCCCAGCGCTGGCCGATCCCAGGCTCGATCACGACCGTGTGCTCACCGTCCTGGAGCAAGAAGGGGTTGGTCGCCAGCGGGATCGTGTGATCCTCATTGACCGGCGTCATCCCCTCCCAGATGACCCGCGGCACGACCCCGAACATGGCCCCGCCGTCGAGGGCGAAGACGCCGTCGCGCAGCGCCGTCACCGTCCAGCGCCCGACCCTGACCTGGCGGAGCTCTGCGGCCACGCTCACTAGCCGCGGTACTGCCGCAGCAGGTCCCGAGACACGATCAGCTTCTGCACCTCCGAGGTGCCCTCGCCGATGGTGCAGAGCTTGGCGTCGCGGTACATGCGCTCGACCGGGTACTCGCGCGAGTAGCCGTTGCCGCCGAAGATCTGGATCGCCTCGTAGGTGGCCCGCATCGCCACCTCCGACGCGAAGTACTTGCCCATGGCCGCGGCCACGCCGTACTCGCGGCCGGCGTCCTTGAGCCGCGCCGAGTGGTAGACCAGGTGCCGCGCCGCGGTGATCTCGGTGCGCATGTCGGCCAGCTTGAAGGCCACCGCCTGGTGGTGCGCCAGCGGCTTGCCGAACTGCTCGCGCTCGTTGGCGTACTGCAGCGACTGATCGAGCGCGCCCTGGGCGATGCCGAGCGCCAGCGCGCCGATCGAGATCCGGCCGCCCTCCAGGGTCTTCATGAAGGTGGCGAAGCCGGTCTCGGGCTTGCCGAGCAGATTGTCGGCCGGCACCAGGCAGTCCTGGAACACCAGGTTGGTCCAGTCCGAGCCGCGCATGCCGAGCTTGGTCTCGCCCTTCTCGACCTGGAAGCCGTCGGTGCCGCCGTCCACCACCAGCGCGACGATGCCCTTCGGCCCCTTGGCCTTGTCGGTCTGCGCCGTGATCACGAAGGGTTTGGCGTAGCTGCCGTTGGTGATGAAGCACTTCGAGCCGTTGACGACGTAGTGATCGCCCTCGAGCCGCGCCGTGGTCTGGGTGCCGCCCGAGTCCGAGCCGGCGTTGGGTTCGGTCAGGCCGTAGGCGCCCATGTACTCGCCGGAGCACAGCCCCGGCAGGTAGCGCTGCTTGAGCTCGTCGCTGCCGAAGGCGTAGATCGGCCAGGTGCCGAGCGAGACGTGGGCGGCGTAGGCCAGCGAGGTGCTGCCGCAGACCCGCCCGATCTCCTCGACGGCGATGATGTAGGACAGGTTGTCCAGGCCCGCGCCGCCCCACTTCTCCTCGAAGGGCAGGCCGGCCAGGCCGAGCTCGCACATCTGCTTCCAGACGTCGAGCTGGAAGGCGCAGTCCTCGTCCGCCTGCTTGGCCACGGGCGCGATCACCTCGTTGGAGAAGCGCTGGACCGTCTCGCGGATCATCAGCTGCTCCTCGGTGAGGTCGAAATTGGTGATCGGTTGTTCCATCTCGAGGGTGGGGTTCATCGTTGTTCGGGAAGGTTCTCTTCGATGAAGTCGGCGATCTCGGCGGTCGCGGTGCCGGGGCCGAAGATGCACGCGAAGCCGTCGTCGCGCAGGGCCGCGGCGTCCTCATCGGGGATGATGCCGCCGGCCACGACCAGCACCTGGTCCATGCCGCGGGCGCGCAGCAGCTGGTGCACGCGCGGCAGCAGCTCCATGTGCGAGCCGGACAGGATCGACAGGCCGACGACGTCGACGTCCTCCTGCTCGGCGGCGTCGACGATCTGCTCTGGCGTCAGGTGGAGGCCGGTGTAGATCACCTCCATGCCCCGGTCGCGCAGGGCGGCGGCGACCACCTTGGCGCCGCGGTCGTGGCCGTCGAGGCCGGGCTTGCCGACCAGCACGCGGATCTTGCGGGTAGTCATCAGGCTTGCTCCTGGAATCGGCGCAGCACCATCGCTGCCAGCCGCTGGGCCGCGGCGTCGGGGCGCTCGCCGGCCGCCAGGGCCTCGCGGGCGCGGTCCTGCAGGCCGTCCTCTTCCCAGAGGTGGGCGCGCAGGCTCTCGGAGAAGACCCGGCGCACCCGGGTCAGGTCGCGGCGGCGGCGGCGCTCGTCCAGGCGGCCGGCGGCGCGGTCCTCCGCGCGCCGGGCGTCGATGGCCTCCGCCAGCGCGGCCACTCCCTCGTCGGCGCGGGCGACGCAGCGCAGCACCGGCGGCCGCGGCGCGCCGGCCGGCCGGAGGTCCAGCGTGTGCTCGATCTCGTGGACCAGCCGGTCGGCCCCGGGGGTGTCGGCCTTGTTGACCACGAACAGGTCCGCGGCCTCCATCAGGCCGGCCTTCATGGCCTGGATGCCGTCGCCGCTGGCCGGCGTCAGCACCACCACCGTGGTGTCGGCGGCGGCGGCGATGTCGATCTCGGCCTGGCCGACGCCGACCGTCTCGAGCAGCAGCTCCTCGAAGCCGAAGGCGTCCATCAGGTCGGCGGCGGCGCCGGTGGCCAGGCTCAGGCCGCCGAGGCTGCCGCGGCTGGCCATGCTGCGGACGTAGATGCCGCGCTCACCGGTGCTCCGGTCCATCCGCACCCGGTCGCCGAGCAGCGCCCCGCCGGTGAAGGGCGAGCTGGGGTCGACCGCGAGCAGGCCGAGGCGGCGGCCGGCGGCGGACCAGTGCCAGGCCAGGGCGTCGACCAGGGTCGACTTGCCGGCGCCGGGCGGCCCGGTGACGCCGGTGCGCCAGGCGCGGCCGGTGTCCCCGTGCACCGCCTCGAGCAGGGCGCCGGCCGCGGGGTGGCCGTCCTCGGTCCAGCTGATCGCGCGCGCCAAGGCCCCCACCGCCCCGGAGCGGAAGCGCTCCAGCAGCGGTTCGAGGGCGGCGTCGGCGGCGCTCAAGATCAACCCAGCAGATGGCGCGAGATGACCAGCCGCTGGATGTCGGTGGCGCCCTCGTAGATCTCGGTGATGCGGGCGTCGCGGTAGTAGCGCTCGACCTGGAATTCCTTGGTGTAGCCGGCGCCGCCGTGGATCTGCACCGCGTCCTGCGCCGCCTTGTTGCAGGCGCGCGAGGCGAACAGCTTGGCCATCGCCGCGGCCTTGGAGCAGGGCTCGCCAGCGTCGCGCAGCGCCGCCGCCTGGCGCACGAGCAGCCGGGAGGCCTCCAGCTCGGTGGCCATGTCCGCCAGCTTCCACGCCACCGCCTGGAAGCGGCCGATGCTCTTGCCGAACTGCTCCCGCTGGTTGGCGTAGAGGGTGGAGTCCTCGAGGCAGGCGCGGTGGATCCCGACCGCCTGGGCGGCGATGCCGATGCGGCCGGCGTCGAGGGTCTCGAGCGCGATCTTGAAGCCCTGGCTCGGGTCGCCGACGACGTCGGCGTCGGGCACGAAGACGTCCTCGAAGATCATCTCCGAGGTCGAGCTGGCGCGGATGCCGAGCTTCTCCTCCTTCTTGCCGACGGTCACCCCGGCGGCCTCGGCCGGCACCAGGAAGGTGCCGATGTTGTTGCCGCGCTTGCCGTCAGGATCGGTGATGGCGTAGACCACGAACAGCCCGGCGTTCGGCCCGGTGGTGATCCAGGACTTGGTGCCGTTCAGCTTCCAGCCGCCCTCGACCCGCTCGGCCCGGGTCCGGATCGAAGCCGCGTCGGAGCCGGCCTGCGGCTCGGTCAGGCAGTAGGCGCCGATGCGCTCGCCCGAGGACAGCTGCGGCAGCCAGCGCTGCTTCTGGTCCTCGCTGCCGTACTTGGTGATCGGGCCGCAGATCAACGAATTGTGGACCGACAGGGTCACCCCCGTGCCGGCGCACCAGCGGTTGATCTCCTCCAGCAGGATCACCGCGTGGAGGTTTCCGAGCCCGGCGCCGCCGTATTCCTCCGGCACGGTCAAGCCGAGGAAGCCGTTCTCGGCAGCCTCCGCGACGGCCTCGGCAGGGAAGCGCTCCTCCCGGTCCCAGGTCGCGGCGTGGGGCTTGAGGCTCCGCTCGGCGAACTCGCGAGCAGAGTCCTGGATCATCTCATGTTCTTCCGTGAGAAGGACTTGCATCATTTTCAGTCGGCCATGGCCGTCCGGCATTATCGCACAGCGCGGGAACCCGGGCTAGCCTTGGAGGAAGGACTCCAGGACCAATGACGGATCGTCCGATACAGAGTCGGGTTCTCCTTACCCCGGCCCCTCCGGGCCCCGGACGCTTGCGGACCGTCATCCTCCCTCTCGCACGGGCCTGCCTATTGGCCTTGGCGCTGCTCCCGCTCGGCTGCTTGGACCAGCCCCAGCCGGCGCTCAGGGTCGGGACCAACGTCTGGCCGGGTTACGAGCCGCTCTACCTCGCTCGAGAGACCGGCCTGCTGCGCTCAGGGGAGGCGCGCCTGATCGAATATCCGTCCGCCACCGAGGTCCTGCGCGGCTTCCGCAACCACAGCATCGACGCCGCCGCCCTGACCTTCGACGAGGTCATGCTCCTGGCCCAGGACGACGTCGACTGCGCCGTGGTCCTGGTGATGGACCTCTCCGCCGGCGGGGACGTCATCCTCGGCAGGCCCGGCCTGGACAGCATGGCCGACCTCCGCGGCCGCCGGGTCGGACTGGAGCGGACCGCCCTCGGCGCCTTCTTCCTGAACCGGGCCCTGCAAGAGTGCGGCATGGTCGACGCCGAGATCACCGCGGTCGACCTGCAGGTCCACGAGCACGCGCGGGCCTTCCGCGAGGGAGAGGTCGACGCCGTCGTCACCTTCGACCCGGTGCGCAGCGAGCTGCTGGCCGAAGGCGCCGAGCTGCTCTTCGACAGCTCCCGCATCCCGGGGGAGATCGTCGACGTCCTCGTGGTCCACGGCGAAGTGCTGCGCCAGCGCCGCCCAGCGGTCCGCCGCCTGGTCCAGCAGTGGTTCCGGGCCCTCGAGTGGATGGCGCAGGAACCCGACCAGGCTTCGGGCCTGATCGCCCCGCGGCTGAAGCTCGCGCCAGAGGAGGTCCTGCAGGCCTATGACGGCCTGGTCCTGCCCGACCTGGAGCAGAACCGGCGCCTGCTCGGCGGCGAGACCCCGGAGCTGATGGTCTCCGGCCGGCGCCTGGCTGGCTTCCTCCTGACCGCCGACCTGCTCCAGCGACCCGTGGAGGTCCTGCCGCTGCTCGACCCCGGCTGCCTCGGCCAGGAGCAGCCTTGAATTTCCGCTCCCGCATTCCGCTGAGCCTGCTGATCCCGGGGGCCCTGCTGCTGTTCGCGCTGGCCGGCGCGGCCGGCGGCGTCGCCCTCAGCTTGCCCCGGGCAGCGCGGGCCGCGGCGGACCACGGACGACAGGAGCTGCTCGAGCACCTCGACCAGGCCCAGGGCATCCTCGAACACGCCTACCGGCGCGACGACCAAGCCGGAGTGCAGATCCAAGTCTCGCGCTTCGCCGCCCGCGCCAACATCCGCTCGGTGGTCCTCATCGACGTCGACGGTTCGATCCTGGCCTCCTCGCGCCTGGCCTGGGTCGGCCAGAGCGCCGGCCAGCTGCCCGTGAGCCTCGGCGAAGAGCAGCTCCAGCTCACCCGCGACCAGCGGAAGACCCGCGTGCTCGAGGGGAGCCTGGAGAAGCGCCTGATCGGCGTCTCCCCCGTGGACCTCGGCGCCGACGGACCGGACGGCCTGCGGCCCTGGCGCACCGCGGCGCTGGTCGCGGTCTACGACACCGAGTACCCACGGCAGCTGGCGCGCTGGACCATCCTCCAGCAGGCCTGGCCGCCGGTGCTGATGCTGCTGGCGTTGAGCGTGATCACGGCGGTCTCGCTGCACTTCCTCATCACCCGCCGGGCGCGGCGACTGGTCGCCGCCACCCAGCAGCTCGCCGGCGGCGACTGGGGGTACCGGGTGGAAGCCGAGGGCAAGGACGAGTTCGCCCGGATCGGCGCCTCCTTCAACTCGATGGTGGAGCAGCTGGTGCGCAGCCACCACGACCTGGCCGAGCGCAAGCGCCACTTCGAGACGCTCGCGGAGACCACGCCGGTCGGCATCCTCCGGACCGACGGCGAGGGCGCCGTGCTCTACGTCAACGACCGCATCTCCCGGCTCTGCGGCGTCCCGCCGGACCAATTGCTCGGCCGCGGCTGGCTCGCGGCCATCCACCCGGACGACCGCCGCCGGATGGAGGCGGCCTGGCGGTCGACGGTGCGTCGCGGGGCACCCAGCCGCGGCGAGTTCCGCATGAGGCGACCGACCGGCGAGACGGTCTGGGTCGAGGCCCAGGCGACGCCAGAGCGGACCGAGCAGTGCTCCTCCCCGATCGGCTTCATCGCCGCCTTCACCGACGTCACCCAGCGCAAGGAGGAGGAGGAGGAGCGGCTGGCGATGGCCGAGAGCCTGCGCCAGGCGCGGCGACTGGAGGCCATCGGCCGGCTGGCGGGCGGCGTCGCCCACGACTTCAACAACCTGCTGACGGTGATCCTCGGCAACCTGGACCTGGTGGACGGCCGCCTGATCCGGATGGGCGTCCAGGACCACGCCCTGCGCGAGGAGCTGGAGCAGATCGCCTCGGCGGGCAGCCGCGCGGCGCGCCTGACGAGGCAGCTGCTGGCCTTCAGCCGCAACCAGGTCCTCGAGCCGGTCCCGCTCGACCTCAACGAGGTCGTGGGGAGCATGGAGAAGCTGCTACGACGGCTCGTCCGCGAGGACGTCGAGTTCAGCTTCAGGCTCGGCGACGGCCTGCCGACCGTGCGCGCCGACCGGGTCCAGATCGAGCAAGTGTTGCTGAACTTGGTCGCCAACGCCGCCGACGCCATGCACACCGGCGGCTGGGTCCGGATCAGCACCGGCCGCCGGTCGCTCGACGCCGACCGCGCCAGAGACCTGAACCTCGAGCCGGGCGAGCACCTCCTGCTGGAGGTCCAGGACAGCGGTACGGGCATGGACGAAGAGGTCCTGGCGAAGGTCCTCGAGCCCTTCTTCACCACCAAGCCGGCCGGGCAAGGGACCGGGCTCGGGCTCGCCACCGTGCACGGCGTGGTCCACCAGTCCAGCGGCGGCCTGAAGATCACGAGCAAGCCGGGAGCCGGCACGCGCGTGCGGGTCTACCTCCCGGTCTGCGGCGAGCCGGCGGTGGTCGAAGCCCGGGAGGCGCCGCCTCGGGTCGGATCGCCCACCAGCGCCACGATCCTGGTCTGTGAGGACGACCCAGCGGTGCTGCACTTGACCCAGGGGCTGCTCCAGAGCGCCGGCCACGAGGTGCTGGTCGCCGAGGACGCCAACCGCGCCCTGGCGGTGGCCGCCATCCACCCGGGACCGATCGACCTGCTGGTGACGGACGTCATCCTGCCCGGCCGCAGCGGCCGCGAGCTGGCCGAGGCCCTGCAGGGCATGAAGCCCGATCTGCTGGTGCTCTACCTGTCCGGCTACTCCGCGGACATCCTGCAGGGAGTCCGGCTCGAGGACGGCGCCACCTTCCTGCGCAAGCCCTTCCAGGCCACCACCCTGCTCGACACCGTCGAGCGGCTGCTGCGCGAGGCTGCGGACCGGAAACCGAGACGGCCGGCGATCTGAGCCCTAATCCGCTTCCAGCTCGATGTAGCGCAGCCGCGGGAACTTCTGGGCCAGCTCGGTCTCGATGCGGTCGACCTCGGCGCCGACCCGGTCGAGGATCTCGCGGCCGAAGTCGGCGGCGAACTGGTCGGCGGCCTCGCGGTCGTCCGGCTGGGGCA
>CAYZXS010000029.1:44203-52249 GCA_964482495.1 uncultured Planctomycetales bacterium
AGGCCGATGCAGGCCAGCGCGATCAGCACCCCGATGCAGGCGACGGCGTCCTCGAGCAAGACCGCGATCGCGGAGGGGTCGGTGGCGCTGCGCATGTACTGGCGCAGGCTCTGCTCCCCCTTCTGCGCCCACACCGCCTTGGCGGCCAGGTAGAAGACCACGCCGTCGACCACCAGGCTGACGAGGAGCACGACGAAGGTCAGCGCGCTCAGCTCCAGCTCCGGCGGGTGCAGCAGGATGTGGACGCCGTGGTAGACGGTGACGCCGCAGCCGAAGATGAAGATGCCGACCGCCGACAGCAGCGCGAAGAGGAAGCGTTCGCCGCCGTAGCCGTAGGGGTAGCGGCGGTCCTCCGGCTTCAACGAGCGGCGCAGGCCGACGTAGAGCAGGCCCTGGTTGGCGGCGTCGGCGGCGGAGTGGATCGCCTCCGACAGCATCGAGCCCGAGCCGGAGACCAGGAAGGCCCCGAACTTCGCCACCGTCAGGAAGGTGTTGCCGACGACGGCGGCGAGGACGGCGGTCTTGGAGCTGGCAGCCATGGGCACGGGTGGCGCGGGCGGCGGCGCCGGAGGGCGGCGCCGCCCCTGGGCCTACTCGTAGGAGTAGAAGCCCTCTCCGCTCTTGCGACCGAGCTTGCCGGCCTCGACCAGGCGGCGCAGCATCGGGCAGCAGCGATACTTCGGGTCGCCGAGGCCCTCGTGCAGCACGTCGAGGATGTTGACGCAGATGTCGAGGCCGATGAAGTCGGCCAGGGTCAGCGGCCCCATCGGGAAGTTGCAGCCGAACTTCATGGTGGCGTCGATGGCCTCGCGGGTGCCGACGCCCTCCATCAGGGCGAAGGCGGCCTCGTTGATCATCGGCATCAGGATGCGGTTGGCGATGAAGCCGGGGTAGTCCTCGGCGATGCCGACGACCTTGCCGAGGCCTTCGCTCCAGGCGACGGTCTTCTCGAGGGTCTCGTCGCTGGTGCGCTCGCCGCGGATGATCTCGACCAGCTTCATCAGCGGCACCGGGTTCATGAAGTGCATGCCGATGACCTGCTCCGGCCGCTTGGTGGCGTTGGCGATGCGGGTGATCGAGATCGAGCTGGTGTTCGAGGCCAGCACCGCGTGCGCCGGCGCCGCGGCGTCGAGCTTCTGGAAGATCTCCCGCTTGACCGCCTCGTTCTCGAACACGGCTTCGACGACGAGGTCGGCGTTGGCCGCGGCGGCCGCCATGTCGGTCGAGGTGGAGACCCGCGCCAGGATCTCGTCGACCTGCTCCTGGGTCATCTTCTCCTTCTTGACGAAGCGCCCCAGGGACTTCTGGATCGTGCCCATGCCCCGCTCGAGGGCGGCGTCGTCCATGTCGACCATGGTCACGCTGTGGCCATAGCTGGCGAAGGTCTGGACGATGCCGTTGCCCATGGTTCCGGCACCGATCACGGTCAGGTTGATCTTGTCGCTCATCGGGTTCTCTGTTGCTGCGCGGGGGCGGGGTCGACGGCGGATTCTAGCGGCGCGGCAGGCCCGAGGTCCCCGGTGGCCAGGCTGGAATCGGACCCGCCCCGGTGGCAAACTCCGCGTGGCTCTGGCACGTTCCCGCGCGAAGCCGATATGACGCTCTCCTCCCTCTTCCTCCTCCTCTCCGCTCCCGCCCTCCAGCTCCCCGGCGGCGCCTGGGAACGGACCTGGTCGGTGGAGGGCACGCTCCCCGCCCAATACTTGGGCGCCAGCCTCGCCGCGGCCGGCGACGTCGACGGTGACGGCGTCGGCGACCTGCTCGTGGGCGAGCGCCAGGGCCCTACCGGCGGCACGCCCCCCGGCAAGGTCCGGGTCCTCTCCGGCAGCGACGGCGCCCTGCTGTGGCTCGGCCACGGGGACCCGAACAGCCTCGATCCCGGGAGGGTGGTTGCCGGGCTCGGTGACGTCGACGGCGACGGCGTCCCGGACGTGGCCATGGGCAACGCCGCCGCCTCCGCCGCCGGCTTGTCCCTGGCCGGCCGGGTGGAGGTCCGCTCCGTGGCCAAGGACTTGGTGATCTGGCAGCTCAGCGGCACCCGCGCCTTCGAGCTGCTGGGCAACGCCCTGGCCCGGATCCCCGACGTGGACGGCGACGGCGCCGACGACCTCGCGGTCGGCGTCTCCGGAGGGGGCGGACACGGTTCGCTGTTGATGCTCTCCGGGAGCGACGGTTCGGTGCTCTGGCAGGTCCCAGGTACGAGCGCCTTCCCCGAGGGCCGCGTCCTGGCAGCCGCCGGGGACTTCGACGGCGACGGGGTGGCGGACGTCCTGAGCGGGAACGGGGAAGCCGACGTCCCCGGGCTGGGCAGCGCCGGCATGGTCCTC
The DNA here is from genome assembly GCA_964482495.1 of uncultured Planctomycetales bacterium. Lineage (GTDB taxonomy): Bacteria > Planctomycetota > UBA1135 > UBA1135 > UBA1135 > J029. The sequence continues at coordinate 46,531 of CAYZXS010000029.1, forward strand.
GTCCGGTCCGGCCGGGACGGAGGGGTCCTGAGCCGTTTCCCCGGCCCTTGGACCGGGTCCACCTTCGGCTCCGCGGTGGCCGCGGTCGGTGATCTGGAGGGAGACGGCCTGCCGGAACTTCTCGTGGGCGGATTCGCCGACGACCCGGCTGGCCTGGCCAACGCCGGACGGGTTTGGATGATCTCGGGCGCCAACGGCGCGCCCCTCTGGAGCCTCGCCGGCACGACGAATCAGCACCAGCACCTCGGCGCGGCGGTCGCGCCGGCCGGCGACGCGGACGGCGACGGCTGGCCAGAGGTCCTGGTGGCGGCGCCGGACGAATGGGGGCACAGCGGGAACTCCTGTGGCGTGGTCCGCCTGCTCCGCGCCCGAGACGGCGCCCTGGTGCAGCGCTTCGAGGGCGCGGTGTCCGCCGCCCGTCTCGGCAGTTCCCTCACCACCCTCGGCGATCTCGATCGGGACGGCACCGCCGAGTTCGCCCTGGCCGCCGATCTCAGCCCGACCGCCCTCCAGACCGAGGGCGTGGTGGAGCTCCAGTCCTTCGACCCCTTCCTGATCCCCTCCGCCGACCAACTCTCGCTCAGCGGCGGCTCGGCCGTGAGCCTGGAGCTCCACTTCCCGGCTGCCGAGGCCGGAGCCGCCTACGCGGTCCTGCTCTCCCTCGCCGGGCCGGGGATCACGACCGTCGTCGGCATCGAGGTGCCGCTGAAGCAAGACCGTCTGTTCGATCAGGTCGTGGCTGGTGCCGGCCCGCCCTGGCTCCAGGGCGGACGGGGCATCCTCAGTTCCTCGGCAGCGGCCCTGGCCACCCTGCGCGGCGACCCGCGCGGGACGGCGCTGCTCGGCCGCCACCTCCGCCTGGCGGCGATCAGCCTCGACCCTGTCCTGCACATCGGCCGCAGGAGCTCGGCGGCCCGAAGCCTGCTGATCACGCCCTGAACCAGCCGACCCCCGCGGTCCTGGCCTCGTCGAACCAAGCGTGGTCGCCGTCGCTGACCGCGGCGATCTCCATCCGTTGCTCGCGTCACCACTCGTCCTTCGAGGAGGCGGCGCGATGGACCACGACCTCGTGAAAGCGGTCGAGGTCGGCCAGGATCTCGGCCCCGGCCATGGTGCCGCCCACGGAGTACGCGCGCCAGATGCCGCGCAGTCAGGATTGCGAGCTCAAACCATCTCGACCGCAAGCGCCACGGCGTTGCCGCCGCCGAGGCACAGGGTCGCGAGGCCCTTCTGACCGCCCCGGTCCTGCAGCGCGTGCAGCAGGGTGACGAGGATGCGGGCGCCGCTGGCGCCGATCGGGTGGCCGAGGGCGACCGCGCCACCGTTCACGTTCACCTTGTCGCCGTCGAGCTCGAGGGTCTTCAGCAACGCGCAGGCGCCGGAGGCGAAGGCTTCGTTGATCTCGATCAGGTCGAAGTCGTGGCGGCTCAGGCCGGTGCGGGCCTCGAGGTTCTCGACCGCCGCCTTGGGGGCCATCATCACCCACTCGGGCGCCATGCCGCCGGCGGCGTAGCCGGTGACCTTCGCCAAGGGCTTCAGGCCGTGCTTCTCGCAGGCCTCGCCCGATGCCACCACCAGCGCCGCGGAGCCGTCGGAGATCTGCGAGGCGTTGCCGGCGGTGACCGAACCGTCCTTCTTGAAGGCCGGGCGCAGCTTGGTGAAGCCGGCGGCCTCGGCGCCGGCGCGCACGCCCTCGTCGGCGCGGAAGGCGATCGGGTCCTTCTTGCGCTGCGGCACCTCGACGGTGAAGGTCTCGGCGTCGAACTTCCCGCCGGCCCAGGCGGCCTCGGCGCGGTTGTGCGAGCGGGCGGCGTACTCGTCCTGCATCTCGCGGCTGATGCCGTGCTCGTCGGCGACCAGCTCGCCGGTGAGCCCCATGTGCTGGTCGCTGTAGACGTCCCACAGGCCGTCGAAGATCATGGCGTCGACCAGCTTGGCGTGGCCGAGGCGGGCGCCGTCGCGCGCCGCCGGCACCAGGTAGGGCGCGCGGGTCATGCTCTCCATGCCGCCAGCGACGACCAGCTGATTGTCGCCCGCCTTGATCGACTGGGCCGCGAGCATGACCGACTTGAGCCCGCTGCCGCAGACCTTGTTGACGGTGAAGGGCGGCACCGTGTCCGGCACGCCGGCGGCGCGCGCGGCCTGGCGCGCCGGGTTCTGGCCGACGCCGGCCTGCAGCACGTTGCCGAGGATGACCTCGTCGACGGCGTCGCCGCCGACTCCGGCACGCGCCAGCGCCTCCTTCACGGCCAGGGAGCCGAGCTGCGGGGCGGTGAAACCGGAGAGGGATCCTTGGAAGCGGCCGATGCCGCTGCGGCAGGCAGAGACGAGGTAGACGTCGGTCATGTCGTGAGGGTGCTCCTGGGGGCGGGGCAAGGGGGGATTCTAGCGGTGCGCCCTCGGAGCCGGATCCGCTGGTGGAAGGCCGGAGACGGCCTAAAGTCAGGCCATGGGCCTCGGCCGCTACCTGCTCCACGACTTCTTCACCGCTCAGGAATTCAACCGCCGCGACCGGCAGCGGCGGCAGGCCGCCAAGAGCCGCCGCCGCCGCCGATCGCGCATGGCCCGGGAGCGGGAGGCGCTGCGGGCCGACCTCGAGCGGGTCAGCCTGTTCGCCTTCGGCCTGGCCGAGCTCTGCGTGCGCAAGGGCCTCCTGACACCCGAGGAGCTGAAGACCACCATCGAGGAGCTCGACGGCCTGGACGGCGACGCCGACGGCCGCTTGCCGGTCTCCTCGCTTGCCGCGGCGATGGCGGCAGCGACGGAGTCGGGCGAGGAAGGCGGCGGGGCCAACGAGGGGACAGCGCCAGACTCGGCCTAGGCGACCGCACCCGAGCCTTCGATCCCCAGCTCGGCGGCGTAGGGCCGCAGCGCCTCGATCAGGAACTCGACGTGGTCGCGCAGCTCGACGCCCAACATCTCGGCGCCGGCGCGGCACTCGTCGCGGTCGACCCCGGCGGCGAAGCTCTTGTCCTTGAACTTCTTCATCACGCTCTTGGGCTTCTGGGTGGCGATGCCCTCGGGGCGCACGTAGCACGAGGCCATGATCAGGCCGGTGATCTCGTCGCAGGCCAAGAGCGCCTTGTCGAGCAAGTTCTCGTAGGGCACCCCCCACTTGGTGTAGTGGGCCGAGACGGCGTGGGCGATCGACTCCTCGCCGCGCTCGCGCAGCCAGGCCACGACCCGGTTCGGGTGCTCCTCCGGCCACTTCTCGTAGTCGGCGTCGTGCAGCATGCCGGCGATGCCCCACTCCTCCTCGTCCTCGGCGCCGGTGCCGTAGCGGTGGGCGGCGGCGCGCATGGCCACCTCGACGGCGCGGGCGTGGCGGCGCAGGGCCTCGGTCTCGGTCCAGGAGCACAGGAACTCCCAGGCTTCGTCGCGGGTGAGCTGGGTGGGCATGGTGGCCAGTTTAGGACAGGCCGGCGCAGATCAGGGACCAGCGGTCCTCGGCGCCCTCGGACACGACCCAGGCGCGAAGCTCCTCGCGCTCGATCTTCTGCGTCGCGCCCCTCCAAACTGCAGCCGCCTGGCTGAGGCCGCGGACATCGCCCCAGTGGAGGAAGGCGGCGAGCCGGTCCTTGACCGAGTCCGCAGGGTGGAGCAGGTGGAGGTGCAGGCTGCCGTGGTGGCGGGTCTCCCATTCCGTGAGGAGCTGCCCGCCGACCGCCAGCGGCCCCCGAGGGAAGTCGAGCGTGAACGGGTTCTCCGGGTGGTGGTACGGCGCGCCCGACGACCGATATCCCAGGCGGCGGAGCGCCTCGGCGCCGGCGCCCTCGACTCCACCGGTTCGGGTCAGAACGAAGTCCACGTCGAAGGAGCTGTATCCGCCGCAGGAATGGACCGTCGCGGCGCTCCCACCGGTCAGGACCGCGATGACTCCGGCTTCCCCCAGCGCCGTGCAGACGATGAAGGCCACCTCCTCGAGCGACGTCCCTCCGCGGATCATTGCTCGCCCTCATGGAGCGGTTTGCCGCGGCGCCGAGGCCGGCGCCTGGCAGCAGCGAGCCGCTCCAGGAAGTCCGGCTCGCCTTCGACCAGCTTCAGGAGCATGGCTTTCAATTCCCGGGCGGCGAAGTAGCGGGGGTCAAGGCGGTAGATCCGCTGCCGCCCCATCAACCGACCGCCGATCAGCCCTTCCTGTTCGAGGCCGTCGACGATGCCGCGGATCGTGTTCGGCCGGACCCCGAGCAGGCGCGCCATCTCGGCGACGTAGCTCTCGCCGAGGGTGACGAGCAGCAGGAGGACCTGGGTCCGTCGCCCGCTGCCGAAGGCCTTGCTCTGGGTAGATTGGCTCATCGCTCTGCCATTATCGCCAGTTTTATCATTCTACATCATCAGTTTTTCCTGTCTTCTCCAGCAGGTTCCTCTGCCACTCCGGGCCATTCCCTTGCATTCTTGCGCATTCTTGCTATTCTTTGCGCATGCCCCAACCGGATCCCACCTGCGCCAGCGCCTTCCTCGACCAGCTCGACCCCGAGTTGTTCGCGGCGCTGGCCGACGGCAACCGCTTGATACTGCTGTGCCGCCTGGCCATCGCCGACGGCCCGCGCACCGTCACCGAGCTGTCGAGCTGCTGCGGGGTCCACCTGTCGGGCGTGTCGCGGCACCTCGCCAAGCTCAAGGCGGCCGGGATCGTCTCCGCCGAGAAGAGCGGCCGCGAGGTCCGCTACCGGCTCGAACACCAGAGCCTCTCCACCACCCTGCGCAGCCTGGCCGACGCGCTCGACGCCTGCTGCCCCTCCTCCACCGAAGCGAGCGCGAGCGAATCCAACGAAGCATGAGTGAGACCAAGAACCCCGAGGAAGTGCGCGAGCAGGTCTCGCGCGCCTACGCCGCTGCCCTCAAGGCCGCCCAGGACGGCGGCGGCTGCTGCGGGCCGGCGGAGGCCGCGCCGGAGCCTGCTCCGGAGGCCAAGGGCGGATGCTGTAGCCCCGCCCCGCAGGCTCCGGCCGGGGCCGCGGCCCAGCTCGCTGGCTACGACGCCGAGCTGGGCCAGGTGCCCGAGGCCGCGGCCCAGAGCAGCTTTGGCTGCGGCAACCCGCTGGCCTTCGCCGGCGTCGAGGAGGGCCAGACCGTGCTCGACTTGGGTTCGGGCGCGGGGCTCGATTTGCTGATCGCCCGCGGCAAGGTCGGCGCCAGCGGCAAGGTGATCGGCGTCGACATGACCGACGAGATGATCGAGGCGGCGCGGCGCAACGTCGCCGAGGCCGGCTACGACAACGTCGAGGTGCGCAAGGGCGTGATCGAGCAGCTGCCGGTCGAGGACGGCTCGGTCGACTGGGTGATCTCGAACTGCGTCATCAACTTGTCGACCGACAAGCCGGCGGTGTTCCGGGAGATCGCGCGGGTGCTGAAGCCGGGGGGCCGGGTGTCGGTGTCGGACATCGTCGCCGAGGAGCTGCCGGAGTGGCTGCGCGAGCACGCCGCCGCCTACTCCGCCTGCATCGGCGGCGCCATCAGCGAGTCCGAGTACGCCGCCGGCATGGCCGCGGCCGGTCTGGAGGAGGTCGAGGTCAGCGAGCGCCTGGTCTACGACGAGCTCCAACTCCAAGGCATCGTCGGCTCCGACTTCGACGCCCTCGGCGTGCCCAAGGATCTGCTCATGCGGGGCGTGAAGGACGCCGCCGGCAAGGTCTGGAGCGCCAAGTTCCGGGCACAGAAAACGGGGTCAGACATCGATTGATATTCGAGGTCGTACGTCGATTTCCGCAGAGAGGGG
>CAYZXS010000030.1:0-5426 GCA_964482495.1 uncultured Planctomycetales bacterium
GGCCCGCGGCGCCGGACGGCAGCGGCGCCGGCGCGACCGGCGGCGGCCCCAGCGCGTCGGCCGCGTGCACCGCCCTGCTCTGGGGCGGCTGGACCGCCGACGAAGCGGCCGTGCGGTCGCTGCTCGCCGAACCCCACCGCTGGTCCCCTACCGCCGTGGCCGCCGCCGGCGGCGCCAGCGAGGACCAAGCCCGCGCGGCGCTCGGGGGGCTGGCGTCGCAGCCGCTGGTATTGCTGGTCGAGGGCGGCGAGTCGCCCGACAAGCGCCTGTCCCGCTTCCTGGCCGACGCCCGCGCCAGGCTCGGCGAGCGCACCCTGATCGCCGTCACCCTGGTCGAGCCCGCCGGCGACGGCTTCGGTGCCGTCGCCCCCGACGACCTCGCCTTGTGGCGCGACTACCTCGCCCGCTTGCACGACCCCTACCTGCGCGTGGAGGCGCTGCCGGCGTGACCGCCCCCCCCACCCTGGTCGTCGTCGGCCACGTCAACAAGGGCAAGTCGTCGGTGGTGGCCACGCTCACCGAAGACGACACCGTGCCGGTCGACCGCACGCCCGGCACCACCCGGCGCAGCGGCGAGTACGCGCTCGAGCTCGACGGCCGCACCGTGCTGCGGCTGATCGACACGCCCGGCTTCCAGGACGCGCCGGCCGCGCTCGAGTGGATGCGCGCCCGCGCCGACACCGCCGCCGACCGCGCGCGGGTGGTCGCCGACTTCGCCGCCGAGCACCGCGGCCGCGAGGACTTCGAGGACGAGACCGACCTCCTCGCGCGGCTGGCCGGCGACGTCGGCATCCTCTACGTGGTCGACTGCTCGCGGCCGTACCGCCCCGTCTACGAAGCGGAGATGGAGATCCTCCGCTGGACCGGCCGGCCGGGCATGGCGCTCTTGAACCGCATCGGCCCCGGCGACCACGCCGAGGACTGGAAGCCGGTGCTGCGGCAGTTCTTCCACGTCGTGCGCGAATTCGACGCCCACGGCGCCCGCTTCGCCGAGCGGCTGGCGCTGTTGCGCGCCTTCGGCGAGGTCCACGACGAGTGGAAGGCGCCGGTGGAGCAGGCGGTGGCCGCGCTCGAGCGGGCCGAGGCCTCGCGCCACCAGGCGGCGCTGCGGGCGGTCGCGGCCGGCGTGCTCGGCTGCCTGGCGCACGTCGAGCGCCAGCCGCTCGGCCCCGGCGAGGACCCGGGCGCGCGCGACGACTCGCTGCGCGAGGCCTTCCACCAGTCGCTGCGGCTGCAGGAGCAGCGGACCCGCGAGCAGGTGGAGAAGCTCTACCGTCACCACCGCCTCGGCGCCCCGGCGCCGGAGTTCGAGCTCCTCGCCGAGGACCTCTTCGGCGAGACCAGCTTCGAGCTGTTCGGCCTGACGCGGCCGCAGCTGACGATGCGCGGCGCCGCCTGGGGCGCGGCCGCTGGCGCCGTGCTCGACCTGATGGTCGGCGGGCTCTCCTTCGCCGCCGGCGCGGTGCTCGGCGGCTTGTTCGGCGGCGGCGCCGCTTGGATCGGCTCGAAGCAGGTGGCCAAGGCGTGGGGCAACCAGAGCGAACTGTTCCGGCGCCTGTTCCCCGGCGAAGCCGGCCGCTTCCGCTGCTTCGGCCCGGTCACCAACCCGCGCTTCGCCTGGGTGCTGCTCGACCGGGCGCTGGTCCACCTGCGCGCGGTGCAGGCCCGCGCCCACGCCCGCCGCGACGACTTCGCGCCGCCGGCCGCGGAGGCCGGGGGCAAGGCCGGGGTGGTCCACGCCTTCCCGGCGGAGCTGCACAAAAAGGTCGACCGGGTGCTGCGCGCGGCGCTCGACGCCGCCAAGCACGGCCGCGAACCGAACGACGCCGACCGCGCCGCCTTGTCGGAGCTGCTCGGGCGAGGCCTCGCCGCGGACTAGCGGGGCTTCATCGCTCCTGGGCGGCTCGGACGATCAGAAGCTGCGCGCGAACGCCAGGCCGTAGCTGCCGTGGGTGAAGTCGGTGAGCGCGATCACCTCCATCCCGAACAGCTGGATGCCGTCCTCGAGCTCCTGCTGGAGGGCCCAGCCGAGCACGACGTCGCGGGCCAGGTCCTGGGTGCGGTACTCTCGCTCGAAGTTCCCATCGAGGGCGCTCCCGGCCCAGAGGGCCGGCGGAATCGGTAGGTTCACCGATTCCGAAACACGGCCAGATTCCGCTCCATCGGCCAACCGCTCCTTCAACTCCTCCTGCCAGGTGTTCGAGAGAAACAAGCTGTAGTGGCTGTTTCCCTGCAGGAGCGGCACCTCGGGGGCGCCCGCCTCTGGCGCGGGATGGCTCGGACCACCCAACAGGGCGATCAGAAAGAGAGAGGGGATGGACATTGGAGGGAACCCTTCCTTGTCGGCCCGGTAGGCTCGCGACTGAAATGCAGATGCGGAGAAGTCTGATCTTGGCCCTCGGGCTGCTGCCGGCCGCGGCGAGCGCCCAGGATCCCCCGCCGCTGGCTTGGGTCGATGCCCGGGAGCTGGCCGTCGAGGGCCGCGCCTGGCCCGAGGCCGAGCTGGCGGCTCCCTGGGACCGCCTGCCGTCGCGGGCGGAGGAGCTGGTCCGGCCGCCGGTGTGGAAGCTGAGTCGCCACTCGGCCGGGATCGCGGTCCGCTTCGAGACCGACGCCACCGCCATCCACGCCCGCTGGAAGCTGCGCTCGGCCGAGCTGGCGATGCCGCACATGGCGGCGACCGGGGTCAGCGGCCTCGACCTCTACGCCCGCGACCCGGAGGGTGCCTGGCGCTGGGTGGCGACAGGCTTCCCGCGGGCGCAGGAGAACGAGAGCCGCCTGATCACCGGCATGGCGCCAGGGCGCCGCGAGTACCTGGTCTACCTGCCGCTCTACAACGGCGTCGAGTCCTTGGAGGTCGGCCTGCCCGAGGACGCCGTGCTGCGGACCGGCCCGGACCGCCCAGAGGACCGCCAGCGGCCGCTGCTCTTCTACGGCACCTCGATCACCCACGGCGCCTGCGCCTCGCGGCCGGGCATGGGACACGCGGCGATCCTGGGCCGGCGCTTCGACCGCCCGGTTGTCAACCTGGGCTTCAGCGGCAACGGCAAGATGGAGCCCGAGCTGGCCGCGCTGCTGGCCGAGGTCGACGCCGCGGTCTACGTGCTCGACTGCCTGCCGAACATGAACGCCGAGCTGGTGGCCGAGCGCGCCGCCCCCTTCGTACGGTTGCTGCGGGCGAAGCGGCCGGACACGCCGATCCTGTTGGTGGAAGACCGGCGCAACACCAACTCCTGGGTCCTGCCCGGTCGCGATCGTCACCACGACCGCAACCACGCCGCGCTGCGGGCGGCGTACGAGGAGCTGGTGGCCGAGGGCGTGGAGGGCCTGCACTACCTCGAAGGCGACGCCCTGCTCGGCCACGACGCCGAGGGCGCGGTCGACGCCTCCCACCCGACGGATCTGGGCTTCATGCGCCAGGCGGAGGTGTTCGCGGCGGCGCTGGGGCCTATCTTGGAAGGCGCCGGTTGATCCCATCGCCGGCCTTTGCCATGAGTCGTCGTCCTTTGCTGCGTTGTCTGGTCGCGGTCCTCGCCGCGGCGATCGTCCTGGTCTGGTCACCCTGGCGCGGCGGCGATCCCGCCGAGCGCGGGGCGGGCCAGGATCCGGCCGGTCCCGACGCCGCCGGCGCCGCGGAGACCGCCGAACGCGCGACCGTCGCCGCCGCGGCACCGCCGGCGGCGTCCCCCGAGGGCGCCGCGCGGATCCCGCTCGCCTCCGAGGGCGCGGACCCCGGCGGCGGCGACGCCTACCACGGCTGGACCGGCGCGGTCACGCTGCCCGACGGCTCCCCGGCGGCGGGCGCCGAGGTCCGGGTCGAGGGCTATCCCTTCCAGCGCTCGGTCCGCACCGACGACGCCGGCCGCTACCGCCTGCCCTGGCCGGCTGCACGCCGCCAATACGGCGACCGGCACGGTCCTGAGGTCCTGCTGGCCGGCTACGCCAGCCCGCCGCCGACCGAGGTCGCCCCGGCCACCCCGGCGGCCGTCGTCGACTTCCGGCTCCACGCCGGCCTGCCGGTGCTGGTGCGGGTGGTCGAGCAGGGCAGCGGCGCCCCAGTGCCGGGCGCAACCGTCCGCCTTTTCTCCTGGAGCCCCTTCCAGCTGCACGAGCTCGCCCGCAGCGGCGACGACGGCTGGCTCACGCTGCACGCCCGCGGCCCTGGAGAGTTCGGCGTCGACACCGGGACCTGGAGCCTGGCGAACGGCAGCCGGCTCGTGAATTTGCACCTCGTCGCCGGCCAGCCGGCGCCGGAGCTGCAGCTCGAGGTCCTGGTCCACCCCGAGCTGGTCCGGCTGCACGCCGTCGACGCCGTCTCTGGCGAGCCCCTGGCCGACGCCAGCTTCTGGCACCGGCCGCGCGGAGCCGAGGAGGATGGCCACGGCATGCCGATCGCTCTGGAGCTGCCCAGCCAGGGCGGCGCTCTGGACTGGCGGGCGCCGCTGGCGGAGCGGCCGGCGGTGATCCTGGTGCAGGCGCCGGAGCACCGGGCGCGGGTGGTATTCCCGGTCGGCCCCGGCGACGCCTCGCGCGAGGTGAGGCTGGCCCCGGCCGCGCGCACCCCGGTCCAAGTCCTTGTGCGCGGCGAGGAGCCGACGGGCGACTGCCGCATCCTCTGGGCGCAGGCGATCCAGCCCAAGCCGCTGCCCGACGAGGAGGACGGCATCGCCTCGGTCGGCAGCCGCCCGCGGCCCTATTGGCGCGGCGAGGTCGCCACCGACGCCCGCGGCGCCGGCGAGCTGCCGTGGCCGCCGTCGCCGCCGATGTCCGGCACCTACGTCTGGCTCGAGGTCGAGGCCCCTGGCGGTTTGCGCGTCGACCTCGGCCACCTGGATCTCGGTGGCCTCGGCGAGCCGCCGTGGATCCTGGAGCTGCAGCCGGACATGGCGGAGGTGGCGATCGAGGCGGTCGGTCTCGACGGCTCGCCGCTGGCCGGCATGGAGGTCCGGCTGTTCGCCGACCGGCGAGCGGCGCTGCCGATGCGCGGCGCGCTGAGCCGGAACGACCACGAAGCGCGGCGGCAGGGGATCCGCGCCCGCGGCGTGACGAATGAGGAAGGGCTGCTGGTGCTGCCGCTGCTCGCCGGCGGTGCTTTCCGCTGGCGGGCCTGGAGCGGCGCGCTGAACCTCGAAGGCAAAGACGAAGAGCCACTGCTCCCCGGGGAGCGGCGGCCGCTGCTCATCGCTCCGGCGCCGCCGGAGCAGGCGATCGCTGGCAAGATCCTCTTCGCCGACGGCAGCGAGCTGGACGGCAGCTTCACCCTGGTGTTGAGGGCTCGGCCGGTGAACGATTCGGTGTGGACCGGTTTCTTCGAGGTCGCTGCGGACGGCAGCTTCCATATCGGCGGCCTCGTCGCCGGTGAGTACGAGGTCCTGGTCTTGGGCGGAGTGGGAGGAGGCAGCGGCTCCTTCCGCGCCCGCGCCGGC
>CAYZXS010000030.1:5526-49669 GCA_964482495.1 uncultured Planctomycetales bacterium
GCTGCTGATGGTCAGGGCGGTGGACGCCGAGACCGGCGCCGCGCTCGAGGATTTCCTCTTGCAGATTTGGAGTCCAAACAGCACCGCAGTAGAGCGAGTGAACGGCGGCCTCTACCGCAGCGAGGATTTCCGTGAGGTCGAGGGCACGATGAAAGTCAGCGCCACCGGCTACCTCTCGCAGGCTTTCGAGCTCGAGGCCATGACTGCCGAGGCCCGCGCCGACGTGGTCGCCCGCCTGGAGCCGGGCCGAACCCTCGAGCTGCGGCCGATGGACGCCGACGGCGCCGCGGTCGATTGCGAGTGGCTCGAGGTCCTGGAGCCCGCCGACCACCTCGACCGCATCCGCCGCACGATGAAAGACGGCCTCTGGCGCTGGCGCTCCGCCCCGCGCACAGCCCTACGCCTGCGCTTCGTCGACGAGGACGGCGCGCCGCGCTCCGAGGAGTTCACGATCCCCGCCGGCCGCGAGCCGGTGGAGATGGCCGTGACCTTGCTGCAGTTCGAAAACTGAATGAGAGTCCAAGCCGGAGACTCCACCGTAGCGATATCCCGAGTCACCGCATGCGCAGGCCCACCTTCGTCCTCATCCTCGCGGCAATTGTCGCCATCCTGATCCTCTGGGAGCCGTGGGCGCGCAGCGGCGGGGCCCCCATTCCCGAGGAATCCGTGGGCGTCCTGGAGGTCGCCGATGCCTCGTCCTCAGGTCCGGGGCCGCCAACGCCCGATCTCCCCGGCGAACGCCAGAAGCTGCCGACGCCGGTGCCGCTGCCGGTCGCGATCGACGATGACTTCTACGGCTGGGTCGGCACCGTCACGATGCCGGACGGCTCGCCGGCGGTCGACGCGGTGGTGGAGGTCTTCGCCTATCCGGTGGTGCAGAGCTTCCGCACCGACGGCGACGGCCGCTACCGCGCGGAGTGGTCCGAGGCGGCGCCGTGGGACATCAGCGACAACTTGAGCGCGGTCCACCAGGGCTACTGGTCGCGGCGGATCCGCGAGCTGCCGCCGGCGCGGCCGGCGGCGCGGGCCGACTTCCCGCTCGCCGAGGGCTTGCCGGTGGACGTGGAGGTGGTCCATCAACGCACGGGCGCTCCGGTCGAGGGCGTGCGGCTCTACGTTTACCAAGGGTCGGACCTGGCCTTCGGCGCGACCGGGGTCGACGGCAGGCTGCGGCTGCAGGCGCCGCGCGCCGGCGTCGTGAAGGTCGGCGTCGATTGGAACGGCAGCGGCAACGGCGGCGAGCAGCAGGAGCGCTTGGTCGGGCCGAGCCTGCCGGTGCCGGAGCTGCGCTTCGAGGTGCTGCCCTACGCCGAGCGGGTCAGCCTGCACGCGGTCGATGCCTCAACCGGCGCGCTGCTCGCCGAGGCCCGCTACTCGCTGGTGCCGATGGCCGCGCCGGCGGCGGCCGACGGCTTCCCGCAGCACGAGGAGCTGCCCTCGGACGGCGGCGTGTTCGAGTACGACGCCCCGGAGGAGGAGCGGCCGGTGGTCCTGCTGGTCGAGGCGCCCGGCTACCGCGCCCGCAACGTCTACGTCGCCGAGCAGGGCGCGACGCCGCTGCAGGTGCCGCTCGAGCGGGCCGAGACGATGCGCGCGCGGGTCACGGTGCGCGGCGAGGCGCCAGGCGCGCCCTGCCGCATCCGCTGGGTGTGGCGGCCGAGCGAGATCACCCTGTCGGCGGGGCCGGAGGACGAGGAGAACAGCTCCGGCTTCCGCCCCGACGGCCACGTCCGCGGCGAGGCGGTCACCGACGAGCAGGGCTACACCACGTTGCCCTTCCGGCCGCACGAGGACCGCTTCCCCGACTTCCCGCACCTGTGGGCGGAGGGGCCGAGCGGTCTCAGCCGGTGCTTCGGCAAGGTCAACCTGAACGAGATGGGCGAGGAGCCCTGGGTCTTCGAGCTCGATCCCGGTTACGCCACGGTCGAGATCCGCGCCGCGGATGCCGCCGGCGCGCCGGTGGCCGGCTTGGGGGTGATGGTCGAGATCACGCGCTGGCGCCTCGACGACCCGTGGGGCATGGCGAACTACCACTACGGCGAGGACATGGACCTGGTCGGGCTGGCGGACCGCGGCCTCACCGACGACGACGGCCTCCTGCGCCTGCGCGTGCTCGCCGGAACCGAGTTCGAGTGGAAGGCCTCGCTCCCCGGACACAGCTTCGACGGCCGCGTCAGCGAGCCCCTGCAGCGGGAGGAGGTGCGCGTGGTCGAGCTCACGCCGCCCGGCCCGGAGACCGTGATCGCCGGGACGGTGTTCTTCGCCGACGGTAGTCCGGTGGACGACAGCATCCGCGTCGGCTTGTGGGCCGAGTCCGCCGACGGCGGCCGCGCCAAGGATGTCTACTCCACCGACGCCGACGGCCGCTTCCACTTCTACGGCCTGCAGCCCGGCAGATACCGGGTCCACTTCGGCGCCGCGCCCTTCGGCCCGTGGCTCGGAGACTTCGCGGCCAACACCGGCAGCGAAGGCCTGGAGATCATCCTGCCACCCCTCCAGGACCTCGTCGTGCGCGCGGTCGACGCCCGCACCGGCGCGCCGATCGACTCCTTCGGCGCCCACCTGGGCGGCGCGGACTGGTCGCGGCACACCTCCTCCATCGGTGAATACCTGATCGAGAAGCACTTCGCGGCCTTGTGGGATGAAATCACCGTGTACCGCGACGGCTTCCAAAGCAGGACCGTGGACCTGCGACCGCTCACGCCGTCGCAGAAGGCCGACCTCGAGGTCGCGCTGGAACCGGCGCGGGCGATCCGCCTGACCCTGCGCGACGCCAGCGGCGCCGCCGCTGACTGGAGCGAGGTGCTGTGGCTTCAGGAGGGCGCCGAGCCCGAGGACCCCGGCAGCTGGGACGAGGAGGACGACGCCACCTGGGCCTGGCTCTCGGCGCCGTTCACGGCGCTGCGGCTGCAATTCGTCGACGATGAAGGGAAACCGCTTTCGGCCGTGGTCGAGATCCCGGCCGGCGGTGCGGACCAGCGGCTCGAGATCCCGCGGCTCGCTGCCTCAGATCGGTAGCCGGCTGCAGACCGACGAGCGGCGGCAGTTCGGTCGAACCAGGCGCCACGCGGCCCGTTCAGGAGAGGACCGCCACCACGCGCTCCTCGATGCGCTCGCTCGCTCTACTCCTGCTCACCTCGTTCCTCCCCGCCGTCAGCCTCGGCGCGCAGGAGCGCCTCTCCAAGCACCAGCTCTTCCCCGACTTCTCCCTCCGAGACTCAGCCGGCGGGGAAGTCACGCTCGCCGACTTCGCCGGCACCGACGCCCTCTTCCTGTTCGTGCCAAGCCCCTTCGACCCAGCGCTCGGAGAGATCCGTGACCGCTGGGCGGAGTTCTCCCGGCTCGGCATCGCCATTCGCGCCGTCTGCCTCGCGCCCTGGCAAGGCTTGGAGGACGCCCGCCGGGCCCAGGGGCTGCCGTTCCCGTTACTCGGCAACGGGCGCGAACTCGCGAACCGCCTCCATCTGTCGCGACGGTCCGGTCCCGGAGTCCTCCGCCGCGCCTACCTGCTCCAGCCGGCCGCGTATCTCGAGGACTGGTTCGACTGGGACGACGAGGGCATCGACCGGATCCTGCGGTCCATCGGGTTCTCCGTCCACTTGCGGGGGCCGGAGCGGCGGCCCTTCGAAACCGAAACTGGGCGCCGGGGAGCGATCCTGGTCGAGGACCGCGGCACCGAGCTCCTCCTCGACCTCGAGCTGGAGGGCGTCGCGGCGCCAGAGGCGGCGCTGAGCATCGCGCGAGTCTTGGGTCCGTCCGGGGACGAGATCGGGGTGGAGCGAGACCGGTCCATTCCGGCCGCGGTCGCGGTCGGCCGACGCATCCCAGCCGCGCTGGAGGTGGTGATTCAGGTCGAAGGCGAGCTGGTGAGCGCTCAGTTCCCGCTGCACGGCCTCGACGAACACGCCATCTTCCTGGGTCGCGCGAGCGACCGGCTGGGGGGACTCGAGCTGGAAGCGGCGTTCTGGGAGAGCCTCGGGGAGCCGCTGGTGGTGGTCCGCCTCATCGAAACGGCGGGGAAATCGCAGTACTTTCGAAACGGAAGACAAGGCTGCACCTTCGGCGGCGGGACTCACCGGTTCCGAGAGGAGAGGTTCAATCCGAAAGGACAGTGGGGCCGCGGCGGCGTCGGTTGCTCGATCTTCCGAGATGAGAGGCGCCGTCGGCCGACCGCCGCCCAGCTGATGCGCTGGCGGATTCCGCCCGGGGGCGGGGCCGTTCGGGTGTACGGCTACTCGGTCGACCGCGAACTCCCCGAGCCGACGCCGGCTGGTTTCAGGATCGAAGGAGGCGACGACTACGCCTACGACGAGGAGGCGCTGGAGGCCGCCGTCGAGGAGTGGAAGCGGATCAAGGACATGCCGGAGAACCAGGCTCCTGTTCGCTCCCCGGACGGACGGCCGCTCCTGGTGAAGTGGAGCTTCCACTCGGAGATCCTCACGCCCCAAGCCCGGCCTCCCGATTGGCTCCCCCATGACTGGGAGGACGTCAAGATCCGCTTCTCTTGGGCGGAGGGAGAAGAACCCCGGGTTTCGGTCGGCGCCCCGAGGTAGGGGAAAAGCGGCGCAGACGACCGCCGCTGAGGGCGTAGCAGCACGATAATCCCCGCGCGGCGCAACGCGCCCGGGGCTGCCCCCACAAAAGGACATCGTGAAAACGCTCCCTACCCGTCTTCCCACAGGCCCCCGCACGGGCGGCGGCCTGCTCATCTTCGGCCTGGTCGTCCTCGCTCTGATCCTGGTCGCCGGCTTCGTGATCGTGGGCGCCAAGAACGGCGCGGTCGACAAGCAGGAGGCCGTGACCCAGAAGTGGGCCGACATCGAGTCCACCCTGCAGCGGCGCTATGACCTGATCCCGAATTTGGTCGAGACCGTCAAGGGCGCCGCCAACTTCGAGCAGGAGACCCTGACCGCCGTCACCGAGGCCCGCGCGTCGGTCGGCCAAGCCAAGCTCGAGCTCGGCGCCGACGCCCTCAACAACCCCGAAGCGCTGCAGCAGTACATGGCGGCGCAGCAAGGCCTCGGCAGCGCGCTGTCGCGCCTGATGGTGGTGGCCGAGCGCTACCCGGACATCAAGGCGACCCAGAACTTCGCCGACCTGCAGCACCAGCTCGAGGGCACCGAGAACCGCATCAACACCTCGCGCCAGGACTACAACGCCGCGGTCAAGGACTTCAACGCCTTCGTGCGCAAGATCCCGAACAAGTGGTTCCTCGACGCGGCCGAGTTCCCGGCCAAGACGCCCTTCGAAGCCGCCGCGGCCGCCCTCGGCGAGGCCCCGAAGGTCGACTTCGGAGGCTAGGACTTCATGCGCCTCCTCGCCCTCATCGGCGCGCTCCTGCTCGCGGCCCCGCTCGCGGCGCAGGACGTGCCGAAGCCGGACGGCTGGGTCACCGACCTGGCCGGCTACCTGAGCGCGGCCGAGGAGGCGCAGCTCGAGGAGACCCTCAACCGCTACCGCCTCGGCTCCTCCGGCAACGCCGTGGCGCTGCTGACGGTGCCGAACCTAGGCGGCCGCGACATCGAGTCCTACTCGAACACCGTGGCGCGAGCCTGGAAGCTCGGCGAGGAAGGCAAGGACAACGGCGTCCTGATCACGGTCTCGAAGGGCGATCGCAAGATGCGCATCGAGGTCGGCCGCGGCCTGGAAGGCGAACTCACCGACCTCGTCGCCGGGCGCATCGTCGACCTGATCATGGTGCCGGAGTTCAAGTCCAACCGGCCGTCGATGGGGATCCGCAAGGGGGTCGACGCCGTGGTCGCGGCGGCCGGCGGCGACCTGGCCTCGATCCCCGAGCGCCGCGGACGGCGCGGCGGCGGCGGCGGGTCGCTGTTCTCGATCCCCTTCCTGATCCTGTTCATCCTGCTGATGGCCGGCGGCCGGCGCGGCGGGCGGGGCGGACGCGGCGGCGGCAGCAGCCCGCTGCTGTGGTTCCTGGCGGGCAACCTCCTCGGCGGCGGCCACCGCAGCAGCGGCTTCGGCGGCGGCGGCAGCTTCGGCGGCGGCAGCTTCGGAGGTGGCGGTTTCGGCGGCTTCGGCGGCGGCGGTGGATTCGGAGGCGGCGGCGCCTCGGGGGGCTGGTAGGCATGTTCGGATTCCTCTCCTTGATTCCCCTCCCGCTGCTGCAAGACGCGGCGGACGCCCCGGAACAGGCCGCCGAGTGGACCGAGCAGGCCGCCACCGGCGCGCCGCTGTGGACCTGGCTGGTCGACCTCGGCCTGATCGGCCTGATCGCGGTCCTGGTCCTGCAAGCCGTCGCCCGCCGGCGCGCCTACCGAGGTGAGACTGCGCTCAGCCAGATCCAGCTCGACGCCATCCACGGCGCCATCGTCAACGCCGAGAAGCGGACCGTGGGCGAGATCGTGCCGGTGATCCTCGACCGCAGCGACCGCTACCCGGCGGCCGACCTCTGGTGCGGCATCCTGTTCGCGCTGGCCGGTTACCTGTCGGCGTGGCTGCTGCCGAGCGAGCCCGGCTCGCAAGGCCTGCTGCTGGTGATGCTGATCTGCGGCCTGGCTGGCTGGCTGCTGGCGCGCGCGCTGCCCGAGCTGCGGCGGCGCTTCATCGCCCCGTGGCGCATGACCGAGATGGCCGAGGAGCAGGCCTTCCAGGAGTTCTACGCCCAGGGCCTGCACAAGACCGAGGCCCAGACCGGCGTGCTGCTGTTCGTGTCGCTGCTCGAGCGCCGCGTCATCGTCATGGCCGACGAGGGCATCGACCAGGTCGTACCCGAGGGCACCTGGAAGGGCGTGCGCGAGCTGCTGCTCGCCGAAGCCAAGGACGGCCGCCTCGGCCCCGGCATCGCCGCCGCCGTCGAGCGCATCGGCGAGCAACTCGCCGACCAATTCCCGTGGCAGGAAGGCGACCGCAACGAGATCCCGGACCGGGTCATCGTGCGAAAGGACTGATCCTGGCGCGAGCGGCCTCCTACCCTGGTCGGGACCTTCTCCGATGATGCGCCTGACTCCTCTGCTGCTCGCCGCCCTCCCCGCCCTGGCCTGCGCGCCCGGGCCGGCCGACCGCGCCGCCGACATCGACCGGCTCGCCGCGACCTTCCTGATCGTCGACGGGACCGCACCCGAGGCCCAGCTCGACCCCGCCGCCCACCTGGCCCTGCTGCGCGAGCTGCTCGAGGCGGCCGGCCCCGGCGGCGCCGCGCCCGCGGCCGAGCTCGACGGCCAGCCGGCGGTCACGGTGCCCGGCGGCCTCACCGTCGCCGCGACCATCCGCGGCGGCGCCCGCCTGCGGCTCGAGGTGCCGACGCCGCAGCTCTTCCACCCGCAGATCGACGACGCCACGCTCGACCTCGCGATCATGCTCGGCGCCGACGCCAACCAGCCGCCGACCTTGGTCGGGCGAGTGGACTTCCGCTTCGCCGAGACGCCCGCCGGCCAGGCCGCCCGCGAGCGGCTCACCCTCGAGGACGAGCCGATGCTCTACCTGTGGCAGATCCAGGCCAAGGACGGCCGCGAGCCCGGGCTCGAGGTCTACACCGCGATCCCGCGCCTCGAGCCGCAGCCGCACCTGGACCACCTCGACGACCTGCCGCTGCCGGCCGGCCTGGACCTGGCCCAGGCCCTGCTGGTGCTGGACCTCGCCCGCGGCCTGGTCCAGGACTGACCGCCGTTGGCTATGCTGGCCGGGCGCGAGCGAGGCCGAATCCGCCCCGCCCTGGTTCTTCCTCACGGAACCCGACCGTGACCGAATCCGCCTTCGTGCACCCGATCCTCTCCGCCGAGCCGCTGCCGGGCCGGCCCCACACCCCACCGCTCGACCAGCTGCGCGGCGGCTACCGGCTCCGGTTCGCCCAGGACGAGGCCGACCTCGACGCCGTCCAGCGGCTGCGCTTCCAGGTCTTCAACCTCGAGATCGGAGAGGGTCTGGCCGAGTCCCACCTCGACGGCCGCGACCGCGACCGCTTCGACGCCCAGTGCCAGCACCTGATGATCGAGGATGCCGACGGCGGCGAGGTGGTCGGCACCTACCGGCTGCAGCTCGCCTCCGTCGCGCTGGAACGGGAGGGCCTCTACTCCGCCGGCGAGTTCGACCTCTCCGGCCTGCCGACGCGCTTCTTCGACCAAGCGGTCGAGCTCGGCCGCGCCTGCATCCTGCGCCACCACCGCGACACCCGGGTGCTCGGCCTGCTGTGGAAGGGCCTGGCGACCTACATGATCTGGAACCGGAGGATCCGGCTGTTCGGATGCAACTCGCTCACCAGCCAGGACCCGGCGGAGGGCCTGCGCCTGTGGCGGCAGCTCCAGGACGACGGCCGCGTCCACCCGCGCCTGCGGGTGGCGCCGCTGCCCGGCCTCGCCTGCGAGGGCCGGCCCTGCGCGACGCCGGTCAAGACGCCGACCCTGTTCGGCATCTACCTGCGCTACGGCTCGAAGGTGCTCGGCCCGCCGGCCATCGACCGGGAGTTCGGCACCATCGACTACCTGACCACGCTGGACCTGACGGAGCTCGACCCGCAGGTGCTGCAGAGCTTCGCCAGCTGAGCGCCGCGCGTGGGTCCCCTCCGCGCCGTGCTCCGGGTCCTCGCCATCGTCCTGGTGACGCTGCCGCCGTGGCTGCTCTACCTGCTGACGCGGCCGCTCGCCCGCCCCTTCCCCCGCTTCGGCGCCCACAGCCACTTCCTGCTGGTGCGGAACTGGGCGCGGGTCATCGCCGCGGTCATGGGCGTGCGCATCGAGCGCCAGGGATCGGCGCCGGCGGCGCCCTTCTTCCTGGTCTCGAACCACCTCTCCTACGTCGACATCATCGTCTTCCTGGCCAGCGCCGACGCCGTGCTGCTGTCACGCGCCGACCTGGCGCGCTGGCCGGGCATCGGCGTCCTGGCGCGGACCACCGGCACCCTCTTCATCGAACGCACGCGCCGCAGCGACCTGCCGCGCGTCATCGAGCAGGTGCGGCGGCGCCTAGACGCCGGCTACGGCGTCGTGGTCTTCCCCGAGGGCACCAGCAGCCCCGGCGACGAGCTGCTGCCCTTCAAGGCCTCGCTGTTCCAGGTCGCGGCGGCGGCCGGTCTGCCGGTGCACTGCGCCAGCGTCTCCTACGATGTGCCGTCCGGGAAGCGGCCGGCGCGGCTGGCCGTGTCCTGGTGGGGTGACATGACCTTCGCCGACCACGCCTTCCGCCTGCTCGCGCTGCCCGGCGTGCGGGCGCGGATCGCCTTCGCCGAAGCGCCGGTCCGCGGCGGCGACCGCAAGGAGCTGGCCGCCGCCGCTCAGGAGGCCGTGGCGGCGCTGTTCGTGCCGACCGGCAGCCGGGAGCCGGCCGCGCCTTGAGCCTGCGCCGCCGCCTGGCCCTGCTGTGGCTGGCCTCGCTGGCGGTCTCGCACACCGCCTGGTGGCTGCGCGACACCGCGCCGGCGCTCGGCCCGGAGGACCAGCTCCTGGCGGTGGCCGAGGTCCTGGAGGGCGGCGCTCCGACCGGCCGCGAGCGGCGGCTGGCCTACCGCGACTCCGGCGCACCCGGAGACCGCGCGCCGGCGGTGCTGCTGCTCCACGGCAGCCCCGGCGGCATGCAGGACTTCGACCGGCTCAGCGCCGAGCTGGCGGGCGACTACCGCCTGATCGCGCCCGACCTGCCCGGCTTCGGCGGCTCCCGGCAGGAGATGGCGGACTACTCGATCGAGTCCCACGCCCGTTACTGCCTGCAGCTGCTCGATGCCCTCGAGCTGCCCGCGGTGCACGTGGTCGGCTTCAGCATGGGCGGCGGCGTCGGCCTGCAGCTGGCCGCGCAGGCGCCGGAGCGGGTGCGCTCGCTGAGCCTGGTCGGTTCCATCGGCGTGCAGGAGCTGGAGCTGTTCGGCAGCCACCGGCTCAACCACGCGGTCCACGGCGCCCAGCTGCTGCTCACGCGGATGGCGCGCTGGGGCCTGCCGCACTTCGGCGCCGCCGACGGCTTCGCCCTCAACGTCCACTACGCCCGCAACTTCTATGACACGGACCAGCGACCGCTGCGCGCGCTGCTCTCGGCCTGGGAGGGGCCGGCGCTGGTCCTGCACGGCAAGCAGGACTTCCTGGTTCCGGTCGAGGCGGCAGTGGAGCACCACCGGCTGCTGCCCCAGAGCGAGCTCGAGCTGGTCCCGGAGGGGAGCCACTTCCTGCTCTGGACCCGGCCGGCCGAGACCGCCGCCTCGCTCCGGAGCTTCTTCGGCGCGGTCGAGGCGGGCACGGCGCGGACGCGGGCGCAGGCGGACCCGGCCCGGCTGGTCGATGCGGCGGCGCCCTTCGACCCGGCGGTGGTGCCCGCCTTCACCGGCGCCGCGCTCCTGATCGCGATCTTCCTGATCGCCGCCGCGACCCTGATCTCGGAGGACCTGACCTGCATCGCCACCGGCCTCCTGGTGGCCCAGGGGCGGATCGGCTTGGTCGCCGGCAGCCTCGGCTGCTTCCTCGGCATCCTGTTCGGCGACGTGCTGCTCTACGTGCTCGGCCGCGCCCTCGGCCGCAAGGCGCTGGCGAAGGCGCCGATGCGCTGGTGGATCCGCCCGGCGGCGGTCGAGCGCGCCTCGGCCTACTTCCGCCGCCAGGGCTGGCGGGTGGTGGTCCTCTGCCGCTTCCTGCCGGGCCTGCGGGTGCCGACCTACTTCGCCGCCGGGGCGCTGAAGACTCACTTCGGCTGGTTCCTGCTCTACTTCGTGGTCGCGGTCGCGGCCTGGACTCCGGTGCTCGTGGGCATCTCGGCCTGGATGGGCGAGAGCATCGCCAACGCCCTGAACCTGGTCGAGCGCTACGCCCTGCCGGCGATGGGCGCGATCGCCCTGTTCCTGCTGCTGCTGCTGAAGCTGGTGGTGCCGCTGTTCTCGTGGCGCGGCCGCCGCGGCCTGGTCGGCAGCTGGAAGCGCAAGCGCCACTTCGAGTTCTGGCCCCGCTGGGCGGTGTACTTGCCCCTCGCGCCGTGGTTCCTGTGGCTGGCGGTCCGCCACCGCGGCCTGCGCGTGGTCACCGCCGTCAACCCGGCGATCCCCGGCGGCGGCCTGATCGGCGAGTCGAAGAGCGCCATCCTCGAGGGCTTCGGCCGCGACCACCCGCTGGTGGCAAGGTGGACGCTCCTGCCCCCTGCCGAGGAAGGGGCTTCCGGCGAAGGGGCTTCCGGCGAAGCGGCGGTAGGCGGCGACGCGGCTGGCGGCGGCCGCTTCGCCGCGGCGGCAGCCTTCCTCGAGGAGCACGGCCTGAGTTACCCGGTGGTGGTGAAGCCGGACGTCGGCGCCCGCGGCCGGGGCGTGGAGGTCGCTCACGACGAAGCGGCGCTGCGCGGCCGGCTGGCGCGAGACCCGCAGCCGCTGATCCTGCAGGAATACGTGCCCGGCGAGGAATTCGGCATGTTCTACGTCCGCCGCCCCGGCGAACCGCGAGGCCGCGTCATCTCGGTCACCGAGAAGCGCATGGCCAAGGTGCGCGGCGACGGCCGGCGGACGCTGGAGGAGCTGATCCTGGCCGACCCGCGAGCGGTGGCCCTGGCGCGGGTCTACCTCGACGGCAACGCCGAGCGGCTAGACGAGGTGCCCGCGGACGGCGCCGAGATCCAGCTCGGCGAGATCGGCGCCCACTCGCGCGGCGCCATCTTCCTCGACGGCCGCGATCGGCTGACGCCCGCCGTCGAACGCGCCCTGGACGAGCTCAGCCAGCGCTTCGAGGGCTTCGCCTTCGGCCGCTACGACCTGCGCGCGCCGGACGCCGACGCCTTCGCCCGGGGCGAGGGGTTCCGGGTCATCGAGCTGAACGGCCTCAGCAGCGAGCCCACCCACCTCTACGACCGGCGCTACGGCGTCTTCCACGCCTGGAGGCTGTTGGCGGGCACCTGGGCCACCGCCTGGGCCATCGGCGCCGCCCATCACCGCCTCGGGGCCCGCCCCGCGAGCTGGACGCAAATCCTCAAGTCCTTGCGGGGCAAGGGATAAGAGGCGCCCTCTCGCGCACCTGGAAAGGCACTAAAACGTGGTTTAGCCACTGCCATGGCACGCACGCGCATTGTCATCATGGGGGCCGCTGGTCGCGACTTCCATAACTTCAACTGCCTCTATCGCGACGACCAGCGCTACGAGGTGGTGGCCTTCACCGCGACCCAGATCCCCAACATCGAGGACCGGGTGTATCCGCCGGCGCTGGCGGGCTCGCTCTACCCCGAGGGCATCCCGATCCTGCCCGAGGAGGAGCTCATCGATCTGATCCACCGCGAGAAGGTCGATCAGGTGATGTTCAGCTACTCCGACGTCTCCCACCAGTACGTCATGGAGAAGGCCAGCCGGGTGATGGCGGCCGGCGCGAACTTCGCGGTCTGCTCGGCCGACAAGACCATGATCCGGTCGACCAAGCCGGTGATCTCGGTGTGCGCCGTGCGCACCGGCGTCGGCAAGTCGCAGACCACGCGCTTCCTGTCGCGCATCCTCAAGGAGATGGGCAAGAAGGTCGTGGCGATCCGCCACCCCATGCCCTACGGCGACCTGGCCAAGCAGGCCTGCCAGCGCTTCGCCGCCTACGAGGACCTCGACAAGCACGAGTGCACCATCGAGGAGCGCGAGGAGTACGAGCCGCACATCGACAACGGCTTCGTGGTCTACGCCGGCGTCGACTACGAGATGATCCTGCGCGAGGCCGAGAAGGAGGCCGACGTCATCCTCTGGGACGGCGGCAACAACGACACCTCCTTCTACAAGCCGGACCTGCAGATCACGCTGGTCGACCCGCACCGCTGCGGCGACGAGCTGACCTACTTCCCCGGCTACGCCAACCTGATCCTGGCCGACCTCCTGATCGTCAACAAGGTCCAGACGGCGCCGCCCGACATGGTCGAGGCCGCGGTCCGCAACTGCGAGCAGCACAACCCCGGCGCCCAGGTCATCAAGTGCGCCTCGGTGATCACGGTCGACCAGCCCGAGCTGATCGAGGGCAAGCACGCCCTGGTGGTCGAGGACGGCCCGACCCTGACCCACGGCGGCATGCGCTACGGCGCCGGCTGGTTCGCGGCCAAGAACGCCCGCGCGGCCGGCATCGTCGACGCCCGGCCCTACGCCGTCGGCTCGATCAAGGAGACCTACGACAAGTTCCCGAACGCCGCCGCGATCCTGCCGGCGATGGGCTACGGCGAGCAGCAGGTGCGGGAGCTCGAGGAGACCATCAACGCCACCCCGGCGGACGTGGTCGTCGAGGGCACGCCGATCGACCTGAGCCGCATCATCACCGTCAACAAGCCGGTGGCGAACGTGGTCTACGAGCTGGAGGAGCTCTCCCCCGGCACCATCGAGCGCATGGTCCAGGACGTGCTGGCGGAGGAGACCGCCGGCGCCTGAGCGCCGACGGCGGCGGAGCAGCGGCGGGCGCGGGAGCGCGCCCGCCGCGCTCAGCGCTCGGCTTCGCGCTCGATCTGGTAGCGCTTCATCTTGTGGTAGAGGGTGCTGCGGTCGATACCCAGGACCCGGGCGGTCTCGGAGACGTTCCCGCCGCAGGCGACCAAGGTCTCGGCGATGTGGCTCTTCTCGAGCTCCGCGAGGGACCGGTTGAGGGGCCGGTGCTCGATCGCGGCGGCCCGCTCCGTGGCCGCCGCGCCGGCCAGGCCGCGCACCGAGGCCGGCAGGTCCTCGGCGTCGATCAGCGGGCCGCTGGCCAGGACCACGGCCCGCTCGACCGCGTTCTGCAGCTCCCGGGCGTTGCCGGGCCAGGAATAGGCGCGGAGGCAATGCAAGGCGGCCGGCGTGAAGCCCAGGCCGCGGCGGTTCATCTTGTGTCCGAGCTCGGTCAGCACGTGCTCGGCGATCGCCGGGACGTCCTCCGGCCGCTCGCGCAGCGGCGGGATGCGCACCGGGACCACGTTCAGGCGCCAGAACAGCTCCTCCCGGAAGTCGCCGGCCTCGATCATCGCCCGCAGGTCGCGGTTGGTCGCGGTGACCACCCGGAAGTCGACCGGGATCGCGCGCTGGCCCCCGACCCGC
This sequence comes from uncultured Planctomycetales bacterium, assembly GCA_964482495.1. Taxonomy (GTDB): domain Bacteria; phylum Planctomycetota; class UBA1135; order UBA1135; family UBA1135; genus J029. Next base: position 19,463 of record CAYZXS010000030.1, read on the forward strand.
GTGACGCGGCGCTCCTCGAGCACGCGCAGCAGCTCCACCTGCACCCGGGGGCTGACGTCGCCGATCTCATCGAGGAAGATCGTGCCGCCGTCGGCCTGCTCGAACTTGCCCTGGTGGGTGCGGGTGGCGCCGGTGAAGGAGCCCTTCTCGTGCCCGAACAGCTCGCTCTCGAGCACGCCGTCGGCCAGGGCACCGCAGTGGACGATGACCAGCCGCCCCTGGCAGCGCCCGGAGCGGGCGTGGATGGTGCGCGCCACGAGCTCCTTGCCGGTGCCAGACTCCCCGGTCACGAGCACGGTGGCGTCGCTCGGCGCGACCTTCTCGATGTGGGCCAGCAGCTCCATCGTGGCGACGGAGCAGCCGGCGATCGGCGGCGCCTGGCTGGCCTCCGCCAGCCGCCCGCGCAGCTGCCGGTTCTCGTCCTGCAGCGAGCGGTGGTCGAGGGCGCGGCGGATCAGGTGGGTCAGCTCATCGGGGTCGAAGGGCTTGACCAGGTAGTCGTAGGCGCCGGACTTGAGGGCCTGCACCGCGGTGTCGACCGAGGCGTAGGCGGTCATGATGATGCAGGTCAGCGCGTCGTCGCGCGCCTGGAGCTCCGGCAGCAGCGACAGGCCGTCGGTGCCGGGCATCTGGATGTCGATCAGGGCGATCGCGAAGCGCTCCGCCTTGAGGGCCTTGCGGGCCGCCTCGGCGTCCTCGGCGGTGCGGACCTCGTAGCCGTCCTGGCGCAGCCAGGCGCCCAGGGAGTCGCGGACCACCGCCTCGTCGTCCACCACCAGGACCTTGACCATCTGCTCCTTCGTGCTCATCTCGCTGCTCCCCCAGCCGCTGCCACGACCGGCTCCTCCTCCCCCGCCTCGCTCGGTTGTTCCAGCGGCAGGTGGACCGTGAAGGTGGTTCCCTGGCCGAGCTCCGACTCGACCTGGATCGCCCCGTGGTGGCGGTCGACGATGCCGTAGACCACCGCCAGGCCCAGCCCGACGCTGCGGCCCTCGCCCTTGTTGGTGTAGAAGGGCTCGAAGATCCGGTGCAGGTCCTCCTGCCGGATGCCGCAGCCGGTGTCCCGGACCCGGATCACCGCCCCGCCCGTGTCGGGGTTGCGCGAGGCGCGGATCTCCAGCTCGCCCGACTCGCCGATGGCGTCGACGCCGTTCATCGCCAGCGCCAGCACCAACTGCTCGACTTGGCCGGCGTCGCACTCGACCAGCGGCAGGTCGCCGTCGGTGTTGGCGATCAGCCGGATGTTGCGCATCTCAGCCTGGTGGCGGATCAGGAGCGCGGCGCGCTGCAACACCGGGCCTAGGTCCTGGCGCATGAAGCGGGCGCCGCTGCCCCGGCTGAAGGCCAGCAGGTTGCGGACGATCTCGCCGCAGCGGGCGGACTCGGTGCTGATCAGGTCCAGCGCCTCCGCCATGCTCGGGTTGCCCTCTGCGGCCGGGTCGCGGCCTGCGGCGACGCACTCGGAGAGCCGTCGCGACAGCAGTCGGGCGTAGGTGCCGATGCCGGTCAGCGGGTTGTTCAGCTCGTGGGCCACGACCGCCGCGAGCTTGCCGAGCGAGGCCATCTTCTCGACCACGATCATCTGCTGGACCGCGTTCTCGAGCTGCTGGGTCTTCTCCTCCACCCGGTCCTCCAGGGTCCGGCTCCAGTCCTCCAGCTCGGTCCGGGTCTTCGCCAGCTCCTCGACCATCTCGTTCCAGGAGTGGGCCAGCACGCCGAGCTCGGTGCGGCTCTGCACCGGCAATCGCGTGTCCAGGTTGCCGGCCGCCACGCTCTCGGTGGCCCGCGTCAGCCGCCGCACCGGCCGCAGAACCAGGCTCCAGCTCAGCCACACCGAGGCCGCCAGCATGGTCACCACCAAGACGAAGAGGCCGATGCCGAGCTGGCGCTCCGAGGCCTCGAGGTGGGCGTAGACCGGCTCCAACGACAGCTGGATGTCGAGGATGCCGAGGATCTCGTCCTCGGGCCCGTGGGCGTGGCAGGCGGCGTTGGAGCAGGCCGGCTCGTTGTAGATCGGGGTGGTGACCCCGAGCACGTGGTGGCCGTCCTCGTCGTGGAACTCGCGCTGCCGCCGCTCGAAGTCCAGGCTCGCCAGCGGCTCCGGCTTGGCGTGGCAGGCGATGCACATCTCGGCGGTCTGGTCGACCGAGCTGCCGACCTCCTCCGACTCGGTCGAGGTGATCACCCGGCCTTCCTTGGCGAAGATCCGCAGCCGCTTGATCGCCGGCTGGGCGGCGATGTCATGGAGGATGCGCGCCGCCTCCTCGGGCTGATTGCGCATCATGGCGTCCCGAGTGGCGCCGCGGATGGTCTCTGCCGTGCCCTCGGCCGAGATCCCGACCAGGTCGGTCAGGTGCTCGCGCTGCATCTGCAGGTTCCAGGCGCCTAGGGCCAGGAGCACCACGGCGGCGCCGAAGCCCAGCGCGAGAGAGAGCCGGAAGGCGAGCCGGTTGCCGAGAGGGAGGCGTCGGCTGCGGCTCCGGCTGGTCGGGTTGGAATCGGGCATCACCCTTGAGGGTGGCGGGCTCCATTGTGGAATTAACCCACAGAGAGCCCGCCAACAGAGTCTCAAGCCGCCGAATGGAGCAGCTCCGAGGCCAATTCCTCCCAATTCCGGGGCGGCAGACAGGCCAGGAAGCTTGCGCCGCCCTCGCCCGAGGGCTGGATCACCGACCCCGCCAGGCCCGCCACCCGCATCCGCAGGTCCTCGAGCGAGGCCTCCAGCCACCGCTCGGCGAGCTGGCCGCTCAGCAGGTTGACCTGATCGGCGACCAAGTGCTCGGCCCGAATCCGGAGGACCCACCCTCGTCCGTAGGGCTCCTGGCGGAGCTGGTCGGGTTCGGCGAGCAGGGACTCGTTCACCGCCGCCACCCGCCCGGTGACCGGGCACAGGAAGCGAGCGCTGCGGTCCCCGGCGGTGACCCGGAAGGCCGGGTCACCCTGATGCAGGAGACGGCCGGGGCGCGGCAGCTCCACCGCCGTTGCGGGCGGCAAGAGCCGCGCGGCGAAGCCGTCGATGCCCACGGCCGCCTCCTGTCGGCCCCGCTGGGCCCAGGTGTGACCGAGGTGGAAGACCAGGCCGTCTGGCGGGTCGGCCATCCGCGGGAGCAGGATCATCACTCGGCCTCCACGTGGCAGAGCTCGCACTCGTCGTAGGTGCTGAAGGCCCGCTCGCCGTCGTGGCAAGAGGCGCACAGGTCGCCGTCGTGGGCGCGGTCGACGTCGACCACGCCCTCGACGGGGGTGCCCGGCACGGTGAGCCGGAACAGCTTCGGGTGGCAGGCGTCGCAGCGGATGTCCGCCGGATCGACGTGGTCGCGGTGGTCGAAGCGCACCGGCCCCGGGCTGTCCTCGCTGGCCGAGAAGAAGAACGGCTCCGGGAGGCTCAGGTCCTCCACCTCGGGCACCGGCAAGTGGGAGAGCCGGGTCTCGACCCCGGTGATCAAGGCCTGCTGCGTAGCCTGCTCGACGCCGACCTGCTCGGCTTGCTCGGAGGCGGTCACCGAGTTGGTCGTGACCACCCCGACCGCGCCCAGCGCCAGCATGCCCCAGAGCCCGAACAGCGCCGGCTTGGTCAGCAGCGGCTCGGTGCCGAGGACCCGCGGCCGCGGCTCCATCCAGGGCGGGGTCTCCGGCTCCTCTTCGGCCTTCGGGAACACCGGCAGGTAGCGCGCGGCGACGCCGAACAGCGCCACGCCGAGCGCGACCAGCGACACCGTGACCGTGACCTCGAGCCAGGACGGGAAGTAGGAGACGCCGGTCCAGCCGGCCATGCCGGTCACGGCGACGTTGAGGCGGTGGACGATGAAGCCCATCACCGTCAGGGTGGCGGCGAAGAACAGGCCGCTGTTCGAGTAGCGCACCCGGCGCGAGGCCAGCAGCACCATCGGCAGCGCCGATCCCAGGCCGATCTCGCCCCAGAAGAGCACCGCCTCGGGGGTGGCCTCGAAGGCGTAGCCGATCGCGCCGCGGTAGAGCAGGTCGTTGGCGCGCAGCACCAGGTAGACCGCCTGCACCACGACCACGGCCCGGGCGAGGCCGCGCACCAGGTCCGACTCCAGCCGCCGGCCGAAGGCGCGGCTGCTCATGCAGGACTCGAACATGGTCATCGCCAGGCCCGCGGCCACCGCCGAGACCAGGAACAGCGCCGGCAGCATGCTGCTGTACCAGAGCGGGTGCAGCTTGTCGGGCGCGATGACGTAGAGGCTGCCGAGCGAGGACTGGTGGGTGATCGAGAGCAGCACCCCCAGGATCACCAGCGGCGTCATCAGCCGGCGGACCGTCTTGAGGGCCCGGCCCCAGCCGAGCTTCTCGAACAGCAGCGGGCTGAACTCGGCGGCCAGCACGACGGCGTAGAGCGCCTCGCACCAGCCGATCAGGAACATCACCGAGCGCGGGTTCCAGAACACCAGCGGGTGCCAGATGCGCATCGGCCGCCCGAGGTCGAAGAGCACCGCCAGGATCACCATCAGGTAGCCCAGGAAGGCGGTCAGCAGCGCCGGCCGGGCGATCGAGGCGTAGCGCTCCATGCGGAACACGTGCACCGTCGCGGCGATGACGAAGCCGCCGGCGGCGACGCCGACGCCGACCAGGACGTCGAAGCCAATCCACAGGCCCCAGGGATAGTCGTCCGAGAGGTTGGTGGCGGCGCCCAAGCCCTGGGCGAAGCGGATCACCGCGGCGTAGCCGCCGGCGATCAGGAGCACGCCGAGGATCACCTTCCACAGGGTGAGCCGGCCGAAGATCTGGACCAGTTTCATTCGTCTCCCTCCTCATCCCGCGGCTCCGGCACCAGCGGCGGGCGCCGGCGCAGGGCTTCCTCCATGGGCAGCTCGCCGCTGCGGACCTGCTCCATGACCTCGCGGCGGCCGGTCAGCCACCAGACGCCGGCGAGCAGCGCGCCGCCGACGGTCAGCGCCGCGGGCAGCTTCTCCAGGATGGCCCAGGTCATGCCCGGGTACTCGGTGTCCTGGTGCACGGTCGGGAAGCCGATGGCCGCGAAGGGCACCGGCGACAGGTACAGCACCGAGGTGCCGCCCGCCTCCCGCAGGCCATAGACGTGGTCCTCATAGGCGTCCGGGTGCTGGCGGATCCGGCGCCGCGCCTCCTCGATGAGGTCCTGGCGCGGGGCGAAGCTGACCGCCGCAGCGGGGCAGGTCTGGGCGCAGGCCGGGATCCCGCCGTCCTTCACCCGGGTGTGCCAGCACATGATGCACTTCCGCATCCGCGGCTCGGTGCTGTCCCACTCGTAGCGCGGGACGCCGAAGGGACAGGCGATCATGCAGTAACGGCAGCCCATGCAGAGCGACTCGTCGTAGACCACCGGCCCTTCGGCCGCCTTCTCCAGGGCCCCCACTGGGCACACCGAGACGCAGGCCGGGTTCATGCAGTGCATGCACTGACGCTTGATGGTCAGGCCGGCGCGATCGTCGAGGAAGGTCCAGCTCGTGGCGCTGAGGCGGTCGGCCGGGGCGTCTCCCGGCAGCTCATTGATCTCCTTGCAGGCGAGGGCGCAGCTGCCGCAGCCGGAACACCGGCTGAGGTCGACCAGGAGTCCGTAGTCCATGGCTGGCTCCGATCACTCCGCGGCGTAGAAACGATCGACCAGCTTCTTCCAGTCGCTGGCCCCGAGCTCGCCCGCGATGCCGACCGGGAGGGCGCTGCCGCCGGGCCGGAAGGTCGCGGCGACGCGGTTGCCCTGGCCCAGGCCAGTGGCGAAGTCGCGGATCCGCGACAGCTCGCTGCCCATCCAGGCGGCGGCTTCCTCGGCGACCTTCATGCCGCGCAGGGCTTCGGCCAGGCCGCGGGCCTGCAACCGGTAGAGCCAGCCCTCCTCGAAGGGATCCCGGGCGAGGCGCTGCGGGTCGGCGCCGACCAGGGTGTTGACCTCGTCGATCACGCCTTCGACGGGGGCGCGCAGCACGATCGAGCGGCTCCCGAAGTGCAGGGTGGCCAGCGGGTCGCCGCGGTGCACGACGCTGCCGGCCGGGAGCAGCTCGAGGCGGTCCAGCCCGCCGAGCAGGGCGAGGGCGAGCCGGTCGGTGCCGAGCCGGACCGAGCCGGAGCTCTCCAGCTGCAGCCAGTCATGGCCCGGGGCGAGGAAGAGCCCAGATGGCAGCGTGCCCAGGCCCTCCGGATCGGTGACCGGGGCAGGGGCGCGGGGTGTCGCCGCCTCACCAGGGACGAGCACCGGCCGCGGTCCCGCGGCCGCCCCGGCCAGGGCCAGGGCCTCCCGACGGGCTTCGGAGCGTTGGACCAGGTAGTCGACGGTCAGGGCCGCGACGAAAGTGAGCAGAACCAGGAGCACGAACATCTTGAATCCTCCCGGCGGGGTGGCGGAGCCGCCGTGAGGAAGAGATGCAAGGGACATGCCAACCGCGGTCAAAAACCCGAATTGGCTCCAAATTGCCGTTTCGGGCCTGAATTCGACCCTTCCGCGAGGCCGGCGGCGGCGCCTGGGGCGCGTCGACTGCCGCGTCTTGCCTCACCCTGTGGCGAGTTGCCACAACACTCGGGCGAGGAAGGACCCTGGGCGAGGGCCGTGGCGGGCGCGAGGAGGGGCTCGCCGAAGCGGCCGCCAGTCCCCCAAAAAAGGTGCAGCCGCAGAGGCCCCTCAACCCCTGCGGCCGCGAAAAACCATTGTCGCAAATCCAGCCGCTTTCACGCCTGGACTCGGGGGTTCTCCCTCAAGAACACCCCATGTGGAACTAGTCGTTCCACCAACAATCGCTTTTAGGATAACGGGGAATGGGTGCGAGACCAGCTTCAATCTGAGGTGACTGCTTTTCTCAATAGCCGCGCCAGATCTCGCAACTCACTCTCCTCCAAGCGACCGAACTGGGCCTGGTGGACGCGGGCGATCGGGCCGTAGAGCTCCTGGCACCTCTGGAGTCCCTTGGCCTCGAGGTGGGCCAGCACCACGCGCCGGTCCTCCTCGCTCCGCTCCCGCCGGATCAGCCCCTCGCGGGCCATCCGGTCCAGCAATCGGGTGACGTCCGGCACCTGGTGCAGGAGGCCTGCCGAGATCTCTCCGCAGGGCACCCCGGCTGGATGGGCTTGGACCAGGATGCGGAGGACGTTGAACTGGGTCGGGGTCAGGCCCTGCTCCTTGAACAGCGCCCGAAAATCTCCGACCAGCTTCTCGTGCGCCTCGACCAGGCACAGGTAGGCGGTCCGCGATAGGGAATCCGGGATGTTCTCGAGCACGGCCGTGAGTTTAACCAACTTGACGGTATTTGTTTGAACAGGTATTCTCCCTCCCGTGATGACCGATTCGCCCCGCGTCCCCGAAGCTCCCATCGAATCCCTGTTCCTCCGCCGCTGGTCCCCGCGGGCCTTCGCGTCGGCACCGATCCCGCCCAAGACCCTCGCCAGCCTCTTCGAGGCCGCGCGCTGGTCGCCCTCCTGCTACAACGCCCAGCCCTGGCTGTTCCTGCACGCCAGCGAAGCGGCCGGCCGGGAGCGCGTGCTCGCGCTGATCGGCGAAGGCAACCGGAGCTGGGCCTCGGCCGCGCCGGTCGTTGGCATCCTGTTCGCCCGCAAGGACTTCGAACACAACGGCCAGCCCAACCGGTGGCACGCCTACGACGCCGGCGCCGCCGCCATGGCCCTCAGCCTCCAGGCCGAGGCCTCGGGCCTCGCCACCCACTTCATGGGGGGCTTCGACGCCGCCGGAGCCGCCGCCGCGCTCGACGTGGACCCGGAGCAGTACGAAGCCCTGGCCGCCTTCGCCATCGGCGAGCGCGGCGACCCTGACCAGCTGCCCGCCGAGCTGGCGCAGCGGGAAGGCCCCAGCGGCCGCAAGGCCCTGACGGAAGTGGCGCGAGAGGTGAAGTGATCGAGATCCGCCGGGCAGCCGACCGCGGCCACGCCGACCACGGCTGGCTGCGGACCTGGCACAGCTTCAGCTTCGCCGGTTACGACGACCCGGCGCACCGGGGCTTCCGCAGCCTGCGGGTGATCAACGACGACTGGATCGCGCCCGGGGGCGGGTTCCCGACCCACCCCCACCGCGACATGGAGATCCTGACCTACGTGCTGGACGGGGCCGTGGCGCACCAGGACAGCGCCGGTCATGAGACGGTCGTGGCGGCGGGCCAGATCCAGCGGATGAGCGCCGGCGCCGGCATCCGGCACAGCGAACGCAACGCCTCCGCCGTCGACCCCCTGCGGTTGCTCCAGATCTGGATCCTCCCGAGGAGTCGGGGCGGCCGGCCGGGCTACGAAACCAAGGACCTGCCGGAGGCCGGCCGCGACGGTCTGGCCTTGATCGCATCCCCCGACGGGGAAGGGGCTTCCCTGCGCCTGCTGCAGGACGCGAGGGTCTGGGCCGGCCGCCTCGGAGACGGCCGCCAGTGGGTCCATCCCCTGGCCCCCGGTCGCGGCGCCTGGCTCCAGGTCGCCCGCGGGAGCGTCGCCCTCGATGGAGTGGAGCTCCTCGAAGGCGACGGAGTCGCGGTCACGGACGAGGCCGAGGTGCGAATCCGGGGCATCCAGGGTGCGGAGCTGCTGCTCTTCGACCTCGGCGCCGACCCGCTCGCTGCCGCTTCTTGAGACCGCCACCCCTGCTCTGGCGGGGCTTCTGCGGCGCCGTTCTCAAGAACAGGGGCCAACGGGTCCGAGCCGGGGAAGTAGGATGCGGGTTCGCCCACGCGCCGTCCGGCCTCAGGGCATCGAAACCAAGAGATCATGAAGAACATTCTGCTGACTGCGGGCCTCGCGCTGGCCTGTGCCGCCGCCGCGCCCGCCCAGGACGACCACAGCGACTGGTACGCCGACTTCGACAAAGCCGCCGCCGTCGCCAAGGAACAAGGCAAGGACCTGTTCGTCGACTTCACCGGCTCCGACTGGTGCGGCTGGTGCATCAAGCTCGACGACGAGGTCTTCCGGCACGAGGCGTTCTTGAAGCCCGCCAAGGAGAAGTTCGTCCTGGTGGCCCTGGACTTCCCGAACGGCGAGGAGGCCAAGGCCAAGGTGCCGAACCCGGAGCGGAACGCCGAGCTGCAGGCCAAGTACGGAATCGCCGGCTTCCCCACCTGCCTGCTGATGACCGCCGATGGCGTGGTCTTCGGCCGCATGGGATACCAGGAAGGCGGCCCCGACCGGTACGTCGTCGACCTGCGCGACAAGACCGTCACGGGCAAGAAGGTCCTGGCCGAGCTGAGCAAGCTGAAGAAGGCCTACCAGGAAGCCGAGGACAAGCGGCCCGTGATCGAGGAGGCGATCGCCAAGCTCGAGAGCATGGACCCCGAGAGCACCGGCGTCGCGCTGGTCGCCGACCTGGTCATGAAGGCCGTCAAGATGGACCCGGAGAACGAGTCCGGCCTGAAGCTGAAGGCCGTCAAGGCCCTGCTCGCCTCCGGCCAGGCCAGCGACGAGATCTTCGCCGCCGCCCGCAAGATGGACGGCGACAACAAGAAGGGCCTGCTCGAGAAGGTGGTCCAGGCCAAGTTCAGCGTCGTCCGCGACGAGGCCTCCGCCAAGGCGGCGGTCAAGGAGATCGAAGCCCTGCTGGCCCTCGGCACCTTCCACGACGCCGTCGAGGTCAAGACCATGGCCACCATGGCCGCCATGTGGTGCAACGGGCCGCTCGAGCAAGCCGAGCGCGCCGTCGCGATCGCGACGAAGGCCCGCGCCATCGAGGCCGAGCTCGATCCGCGCACCCAGGGCATGCTGGACCAGATCGGGGAATAACCCCCCTGGTGTCAGGCTCGTTCACGCGAATCGATGAGACGGGCCGGCCGGACGCTTACCGCGTCCAGCCGGCCCGTCTCCACAATGCGCGTGAGCGAGCCTGACACCGGCCGCTCGGCCTAGCGGTCCTCCTCGGTCACGCCCATGCCGCTGCGGTCGGGGTGCGCGGGCCGCGCCGGCGGGGTGTAGGGGTTGCGCTCCAGCTCCTCGAGCATGTGGGCGATCGCGGCGTCCAGCTGCGGGTCGCCGCCGTCGACCATCAGCGAGGGGTCGTCGACCACCTCGATGTCCGGCTCGACGCCGTGGCCTTCGATGCCCCAGGTGCCGTCCTTCTCGTAGTAGCCGAAGGTGGGCGCCAGGACGCCGCCGCCGTCGATCAGCATCGGGTTGCCGGAGATGCCGATCAGGCCGCCCCAGGTCCTCATGCCGATCAGCTTGCCGACGCCGGCTTGCTTGAAGTAGGCGGGGAAGGCGTCGCCGCCGGAGCCGGCCGGGCCGTTGATCAGCATGCACTTCGGACCCTGGTGGCTGTCGGGGGGCCAGTGGTAGTCGCGGCCGTCGCGGGTGGTCCAGTAGTTGGTCACCGGCCGGTTGAGCAGCTCGACGAAGCGGGTCGGGATCTGGCCGCCGCCGTTCCAGCGCTCATCGATGATCAGCGCCGCCTTGGAGATGTTGCCGACGAACTGCCGGATCAGCTCGTTCTGGCCCTGGATGCCGGTGTCGGGCACGTAGAGGTAGCCGACCTTGCCGCCGGTCTTCTCCTCGACGTAGCGCCGGTTGGCCTCGATCCAGCTCCGGTAGCGCAGGCCGTTCTCGCTGCCGAGCGGCTTCACCACGACCTCCCGCGCCTCTTCGTCCATCGCCGCCTTGGCGCTGACCGTGAGCGTGATGGTGCGCCCGGCCAGGCCGACGAAGGCAGCCCAGGGATCGCGCGCGACGTCCATCGGCACGCCGTTGACCGCCAGCAGGTAGTCGCCGGCCTTCACGTCCACGCCGGGTTGGCTGAGCGGGCCGCGGGCGTCCGAGTCCCAGTCGCCGCCCTCGTGGATGCGGGCGATCCGGTAGGCGCCGTCCGCCAGCTCCCAGTCGACGCCGAGCATGCCGACGCTCTCGCTCGGCGAATCCTCGCCGTCGCCGGGACCTGCCAGGTAGGCGTGGCCGACGTTCATCTCGGAGATCAGCTCGCCCATCACGTACTGCAGGTCCTCGCGCGAGGCGCAGGACGGCAGCATGGCGGCGTACTGGTCATGCATCGCCTTCCAGTCGACCCCGTGCAGGTTGGGGGCGTAGAAGTAGTCGCGGAAGATGCGCCAGGCATCGGTGTAGAGCTGGGCCCACTCGACCCGCGGGTCGACCGTGACGCGCATGCCGCTGATCGGCACCAGCTCACCGCTGGCGCCGGCCGACGCGGCCTGGATCGTGGCCGAGCGCCCGCGCACCACCAGCAGCTGCTTGCCGTCCGGGGTGATGTCGAAGCCGCCGGCGCCGCCGGCGACCACCTTCTCCGCCAGGTCCTCGTCCTCGAGGTCCACCAGCTTGATCGCCGGCGCGCCTTGGCCGCCGACCGGGAAGCGGGCGAAGAGCAGCTGGTCCTTGTCGTTGACCGCGAGCTGGCCGAACTGGCCGGCAGCGACCGACAACTGCACCGCGCGGCGCTCGAAGCCGTCGAAGTCGATCTCGACGATCTCGCGGGCCTCGGCGCTGTCGCCGCCGCCGCCGTCACCGCCGCCGGTCTCCTTCGAGGTCCGCTTCAACGAGCACTCGAAGTTCATGCCGGCGGCCGGGATCGAGCCGGTGCCGGTCATGGACTCGCCGGAGACCTTGCCTTGGACCAGCACCTCCATGCCGTCATCGGTCTCGAGCACCATCTCGAGCTGACCGGTGGCGGGGTCGAAGCTGCCGCCCATGATGGTCGCGGTGCCCATCGGCGTGATCACGGTGCCGCCGAGCTCACCCTGCTTGTCCATCGACACCTGGATGGTCATCGGCACCTCGCCGCCGGGGATGTCGCCGCCCTTCAGCGTGCCCTCCCAGGTGCCGCTCAGGCCGTCGTCCTCGGCGGGCGTCTCGTCGCCTTGCTGGTCATCGGCGCCCTCGCCTTCGGCGTCGTCGGCCGCCTCCTCGCCGTCGTCTTCGTCAGCGTCAGCGTCGGCCTCTTCCCACTCCTCCTCGTCGCTCTCGGGAGCCCAGGGCAGCTCGACGTCCGTGCGCAGCGGCACGGCGACCAGCCGCTGGGTGCCTTGGTAGACCCAGGTCGTGTCGAGCGAGCTGTAGGTCGGCGAGAAGCTGCGGTCGCTGGCGAAGAACAGCCAATCACCGGTGCGGTCGAAGACCGGGTTCTGGTCCGGGAAGGCGCCGCTCGTGACCAGGGTGGTGGCGCCCGTCTCGACCTCGTAGACGTGCACCCGAGGCACCGGCGAGTTGCCGACGCCCATCGACCAGGTCACCCAGCGCGAGTCGTGCGACCAGCTCGGCGAGCTCATGCCGCCGCCCCAGAATTCCCAATCGCTCTTGGCCAGCAAGGTGCTGGCGCCGCTCTCGACCTCGTGCAGCCAGGCGGCGCCGGTCTTGTCGCGGTAGAGGATGCGCTCGGAGTCCGGCGACCACTGCAGGTCGGTCTTGAAGGGGCCGTTGTCGCTGGTGAGTTGGCGCGTCTCGCCCTTGCCGTCGGACTGAGTCATCCACAGCTCGTACTCGCCGCTCTGGTCGCTGAAGTAGGCGATCCAGCGGCCATCGGGGCTCCAGGTGGCGCTGCGCTCGGCGCTGCCGTTGCTGCGGGTCAGGTTGCGCGGCGAGCCGTTCTCGGCCGGCAGCGTCCAGACGTCGCCGCGGGCCGAGACCGTGGCCCGCTTACCGCTGGGCGAGATGCCCCAGGACATGATGTTGTCGGCGGCATCGGCGATCTTGGTCCGCGTGTAGATGGCGTCGCCGGGGATGTTGACCTCGACCGCGCGCGACTTGTGGCTACCCAGGTCCAGCAGCCTCAGCTCGGCGCCGACCTGGAACACGATCTCGCCTTGGCCCTTGTTGCCCGGGCCCATCGCCGGCCAGGCGATGTCGTGGTCCTCGAAGTGGGTGATCTGCCGCCGTTGGTGGTCGAGCAGGTCGTAGCGCCAGATGTTCAGGCGGTGCTCCTTGCCGGCGTCCGACAGGTAATAGAGCGCCGAGTCGTGCCACATCGGCTGCGTATCGGTGCCCTCCCAATCGGTGATCTTGCGGGCGCTGTGGTCCTTCAGGTGGAACAGCCAGATGTCGCTGGCGTGGCCGCCGCGGTAGCGCTTCCAGGTGCGGCCGTCGCGGTTGAGCGGCGTGTAGGCCAGCCAGTTCCCGTCCGGACTGATCGCGCCGAAGGCGCCGTAAGGCACCGGCAGCGGCGTCGGCATGCCGCCGTCGGCCGCCACGGTCATCAAGCTGGTCTGGCGACCGAGACCGGCGAAGCCGCGGGTGTGGTAGAGCAGCCGCCCGTCCGGCAGCCAGTCGTTGAGGGTCTCGCCCGCCGGGTGGTAGGTCAGGCGCACGGCCGCGCCGCCGGCCTCCTGCACGGTGTAGATGTCGCTGTTGCCTTCGTAGTTCCCGATGAAGGCGATGGACTCGCCGTCGGGGCTGAAGCGAGGGAAGGACTCCTGCCCGGGCGGGCTCGCCAGCGGCACGGCCAGGCCGCCGTGGCGGCTGACCACCCACAGGTCGTTGGCGTAGCTGAAGACGATGGCCTTTTCGCTGACGTCGGGCCAGCGCAGCATGCCGCCGTGCGGTTCCACGGGGGACTGCGCGGCCAAGGGCGCCGCGAGCAGGGAGAGGGCCAGGAGCGACCGGACGGAGCGGGGGACTGTCATCTTGGACATGTGCGGGGGGTGCGGGGGAAGCGGACGGAGGCCGCCGGGCGGCCTCCACGTCGGAGGGCCTACGGCGGAGGCACCGGAACGATCGACGATTCCGGAGCGCGGCGGGGTCAAGTGGGTCCGGGCGCGGCTGACTGGTGCAGGCCGAGGATGTTGTCCTCGGGGTCCTTGCAGTAGCAGGACCAACCGACCTCGGGGATCTCCATCTTGGGCACCACGACCCGGCCGCCGGCGCCGACCACGGCGGCCGCGGCGGCGTCGATGTCGGCCACCTCGACCGTGCCGACCCAGGAGACCAGCGGCTGCCCGTCCTCGGGCGCCGGACCCTGGCGCCGGACCAGGCCGCCGTTGATGCCGGGCTGGTCATCGGGGCCGGTGATCACCAGCCAGTACTCCATGGAGCCGCCGAAGGACTGGAACTGCCAGTCGAAGACCTCCTCGTAGAAGGCGATCGCCCGCTCCGGGTCGTCGGCGTGGATCTCGAAGTGGACGACGCGGTTCATGCCGGGAGCTCCTGGGAATCCAATTCGCCGTAGAGGGCCGCGGCCAGCCGCTCGCCGCTCTGGGGGTCGTGGCGGAAGAACAACGAGGGCTCGACCAACTCGAGCTCGTTCAGCAGCAGGCGGCCGTCGCGGCCGCGGAGGAAGTCGACGCGGGCGTAGAGCAGCGGCCCGAAGCGACCCTCGGCGAGGCGCAGGATGCCGTCGGCCAGATCCAGCTCATCTTGGTCGAAGCGCCACGGCTCGTCGCGGGCGCCGAAGTCGTCCTGCGAGCGGTAGTCGCCGCTGACCGGGATCTTGCGCACGCCGTGGCTGAACTCGCCGCCGAGGAAGACCGCGCTCAGCTCGCCTTCCTCCTCGATGCTCTCGAGGTAGGGCTGGAGCATCAGCCCTTCGCGCGGCAGCAGCCGGTCGAGGTGGGCCTGGGCGGCCTCGATGCCCGGGCCGTCGCAGCGGAAGCGCAGGGTCTCCCGGGCGGTGGCGCCGACCAGCGGCTTGACGAAGGCCCAGTCCCAGCCGTGGAAGTCGAGTACGTCGCGGACGGTGGCCGAGGTGCCGGCGTCCAACCAAACGGTCGGCGCCAGCGGCGCCCCGAGCTTGGCCAGCTCGCGGAGGTAGGCCTTGTGGGTGTTCCAGCGGACCACCGCGGGCGGGTTGCGCAGGCGGGTCGCTGTGGCCACCCGTTCGGCCCAGGCGACGAACTCCTCGCGCCGCTCCATGTAGTCCCAGGTGGTCCGGATCAGGACCAGGTCGAAGCCGGCCCAGTCGACCTCGGGGTCGTCCCAGGCGGGCAGGTGGAGTTCGGCCCCGCGGCCCTTCAGCGCGGCGTGGAAGGGACGGTCGTCGACTTCCCAGTCGGGGAGTTCGCGGCAGGTGGCGAGGGCGATGCGCACGCCGATTCAGCTTAGCGGTCCTCCGCGAACCGGCTAGACCTCGCGGCCCTACCATCTGGCCGCGCCGGGGCTTATCCCGGGCATGCCACCATGCACGCCACCCTCCTTCGAGAGCTCGACCGGCCAGCCGACCTGACCGACCCGGCCGCCTTCCGCGCCGTCAACCAGATCGCCGCCGAGCTGGCCCTGCGCGACGCCGAAGCCGATCCCGCCGCCGACTCCCCCGCGCTGCGCCAGCTCGAGCAGGAGCTCGCCGCGCAGCGCCCGGCGGCCCCGGTCTTGGCGCAGCTGGCGGTGAAGCTGGCGCGGTCGAAGCGGCTGGTGGCGGCGCTGCCGTCCCCGGCCTTCGTCTCGGTGGTCTTCGCCGCCTACAAGGAGCACCGACGGATCCTGCCGCGCGAGCAGGACCCGGTCGGCGAGGACTTCCTCCGCCGCAAGCTCAGCCAGCTCGAGTGGCTGTTCGGCGACCGGCCCGAGATCGGCTGGGAGCTGGTGATGGTCGACGACGGCTGCCCCGACGGCAGCGGTCGCATCGCCGAGCAGCGGATCCAAGCCAGCGGTTGGCAGGACCGCACTCGCGTGCTGTTCCTGGAGCGAGGGATCGCCGAAGGCGCGACCGCGACCGCGCCGCTCACCAGCGCCGCCGAGAGCCAGAAGGGCGGCTCGGTGATCTACGGCATGGCCGAGGCCGCCGCCGCCAGCCGGCCGGGCCACGTGGTCGCCTTCACGGACGCGGATCTGTCCACGCACCTCGGCCAGCTCGGGCTGCTGATCGACCCGATCCTGCGCGGCGGCGCGCTGGCGGCGATCGGCTCCCGGCGCGAACCGGAGTCAGTGGTCGTCAAGGGCGGCGCCCGGTCGGATCGGGGCAAGCTCTTCATCTACCTGTGGAAGCGGCTGCTGCCGCAGCTCGCGGGCATCATCGACACCCAGTGCGGCTTCAAGGCCTTCGACGCCCGGATCCTCCCGGCGATGCTGCCGGAGATGGGCGAGCGCGGCTTCGCCTTCGACATCGAGCTGCTGCTCCGGACCGAACTCGAGCGCGCGGGATCGATCGAGAAGGTGGCCGTGGCGTGGATCGACAGCGAGGCCGCGTCGACCACCACCGACCTGCAGCCCTACCTGCCGATGCTGAAGGCGGTGACCGGCATGTACCGCCGGTTGCTGCCGCCGAGCGCCGCGGCGGACCCCTTCGCCGAGTTGCTCGAGCGGCTCGACGAAGATGCCTGGCAGCGATTGCTGGCGGCCATCCCGGCGGCGATCGCCAGCGGCGACCCCGCCGATTTCGGGGACCGCGCAGTCGTGGCTGCCGAAGACCTGATCTAGGGGTCAGACCCCGGTTTTTATTCGGGGTCTGACCCCTAGATCACTACCAGCTCGTGGGCGTTGGAGTCGAGGTAGCTGCCGGCGCCGTCGCTCACGGCCAGCTCGAGCCAGATGGTGCGGCCGACCGCGCCGGCGGGGATCGGGGAGCTGGTGTAGCTCATGGTGCCGTCGGCGGCGATGATGCCGCTGGCGAGCACGGTGGCGCCGGGGCCGATGTCGAAGAGCTGCCCGGCGACCGTGCTGCCCTCGCGCTTGAAGGACCAAGCCAGGTGCCAAGTCGCGCCGGCCGGGGCGCCGTCGGCGCTGTAGCTGGTGGTGTAGCCCCAACCGCCGTAGACCGCCGTCGTGCCGGTCAGCCGGATCGAGTCGCGGTCGTCGACGTCGCGGTGGAAGACCTGGTCGTACCAGCCGCTTCCGGGCGGCGGGTCGTTGAGACTGAAGACCGCCTCGAGGCCGTCTTCGCTGATGTCGGGAGTGTGGCCGTCACCGACGAAGCTGCTCCACCAGCGGCCGGTGTCGACCTGCTGCGTAGTCGCCAAGCTCCGGTCGCGCAGGAAGACTCCGGCGCTCTCGAGCGGCGTCAAGTCGATGTTGTCGGCGCGGAAGATGACGTAGCGGCCGTCGTCCGACACGGCAGCGTCGGTGCAGCCGCGGTTGTGGGTGCCCGGGATGAAGCTGCTCACCGCCCCGGTCGAGGTGTAGCTGACCAGCTCGGTGGTCCCAGCGGTGCGGTCGCGCAGGAAGACATCCGCGGCGGTGTTCGTGTCGACCGCATCCAGGTCGGCGGACTCGGAGTCGAAGACCACGTAGCGACCGTCCGGCGTCAAACGCGGCCGCGTGCTGTGGCCGGATCCACCGAGGCCGGTGTAGCCCAGGCTGACCAGCTCATTGGCGCCGAGCAGGCGGTTCCGGATGAAGATGTCGTCGAGCGAGTCGGTGTCCAGCGTGTGCGTGAAGTGCGAGTTGCTGGTGTAGGCGATCAGCGTGCCGGCCGAGTTCATCGACGGGTCCCAGCCGCCGGCCGCCTGGCTGCCGTCCTCGGCCCAGGTCAGCAGCTCGGTAGTCTCGAGCGTGCGGTCGCGCAGATACACATCGCGGTCGATGCCGTAGTCCACGCCGAGGAAGCTGTAGATGGTGGTCCAGGCGACGTAGCGGCCGTCGGCGCTCACCGCCGGCACGTAACCCCAGCTGCCGCTGCCCTGCTGCACGCCGAGGCTACTCAGGCTGATCCGCTCGGTAGTGCCCAGCGTCCGGTCGCGCAGGAAGACGTCGGTGGCGGCGTTGCTGTCGCCGGCGACCAGCGTGGTGGCGTAGCTGTTGAACACCACGAAACGGCCGTCGGCGCTGATGTCAGCGAAGCCGCTGTTGCCGTCGCCCTCGGCGCCGCCGGAGCTCAGGCTGACGCGCTCGATGGTGTCGAGCAGCGTGTCGCGCACGAACACGTCCCAGACGCCGTTGGTGTCGTCGGACACCAGGTTGCTGGCGGCGCTGTGGAAGACGATGTAGCGGCCGTCAGCGGTGATTCGAGCGCTACCGCTGCCGGCGTCGCCCGGGTCTCCGGCGGCGTCCTCGCTGACGGTGGTGATGGCCTGGGCGGCCAGCGGCGCGGCCAGCAGGGCGGAGAGGAAGAAGAGGGCGGTCGTTCGGATGTGGGTCATGGCGGGTGCTCCAGTTGTTTCGTTCCCGGAGAGCGCAGGAATCCCGCCCGGCGGGACAGTCAATTCCGGCATTCCTCGACCATTGCCCGGGCCAGTTCCCCAGCGAACAGCGAGGCCGCCGCGCCCCGCGAGATCAACGCGGGACGCGGCGCGCGCGCGGAGGCCGACCGGGAATCGAAGCCCTAGAGCACCTCGAGCCAGTGAGCGTTGCTGTCGAGGTAGCTGCCGGCGCCGTCGGTCACCGCCAGCTCCAGCCAGAGGTCCCGGCCGGCCACCCCGGCCGGGATCGGAGCGCTGGTGTAGCTCATGGTGCCGTCGGCGGCGATGATGCCGCTGGCGAGCACGGTGGCGCCGGGGCCGATGTCGAAGGCCTGGCCGGCGACCGTGCTGCCCTCGCGCTTGAAGGACCAGGCCAAATACCAGGTGGCGCCGGCCGGGGCGCCGCGAGCGGTCAGGCTGACCGTATCCCCCCAGCCGCCGTAGGCCCAGCTGTCTCCGACCAAGAGGATCGAGTCGGTGTCATCGACGTGGCGCTGGAAGACCTGCTCGGTCCAATTCGCCGCGGGCGGAGGATCGAAGAGGCCGAACACGGCTTCGCTGCCGTCGCCGCTGACGTCGGGGTGGTGCCCCTCGCCGGCCAGGCTGCTCCACCAGCGGCCTGTGTCGACCTGCACCGTCGTGGCCAGGGTCCGGTCGCGCAGGAACACGCCGGGCGTGGCGAGCGGTGTCAGGTCGTCGTTGTCGGCGCGGAAGATGACGTAGCGGCCGTCATCCGAGAGCGCCGGCTCGATGCAGCCGGGGGCATTCGCGGTGCTGATGAAGCCGCTGACGGCGCCGGTCGAGGCGTAGCTGACCAGCTCGGTGGTCCCAGCCGCCCGATCGCGCAGGAAGATGTCGCTGCTCGCGTTGGTGTCGACGGCGTCGAGATCGGCGGCCTCCGAATCGAAGACGACGTAGCGGCCGTCGGCGCTGATGCGCGGCCGCGCGCTGTGGCCCGAGCCGCTGGAGCCGGTTCCGCCCAGGCTGACCAGCTCATTGCTGGCGGTGTTCGTGTCGCGGAGGAAGACGTCGTCGAGCGCGTCAGGGTCGAGAGAATGGACGAAGCTCGAGTTACTGGTGAAGGCGATCAGGGCGCCGGAGGCGTCCATCGACGGGCTCCAGCCGTTGGCGGCCTGGCTCTCGTCCTCCGACCAGCTCACCAGCGTGGTGGTCCGGTAGGCCCGATCGCGCAGGTAGACATCTCGGTCGAGGCCGTAGTCCACGCCGATGAAGGCGTTGAGGGTCGTGAAGGCCACGAAGCGGCCGTCGGCGCTCACCGCCGGCGCGAAGCCGAAGCTGCCGATCGACTGCTCCTGACCGGCGCTGCTGACACTGACCCGCTCGGTCAGGCCGCTGGTCCGGTCGCGCAGGAAGGCGTCGGTCGCGTAGTTGGTGTCCCCCACCACCAGGTTGGTGGCGTCGCTGTTGAAGACGACGTAGCGACCGTCGGCGCTGATCTCGGCGTAGCCGCTCTGGCCGTCGCCCTCGGCTCCCGAGGAGGACACGCTGACCCGCTCGATGGCGCCGGTCAGGTTGTCGCGCACGAAGACGTCCCTGACGCCGTTGGTGTCGCCGGCGACCAGATTTGCGGCGGCGCTGTGGAAGACGACGTAGCGGCCGTCGGGGGTGATCCGGGGCTCCCCGCTGCCGGCGTCGCCGGGTTCGCCGGTGGCGTTGCTGCTGACCGTGGAGTAGGCCTGGGCCGGCGGAGAGGCCGCCGGCAGGGTGGCGGCGACGGCGAACGCGAGGAGCAGGGTAGAGAGGAGGATCCGGTGAGGGTTCATGGCTGTGGCTCGGTTGGGGTCCCACGGGAAGCGCAGGAAACCAGCCGAGCGGGACACCGGATCTCAGAAACTCTCAGCGCTCCGCCAAGGCAGCCTCTCGCACCGAGTCGAGCAGCTCCTGGCGAGCGGCGCGGCGGCTGGCGTCGGCCGGGGTAAGCGTCACCAGCCCCTCCGCCAGCGGCAGCGCCTCGGCGTCGCGGCCCTGCTGGTGGAGGACCCGAACGAGGTTGTTCAGGCTGGCCAGAGCAGAGGGGTGGTCGGGGCGCAGCTCGGCGCGCCGGATCTCCCAGGCGCGGCGGAAATCCTCGCCCGCCTCTTCGAAGGCTCCCTGGTCGTAGAGGAAACGGCCGAGCGCGTGCCAAGCCCCCGCGGTCGAGGGGTGGAGCGGCCCGAACACCCGCAGGCAGGAGTCGAGGTTCTCGCGGAAGAGCGCGTCAGCCTCCTCGGCCCTTCCTAGGTCGGCGATGAGCCCGGCGTACTGCAACAACACCGCCAGCGCGCCGGGCGAGTCGGCGCCCTCGCGGAGGCGCCGCTCCTCGAGCACCTCGCGCATCATCGGCTCGGCCTCCTCGAAGCGCTCGAGCGCCACCAGCAGCGCCGCCAGGTTGCCGCGGGCGGTGAGCGCGTGGAGATGGTCCGCGCCCCAATTGGCGATCACGCCCTCCAGAGAGGCGCGCGCCAGGGCCTCGGCCTCTTCGAAGCGGCCGAGGCGCCAGTAGAGCGTCGAGAGGTTGCCGCGGTTCTCCAGGTCCTCAGGCGAACCGGCGCCGAAGACTCGCACGTGACCCGCCTGCGCCGCCTTGTACTGCTCCTCCGCCTCCTCGTAGCGCCCCTGCGCCGACAGCAGGTGCGCCAACTGGTTCATGGCTTCGAGCGTGCGCTCGTCCTCGCCGCCGATGTGCTCGCTGCGCAGCTCCAGCGCCTCGCGCAAGAGCGGCTCAGCCTGATCGTAGCGGCCGAGCGAGAAGCTCAGCTTGCCCAGGGTCATGAGCAGCGTGGCTCTCACCACCGGCTCCTCGGCGAGCTCTTCCCTCGCCCGCTCGGCGCCGCGCAGCACGATCTCTGCAGGATCGATCGGCTCTCCCCTCGACGCCGCCGGCGACAGCTCGCCGAGGAGCTCGACCAGGAAGGCCTCCACCCGCTCCGCGGTCCGGGCCTCCGTCTCCGCCTCCTCCCGGGCCGCGCGAGCGTCCGCGAACAAGGCCGCGAGACCGACGAAGGCCGCCAACGCCACTGCCCCGGCCGCAGTCAGGGTGGGGTGCCGCCGCAGCCACTTGCCGGCGCGCGCTGCCGGCCCCGGCGGCTTGGCCAGCACCGACTCCCCGGACAGGAAGCGCCGCAGGTCGGCGGCGAACTCAGCCATGGAGGCGTAGCGCCGACCGGGCGTCTTCTCGAGCGCCTTCAGGCACACCATGGCCAGGTCGCGCGGCACCCGCGAGCGCAGCTTGCGCGGGTCGGGCGGGTCGTCGAGCAGGATCTTGCCGATGACCTGCTCGCGGGTGTCGCCGTCGAAGGGCAGGCGCAAGGTCAGCGCCTCGTAGAGCGAGGCGCCCAGCGAGAAGACGTCGGCGCGGGCGTCCACCGGCAGCCGCCGCGCGGCGACCTGCTCCGGGCTCATGTAGAAGGGCGTGCCGAGCAGCTCGCCGGTGCGCGACAGCCCCAGGTCCTGCTCGAGACGCGCCAGGCCGAAGTCGGCGATGCGCGGCGCGCCGCCATGGAGAAGGATGTTGCCCGGTTTGACATCGCGGTGGACGATTCCCTCCCCGTGCGCCGCGTGCAGCGCCTCGGCCGCGGCGGCGAACACCTCAGCCATGTCGCGGAACCGGTCCCCCGGCAACGCCGCGCCGCCGGCCTCGCGGGCGCGCATCTCCTGCAGCCGGTCGGCCAAGGTGCGCCCGCCCGGAACCAGCTCCTGGGCGATGTACGGCGTGCCATCCTCCTCCCCGACCGCGTGCACTGCGACGATGCCCGGGTGCGACAACCGCGCGGCTAACTGCGCCTCGCGTTGGAAGCGCTCGGTCCAAACCGGCGACAGCCCCAAGTGCGGGTAGAGGACCTTCAGCGCCACCTTGCGACCGAGCGACAGCTGCTCAGCCTCCCACACCACCCCCATGCCGCCGCGGCCGAGCTCGCGCAGCAGCCGGAAGTCGCCGAGTTCGGCGCCGCCGCTAGGCGAAGCGGCGGAGAGCGGAGTCGTGCCGGCCTCCTGCTGCCGCAGCAGCTCATAGTCCTGGAGGATGCGCAGGAACTCCTCGCGCACCCCGGCCTCGAGGCCGGCGCTGAAGGCCGCGGTGTCGGGCGCCTTGCCGGAGCGACGCTGCGCCAGGAAGTCGTGGAAGGCGGACTCCGCACCGCGCCGCGCGTCGGCGAAACCGCCGCCGCTGGCCGAGGTCGGGCTACCGCCGCCGCTCACTCCACCCCCGCCAATTGGCGCGCCTTCGCCAGAGCGCGCTGCACCGCCTTGCGGGCGGTCTCGGCCTCGAGGTCCATCGCCGCGGCGATCTCAGGGAGGCTCTGCCCGCGCAAGGAGCGCGAAAGGAGCTCGCGATCCCGATCGGGCAACCTCGCCAACACCAGCACGAGTCGCTCCCAGTCCTCGCGCTGTCCGGCCTGAGTGGGCGGGGAAGGAGCGCCGCCGCCGGAGGCCGCTTCGTCCTCGAGCGTCGGCACCCGCAGGTCCTCGCGCCGTCGCCCGGCCTGGAGACCGCGGGCGCGGTCGGTCGCCTTCCAGCGCAAGCGCGCTGCCAGCAGCGCCAAGAACTGGTCCCGGGTCTCGAAGCGCAGCTCGAGCAAGCCGGGCCAGAGATCGCCGAGCACCGACTGCACCAGGTCGCCGGTGTCGAGGAAGCGACGCAAGCCGGTGGAGAGCTGGCCGCTGCCGAGCCGCGCCAGGTCGGCGAGGAAGAAGGCGACGAACTCCTCGGCGACCGCCGGGTATTGGGCGGCCTGCAGATGAGCCCGGGCCAGGACGGCGTCCTCGACCTTGGCGCCGGCGCGCACCGCTGAGTAGAGCAGGGCTTGCTGAGCCGGATCACGCACGAGCTTCTCGCTGGCCGGACCCATCATCTCGGCGGCGAAGCGCCGCGCGCGGCGGGTGGTATCCCCCAGGTCGAGGTGGCAGGGAGGCTCCATGGAATGACCCAATCCATCCTATCTCTCCGCCAACAGGGTCCAATTCCCTGCCAGGGAACCACGGCGGCTGTGGCGGCGACGTTGCCGCCGAGTAACCGAAGACCACCGCGGCAGCCGGTAATCGACTTGGCACTGCGTTTGCTCCCCCCTCGGATCCAGCCACCACCCTTGCTCCGCCACCTTGCGGGATCGAAGCCCGCCCTTGGAGATGCCGAGAAGCGAAAGTCACTTGATTCCTTCCTCCCTTGCTGCCGCCGCGATGCTGATCGCCGCGCCGCTGACTGCCCAGCAGACCGCTCCGCCGCAAGATCCCGACCCCCAGACCGGCCAGAGACAGGAGATCCCCGAGATCCTGGTCATCGGCCGCACCGAAGACGAAGGCGTGCCGATCGTGCCGCTGGACTGGTTCGGCTCGCGCGACGTGTTCGGGCCGGAGCAGGTCAAGCAGACCGGCGCCCGCGACCTGAACGACCTGGTCCAGTACCTGCCGGCCGCCTCGACCCGGCCGTACAACGGCGGCGAGGCCAGCGCCCCGAGCTTCTCGATGCGCGGCCTGCCCGACGACGGCCTGACCGAGTACCTGAACGTGCTCATCGACGGCGTGCCGGCCAGCCCGCTGCCCTACGGCTGGACCGCCTTCAGCTTCCTGCCGCTGACCACCGAGCGGGTCTACGCCATGGACTACATCCGCGGCGGCCACACGGTGCGCTACTCGCCGAACACCGTCGGCGGCGTGCTCAACTTCATGACCCAGCCGATCCCGAGCGGCGCCAGCCTGGATTTCCGCACCACCCTGGGCTCGAACGACTACTCGAGCACCCTGCTCAGCTACGGCCAGACCATCGACGACTTCGGCTACGTGGCCACCTACGTCGACCGCCGCGGCGAGGGTTACCGCGAGAACGGCGGCTTCGACCAGCAGGACTTCAACCTGAAGTTCCGCTGGCAGCTCGGCGAGGAGAGCTGGCTGGCGACCTCCTTCAGCCACATGGAGGACGAGCACATGGCGCCGGGCGGCCTGACCCTGGCGCAGTTCAACCAGAACCCCTTCGGCAACGCCCGGCCGGAGAACCTCTTCGACGGCTTCCGCAGCGTCGCCGATGTCGTCTATCACACCGGCGGCGACGACGCCTGGGTGGAGGCCTACGGCTACCTGTCGCAGTCGGGCCGGCACCTGCGGGCCCAGCGGCCGCACTTCGGGACCGCGACGACGGTCTCGGACTGGGACGACGAGAGCTTCTTCGGCGCCGTCGGCGCCCGCGGCCTGTTCGAGACCGAGCTGGCCGGCATGGAGCACCAGATCTACTACGGCGCCCGCTATCACCGGGACTGGATCCCGTCCTGGAAGCTGCGCAGCGAGCCCTACCCGGGCGGGCCGAGCACCCTGACCCAGAACGCCGAGTACAGCGTCAACACCATCTCGCTGCACGTCGACGACACCTTCCGCCCGACCGACGCCCTGCTCGTGAACCTCGGCGCCCGCGCCGAGTGGATCCCGAGCACCGAGGGCGAGGACTCGGTCGGCGGCTGGAAGTTCGAGGACGAGTTCTTCGACCTGCTGCCGGCGGTCGGCGCCAGCTACGAGCTAGCCGACAACTGGGCGCTCTACGGCAACTACGCCGAGGGCTTCCGGGCGCCGCAGGTGTGGGGCTACGCCTTCACCACCAAGCCCAAGAACACCCTGAAGTTCGAGAAGGGCCGCTCCATGGAGCTCGGTACCCGCTGGACCGGCGGCGCCGGCTTCGCCGGCTCGGTCACCGGCTGGCGCGTCGACTACGACGACTTCGGCGTCTTCTACAGCGGCTTCTACGAGAACCTGGGCAAGATCACCGCGGTCGGCGCTGACGTCGTGCTCGAGTGGGACGCCAGCACGATCTCGCCCGCGCTCGAGGGCCTGTCGACGCTGTGCTCCTTCACGGTCCAGGACTCGGAGCTCAAGAGCGGCCCCAACGCCGGCAACGAGACTCCCTACGCCTGGGAGCAGAAGGCGGCGTGGATGGCCCGCTATCAGACCGAGAGCGGCTGGTACGCCTCGGTCGGCGGCACCTACGTCGGCGACTCCTTCTCCGACGACGCCAACACCGCCCAGGTCAACGCCAACGGCAATCTCGGCGTCAACCCCGGCCGCACCATCTGGGACGGCCGCGTGGCCAAGATCACCGAGATCAGCGACCAGGTCGAGCTGGAGTTCGCGCTCGGCGCCACCAACCTGGCTGACGAGAGCTGGCACGTCCACTCTCGCGGCGGCTTCTTCGGCGGCGGCCAGGTCGCCGGCCCGCCGCGGCAGTTCTACTTCTCGGCCGCCATGAGTGTGCGATGGTGAGGCCGCGATGAGAACGCTCCCGCTCCTCCTGTCCGTATTGTCCGCGTCCGCCGCTTGCGCTTCTCCGCAGGCGGCGGGCGACCCCGCGGCGGCGGCCCCCGCCGTGGGACCGGCCGCCGCCGCCGACCCCGCGAAGGGCGAGGTGCCGCTCCCGGCGGCCGCTGGCTGGGACGCCCGGCTCGTGATTGACAACGACGTCGGCGTCTGGACCGTCAAGCCCTTCCAGGTCTTCCCGCAGTACGCCTCGCCCGAGGTGGTCGGCCTCGACGACAAGGGCCGCTGCATCGTGCTGGTCTCCTACAGCGGCAAGTGGACGCCGATGCCGCGCATCCAGGACGGCAAGTGGCTCGGCGGCCTGACCCACGGCGAGCTCGACCCGCGCGCCGACGGCGCCGAGCTCTACACCGGCGGCCAGCTCGGCAACCTCTACCAGCTGCGCGCCTACCCCAACGGCGCGCTCGACGCCCGGCGCATCGGCCACTTCCCCGGCCGCGAGATCCACACCCTGGTGCCGCTCGAGGGCCGCGGCCTGCTGGTCTTCACCCGCCCCGGCGGCCTGTGGCTGATGACCCCCGACGGCGCCGACGGCGAGTGGAACCAGCACTCCTACGGCGACCTCGGCGGCCGTGTCCGCGACGCGCTGCTGGTCGACCTCCCCGGCGCCGGCGGCCCGGCGATCGCCGCCGTCACCCGCGCCGGCTGGCTCAAGCTGGTGCGGCTGGGTCCGGCGGGCCCGGTCTGGGAGACCATCTGGCAGACCGAGATGGGCCTCGGCCGCCTCGCCTGGGACCCCGAGCGGCCCTCGGTGCTCTACCACACCCTCGACGACGGCCGGGTCATGCGCCACGAGCGCTCCGCCGCCGGCGCCTGGCGGCACGAGACCATCTACCAGGGGCCGCAGGGTCCGCGCGGCCTGGCCGCCGCCCGCTTCAGCGCTGAGCCCGGCGTCGAGGAGACGGTCGCGGTCTTCGGCTACAGCGGCGAGGTCCAGCTGCTGTCGCGGCGCGGCGCCGAGTGGAGCGCCGAGACCCTGTTCGTGGACCGCGACAAGGGTCACTGGCTGCACGCCGCCGAGCTCGACGGCCGCAACGGCACCCGTGAATTGCTCGCCAGCGGCTACGGCGCGCGCGTCGTCATGCTCGCGCGCCCGCCCGGATACGGCACCCCCGAAGGCGCGCTGCCGCCCGCCGAACCGTCCGCTCGCGCGGAGGAGGGAGGCGCCCGCTAGGGCACGGCCGACGCGGCGCCTCGTTCGGCCGTAGGCGCTGCTGAGGGGGAAGGGGAGAGTTCCGGCTCTCCCCTTTCTTTTTATCCGCCACGGCTAGGCGGTGGCGGCGGTCAAGAAGGCGGAGAGAGCGGCGCGGCGACGGCTACCATGGCGACGGGCCGTTCCAGACGGATTCCAGCCCTCTCCCCCCCTGCCCTCCGCCGCCATTCCCCAGACCGTGGGCGAACAACAGGTCACCGCATACCAGGACAGCGAGCAGCTGCGCTTCTTCATGAAGTGCGTTCTGCGCGACCTCCAGGCCCTCGAGGAGATGCTCGCCAAGGGCATGATCGAGTCGGACAAGAGCCGCGTCGGCGCCGAGCAGGAGCTGTTCCTGATCGACGCGGGCGGCCGGCCGGCGCCGCTGGCGCTGCCGATGCTCGAGGCCATCGACGACCCGCACTTCACCACCGAGCTGGCGCAGTTCAACCTCGAGTTCAACTGCGACCCCTTCGAGTTCCGCGGCAGCTGTCTGCGGGAGCTGCAGCTCCACCTCGAGGAGCTGCTCGGCAAGGCCCGCCACGCCGCCCGCGAGCTCGGCGGCGACGTCGTCATGACCGGCATCCTGCCGACCCTGCGCAAGGACGACCTGACGGTCGAGGCGATGACGCCGCTGCCGCGCTACTACGCCCTCAAGGACGCCATGGGCCGGCTCCGCGGCGGCGACTTCCGACTGCGCATCAAGGGCATCGACGAGCTCAACCTCAAGCACGACACCATGATGCTCGAGGCCTGCAACACCTCCTTCCAGGTGCACCTGCAGGTCGCTCCCGAGGACTTCGTCAAGCTCTACAACATCTCGCAGCTGATCGCCGGTCCGGTGATGGCGGCGGCCGTGAATTCGCCGCTGCTGTTCGGCAAGCGGCTGTGGCGCGAGACCCGGCTGGCGCTGTTCCAGCAGTCGGTCGACACCCGCAAGACCGACCTGCACCAGCGCGACTTCCAGCCGCGGGTCAGCTTCGGCACCGAGTGGGTCCGCAAGTCGGTGCTCGAGATCTACCAGGAGGACGTGGCCCGCTTCCGCGCCCTGATCGGCTCGGACGACTACGAGGACCCCTACGAGGCCATGGAGGCCGGGCGGGCGCCCAAGCTCTACGCCATGCGCCTGCACACCGGCACCGTCTACCGCTGGAACCGCGCCTGCTACGGCATCAGCGACGGCAAGCCGCACCTCCGGATCGAGAACCGGCTGCTGCCGGCCGGCCCGTCGATCACCGACGAGGTCGCCAACGCCGCCTTCTGGTTCGGCCTGGTCCACGGCGGCGCCGCCGAGTACGGCAACCCCGCCGAGCGCATCTCCTTCGACGTCGCCAAGGACAACCTGCTGTCCGCCGCCCGCCTGGGCCTCGACGCCCAGTTCTCCTGGTTCGGGGACGTCCGGGTCACCGCCACCGACCTGATCCTGGACGAGCTGCTGCCGATCGCCCACCAGGGCCTGGCCCGCTGCGGCATCGACGGCGAGGACACCGAGCGCTACCTGGCGGTGATCCGCGACCGGGTCGAGTCCGGCCGCACCGGCGCCTGCTGGCAGATCAAGTCGGTGATGACCATGGACGACGAGGCCAGCCCGATGGCCAAGGCCTGCGCCCTGGTCGGGGCCACCGTCGACAACCAGATCGAGGGCCGCCCGGGCCACGACTGGTCCTTCGCCACCGTCGGCGACGAGACGCCGGTCGAGCGGGAGCACTACGAGTACATCGAGTCCTTCATGACCACCGACATCTTCACGGTGCACGAGGACGAGCTGGTCGACCTGGCGGCGAACATGATGGACTGGCGCCACATCCGCCACGTGCCGGTCGAGGACGACGAGCACCGGCTCGTCGGCCTGGTCACCCACCGCGCCTTGATGCGCTTCTTCTTCCGCAACAGCGGCGAGCACGGCCAGGTCCCGGTCAGCGACATCATGGAGACCGACCCCGTCACGGTCCCCGCGAACTCCCTCACCCTGGACGCCTTCCAGCTGATGCGGCAGCACAAGGTCTCCTGCCTGCCGGTGGTCGATGACGAGCGCCGGCTGGTCGGCATCGTCACCGACTACGACTTCATGGGCGTGGCCGCCCGGCTGCTGGAACAGAAGCTCCAGGAATAGGAGATGGCGTCCAAGCAGGAGTCGCCGCTGGAGGCCGCCGGTTCGCGCCGCCGGGTCGGCTGCGTGCGCGGAGCCGCCCCGGGCCCGCTGCTCTTGTGCACCGGCGGGCTGCACGGCAACGAGCCCTCCGGCGTGCTCGCCCTGGAGCGGGTGATCGCCGAGCTGGAGGCCGAGCCGGGCCAGCTCCGCGGCCGGCTGCTCGGCCTGGCCGGCAACCTGGCGGCGCTCAGCCGGCGGACCCGCTACCTGGACGTCGACCTGAACCGGGCGTGGGTGCCGGAGCGCCTGGCGGCGGTCGACACCGGCGACGGCCCCTGCGACTCCGAGTGCCACGAGCAGCGGGAGCTGCTCGGGGAGATCCGCCAGGCCGTCACCGAGGCCGAGGCCGAGATCTGCTTCCTCGACCTGCACACCTCCTCGGCCCACGGCACCCCCTTCGCCTGCATCGGCGACACGCTGCGCAACCGGCGCTTCGCGCGGCCCTTCCCGGTGCCGGTCATCCTCGGCCTCGAGGAGCAGATCGACGGCGCCCTGCTCGAGCACCTCAACAACGCCGGGCTGGTGACCATGGGCTTCGAGGGCGGCCAGCACGACGACGAGGAGTCGGTCGAGAACCACGTCGCGGCGATCTGGATCGGCCTGGCCGCGGCCTGCTGCCTGCCCGGCAAGGACCCGCGCGTCCGGCGAGCGCGGGAGCTGCTGCGCCAGCGCGCCTCCCAGGTGCCGCCGGTGCTGGAGATCCGCTACCGCCACGGCCTGAAGCCCGAGGACGACTTCCGGATGCGGCCGGGCTTCCAGAACTTCTGCGAGGTCCACGCCGGCCAGGTGCTGGCCGACGACAGCCGCGGCGACATCGAAGCCTTCTACCCGGCGCGGGTGCTGCTTCCGCTCTACCAAGGAAAGGGCGACGACGGCTTCTTCCTCGCCCGCGAGGTCAGCCCGTTCTGGTTGCGGCTGTCCCGCTGGATGCGGCGGCTGCGGCTGGACCGGCTGGTGCACTGGCTGCCGGGCGTGCGCCGCCATCCCCAGCAGCCGGACGCGCTGCTGGTGGACCAGCGCGTCGCCCGCTGGTTCACGATCGAGGTCTTCCACCTGCTGGGCTTCCGCAAGCGCCGGCCCGAGGGAGAGCTCCTGGTCGTCAGCCGCCGGGCCCATGACTTGGCGCGACCGGAT
Source organism: uncultured Planctomycetales bacterium (assembly GCA_964482495.1). Lineage (GTDB taxonomy): Bacteria > Planctomycetota > UBA1135 > UBA1135 > UBA1135 > J029. Next base: position 49,182 of record CAYZXS010000030.1, read on the forward strand.
CGAATTCGGATATAGAGATGGGGACTTTCTCCGGCCGCCGACCGGATCTCACGTTCAGCCGAAGAAAAGCTTCCCAGGGCGCGCGAAAGCCTTAATCTACGTTCTGGCCTCGGTGCGAATGACGCGGGCGATTCACCCCCCCTTCGCACCGCTTCTTCTACCCCCCCCCGTGCCGAGGCCGCCTACTATCGTCTGACTTCGCGACAGATCAGCGAGCTTCCTAGGTTGGAACCATCGGCTTCGGCCCCGCCGAGACCTTCCGGCGCCGTCCCTCCCCCTGAGGCCGGCGTCGGTTTTTTTATTCCCGGGAGCAGACGACGCGGTTCCGGCCGCCTTCCTTGGCGCCGTAGAGCGCGGTGTCCGCGCGGCGGATGAGCTCCGCCAGGTCCTCATCGGGCCGGTGTTCGGCCACCCCGAGGCTGACGGTCACGGAGATGACCGGCCCCCCAAACCGGTGCCACAGTCTATGAGAGTCCTGGCGGGTGAGC